>NZ_JBNCNO010000012.1:71511-88892 GCF_049847025.1 Micromonospora sp. DT231 | reverse complement strand
GGTGTCCGGCTGGGTGCCGGGGGTCCTCGGTGGGTCGGGGCCGGCCCGGCCCGCCCCTTCGGGCGGGGCCGGCGCGGCCGGACCCACGTGGTCGGGCCCCGACCAGCCCCTACGCCCCGGTCGGCTCGTCGAGCAGGTGGTCACGGAGGGCGGCGAGCTGCTCGTCGGTCACCCCGGCGTGCCGCAGGTACGCCTCGACCGAGCCGTGCCCCTCGCGTAGCTCGTCGAGGAAGAGCTGCATCGCCTCGGCGGGCGAGGCCAGGAACGGCGCCGGCACGTCCACGCCCTCCGGGTTGATCGAGGCCAGCCAGGCACTGTATCGGGCCGACGCCTCGCTGCTGAGCGCGTAGTCCGCCGTGATGTCCGCGTCGTCGACGCCGAGCACGGCGAGGGTCAGCGCACAGACGATGCCGGTGCGGTCCTTGCCGGCGACGCAGTGCACCACCACCGGGGCGGTCGCGGAGTCGGCGATCAGCCCGACCGCCTCGGCCAGCCCGGCGGTGCCGGTCTGGGCCAGGTCGGCGTACCGGTCCGCGAGGTAGCGGGCCAGGCTGGCACCCTCCTCGTGCGGCACGTTCGCCCAGTCGGCGTGCTCCGGGTGGATGTTGCGGTAGGTGAGCCCCTGATATGCCGGCACCCGCCCGTCCCGCTGCACCTCGGTGGGGCGGCGCAGGTCGATGACGGTGCGGATCCCGATCGCGGCGAACGCGTCCCGGTCCTGCTCCGTGAGGCGGTGCAGCGAGTCGGACCGGAACAGCCGGCCCCGGCGTACGGGTCGGTCGCCGTGGCCGAGACAGCCACCGACGTCGCGGAAGTTGAAGGTGGCGGGCAGTGTGGTCTGGTGATTGTCGTCGATGGCGTCCACGGTCACACGGTAACGGCCGGTGGGGAAAACACCCCACCGGCCGTCGGGTCGAACAGTCACCGGGCCGTGCCCGGCGGAAGAGCCCCGTACGTCTCGTCGTAGTAGCCGCCCAGCTGATCCCGGTAGCTCGGGTCGCTGTGGCTGCTCTCGTCGTACTCGGGGGCGGCCTTGATCTGGTCCCGGGTGCGGTCGACGGAGACGATGCGCTGGTCGTGGTCCACCTGGTTGACGGTGCCGGCCGGCAGCATCACCTTCTTGCCGAAGATCCAGGTGCCGGTGTCCACCACCAGGTAGCTGCCGCCCACCTCGTGGCTGGCACTGTCGATCTTGCCGACTCCACCGTCGCTGGCCTCGACCTTGTAGCCGACCAGGTCGACGTCGGCCACCCCGGTCTGATCCCGGTACCGCCAGGGGTCGAACGTGCCGGCTGGCGCGCCCCCGGCCACAACGCCCTGGTCACCGCCGCGCAGCGGGTCCGGCCCGGCGTGCGTGGCGTGCGGATCGATCCTGTCCATGCCGTTCACTCCTGACTGTCGCCGATCGTCTCGGCGTAGGCGGGTTCGTCGTCCCCGCAGGAGCTACCCGGCCATCGGGGACCGGAAACGGCGAGCGGCCGAGGGCCGCGGGTGCGGCGACGGGCCGCGGGTGCGGCGACGGGCCGCGGGTGCGGCGACGGGCCGCGGGTGCCGCGACGGGCCGCGGGTGCGGCGACGGGCCGACGCCGCGAGGTGCGGTGCCGGCCCGTCGGGGCGTGCCTGCTCAGGCCAGGGCGGCCTCGGCGTCCAGGGTGACCGCCGCGGCGTGCACCACTGCCGAGATCCGCAGGGCCTCGTGCACCTGCTCGCGGGTGAAGCCGCTGGCCCGCAGCGTCTTCTCGTGCGACTCCAGGCACACACCGCAGCCGGTGATCGCCGACACGGCGAGGCACCAGAGCTCGAAGTCGCCCTTGTCCACGCCGGGCCGCGCGATGATCTGCATCCGCAGACGGGCGGGCATCGAGGCGTACTGCTCGTCGCCGATGAGGTGCTTGGCCCGGTAGTAGATGTTGTTCATCGCCATGATCGCGGCGGCGCCCTTGGCCGCCTCGACACCCTCCGGCCCGAGGTGCCCGAGCGCCTCGGCCGCGATCTCCCGCAGCACCACCTGGTTACGAGCGGCGACCGCGCAGGCCAGCGCGGTGCCCCAGGTCTGCACCGGGGTCAGCGTCGAGGTGCCGACCGTGGAGCCCAGGTTGAGCCTGATGTCCTTCGCGTACTCGGGCAGGGCCGCCTTGACCGCGTCCAGACCCATGCTCAGACCCCGGCGGCGGCGAGGAGGGCGTTGGCGTCGAGGGTGTCGCCGCCCTTGTTCCAGTTGCACGGGCACAGCTCGTCGGTCTGCAGCGCGTCGAGCACCCGCAGCACCTCGGAGACGTTGCGGCCGACCGAGCCCGCGGTGACCATGGCGAACTGGATCTCGTTGTTCGGGTCGACGATGAAGGTCGCCCGCTGGGCCACGCCGTCCTCGCCGAGCACGCCGCAGGCGGCGGACAGCTCGCGCTTGATGTCGCTGAGCATCGGGAACGGCAGCTCCCGAAGGTCCGGGTGGTCCTTGCGCCACGCGTAGTGGACGAACTCGTTGTCCACGGACGCCCCGAGGACCTGTGCGTCCCGGTCGGCGAACTCGCCGTTGAGTCGACCGAACTCCGCGATCTCCGTCGGGCAGATGAAGGTGAAGTCCTTCGGCCAGAAGAAGACCACCCGCCACTTGCCCTCGTGGGACTTGTGGCTGATCGTGTCGAACGCCTTGTTGGCGTCCAGAGACACGCAGGCGGTGAGTTCGTACTCGGGGAAGCGGTCACCGACAGTGAGCACAGGTCCTCCTTCTAGGCGGCACGGTGGCCGTAACTTGATCCGTTCCAGATACTTCCGCATCACTGTTGTGGCCGGTGGGCGGCCTGGGAGCGTGTGAAGCCGATCACCGGCGGCGGATCCGGGCCGAGCCCGCAGGGTGGCAAGCATGCGACACCCTCCGTAGTGGTCCCGATATATGGATTGTTCTTCCCACATTCGGCGGTGAGTGGCAGAGTGGCGACCGTGAGCAACACCTTCCTGATTATTGCGACCTAGCGCGCCGGCCCTCCCCTCCGCCGAGCGCGCAGACCTCCCGCACCCGCGGGAGGTCTTTTTGTTGCTCCGAGAAAGGATCCTGATGACGTTCCAGGTCTACGACACGACCTTGCGCGACGGCGCCCAGCGCGAGGGGCTCACCTACTCGGTGATCGACAAGCTGGCGGTGGCCCGGCTGCTCGACGAGTTCGGCGTCGGCTTCATCGAGGGCGGCTGGCCGGGCGCGGTGCCCAAGGACACCGAGTTCTTCCGTCGGGCGCGTACCGAGTTGGACCTGCGACACGCCGTGCTCGTCGCGTTCGGCGCCACCCGCAAGGCAGGTGTCGCGGTCGCCGACGACCCCCAGGTGCGCGCCCTGCTGGACGCGCAGACCCCGGCGGTGGCGCTTGTCGCCAAGGCCGACACCCGGCACGTCGTGCGGGCGCTGCGCACCACCGGCGCGGAGAACCTGGCGATGATCCACGACACCGTCAGCCACCTGGTCCGCGAGGGCCGGCGGGTCTTCGTCGACGGCGAGCACTTCTTCGACGGCTACCGGCACGACCCCGCGTACGGCGCCGCCGTGGTGCAGACCGCGCTGGCGGCCGGCGCCGAGCGGATGGTGCTCTGCGACACCAACGGCGGCATGCTGCCGTCCCAGGTGACCGCCGTGATCGGTGATCTGACCGACAAGCTGGGGATCGACGCCGGGCTGCTCGGCATGCACGCGCAGAACGACACCTCCTGCGCGGTGGCGAACACGATCGCCGCCGTGGAGGCGGGTGTCCGCCACGTCCAGGGCACCGCCAACGGGTACGGCGAACGCCCCGGCAACGCCGACATCTTCGCGGTCGTCGCCAACCTCCAACTCAAGCTGGGCATGCCGGTCCTACCGGAGGGCTGCCTGGCGCAGATGGTGCGGGTCTCGCACGCCATCGCCGAGATCGCCAACATCGCCCCCGACACCCACCAGGCGTACGCCGGGGCCGCCGCCTTCGCCCACAAGGCGGGGCTGCACGCGAGCGCGATAAAGGTCGACCCGTTGCTCTACAACCACGTGGACCCGTCGGTGGTGGGCAACGACATGCGGATCCTGGTGACCGAGATGGCCGGCCGGGCCAGTGTCGAGCTGAAGAGTCGTGAGCTCGGCCTGGACCTGGCCGACAGTCCGGAGGCGCTGACCCGGGTCACCAAGCGGGTCAAGGAGTTGGAGGCCGGCGGCTGGTCCTTCGAGGCCGCGGACGCCTCCTTCGAGCTGCTGGTCCGCTCCGAGTTGCCGGAGGGCAGCCCGGCTCGACCGTTCACTCTGGAGTCGTACCGGGTGCTCGTCGAGCATCGCGAGGACGGCTCGGTGGTCTCCGAGGCGACCGTCAAGATCCGGGTACGGGGGGAGCGGGTGATCGCCACCGCCGAGGGCAACGGCCCGGTCAACGCGCTCGACGAGGCGCTGCGGGTGGGGCTGGCCCGGCACTATCCGCAACTGCGCAGCTTCGAGTTGGCCGACTACAAGGTGCGCATCCTGGAGGGCAGCCACGGCACCGGCGCGGTGACCCGGGTGCTGCTGGAGACGGCCGACGGCACCGGCCGCGACTGGACGACTGTGGGCGTGCACCCCAACGTGGTCGAGGCCAGCTGGCACGCCCTGATCGACGCCCTCACCTACGGCCTGGCCCCCACCACTGTCTAACCCCCACCCCAACACCCTCGCGATCTTGCACTTTGTGTTGTCGATGTGCGGCTTTCGCCCGCTTACGCCGGAACAGAAAGTGCAAGATCGCGAGGGCGAGGGCGAGGGCGAGGGCGAGGGCGAGGGCAAGGGCGAGGGCGGGGGTGGGGTTAGGGGGTGGGGAGGGTTACGGTGGCCAGGACGGGGCGGTGGTCGCTGCCGGGCAGGGCGAGCACCTGTACCGCGCGGACCGCGATGCGGTGGTCCACCAGGACGTGGTCGATGGTGACAGGTGGGATGAGGTCACCGTCGTACGGGCCCCAGGTGCCGGTCAGGCCCTCGCCGGTGGCGTCGGCGGCGTCCACGTAGCCGGTGCGCAGCAGGGCGCGTAGCGGACCGTGGTCGAGAGTGGCGTTGAAGTCCCCGGCGAGGATCTGCAGGCCACCGTCCGGGGTGGCCGGAGGTTGCGCGGTCAGGTCGGCGCGCCAGTTGCCGACCTGGTCCAGCGCGTACGGGGCCGAGGGGTGGGCCGACTCGACCCGTACCGGGGGTGCGCCGGGGACGGCCACCGTCGCGTACGCCTGGGTGAAGCCCCAGCCGTTGAGGTTGTGCCGGAGGCCGACGTCGCTCAGCGGCCACCGCGAGTAGACCCCGGAGCCGGGCGTGCCGATCGCCGCGTTGAGCTGCCGGTGTGGCAGCAGCCGGTCGAGGCCTGCCTGATCCAGCGCGGTCTGCGCCTCGGGCGTGAACTCCTGCACGGTGAGCACGTCCACCCCGTGCCGCCGGACCAGCTCGACAAGCGTCCCCGCGTCGCCGGAACCGGCGAGCAGGTTGGCGGTGAGCAGCCGCACCGTCGGCCCGGCCGCCGCGGGCTGCGGGGCGTCCAGCGCCCGAGGCGCGACCACGCCGAGCAACGCCACCGCTGTCAGGGCCGCGACCGCCGCCGGCCACCAGCGCCGCAGGGCGAGTGCGAGGGCCAACGGCAGCACGCTGAATCCCGCGACGTACGGCGTGAAGGCGAGCGCCTGCACCAACGGCCCTCGGTCCAGGCCGATCAGCCGGACGGCGGCCCAGAGGGCGGTCGGCGCGACCGTCAGCCAGCAGAGCACCGTGCCGAGCCGAGCCGAGCGGTACCACCGTGCTGCGGGCGTGGGCGCGGGCGGCCCGTCGACGATCATGACGGTGATCCTAGTGGGTACGCCGAAACCGTTTCGTGAATGGCGACGCGTTCATATTTCACTATTATCTGACGGCTGACTGACAAGTCGACAAAGTGAGATCAACTATTGACGTTAGGCTTTTTCCGATGCTACGTTCCATCTGACTTAAGCGACGCAACTCTGAGTAGTAATCCCAGCTCAGACGGGATGTAGATCGTTCCGAAATCAATCTCACCAATTGTCAGTGAGTGAGGTTTCCCGGCACCCCAGTGTCGTCGTCCGCCTATTCATGGGCAGTCATCCGTCCCGCCCCGCGGGTCGGCCGAATTCGCACGGTCACACAAGGGGGACCTGTCATGGAAACATCCTTCCGACGCAAGGCGGCAGCTGTCACGTTCGCTGTCCTGGCGCTCACCCTGGTCGGTGGGGGGATCGCCGTCGCCCAGCCGTCGGCGAAGGCGCCGCAGGAGGCCGTCAAGCCGGCGGCACGTGAAACGAACAGCCAGCCGCCGGTGACCGCCGAGTCCGCACGCTCGGCGAAGGCCGCGCTGAAGACCGGCGGGGTCACCACGATGGCCGCCGCCACCTGGTTCACAGTCGTCAACGCCAACGGCACCAAGGCGCGCGGCACCGGCACCGTGATCAAGTACGGCCCCGGCCAGTACGAGGTGCAGTTCGGCTACAACGTGTCGGCGGGCGCCTTCCTGGCCACCATCTCCCGACACGACTCCTGCTGCATCCCTCCGGGTGGTGAGGTCGGGGTAGCACCGCGACTGAGCACACCCAACGGGGTCTACATCGAGACCCGCAACTCGGCGGGAGTGCCGACCGACCGGGGCTTCACCCTGCTCACCCACACGCCCTGACCGAACCGACGCCCGACCCCCGCGCCCGGTGCGCGGGGGTCGGATGCTGTGCACCCGCGCACCGCCCGACCGCGGTGGGCGGCTCGCCGCCGTGCTGGGCCTGATCGACTCGACGTCCGGGAAGTCGGGGTGTCCTGGGTAGGTGGACGGCCCGGTTTCCGGAAAATCGAGTCGATCAGGCGTTCTCGCGGCGCCTCGCGCCGATCGTCATGCTTGCGTGCGACTCATCCCCGTTCCGGCCCCTCCGGGCCGGTCCGGGCCGCACAATCCGACGTTTGCCGAGGCCCCGCCCAGGGAAGCAAGCACCGTGACGGACATCTCGGACACCCTGGCCAGCATGCCCACCTCGGTCGATCCCGAGCCGACCGGCGTCGAGCTGGAACAGACCCTCTTCGAGGTCAAACGCGTGATCGTCGGGCAGGATCGGCTCGTCCAACGCCTGCTCACCGCATTGATCGCCAACGGGCACTGCCTCCTGGAGGGCGTACCCGGGGTGGCCAAGACCCTGGCCGCGCAGACTCTCGCGACGGTCGTCGGCGGCACCTTCTCCCGGATCCAGTTCACCCCGGACCTGGTCCCCTCCGACATCGTCGGCACCCGGATCTACCGGGCCTCCAAGGAGACCTTCGACATCGAACTGGGCCCGATCATGGCCAACCTGGTGCTGGCCGACGAGATCAACCGCGCCCCGGCCAAGGTGCAGTCGGCGCTGCTGGAGGCGATGGCCGAACGGCAGGTCTCCATCGGCGGGCGCAGTTGGCCGGTCCCGCAACCGTTCCTGGTGCTGGCCACCCAGAACCCGATCGAGTCCGAGGGTGTCTACCAACTCCCGGAGGCGCAGCGCGACCGGTTCCTGATGAAGGTGGTCGTCGACTATCCCAGCGACGCCGACGAACTGGCGATCCTCTACCGGATGAGCACCGACCGGCCGACCCCGCGTCCGGTGCTCGACGCGCAACGACTGCGGGCCCTCCAGTCCCACGCCGAGAGGGTGTTCGTCCACCACGCGTTGGCCGAGTACGTGGTGCGGCTGATCCTCGCCACCCGTGACCCCGGCCGCTTCGGGTTGCCGGAGATCGCCCCGCTGTTGGCGTACGGCGCCAGCCCGCGGGCCACCCTCGGCCTGGTCGCCGCCGCTCGGGCCCAGGCCCTGCTGCGGGGGCGGGAGTACGTGCTGCCCGAGGACGTCCGTGACCTGGCCGTCGACGTCCTCGCCCACCGGCTGGTGCTCTCCTTCGACGCGGTGGCCGACGGGGTGTCGGCCGAGAGCCTGGTGCGCCGGCTGGTCGAGGCGGTGCCACCGCCCCGGCTGGCCACCGGTCACCCACAGCAGACGCCGGACCTGGCGGCGGCATGAGACGAGCGACCATCGCGCCGGCTGACCCGGGCCTGGCCGAGTTGTCCCCGGACCAGCGGGTCCGTCGCCTGGAGCTGACCGTCACGCGCCGGCTCAACGGGTTGCTGCACGGCCAGTACCGCGGCCTGCTGCCCGGACCGGGCAGTGAACCCGCCGGCAGCCGCGAGTACCGGCCGGGCGAGGACGAGGTCCGCCGGATGGACTGGGCGGTCACGGCCCGCACCGCCGTGCCGCACGTCCGCCAGGTCGACGCCGACCGGGAACTGACCACCTGGCTGCTCGTCGACGGCAGCGCCAGCATGGAGTTCGGCACCGCCGAGCTGGACAAGCGGGAGCTGGCCGTGGCCGCGGTCGCGGCGGTCGGCTTCCTGACCGCGGGCGTCGGCAACCGCCTCGGCGCCCAGGTGCTGCGTGCCGACGGGGTACGCCGCTTCCCGGCCCGCAGCGGACGTACCCATCTGCTCGCCCTGCTCCGCACGCTGCTCGCCGCCCCGCGTCCCACCCAGCCCGGCGACGGACCGGGGTGGAGGCCGCCGGATCTGGCCGACGGTCTCGACGCGCTGCACCGGATCGCCAACCGACGTGGCCTGGTCGTGGTGGTCTCCGACTTCCTCGACGGCCTGCCCGACGACCCTGGCCAGCCGGCGCCCTGGGAACGCACACTGCGCCGACTGGCCGTCCGGCACCAGGTGCTGGCGATCGAGGTCACCGACCCGCGTGAGCTGGAGCTACCGGACGTCGGGCTGATCACGCTCGTCGACCCGGAGACCGGCCGTCGCCGCGAGGTGTGCACATCGGACCGCCGGCTGCGCGAACGCTACGCCGAGGCGGCCGCCGTCCAGCGCGATCAGATCCACGAGTCGTTGCGCCGCAGCGGGGCCACCCACCTGCCCCTGCGCACCGACGGGGACTGGAGCGCCGACATCGTCCGGCACGTGCACGCCCAACGTCGACTGGCCGCCGCGCCGGTCGGCCCCGCACGGGGAGGTATCGCGTGACCTGGCAGTCGCCGCTGCGACTCTGGCTGCTGCTCGGGGTGCTCGCCCTCGTCGGCGCGTACCTGCTGATGCAGCGCGGGCGCAGCCGCTACGCGGTCCGCTTCACGAACCTGCGGCTGCTGGACCGGGTGGCGCCGGAGCGGCCCGCCTGGCGTCGGCACGTACCGGCCGGGCTCTTCCTGGCCATGCTGGCCCTGCTGGTCGTCGGGTTCGCCCGCCCCAGCGCCGAGGTCCAGGTGCCCCGGGAGCGGGCCACGGTGATGGTCGCGGTGGACGTGTCCACGTCGATGCTCGCCACCGACGTGGAACCGGACCGGCTGGCCGCCGCGAAGCAGGCGGCCCGACGGTTCGTCGAGGGCCTGCCCGACGAGTTCAACGTGGGTCTCGTCGCGTTCGCCGGCAGCGCGGCCGTGCTGGTGCCGCCGGGCACCGACCGGGACGCCCTCGACGAGGGGATCGGCCGGCTCGCCGAGGGGATCACCGGCGTGCAGGGCACCGCGATCGGCGAGGCCATCAACACCTCCCTCGGCGCGGTCAAGAGCCTGGACAGCGAGGCCGCGAAGGAGACGCCACCGGCCCGGATCATCCTGCTCTCCGACGGCGCCAACACCTCCGGAATGGACCCGATGGAAGCGGCGGCCGAGGCGGTGACGGCGGAGGTGCCGGTGCACGCCATCTCCTTCGGGACCCCGTCCGGGTTCGTCGACCGCGGCGGACGGCCCATCCAGGTGCCGGTCGACGGGCAGACCCTCAAGGCGGTCGCCGAGGAGACCGGCGGGATGTTCCACGAGGCCAGCACCACCGACGAGCTGAAGGCCGTCTACGACGACATCGGCAGCTCGGTCGGTTACCGCACGGAGCGGCAGGACGTCTCGGCACGGTTCATCGGCCTGGGACTCGTCTTCGCGATGGGCGCCGCCGCCGGCTCGCTGCGCTGGTTCTCCCGCCTGCCCTGACCGCCGCGCACCACAGTCGTCGACCGTGAGGAGTACGCATGGCAGTACAGACCGGACTGGGCGAACCGCGCGGTCCCTGGTTCATCTCACCGGAACTCGACCGGGACGGGCGCGGGTGGTGGGACACGCCCGAGCGTGACCCGGGCGGGCGCAGGCCTCGACGGCTGCTCGCCGCGCTGGCCGTGGTGGCGCTCTCCACCGTCTCGGGCGCCGTCGCCGGTGGCGTGGTGGCCGCCCGGGACGGGACTCCCGGCCCCGCTGCCGCGTCCGCAGCCCCGGTGCCGGCCGAACTGGTCACCGCGGCCGAGCGGACCGTACCCGGGGTGGTGTCGGTGCTGGCCGGCAGCACGTCGGCCGGGTCCGCGACCGGCTCGGGCTTCGCGGTGGACGACCAGCAGCACCTGATCACCAACGATCACATCCTCGCCAAAGGCGGTGGCGGGCCGGTCACCGTCGAGCTGCCCGACGGCCGCCGGTTCGCCGCCGAGGTGGTGGGCCGGGAGCCGCGCAGCGACCTGGCGGTGCTGAAGGTGCCGGCGGCGGCCGGACTCACCCCGTTGCCCATGGCCAAGCCGGGTGCGACACGTGTCGGCGAACCGGTGCTCGCGGTGGGCTCGCCACTCGGTCTGGCCGGAACCGTCACCGCGGGAATCGTCAGCGCGTTGGACCGCGAGGTGCGGCTGGGCAACAACCGGCACCGCGCGGTGCAGACCGACGCGTCCATCAACCCCGGCAACTCGGGTGGGCCACTCGTCAACGCCCGTGGGGAGGTGGTCGGGGTCAACACCGCCATCGCCACCATCGACGGGAGCGGCTCGATCGGCATCGGGTTCGCCATCCCGATCGACCAGGTGCAGCAGACCGCCGACACGATCATCGGCAAGGGCGGCTGACCTGCGCGGACGGCCGACTGCCAGGCAGTGTGTCGGATATCCGGCCGGACGGCATCGGGCCATGGAAATATTACTGTCGGTATGGATACTGGCGGAGGTGGAGCGTCCTCTTCTCGCGGTCCTCCTGCTGGTGGGCCTGGTCATCGGATGTGCGGTGGGGTCGGCGTACGCCCGGGCACGACGCGGGTGGAACGACTACCAGACGGTCCGGAAGTCGGTGCCGGGCGCCCGTCGAGGCGCCTGGTCGCTGATCCGTGGGGCCGCCGTGAAGGCCGGGGTGATCGCGCTGCTGCTCTTCGGCGCGGTGGCGTACGCGGCGGTCGGGTCCGACGAGGAAGCCGCCGGGCCGGCGCCCAGCCAGTCGCCGACGCAGAGCAGGACTCCGCACCGATGACCCCCGGCGGGTCGTCTCGGGTTAGCCTCGGGGCGTGGACGACGGACTGCGGGTGACCGATCGGTGGATCGTTCCCGCCGGGGAGCTGCGGGAGCGCTTCTCCCGCTCGTCGGGGCCGGGTGGGCAGGGTGTGAACACCGCGGACTCCCGGGTCGAGCTGAGCTACGACGTGGCCAACTCGCCGGCCGTGCCCGAGTGGCTGCGGTCGCGGGCACTGGACCGGCTGGCCAACCGCCTGGTCGACGGGGTGCTGACGATCGCCGCCAGCGAGCACCGGGCCCAGTTGGCCAATCGGGAGGCGGCCCGCGAACGCATGACCGCGCTGCTGCGGGAGGCCGCCGCCCCTCCACCGCCGCCCCGCCGGGCGACCCGCCCGTCGCGCGGCGCGAAGGAACGCCGGCTGGCCGAGAAGAAGCGCCAGTCCCAGCGCAAACGCGACCGCCGCGCCGACGGCGACTGATCAGACGGGTCGAGGCGCTTGTCGCTGTGGTGACCGCGGGCTCTCCCCAGAATCCGCGTCGCGGACATCGGCTGCCGCCGCTGACCCAACGCGGCAACGGCGCGCCTCGTCCTCAACCCTTTTCCAGCTGGCTCAGCGCCGACGCTCCCCAGCCGGTCGGGTCGGCGCCGGGGGGCACGAAGGCCAGGGTCTGCCAGAGCACCACGATGTCCCACCACGCCGCCTCCACCGAGCTGAGGCGGCGTACGGACTCATAGCCGGCGCGGAACTGCGCGTGCACCGCGACCGGCACCGGGCCCCAGTCGTGATAGCGGGTACCGAGCAGGACCGCCGACCGGGCTGCCTCGACGACCCGGTGGTCGGCCCGGGCCTCCTCGAAATCCAGAACCGCGACGATCTCGGTTCCGACGCACAGAATGTTGGCCGCCCGGAAGTCGGAGTGCAGGAGTTGCCGTGGCAGCGGGTCGGCGGGGGCGGCGGCGACCAGAGCGCGCAGGGTGTCGCGGACGGCCGCTGGCACCTGCTCGGCGCATGTGTCGAGCCAGTCGAGGACCCGAGCCGCCAGCGGCTTGGCGGGGACGGAGTCGGTGGAGGCGGCATCCGGGTCGGGATACGGGCAGGCGGCCAGCGCCTCCTGTAGCCGCGACAGGAGCGCGCCGGCTGCCCGTACCCGGGCGGGATCGGCGGTGTCGAGGAGATCGCCCGCGATCACCCGCTGCAGACCGATCGAGACGTGACCGGCCTCGACCTGAAGGCGGCCGTCCCGCGCCGGGACGGGCGCCGAGACGGGCAGGCCCTGGTCGTCCAGCCAGCTCGTGAGACGCGCGATCGCCGCCAGCCGCGGGAAGCGGTCGGCCACCACCGACCATTTCGCGAGCATCCGTCCGGCCGGTGTGCCGACCCAGGCGAGCGCGTTGCCGCTGCTCATCACGATCCGCTCGCAGGAGTCGACCCGAACACCCCAGTGCTCGTCGAGCGCGTCGGCAACCCATCGGCCGGCCGACTCGCCGTCGCTGAAGCCGAACCTTTCCGCCAGCGTGTCGCCGGGGTCGTGTGCCTCCCACAGCATCTCCAACGCCGGGACATGCGATTCGACCATGGGCGATATCCCACCACACCGTGCCCACGGTGTCAGCCCAGCCGACGGCTCATCGTCCAGCACGCCACCGCGAGGTTCCATCACCCGTCGCACCGCACCGAGTGGACCGAGCCGGGCTCGTCGACGACGACCTGTCGGCCGTGGCCGACCTGCTCGTCGACGTCTGCGTACCCGCACGGCCGGGTGAGTCGAGCCTTCGGTCGGGCCGGGACGGCGGCGAGCAGCCGGTCGCGCAGCACCGCGACCCGGTCGGCGAACGCCCGCTGCGCCGCCGCGTACTCCGCCCGACCGTCCGGAGTTTCCACCCGCATCGGCGGACAGCCCAGCGCCGCGAGGTCGTACGGGTTGGCCCGTGAAGCCCTTCAAGGGGTCATACCACCCGTGCCGCTGGCTCCACTGGGTCGAGCAAGGCCGCGCAGACATCGACCAGTCGGGAACGCAGATGGCCGGCACGCTGTGAGAACTCGCGCTGCCGCGCGACGTACTCGGCCTTGCCCTCAGGAGTCTCGATGGCTACTGCCGGTTCCCCGTACGAGGAGAAGTCGTACGGGGATGCCCGCATGTCGAGTAGCCGGATGTCCCTCGCCAACTCGAAGCAGTCGAGCGCCAGTTCCCCTGGAACCGCAGGTCCCAGCTTGGTTGCCCACTTGTGGCAGTCCATCGAGGCGTGCAAGCAGCCCGGCTGGTCAAGCTCTACCTGGCTCTCCCTCGTTGGTTGGAGCCGGTTGAGGCTGACCGCATCAGGGGTGAAGAACCGGAACGCATCGAAGTGCGTGCAGCGGATCTGGTGAGACTCGACTACCGCGTCAGTTCCCTCTTGCCCAAGTCGCAGGGGGAGTGGATGCCGATGTTCACGTTGGCGGTACACCATTGCCCACTCATGCAGGCCGAAGCAGCCAGTGAAGGCTGGTCGCGACGCGATCGCGGACAACAGTCGATGGATAAAGCGCACTGACTCGCCCCGGTCGGCGAGGAACGCTGTGACGTCGAAGCTCACGACTCCGTCCGCGTCAGTGGCGTACCAACGCCACTGTCGGTGTGGGGCGGGGCCGTTCGGTCCGGGCTCCAAGGAGATGCCCACGCCCGGGTGCCAGCGTCGGAGCACGGAGGGCCTGGTGCCGTAGTAGTCGTACAAGAAGTCATCGATCGCGTGGCGTTCCCTCGTGGCCTTGCGGGCGCGGTGGCCTGCGGTGAGGGAGTCCGTGCGCTTCTCGTGGGCTTCCAACAGGGGGAGCCAGCTTGTGACGGGGGTGCTGCTCAACGGTTCGGGCCCTTGTTGTCCGCTTCGTGTCGCTTGCATACCCCCCACCTCTGAGAGGTGCCTGAGTTGCGCTTACGCAGGTCGGCCACCGGGTGCCGCTCGCCGCGCCGCCGGCGGGCCAGGTGCGGGGTCAACCAGACGTCCACCCGCTCCTCGTGGGCGCGCCGGCGGGCCTGCCACCGCGCCACGTCGAGCACGGCGGGGGCGAGGGCGGCGGTCACGCACCCCAGGGTACGACCGCCGCCCGCGCGCCCGGTCAGGGCATGTGCACCCGCACACCCGCGGAGAACACCCCGCTGCGCAGCTCCAGCTGCTGCGGTGGGTCGCGCCCGTCGACGGTGAAGACAAGCGGCAGCACCGTCCGACTGCCCGCGGCCATCGGGTCGGCGAAGACGTCCCGACCCAGGTTGGCCGCCCGGGTGGCCGACTCGTCGGTGCTCACCCAGCGCCCTCCGGGCAGGTACGCCCGTTGCAGTTGGCCGTGCCAGGGTTGGTGGTCGCCGGTGACGTTGCGCACACCCACGGTGGCCTGGCAGCGCCGACCGTTGGCCGGTGCGGCACCCCCGCCGTCGGCCGTCCCGGGCGCGCCGCATGACATCCGGTACACGGTGAACTCGAACGCCGACTCGCGAAGGGGCACCCCCACCGGCCCGGTGACACCGGTGCCCGTCCACGCGCCGCTGGTGGGCTGCTTCTGCGTGTCGATCGCCGAGACCCGCCGGGTCGCCGTCCAGCCGGCGGTGGCGACGATGCCCGCGAGGACCGCCACGGCCGCGCCCACCACCAACCAGACCGGCGGGGTACGCCGACGCCCCGTCGTACCCGGGGCTGCCGGGCGCGGATAGATCGTTCCGCGACCACCGTCGGGTCCGCCCCGGCTGGCAAGCGCGCTGGCGGTGACCCGGCCCGCGCGCCGACGTCGCCACACCCACACCAGGGCGGCGCTGATCAGCAGCAGGACCGCCAGTCCGGCGAGCAGCACCGGGTACCGACGCCAGGGCGGCGCCTGACCGATCTCGGCCGCCGGTGCCGCCGCCGCGTTCCAGGTGGCCGTGGCGCAGTCGTACGGCCGGGTGCCGTCACTCGTGAACGCGCAGGCCGGCGCGGTCAGCGGCTGGCCGGGCGCGGTCGTGGCGAGCGCGGTGCCCAGCGTGGTGCTGCTGTGTGCCGGCAGTCGCAACCGCCACGTCACCTCGGTGGTGGACCCGCCCGCCTGGCTGGACCGGCCACCGGCGCTGATCGCGGTCGGCGACGACCCGGGCGGCAGCTCCTGCCGCACGGTGGTGTCCACCGGGGCGTTGCCCACGTTGCGCACCTGGATCCGGTACCTCGGTGCGGGGCTGGTCTCCGGCGCGACCGCCACCGTGACCTGCTGCGGGGGCGCCGACGCCGGTGCCCGCGACGTCGGCGCCACCGCCGGTGGCGCCGACGGTGGGGTGGGCTCGGCGGACACCCGCGCGACCACCGCGACCGGTGGGTGCGCGGTCTGTCCCGGCACCCCGGTCGGCGCGACGCCCGGTCGGGTCGCGGCGCCCCGGGGGCGTGGTGTGGCATCCGGCGGTCGGGTCGCCTCGGCCGGTGGTCGTGAGGTGGCGGTCGCGGCCGGTGGCCGCGGCGCCGCCGACGCCTCCGGCGCCGCTGCCGGCAGGGCTGGCACGGCGGCGAGGATGCCGAGGCAGTGGACGAACACTGCGAGGGCTCTGTGGTGTCGTGTCGATGCAGGCATACGAACGAACCTCCGGAGCCGACGCTAGGGGCGAGCCGCCTCCGTGCGGGTACGAAGTCGGGAACCCCACCCCGGTCACCTCCTGCTCCGGTAGGGTGCCGCGCGCTGACGGGTTGCGCACACCTGACGGCCGGTCCTGGCCGGTGGAGGGGTCGGCGGGGCTAGATTGGCCGGGTGCGTATCGCTCGTTTCGCCCATGCCAAGGGAATGTCGTTCGGAGCCGTCGAAGGCGAACCGGAGGCCGGGCCGCAGGGCCTGACCATCGCCGAGATCGAGGGCCACCCGTTCGGCAACCTCACCTTCAGCGGGGCCCGCTGGGCCCTCTCCGACGTCCGACTCCTCTCGCCGATCCTGCCCAGCAAGGTCGTCTGCGTCGGTCGCAACTACGCCGACCACGCCGCCGAACTCGGCAACGACGTGCCCAAGGAGCCGCTGCTCTTCCTCAAGCCCTCCACCTCGGTGATCGGCCCCCGGGACGCCATCCGCCTGCCGATCTTCTCGAAGCAGGTCGAGCACGAGGCGGAGCTGGCGGTCGTGATCGGGGCGCCGGGGGCGCGCCGCGCCGACCGGGCCGCCGCCGAACGCGCCATCTTCGGCTACACCTGCGCCAACGATGTGACCGCTCGGGACCTCCAGCGCTCCGACGGGCAGTGGACCCGGGCCAAGGGCTTCGACTCGTTCTGCCCGATCGGCCCGTGGATCACCACCGGTCTGGACGTGTCCGACCTGGAGATCCGGTGTGAGGTCGGCCGCAATCCGGACGAGATGGAGGTACGCCAGCTCGGCCGCACGAAGGACATGGTCTTCGACGTGGTGGGCCTGGTGTCGTACATCTCGCACGTGATGACTCTGCTGCCCGGCGACGTCGTTCTCACCGGCACTCCGGCCGGGGTTAGCCCGCTCGTCGAGGGGGATACGGTCACCGTGCGGATCGAGGGCATCGGCGAGCTCACCAACCCGGTGGTGCCTGTCGTCTGATCCGTTGGATGCCCCCGTTTCCGCAGCTCACAGGCGTTTCGGGGGGATCCGATTTGGCCTGCCGGCACCGGGAGGGTAAAGTTCACTCCCGGCACCGCAAGGGGCCAATGGGGTATGGGGTAATTGGCAGCCCGACTGATTCTGGTTCAGTTAGTCTAGGTTCGAGTCCTGGTACCCCAGCGCTACCGGTCATTCGCGAGAATGCCGGACGCTGGATTCTGACGGAGTTCGGCTCCGCCCCTCCGGGGGCGGAGAGTGACCTTCGGTAGAGTGCAGCTCCTCCGCCCGTGAGGGTGGGGGAGCGACAAGTGGTTCTGGCCCCGTCGTCTAGCGGCCCAGGACGCCGCCCTCTCAAGGCGGTAGCGCCGGTTCGAATCCGGTCGGGGCTACATCGTGCACAGCCCGTCTCACCAGGTGAGGCGGGCTGTTTCGTGTCCGCCCGCTAGACCCCGCGTGCGACCCCGCACCCCGCGCTTGTGTCCGGGTACGGTGCCGCTAGACTACAGCCGCACCGCTCGCGAGGGCGGTGAACAGGAAAGTTCTGGCCCCGTCGTCTAGCGGCCCAGGACGCCGCCCTCTCAAGGCGGTAGCGCCGGTTCGAATCCGGTCGGGGCT
>NZ_JBNCNO010000012.1:296-71411 GCF_049847025.1 Micromonospora sp. DT231 | reverse complement strand
ACAACCAGAAAGGCTCATCTCGCTCCGCGAGATGAGCCTTTCTCGTCCCCGCCCCCTGCCCCCTGCCCTGCCCCCTGTCCCCGCCCCCGTCCGTCCCCGCCCCCTGGCCCCGGTGATCATGAGGTTTGCGGGCGCGACACGCCGTCGCGCGTCACGCTAACCCCATGATCAACGCGGGAAAGGGTGGGGGAGGGGCCGGGTGGGGAGGGGTGGGGGACTGGTTAGAGGCCGGAGAGGCGTTGGCCGGCTCTTACTACGGCCATGGCGTGGCGTTCGCCGGGGCGGCGGCCCAGGCGCTCGATGGGGCCGGAGATGCTCACCGAGGCGATCACTCGGCCGGTGCGGTCGCGGATCGGCGCGGAGACGCTCGCCACACCGGCCTCCCGCTCGGCGACGCTCTGCGCCCAGCCACGGCGGCGGACCTCGGCCAGGGTGCGGCCGGTGAACTTGCTGCGCGGCAGCAGTGGCATCACCGCCTCCGGCGGCTCCCAGGCGAGCAGGATCTGCGCCGCGGAGCCGGCGGTCATCGGCAGCACCGAGCCGACCGGAACGGTGTCCCGCAGGCCGCTGGCGCGTTCCGCGGCGGCCACGCAGATCCGCTCGTCGGCGCGGCGCAGGTAGAGCTGGGCGCTCTCGCCGGTGGCGTCGCGCAGCGCGGCCAGCAACGGCTCGGCGGCGGTCAGCAGGACGTCCGGCGCGGCGTTGGCCAGCTCGCCGAGGCGGGGCCCGGGGCGCCATCTGCCCTGGGTGTCCCGCACCAGCATCCGGTGTATCTCCAGGGCCTGGGCCAGCCGATGTGCGGTGGCTCGGGGCAGCTTGGTGCGATCAACGAGTTCGGCCAGGCTGGCGCCGTCGACGCAGGCGGCCAGGATGACCACCGCCTTGTCGAGAACGCCGACACCGCTCATACTGTGTCCCACAAGCCGAAACTTACCTCCCAGAATTTAGGATGTCCAGATGGTGGGAGTCACTCCTGAGCCGAGGACCCTGGCCGAGAAGGTCTGGGACGCGCACGTCGTACGGTCCGCCGCTGGTGAGCCGGATCTGCTCTTCATCGACCTGCACCTGCTGCACGAGGTGACCAGCCCGCAGGCGTTCGACGGGCTGCGGCTCGCCGGCCGCCGGGTGCGTCGTACCGACCTGACCCTCGCGACCGAGGACCACAACACCCCGACCGGGTACGCCGACCCGGCGTTCCGCCTGCGCCGTGGTGACCTGCTCACCATCGAGGACCCGACGTCGCGTACGCAGATCGAGACGTTGCGGCGTAACTGCGCCGAGTTCGGGGTGCGGCTGCACCCGCTCGGCGACGAGAACCAGGGCATCGTGCACGTGATCGGCCCGCAGCTCGGTGTCACCCAGCCGGGCATGACGATCGTCTGCGGCGACTCGCACACCGCCACCCACGGCGCGTTCGGGGCGCTCGCCTTCGGCATCGGCACCAGCGAGGTGGAGCACGTGCTGGCCACCCAGACGCTGCCGCAGAGCCGGCCGAAGACGATGGCCGTGAACGTCACCGGCCGGCTGGCCCCGGGCGTCACCGCCAAGGACCTGGTGCTCGCGCTGATCACCCAGGTCGGCACCGGCGGGGGGCGCGGGCACATCGTCGAGTACCGCGGCGAGGCGATCGAGGCCCTCTCCATGGAGGGGCGGATGACCATCGCCAACATGTCCATCGAGTGGGGCGCCAAGGCCGGCATGATCGCGCCGGACGAGACCACCTTCGCGTACCTCAAGGGTCGGCCGAACGCGCCCCAGGGCGCGGACTGGGACGCGGCGCTGGAGTGGTGGCGGACGCTGCCCACCGACGAGGGCGCGCGCTACGACGCCGAGGTGACCCTGGACGCCAGCCGGATCACCCCGTTCGTCACCTGGGGCACCAACCCGGGGCAGGGGGCGCCGCTGAGCGCTCCGGTGCCGGACCCGGAGGACTTCGTCACCGACTCGGAGCGCACCGCCGCCCGCCGCGCCCTGGAATACATGGACCTGCGCCCCGGCACCCCACTGCGGGAGCTGCCCATCGACGTGGTCTTCGTGGGTTCCTGCACCAACGGCCGGCTAGAGGACCTGCGGGCCGCCGCCGACGTGCTGCGGGGCCACCGGGTCGCCGACGGGGTCCGGATGCTCGTGGTGCCCGGTTCCGCCGCCGTCCGGGAGGCCGCCGAGGCCGAGGGGCTGGACAAGGTCTTCGCGGACGCCGGTGCCGAGTGGCGGTTCGCCGGCTGCTCCATGTGCCTCGGGATGAACCCCGACACGCTGAAGCCGGGTGAGCGCTCGGCCTCCACCTCGAACCGCAACTTCGAGGGCCGTCAGGGCCGGGGTGGGCGTACCCACCTGGTCTCCCCGCCGGTCGCCGCCGCCACCGCCGTGGTCGGCCGGCTGGCCGCCCCCGCCGACCTGTAGAAGGGACGCCAGGAGATGGACAAGTTCACCACCCACACCGGCACGGCCGTGCCGCTGCGGCGGTCCAACGTGGACACCGATCAGATCATCCCCGCCGTGTACCTCAAGCGGGTGACGCGGACCGGCTTCGCCGACGGGTTGTTCAGCGCGTGGCGGGAAGAGCCGACATTCGTCCTCAACGATGAACGCTATTCCGCCGCGTCGATCCTGATCGCCGGTCCGGAGTTCGGCACCGGCTCCTCCCGGGAGCACGCGGTCTGGGCTCTGCGGGACTGGGGCTTCCGCGCGGTGGTGGCGCCCCGCTTCGGCGACATCTTCCGCGGCAACGCCCTCAAGGAAGGTCTGTTGCCGGTCGAGCTGGAATTGAAAGCCGTCGAAGAGTTGTGGGATCTGGTCGAGGCGGATCCGACCACCCCGGTGACCGTCGACCTGACCGCCCGCCAGCTCCGGGCCGGGGACGCCAACTGGTCGTTCCCGCTTGACGACTTCAGTCGTTGGCGGCTGCTGGAGGGCCTCGACGACATTGGACTCACCCTCCGCAACGTCGCCGACATCGACTCCTACGAGGCCCGCCGACTGCCGTTCCTGCCCTCCGTGGCATAGCCGTACGCTCGGCCGCACAGCGGATTCCACCCCCATCGGTCCCACCGGTGGGGGTGAATCCGTTACGACACAAGGGCTTTTTTCTACCGAATGTTTGTGTCCCGGCAGCGCAGGGCATAACGTGCGCGCAGAATGGCTCGCGACGAGTCAGTTGCACAATCGGGAGGAAGTCGTGAACAAGGCCGAGCTCATCGAGGCGCTCGCTGTTCGCCTGGGGGACCGGAAGACGGCGACGAACGCCCTCGAGGCGGTCCTCACCGAGGTCCAGGCGGCGGTCACCAAGGGCGAGAAGGTGGCGATCACCGGATTCGGAGCGTTCGAAAAGCGTGTGCGTGGTGCACGAACAGCGCGCAACCCGCGTACCGGCGAGGCGGTGAAGGTCAAGAAGACATCCGTCCCGACCTTCCGCCCCGGCGCCGGATTCAAGGAGATGGTGGCCAGCGGCAAGGTGCCGAAGGCCACGGTGGCGACGAAGAAGGCCGCCACCACCACCGCCACGGCCAAGACGGCCGGCACCAAGGCGGCGGGCACCAAGGCGACAGGCGCCAAGGCCGCGGGCACCAAGGCAACCGCGGCCAAGGCGGCCAGTAAGAAGACCGCCCCGGCCAAGGCGAGCAAGACCACCACGGCGACCAAGACGGTCGCCAGCAAGAAGACCGCCCCGGCCAAGGCGAGCAAGACCACCACGGCGACCAAGACGGCCGCCAGCAAGAAGACCACCGCGGCGAAGAAGACCACCGCGGCGACCAAGTCGACCGCGGCGAAGAAGACCACCGCGACGGCGAGCAAGAGCACGGCGGCCAAGAAGGCGCCGGCGAAGAAGGCTCCGGCCAAGAAGGCGGCCAGCAAGCGCTGACCGACCAGCACCGAAAGGGCGTCCACCCGTTGGTGGACGCCCTTTCGGCGTACGGGGACCGTTGACCCGGTCGGCGCGCTCGCGCAGAATCGCCGTGCCGGCCCCCCTCCGCCGGTCCGCCGACACCGAAATGGGGCACCGGTGCGCTACCGCCAGGTCACCACCGGGACACTCGCGCTGGGCGTACTCCTGCTCATCGACGTGCTGCGCGTCTGGCTGCCCGGCATCATCACCATCTTCGGTCAGGCGGCGTCCACCCCGGCCGAGCTGATGGGCGCGTTCGCCCTCGGCTGGTTCGTGCTCGCCCTGGGCGCACCCGCTGTGGTTCGCCGGGTCGGCGCCCGCCCGGTCACGGTCGCCGCCGCCGTCCTGCTGGCCGTCGCCCGGCTCGCGCTCACCGTCGCGCCCGGAGGGCGTACGCAGCTCTGGCTGGCCACCGCCGGGCTGCTCGCCGGGCTCGTCTGGTTGGTCGGCGTCGCCGCCGACACCGACCGACCGGTCCCGGGGCTGGCGTTGGGGTTCGCGGTCAACGCGGCCCTGCACGCCGCGCTGGACACCGTCGACCTGGTCTGGCGGGGCGACTGGGTGGCCTGGCTGCTCAGCTCCGTGACGGTGGCCCTGTTCCTGTTCGGTACGGCACGCTCTGGCAGCGCCGCCGGTACGGCGGGTTCCGGCAGCGCGGCCGGTACGGCGGGCTCTGGCAGCGGGGCGGGAGCGGCGGGTTCCGGGAGCCGGGCGGGCGTTGGTGGGGTTCGGGCCTGGCTGCTGGCGGGGCCGGCGCTGCTGCTGGCCGGCATGGTGGCGCTCTCCCCGGCGCTGGCCCAGACCGGAATGTCGTACCTGCAAGTCGGCGGCGGTGTGGCGCGCTCGCCGCTGCTCGGCATGGCGCCGGTGCCGGTGGCGGTCGCGGCCTTCCTGTACACCGCGCTGACCCGACCGTCCGAGCGGTGGGGCCGAGCGTACGGGCCGGTGGCGGTGGTGGTCGGTGCCGTGCTGTTCGCCCTCGGCCAGGGTGACCTGCTCCTCCCCGGCGTCCTGCTCGCCGCCCTCGGTCTCGGCGCCTGCCTCGCCCGCACCGACGACGCCACCAGCCCGAGGAGCGACACCACTGCCGGTCCAGTGGTCGCTGCCGGTCCAGCGGTCGCTGCCGGTCCGGCGGACGCTGCCGGGGACGAGGCGATCGCCGCCGGCGGTGAGTCGGTCGACGAGGCGGTCGCTGCCGGGGATCAGGCGGTCGCCGCCGGCGGTGAGTCGGTCGACGAGGCGGCCGACGCGCGGTCGGCGGCCCGGCGGGGGTACGCGGTCGCCGCCGGCATGCTCGTCTTCGCGCTCGGTGCCGTCGGGTACTACTCCGCCTACGACCTCGGCTACCCCAACGCTCCGGTGCCCGTGCTGGTGGCCCTGCTGGTCGCCGTGGTGGCGTTCACGGCCCGTCCCCTGGCCCACCCCACCCCCGGGCCGTTTCCGCCGCTCCGGGCCGCGGGGGCGGTCGCCGCACTGGCCCTGCTGGCGCCGGTGCTCGCCGACGAGGTGCAGGTGGCCAGCAACCGCGAGGGCCCACCGGAGCGGCTGACCGTGGTGGCGTACAACATCCGGATGGGTTTCGGGCTGGACGGTCGGTTCGACCTGAACGGGCTCACCGAGGCCGTCGACAGGCAACAACCGGACGTGGTGTTGCTCAGCGAGGTGGACCGGGCCTGGCTGCTCAACGGTGGGCACGACACCCTGGACCTGCTGGCCGATCGGCTCGACATGCAGTACGTCTTCGGGCCGGCCGCGGACCCGGTGTGGGGCGACGCGGTGCTCAGCCGTTGGCCGGTCACCGATCCGCGGACCCTTGCCCTGCCGGCCGTCGGGGCGCCCACCGGCGCGCAGGCGCTCGCCGTCACGCTGGATCTCGGCGACGGCGTCCGTACCGCCGTGGTGAGCACCCACCTGCAACCTCCACCCGGGCGGGGTCCGGTGGTCCAGGCCCGTGCGGTCGCCGACTTCGCCACCGGGTACGCGGCCGGCCGGCCGCTCGTGGTGGCGGGTGACCTGAACACCGAGCCCGGCGACGAGGCGTTCGGACAGTTCACCGCGGCCGGTCTGGTCGACGCGTTGGCCACCGCCCGACCACTGGCGACGAGCCCCGCCGACGATCCGCGCCAGCAGATCGACCACATCTTCGTCTCGCCCGGCCTCACCGCGACCGATCCGGTCGCGCCGCGCGGCACGGCCAGCGACCACCTGCCGGTGGCGGTGACCCTGACCCTGCCACCCCGCTGACCGGGCGGCGCGTTACAGGCGGTCGGCGGCGAGCAGCCGGTCGCCACCGAAGGCGAGCAGCCACCCGCCGCCCTTGGGGGTGGTGAAGTCCTCGTCGGTGCGGCCGGTCAACCGTTGCAGGGCACCGGGCAGCACCTTGCCCTGGCTGCACACCGCCACCTGCCCACCGGCGGTGGCCAACTCCAGCACCGTGGCGGCGGTGGCGAGGATCTGCTCGTCGGCCTGCTGGCCGGCCTGTGGCTCGTCCAGGTCGCCGCAGATCTCGATCGGCAGGTCGAGCAGCGCGGCGGCCGGGTCCAGTGTCTGCACGCAGCGTCGCGGTGACGCCGACACCAGCCGGGCCGGTCGGATCAGGGCGACCAGGTCGGCCAGCGCGGCCGCCTGGGCCCATCCCTCGGCGTCCAGGGGCCGGCCGACATCCGGGCCGGACCAGGTGGCCCGCTTACCGGCGTGCGCGTGCCGGACCAGCGCGACAGTCGCGGTGACCGCCGGCAGCGCGGCGAACGCCGCCAGCACCTCGGCGTCGTGCGGGTAGCTGACCAACTGGATCGCGTCGTCCACCGCGAGCCAGCGGATGTCGTCCACCTCGGTGTTCGGTTGGAAACCGCCCTGGGCAGCCGCGAGCATCGACCAGTAGTCGACAAGCTTGTCCTGCCCCTCGCTGCGGTACCGCACCGACGGCAGCCGGACCTGCGGCACGCCCCGGACGTCGGCCTCCTCGGCGACTTCGCGCACCGCGGCGGCCAGCGGGTGCTCACCCCGTTCCAGCTTGCCCTTGGGCAGCGTCCAGTCGCCGTAGCGGGGGCGGTGCACCACACAGACGCGTACGCCGTCGGCGGTCGGCCGCCAGGCCACCCCGCCCGCCGCCCGGATGCCGGTCACGGCAGCCAACCGGTCCGCCGCCGTCGGGTGGCCCGGTGCCAGGCGGCCGGGAAGAGGTCCCGCATCCGGCGTACCGACAGGCGTTCCCGCTCGGCCAGCCGCCCGGCGGTGACCGCCAGCTCGTGGTCGTCCGGCCGTTCGGCGGCGATCTCCAGCCAGGTGTCCGCCGCCACTGCCGCGTCCTGGTGCTCGCCGAGCACGTCCTGCACGACGGCCAGGGCGCGGGACAGCCGGCGCGCGCCCTTGCCGACGGTCGACGCCACCGCGTTCACCGCGTACCGGGCCTGTTTGCCCTCCTTGCGAACGGCGTGCCAGCGCTCGTCCGGCGACTGGGCGTCGAGCCCGTCGACACCGTCCGGCCCGGACAGCCGCCGCCAGGGCCGGGCCACGAGCGCGGGCAACGCCTCCGCCGCGGGGGCAGCCGCCGCACGGGTGAGCCGGGGCGCGCGGGCGGCCAGCACCAGGGCGTCCACCAGGGCCAGGTAGCGCGGGGAGCGCAACGCCTCGTCGATGGCGACGAGCGCCTGCCGCTGCCGTTGGGCGAGCACCTCGTCCAGCCGGTCCACCGCGCCCTGGTCGAGCGGGCTGAGCGGATCGGCGCTCGCGGTGTCGCGCAACCGCCCGCGCAGCACCTCGGCGTCGCGGGCCGCGCCGAGGACACCGGCCAGCCAGCGCAGCTCGTCGCGCAGCGGACGGGACCAGGTCTTGCGGATCAACGGCTTGAAGGTACGCAGATCACTGCGCAGACGTCGGCAGCCCACCCGCATCTGGTGCACGGCGGAGTCGCCACCGCCCGCCGAGGCGCGCAGCCGGACCAGCGGGTCGTGCGCCAACAGCCGGCGGATCTCCTTGCGGATCGACTCGGTCACCACGTCGCCGGCGCTCGGCTCCCCGGTCAGCCCGGCCGGCGCGACCAAATCCGGGTCGGCCTGCGCCGACGCGCCCAACGCCCGTACGTGCTTCGGGGTGAACGTGCCGCCCTGGGCGCCCGCCTCGCGCAGCACCGCCCCGATCCGATCGAGCAGTGCCCGGTCGCCGGCCTTGCGCTCCACCTCCAGCTCGCGGAACGTGTCGGTGGTGGCGCCGGCGTCGTCGAGCACCGTCACCCGGTCGTCCACCACCTCGGCGAGGACCGCGCCGGCCTTGTCGCACACCTCGTACGCGTGCCGGACCGTCCGCACCACTGTCACCGGGGTCAGCGGGGCGCCCCGGTGCAGGACGGTGACCAACTCGACAAGGTCCGGCGGCGGCTGGCCCTTCGGACCAGGGCGGGAGATCTCGTGCCGGACGCCCGGCGTCCCGGTCGGCAGCTTCACCGTCCAGGGCAGCTCGTCGCCCCGGCGGTGGCGCAGCGAGGCACCGGCCCGGGCCAGCCGTAGGTCGACCGTGTCGAGGTAGCGGGCCACGAGTGTCACCGGTGGCAGGGCGCGGATCCGACCGCCGGCCGGGGCCGTGGCGGCCAGGTCCGGCAGCACATAGGCGTCGTCCACCTCGTACTTCTGCTCCTCCTCGACCATCAGTTCAGCCTAGGCGCTGATCGGTCAACTGGCCGTGCCACCGACCCGGCGCAGCAGTAGTTCCTGCAGGTGAGCCCGCGCTTTTGCGTCTTCGCCGGTACGCCTGGTCCAGGTGCCGTCGCCGGCCAACTCGAACGCGTCCACGTCGGGGCTCATCGCGGCGGCCAGCACCTGGTCCAGCTCGGCGCGGGCGATCGGGTCGCTCACCCGCACCAGCGCCTCCACTCGACGGTCGAGGTTGCGGTGCATCAGGTCGGCGGAGCCCATCCAGAACTCGGCCTCGCCGTTGTTGCCGAACCGGAAGACCCGGGAGTGCTCCAGGAACCGACCGAGGATCGAGCGGACGCGAATGTTCTCCGACAGCCCCGGCACCCCCGGCCGCAGCGTGCACATGCCCCGGATGAGCAGGTCGACGTGCACACCGGCCTGGGAGGCCCGGTACAGCGCGTCGGTCACCCCCTCGTCGACCAGCGAGTTGACCTTGAACTGGACCAGGCCGGGCATGCCCAGCCGGACGTGCGAGATCTCCCGCTCGATCCGTTCGATGAGCCCGCTGCGAATGCCCTGCGGGGCGACGAGCAACCGCCGGTACGCGGTCTGTCGGCTGTACCCGGTGAGCACGTTGAACAGGTCGGTCAGGTCCGCGCCGATCTCCGGGTCGGCGGTCAGCATGCCGAAGTCCTCGTACATCCGGGCGGTCTTCGGGTGGTAGTTGCCGGTGCCGATGTGGCAGTAGCGGCGGATCTGGTTGCCCTCCTGACGGACCACGAGCGCGGTCTTGCAGTGCGTCTTGAGGCCGACCAGGCCGTACACCACGTGGCAGCCGGCCCGTTCCAGCGTGCGCGCCCAACCGATGTTCGCCACCTCGTCGAACCGGGCCTTCACCTCCACGAGCACCACCACCTGCTTGCCGGCGGCGGCCGCGTCGACAAGCGCGTCGACGATCGGGGAGTCGCCGCTGGTGCGGTAGAGGGTCTGCTTGATGGCCAGCACGTTCGGGTCGGCGGCGGCCTGCTCGATGAAGCGCTGCACGCTCGTGGCGAACGAGTGGTACGGGTGGTGCACCAGGATGTCCCCGTCGCGCAGGGTGGCGAAGACGCTGCGCGGCACCTCGCCCTCGGCGAGCCGGGGGTGGGTGGCCGGCACGAACGGCGGGTCCTTGAGGTCCGGCCGGTCGGCCTCGCCGTAGACCTGCCACAACGCGGACAGGTCCAGCAGGCCGGGCACCCGCAGCACGTCCTGCTCGTTCATGTCCAGCTCGCGGACGAGCAACTCCAACATGTGGTCGGAGATGGACGCGGCGGCCTCCAGGCGTACCGGCGGACCGAACCGGCGCCGGGCCAGCTCCCGTTCCAGCGCCTGGAGCAGGTCCTCGTCGCGGTCCTCGTCGACCTCCACCTCGGCGTTGCGGGTGACCCGGAACAGGTGGCACTCGACCACCTGCATGCCGCTGAACAGCTGGCCCAGGTGCACCGAGATCAGGTCCTCCACCGGCAGCATCCGTACGCCCGGCTGGTCCCGGTCCACCCGCACGAAGCGGGGGACGTTGTTGGGCACCTTCACCCGGGCGAACAGCTCCGAACCGCCATCGGGGTCGCGAACCGCCACCGCCAGGTTCAGCGACCGCCCGGAGATGTACGGGAACGGGTGCGCCGGGTCCACCGCGAGCGGGGTCAGCACCGGGAAGATGTGCTCCCGGAAGTAGGTGCGCAGCCGCTCCCGCTCGGGGTCGCCCAGCTCGCCCCAGCGCAGGATGCGGATGCCCTCGTCGGCCAGTTTGGGCAGCACGTCGTCGACGAAGCAGGCGGCGTGCCGGGCGCCCAGCTCGGCGGTCCGCTCGGCGATCATCTCCAACTGGGTACGCAGCGGCAGCCGGTCCCCGCCACGCACCGGCAGGCCGGCGGAGAGCCGCCGCTTCAGCCCGGCGATGCGCACCATGTAGAACTCGTCCAGGTTGCTGGCGAAGATCGCCAGGAACTTGGCCCGTTCCAGCAGTGGGGTGCGCTGGTCCTCGGCCAGGGTGAGCACTCGGGCGTTGAAGTCGAGCCAGGAGAGCTCCCGGTTGAGGAAACGGTCCTCCGGCAGCGGCGGGGCCGCCGGCGGCTCGTCGTCGTCCTCCTCGTCGCCTGTCGGCAGGTCGCTCGGCAGGACCGGGTGGACCGCGCCGGCGGCCGGACCGTCCGCCTCGACGGTCGCCGGGGGGTCGAGGACCTCGTCCAGCCCGGAGGAGGCGGCGCCGGGATCGTCGGCGAGGGTGTCGGCGCGGGCGGCGCCGGCCCGCTCGGCGCGGGACGGGCGGAAGCGACCGTCGGTGCCGCGCGTACGGGAGCCGTTGCGGAGGTCGGTGGTGGTCGGGCGGGCCGGGTGCTCGCGAGGGGTGCTCACCCGCTCATAATCACCCGATTACGGTAAACGCAAAATGAACTTGGGCTCGCCGGCTCAGATCATCGTCGGCAATGTCACTCGGACGACCTCTCCGTCGGGATCGGTGTCGATGCGAACCCGCTGGCCGAGCCGGAGCAGCCGCAGCCCGGAGGCGTCGAAGGCCCGGGCGGGAAAACGCATCTCGGTGCCGTCGTCGAGCAGCAGGACACCGCTGCGCGTCGCCGCGTCGTAGCTGGCCACCGTGCCCTGCATGCTGGCACCGTACACCCGGCGGTCAGCGCCCCGAGCGGGCCGGGCGGGTCAGCCCGCCGAGCGGGCCGGGCGGGTCAGCCCGCCGAGCGGGCCGGGCGGGTCAGCCCGCCGAGCGGGCCGGGCGGGCGGCGGTGACGAGCGCGGCGGTGCGCGGCCCCAGCCCGAGCCGGGCGGCGGCGGTCAGGTCCGCGGCGGTGTCCACGTCCCGGCGCAGGCTGGGCCAGTCGCCGCTGAGCGGCAGCGCTCCACTCGCCGCGTGCGCGACCGCCGAGCCCACCCCGAAGCGAGGGTCCAGCGGCACACCCGGCGGGGCGGTGAGCAGCACGGTGCCGCTGCCCGGCGCGTCGGGCACGAAACGGCGTACCGCCGGTCGTCCGTTCTGTGCCGCGAGCAGCGCGCTGGCCAGCTCGGCCGGGCGCAGCGCCGGCAGGTCCGCCGTGAGCCCGGCCACCCACCCGGCGGTCGTCGCGGACGCGCCGTGCCGGAACGCGGCGTTCAGTCCGGCGGCCGGCTCGTCGGGCAGCACCCGCGCGCCGGCGGCCCGCGCCGCCCCCGCCACCCGAGCGTCGTCGGTCACCACCAGGGCCTCGGCGACCGCCGGGCAGGCCAGCACCGCGCGGAACGTGTCGGCCGCCAGGGCCAGTGCCAGCTCCTCGTGCGGTACGCCCGGCAGAGCGCCCCGCAGCCGACTCTTGGCCGCGGCCAGATGCTTCACCGGCACCACAACGGCCCACCTCGGCTGACTCACGCCCGCAATCCTGCCAGCAGGACGGCGGGACCCTCGCTGGCCGTACCGGGGGCGAGCAGGCATGATTTCCGCTGCGGGTGTCGCGGGCGGGGTCTCGCGGCGGGTTGGGGCGCGACGAGGAGGCAGAGTGGCACGGCGGAGGCTGGGGTTCTGGCAACGGTTCGCCGTGGGGCTGGTGAAGCCGGTGATGACCGTGTGGACCCGGCGGACCTGGCGTGGCCAGGAGCACCTTCGCCGCGACGGCGGCATCATCATCGTGGCGAACCACATCTCGCACGCCGACCCGCTGGTCTCCGCGCACTTCATCTACGATTCCGGGCGCTGGCCGCAGTACCTGGGCAAGGCCAGCGTGTTCCGGGTGCCGGTGATCGGCTGGATCCTGCACCGGTGCCGGCAGATCCCGGTCGACCGGGGCAGCGTCGACGCGGTCCGCTCCCTGGACTCCCTGGTCGCCGCGCTCGACCACGGTGGCGCCGTGGTGATCTACCCGGAGGGCACCACCACGCGACAGCCGGAGCTGTGGCCGATGAAGGCCAAGACCGGAGCCGCTCGGCTGGCCCTGGCCACCGGCGCTCCCGTCGTACCGGTGGTGATGTGGGGACCGGAGCGGCTCTTCGACCCCCGGACCAGCCGCGTCAACCCGCGCCCCCGGATCCCGGTGACAGTTGTCGCCGGGGCACCGATCGACCTGAGCGGGTGGGCCGACGCCCAGCCGACCCGGGCCACCCTCGAGGAGATGACGGACACCATCATGTTGCGGCTGCGGGACATGCTCGGCGAGGTCCGCGGCGGCACCCCGCCGCCGCTGTGGGAGCGACCGGCCCGGTCCTCCGCCGGGCGCGAGCAGCAGGGTGAGGCGGCGTGAACGGGCGGGGCGTCAACTCCCGCGCCGGGGCCGTTCCGGCCATCCCGACGCGCTCCGGAGCGGTCGCGTGACCGGCCACGTCGCGGTGCTCGGTGCGGGTTCCTGGGGCACGGCGTTCGCCAAGATCCTCGCGGACGCGGGGCGGGACGTGACGGTGTGGGCCCGTCGTGCGCCGGTCGCGGAGAGCATCCGGACCGAGCGCTGCAACCCGGAGTACCTGCCCGGTGTGCTGCTGCCGTCCCGGGTCACCGCCACCCGCGACGCGGCCGAGGCGATCACCGGCGCCGAGGTGGTGGTGCTGGCCGTACCGTCGCAGACCCTGCGCGGCAACCTCGCCGAGTGGGCCGGGCACCTGCACCCCGACTCGACACTCGTGTCGCTGATGAAGGGCATCGAACTCGGCACCACCAAGCGGATGAGCGAGGTCATCGTGGAGACCGCCGGGGTCGCCGCGGACCGGGTGGTGGTGGTCTCCGGCCCGAACCTGGCTCCGGAGATCGCCGCCGAGCAGCCCGCCGCGACAGTCGTCGCCGGGACGAACAGCCACCGCACCGTGCTCGTGCAGTCGTCGATCCGGACGCCCTACCTGCGCCCGTACACGAACGACGACGTGATCGGCTGTGAGCTGGGCGGGGCGGTCAAGAACGTGATCGCCCTGTCGTACGGCATCGCCACCGCGATGGGCTTCGGCGACAACACCCGGGCCATGCTGATGACCCGGGGGCTGGCCGAGACGGCCCGGTTGGGCGTGGCACTCGGCGCGGACCCGATCACCTTCGCCGGCCTCGCCGGCATGGGCGACCTGGTCGCCTCCTGCTCGTCCCCGCTGGCCCGCAACCGCACCTTCGGCGAGCATCTCGGCCGGGGCGAGACGTTGGAGCAGGCCCAGGCCGCCACCCGGCAGACCGCCGAGGGCGTGAAGAGCTGCCTGGCGATCCGAGACCTGGCCCGGGCACACGGTGTGGAGATGCCGATCACCGAGCACGTCGAGCGGATCTGCCACGAGGGGATGGACCCGCGCCTCGCCGTGCAGACCCTGATGAGCCGGACCGCCAAACCCGAGTCGTACGAGTGAGGAACCGATGAGCGAACTGGGTGACGGCACCCGCTGCGTACGCGCCGGCCTGCCCGAACCGGCACCGGGGGATCCGTTCCTGCCCGGGCCGGTCTTCGCCGCGCCGTACCACCTCGACCCGTGGCAGGGCCAGGGCACGTCGCCGAACGGCTACGGCCGCCCGGACAACCCGACCCGACGGCTGCTGGAAGCGGCCGTGGGCGAGTTGGAAGGCGGTGACTGTCGGGTCTTCGCCAGCGGTCAGGCGGCCATCACCGGGACGCTGCTCACCCTGCTGCGACCGGGCGACACAGTGGTGCTGCCCTCCGACGGCTACTTCCCGGTCCGGGCGTTCGCCACCACCGTGCTGGAGACGATCGGCGTGCGGGTGCTCTTCGTGCCGACCGTGGGGCCGTACCCGTCCTTCGAGGGCGTCCGGCTGGTGCTCGTGGAGACCCCGGCCAATCCGGGTCTGGACGTGGTCGACGTCGTAGCCCTGGCCGAGCGGGCCCACGCCGCCGGTGCGCTGCTCGCGGTGGACAACACCACCGCCACCCCACTCGGTCAGCGCCCGCTGGACCTCGGCGCCGACCTGGTGGTCGCCTCCGGCACCAAGGCGCTCACCGGCCACTCCGACCTGCTGCTGGGCTACCTGGCCAGCCGGTCCGCCGAGCTGATCGACGCGGTCACGCGGTGGCGTACCGGCACCGGCTCGGTCCCGGGCGCGTTCGACGCCTGGTTGGCGCACCGGTCGCTGGCCACCCTCGACCTGCGGCTGGCCCGGCAGAGCGCGAACGCCGCCGCCGTCAGCGACCTGCTCGCCGGCCGGCCGGACGTGACCGGGCTGCGCTGGCCGGGGCGGCCGGACGACCCGGCGTACCCGGTGGCCTCGGCGCAGATGCGCCGGATGCCCGGGGTGCTCTCCTTCGACCTGGGCACCGCCGACCGGGTGGGCCGATTCGTCGCGGCCGCCCGGTTGGTGGCGGCGGCGACCTCCTTCGGCGGGCTGCACACCACCGCGGACCGGCGGGCGCAGTGGGGTGACGACACCGCGCCCGGCTTCGTCCGGCTGTCCTGCGGTGTGGAGGACACCCCCGACCTGGTGGCCGACATCGCCGCCGCCCTGGACGCGGCCGGACCACGCTCCGGAGGCCTGTGACACCCACCGATCGGCCCGCCCTGATACGCCGGCTGCGTGCCGCCGGTTGCGTCTACGCCGAGGACGAGGCCGATCTGCTGCTGGCCGCCGCCGACTCGCCGGCGACGTTGGCCGACCTGACCGACCGTCGGGTGGCCGGCGAGCCGCTGGAGTACCTGCTCGGCTGGGCAGAGTTCTGCGGCCTGCGAATCGCCGTCGACGCGGGTGTCTTCGTGCCCCGTGGTCGGACGGCCCTGCTGGTCGAGGTGGCGGCCGGGTTGACCGGCCCGGCTCCGGCGGTGGTCGACCTGTGCTGCGGCTCCGGTGCCACCACCGTCGCGCTGGCGCATCGGCTCGCGCCGCGTTGGCTGGCCGCCGCCGACATCGACCCGGCGGCCGTGGCGTGCGCGCGCCGCAACCTCTCCGGCCTGAGCGCCGAGGTGTACGAGGGTGACCTGTTCGCGCCCCTGCCCGCGCGATGGCGGGGCCGGCTGGACCTGGTGGTGGCAAACGCCCCGTACGTGCCGACCGACGCGGTGGCGCTGATGCCGCCGGAGGCGCGGCTGCACGAGGCCCCGGTGGCGCTCGACGGCGGGCCGGACGGGCTCTCCGTGCTGCGCCGGGTGGGTGTCGGGGCGGCCGACTGGTTGACGCCGGGCGGGCACCTGGTCGTCGAGGCCGGCGTCACGCAGGTGGACGCGCTCTGCGCGGCGTTCGAGGCAGCCGGCCTGGTGCCCGGCGTGCGGCAGGACGAGGATCTGGACGGCACCGCGGTGACCGCCCGACGCCCCGACTGAGCCCGCACCCCGGATGACGCCGCATCGCGGTTGACACCGCGTCGGCCCGGTGGCGGGCAGAACCTGGCCGGACCCCCTTGCGCGCCCTTTGCTCTGCACCCGCCCACGCACCACTGACGGTCCGTAACTGGCGCATGGGCGGGTGCAGAGCAAAGGGGGGAAGAGGAGGGCAGGGGGCGACGCCCGGCGGCGACGCCACGGCACCGTCGAGCTGACCGCGCCGACCGCGAGACCGGATCTTCTGGTCAAAAGGGATGTGCGGTGACGCCTGTCGGCACCTCTGCCAGCACACGGGTGGCCGGCGTGGCGGGGGGAGAGGGGTTGGCACTAGCCTCGGCTCACACTCTTACGGGCGGGAGGCGGTTTTCGGTGGGCAGCGCAGGGGTGCCGGTGGTCGTCGGGCTGGACAACGGCGGCACCAGCAACAACGCCACCGTGCTGACGGTGGACGGCCGCTTCCTGGTGGACGGGCTGTTGGAGATCCCCAGCGAGGTGCGGTCCGGGCCGGAGGCGGCGATCGAGGCCCTGGCCAGGGCGCTGGACGGCGCCCTGGCACAGACCGGCGTGCCCCGTGAGCTGGTCCGGGCGGTGGGGCTCGACACTCCCGGCCCGGCCAGCGCCGACGGCGTCATCTCGTCGCGGGGTTCCACGAACTTCTCGCAGCCGGCGTGGCGGGGCTTCGACGTGCGGGGCGCGCTGGAGCGACGGCTCGGCCTGCCGGTGATCTACCACAACGACGGCAACGCGGCCGCCCTCTACGCCCACCACGTGCATTTCGGCGAGGACGCGATGAACCGCTCGTCGGTCTCTGCGATCGTCGGCACCGGCCTCGGCGGCGGTGTGGTCGAGAGCGGCCGGGTGATCGCCGGCGCCGCCGGGATGGCCGGGGAGCTTGGGCACGTGCACATTCCGCTGGGCGGGTTGCTCGGCCCGGGGCAGTCGGAGCCTACCTGCGCCTGCGGCTTCACCGGGGACGTGGAGAGCATCGCCTCGCTGACCGGCATCGAACGTAACCTCCTGCCGTACTGGTTGACCCGCTATCCCGACCACCCGCTCACCGCCGAGCCGGTGGCCCGGGCGGCGAAGTTGGTCCGGGGGTACGGCGAGCGGGGGGATGCCCTCGCGCGGGACCTCTTCACCCAGCAGGCGATGGCGCTGGGCCGGCTGTTCACCGTCGCGGCGAACTTCACCGATCCGCACGCGTACTTCGTCGGTGGTGGGGTGGTGGAGGCGGCGCCCGAGTTCCGCGACTGGTTCCTGGCGACGGTCCGTGAGCACACCGTGCTTCGCGAGGAGCAGGCGGCGGTGGCCACCTTCGCGCTGGTGCCGGACCGGGACATGGCCGGTGCCCGGGGCGTGGCGATCGCCGCGTTGGAGGCGCTGCGTGCCGTCCCGGAGCCCCGGCCGTTGGTCGCCTGAGTCCGGCGTTTCGTCGGCTGACGCCGGTCCCGACCGGCCGCTCGTCGCCTGAGTCCGGCCTCGCCGGCCGTGTGTCGCCTCAGTCCGGTCCGCCCCGGTCGCCGCGCCGAGTGGTCGGCGGTGCGGCGGCCGGGGCGGCGGGTGGTGGTGCGGTTTGTCGAATCAGTGCCTCGGCCTCCCGGTCACTGCAGGGGAGGTGCCTGGGCGAAGGCGGCCCAGGCGGTCGGCGGGAACAGCAGCGCGGGCCCGGACGGGTCCTTGGAGTCGCGGACGGCCACCAGCCGCGGGATCGCGGCCACCTCCACGCAGGCGCCCTCGTCGCCGCTGCGGCTGCTCTTGCGCCACGCCGCCGCGGCCATGGCCGCTGTGATCGTCGGTGTCATTGGTCTTACCGTCCCTTCAGGGCTGTCAGGAGCATTCCGCGGCTGTCGGCCGGGCTGAGCGCCACGCTTCGGAGGTGCTCCATGATCTTGGTGCAGGTCCGCGTCTCGCCGGCTCGGTCGAGGATCATCTGACCGGCGACGGTCTCCACCGAGGCGATGATCGGATCCTCCGGATCGGCGAACTCGAGGATGTGCAGGGAGCCTCGGGTGCCCCGGTGGTAGCCGGCGGAGAGCGGGATCACCTGCACGGTGATGTTCGGCAACTCGGCCATCTTGACCAGGTGCCGCAGTTGGCCGTCCATCCCCGACTGGTCGCCGACCGGGCGCAGCAGTGCGCCCTCGTCGATGATCGCGTCGAGGATGGGCGGATCGTCGCCGGTGAGCCGTTGCTGCCGGTCGAGTCGGACCTTGACCCGCTGCTCCACCAGGTCGTCGGTGAGGGTGTGCGGACCACCGCGCATCACGCCACGGATGTAGTCGGCCGTCTGGAGCAGGCCGGGCACCACGGAGGGCTCGAAGTTGGCGATCGCGGTCGCCTCGGCCTCCAGCGCGATGAAGTCGATGGTGCGCGGATCCAGCAGGTAGGAGTACGAGACCCACCAGCCTGGCTTGCGGGCGTCCTTGGCGAGCTGCACCGCCGCGGCCACCTCCTCGGCACCCACCCCGTACGACGTGAGCAGCGCGCGCACGGTGGCCGGGGTGATCAGGGACTGGGCGTTCTCGTACCGGGAGAGGGTGCTGCGGGTGCTGTTGATCTCATCCGCGGCGGTTTCCAGCGTCAGGCCGGCGGCTTCCCGGTGGTGGCGCAGGGCGATGCCGAGCCGGCGGGCACGGGCTGTCTTCGGAGCCATGCATCGATGGTCGCACACATCCTTGGGAACGTCTGCATGGGAGCGTCTCGATGAGAGTTGCATTCACGGCGGTGAACGTGTCAATCTGTTAGCGCGTCCTCACCGCCGGTTGTCGTGGCGACGGTGGTGGTGAGCGACCGGAGGGATGGGGCGCGCGGCGATCGGGTTTCTCCCCCGTGCCCGATCGTCGCGTGCCGCGCCATCCCGGCCCGCCGGAAGGAGACGACGACGTGCGTACCGTTCCGGAGTCCTACCACTTACGCCAGGTCGGCCCCCGATGACCCGCTTCCTGGTGGTGCTCACCGACGTGCGTCCGGTCGACGGCGTCGACCGCGACGAGCGGACCGTGCCCGAGCGGCGACGGCAAGTGGTCGGCGCCAGCAGTCGGGAGGCCGCCGACCGGATCGCCGGAGCGTTCATGGCGCTGGGCATGGTGCGCGCCGGCCGGCAGCGGGTGAAGGTCATCGCGGTCGGCCGCCGGCACGCCCACGACTGACCAGGCCCCGGCCGAACCTCCACCGGATGGCAATCGTCCCATCACGCACCGTATATCCCGTGATGACCGATCGACGTGTCGCGCCGTGGCTCGCCGGGTATCGCCTCGTCCCATCGCCACGCACAGTAAGGTCAACCGAGTGAGCGCCACCGGCGAGCACGACCAGCCGCAGTCGCGTACGAAGAGGTGACCGGAGTGACCACCCCAGGCAAAACCCGCGTGGCGATCGTCTTCGGCGGCCGCAGCCCGGAGCACGGCATCTCCTGCGTCAGCGCCGGCAGCGTGTTCGGCGCGCTCGACCCGGACGAGTTCGAGGTGGTGCCCGTCGGCATCACCCGAGCCGGCCAGTGGGTGCTGACCAACGGAGACCCCGCCCAGCTCGCCATCGAAGCCCGTCGGTTGCCGGAGATCACCGCCGATTCCGGGGACGACATCGTGCTGCGCGCCGACCCGACCGGCAACGGCCTGATGGTGCTCGACCCGACCGAAGGCCCCCGGGTGCTCGCCGACGTCGACGTGGTCTTCCCGGTGCTGCACGGCGCGTACGGCGAGGACGGCACCATCCAGGGCATGCTGGAGATGGCCGGCATCCCCTACGTCGGGGCGAACGTCTTCGCCTCCGCGGCCGCCATGGACAAGGAGTTCACCAAGAAGCTCTGCGCCGTCGAGGGCATCCCGGTCGGCACGTACGCCGTGCTGCGCAACGGGATGACACTCAGCGAGCAGGACAAGGAGCGGCTCGGCCTGCCGGTCTTCGTCAAGCCGTCCCGGGCCGGATCGTCCTTCGGAGTCAGCAAGGTCACCGACTGGGCGGACCTGGACACCGCGGTCGCCGCCGCCCGGCAGTTCGACCCGAAGGTCATCATCGAGGCCGCGATCGTCGGCCGCGAGATCGAGTGTGGCGTGCTGGAGGGCGAGGCCGGGGGCACACCCGAGGCGTCCGTCCTGGCCGAGGTGCGGGTCGTCGCGGACCACGACTTCTACGACTTCGAGGCGAAGTACCTCGACGACTCCTGCGAGTACGACATCCCGGCCGACCTGCCGGAGCGGGTGACCCGCCAGGTGCAGGAGTACGCGGTCCGCGCGTTCACCGCGCTGGACTGCGCCGGTCTGGCCCGGGCCGACTTCTTCGTCACCCCCGAGCTGGACGTCTATCTCAACGAGATCAACACGATGCCCGGGTTCACCCCGACGTCGATGTTCCCGCGGATGTGGGCGGCCTCCGGCCTGGAGTACCCGAAGCTTGTCAACCGGCTGATCCGTACCGCCCAACGGCGCGGCGTCGGTCTGCACTGAGCAACCCGGTCCCCCCGCGCGGCTCGGTCGGCGCGGGGGGCCAGCTCAGCGCTGGCAGCCGGACGGGATGGCGCCGCCGGAGGGCACGCTCGCCACGATCGTGCTGGAAATCGACGGCACCCACTGCAACGGCTGCTCGTACGTACGCGGGACGCGCACCTCGATCGACGTCTCCCGGTCGACGGTGGTGAGCACGGTCTGCTCGCCCTGCTCGGCCAGGTGCCAGCAGACTCGGTTGACGGTCCAGACCTCGTCGGTGGCGGGGAAGGTCGGCTCGGCGCCGCCGCAGGCCACGGTGAGCGCGGGGTCGCCGTACGCCGCGTTCTGCTCCGGGCCGGCGGTGACCGGCCGCTGGGCCAGGTCGCGGATGCTCGTCGGCAACTGGGAGAGCAGGGCCCGGCAGACCGTGGCCGGGCGGGCGGCCAGGGCCGGTGCGGCCATCTCCACCGGTGCGGTGGACTGCGCCCGGGGGCTTGTCGCGGACGGGGACGGCGCGGCGGCCGGTGCGTCCGGGGTGAGCTTGGTGAAGGCGAACACGGCCACCAGCAGCGTGATCGGCAACGCGATCAACGTGGCCAGCAGAGCGGCGCCACGAATGGTCCGGTCCCGCCCGGCCGGCGCGGCGGCGGCCGGGTCGGCCGCCGCACCGATACCGTCAGCCGGCTCGGGTGTCCCGTCGGACGCGTCGCGCGCGCCGTCGTCCAGAGCAGCGGAGGAGTTCGTCATCTCGTCCACTTACAGCCGCACCACCGAACACGTGAGGGTGCGGGTGATGCCAGGCACCATCTGCACCTTGCTGACAATGAGTTTGCCGAGTTCGTCGACGGTGTTCGCCTCGGTGAGGACGACCACGTCGTACGGCCCGGTGACGGCGTCGACGCGCACCACGCCGGCGAGGTCCGCGATGAGACCCGCCACGTCACGTGCCCGGCCCACCTCGGTCTGGATGAGGATGTACGCCTGTACCACGACTAGACCTCCGTCCGTCGCCGCCCGGGAGCGGCCCGAAGGGTGAAACTACCTTACGGACCAGGTCTGATCCCTATCGGTGGTCAAGGAGCAGCGGTGAGCGAGGACGGCGGAGCCGGGCAGTACGGGCGGAACACCGGCGGCGGTGCCAGCGTGTCCGGAATCGGGGAGTTCGGGCTGATCGGAAAGATCACCGCCCGGCTGACGTACGGACCGACGACCCTGCTCGGCCCGGGTGACGACGCGGCGGTGGTGGCCGCGCCGGACGGACGGGTGGCGGCCTCCACCGACGTCCTCGTCGACGGGCGGCACTTCCGGCGGGACTGGTCCTCCGCGCGCGACGTCGGGCACCGGGCGGCGGCGGCCAACCTCGCCGACATCGTGGCCATGGGGGCCACGCCGACCGCCCTGCTCGTCGCCCTCTGCATGCCGGCGGACCTGGACACCGGCTGGGCGGAGGAGTTGGCCGACGGACTCTCCGCCGAGGCGGCCACCGTCGGCGCGAGCGTCGTCGGCGGCGACATGTCGTCCAGCCCCACCCTGACCGTCGCGGTCACCGCGCTGGGCGACCTGGCGGGCCGCCCGCCCGTGCTGCGCTCCGGCGCCCGCCCCGGGGACGTGCTCGCCCTGGCCGGGCGCACCGGGCACGCGGCAGCCGGGCTGACCGTGCTCACCCGGGGCTTCCGCACACCCCGGCTGCTGGTCGAGGCGTACCGGCGGCCGCAGGTGCCCTATCCGGCCGGCCCGCAGGCCGCCCGGCTCGGCGCCACCTCGATGATCGACGTCTCGGACGGGCTGCTCGCCGACCTCGGGCACGTGTCGGCGGCCAGCGGGGTCGCTATCGACGTGCGCCGCGACGCGTTCGAGGTGCCCCGGCAGATGGCCGACGCGGCGCGGGCGCTCGGCGTCGACCCGTACACCTGGATCCTCGCCGGTGGCGACGACCACGCGCTGGCCGCGACCTTCCCGCCGGGGGTGGTGTTGCCGCCGGACTGGCTGCCGATCGGGGTGGTCACGGACGGTGCCGGGGTGACTGTCGACGGCGCGCCGCACGACGGCCCGGCCGGCTGGGACCACTTCCGGTGAGGCCCGCCAGCGGTCGTATTCTGGGCACTGTGAGTGAGATTGAGATCCGGGCCGTGCGTTTCGACGCACCTGTGGCGCAGCAGTTGATCCATGCCGCGCTGACCGACCTCGCTGTCCGCTACGGCGGCAACGGTGATGACACCCCCGTCGACGCGACCGAGTTCGAGCCGCCCGATGGGGCGTTCCTCGTCGCCTATCTGGCCGGTGAGCCGGTCGGCTGCGGCGGCTGGCGCAGCCACGGCACGGACTGCGCGGAGGTGAAGCGGATGTACACCGCCCCGACGGCGCGTGGGCGGGGCGTGGCCCGCGCCGTCCTGACGGCCGTCGAGCGTTCGGCCCGCGAGCAGGGCCGCAAGCGGGTGGTCCTGGAGTGCGGCGACAAGCAGCCCGAGGCGATCGCCATGTACGCCTCCGCCGGTTACGAGCGGATCCCGAACTTCGGCTTCTACAAGGACGAGGAGGGCTGCGTCTCGTTCGGCCGCACGCTCTGACCAGCGCCAGCGCAGCGAGACTCAGCTGCTTTCGTCCCCGCGCCGAGCCGGCGTCGGATCGGATTCCGCTGTGGGGTTCGACGGGCCGGACGTCGCGCCATCACTGGTGCGTGGGCCGAAGCCGATGAGGCCGAACACCACGGCGAGGCCCGAGATCAGCGCGAACCAGAGCCACACGGCTCGGCCCGCGTGGAACCAGAGGAACGCTCCGAGCACCGGACCCACCGCGGTGCCGAGGCCGAAGGCGGCGTGCATGGCACCGGCGTACCGCCCGCGCAGGTGCGGAGGCGCCACGAGACCGGAGTGCGCGAACAGGGTCGGGCCGCCGATGATCTCGCCCAGGGTCCAGATGAGCGTCCCGACGATGATGACGGCGGCGAGCGGAGCGATTCCATAGATCGCGTAGCCCACGCCGACCAAGCCCAACCCCAGCCCTGCGACGATGCGCAGCGGCCAGCGCTGGACCACCCTCGTCGCCACGAGCTCGCAGGTGATCACCAGCAGGCCGTTGAGGGACACGGCCACGCTGAACCACCAGACACTCAACCCCTCTTTGGCGATGTCGAGCGGCAGGGTCACCACGTACTGGACGTAGACAACCGAGTTAAGGAACATCGCCACCAGGTAGAACATGTAGCGCCGGTCCCGCAGCACGGCCGCGTAGCTGCTCTTCGGCGGCACCGGCACGGCGGCGGCCTCCGTACTCGTGCCCGGTGAGCGTGGGCGGCGCGGCAGCGCCACGAAGGCCAGCACTGCGTACCCGAGCGCCGCGAGTGCCTCGGCCCGGAAGAGCCAGTCGTACGAGATGGTCGCCAGGGCCGCGCCCAGCAACGGTGCGAGGGTGATCCCGATGTTCAGCGCCAGCCGGTACATCGCGGTGACCATGACCAGTCGGTGCGGTGGGGTCAGCTCGGCGATGAGCGTCTGCGCGGCTGGGCGGTAGAACTGGGCGACGGCGCTCACCAGTAGCACGGTCACCAGCAGCATCGGGTAGTTCGGCGCGTACAGCAGCGCCCCGATCAGAGCTGCCGATCCGGTCATGCTGATGACGATCGAGTTGCGTGGCCCCAGCCGGTCCGCGAGGACGCCGCCGACCAACATGCCCAGCACCGCACCGCCGCCGTACGACCCGAGGGCGAAACCGGCCTGGGCCGCGCTGTAGCCCCGTTCCGTCATGAACAGTACGAGGAAGAGCTGAAGGAAACTGGCGATACTGTTGATCACAACGCCGGCCAGCATCACCCAGACGGCCGGCGGGGACTCGCGGAAGGTGACCCAGATTCCGTCGGCGGCGCGTGCGGAGCCGTCCTGCTCCTGATCCGTCGTGGCGGTCATGCCCAGACCGTCCGGATCCGCGTTGCGACGGCGTCGAGAGTCGCCCGACACCCGGCCGGGTCGTCACCGACCGCGACGGCGACCGCCAGCCGTCCCTCCATGATTCCCTCGGGTGGTGGCGCCACCCGGAAACCCGGCTCGGCCACCGGCATGACGAGTGCGACCGTTCCCGGAAGCCCACTCTCCTCTACCCGCACCGCGCCGATCGTCCCCTCCCGGTCCGGGTAGTAGAAGCGGACCGAGCCAACGAGCGTACGGTCGGGCCGCAGCTCGGGGGACCGGCCACAGGCGACGGACGCGGCGGCGAGGGCCGGGTCGATCCCGGTCACCAGCTGACCGAGCTGCGGAATGAGATCCCCACCCAGTCGACCGTTCACCTCGATGAGCACCGGACCGCTCCCGGTGAGCTTGAACTCGGTGTGGGTGGCGCCGTCGCGGATGCCCAGGGCGGTGTGGATGTGCTGGAGCTGGTCCAATAATTCCGGGTCCTTCAGCAGGGGATCAGCGCCGTCCATCCGGTGACCGACCTCCTCGCAGTACGGCGCGAAGCCGAGGTCCTTGTGGGCGATGAACATCACCTCAACGCGTCCCTGGTGGACGACCGCGTCAACACTGATCTCCGGCCCGGAGACGTACTGCTCGACGAGGACCGGGGCGTCGGCCCGGGGCACGCCGGCGACCTCGGTGCCGAGGGTGAACGGAAAGCGCTCGCGCACCTGTTCCGGGTCGTCCGCCACCACCACTCCGAGGCTGCCGCCCAGCGCCCGTGGCTTGAGCACGACCGGCCCACCCAACTCGGTGGCGGCCGTGACTGCTTCGTCGACCGTACTCACGGCGACCGAGCGCGGCTGGGCGACGCCGGCCTCGTCGAGCGTGAGTCGCGTGAGCCGCTTGTCCCGACAGCGCTCGACCACCGCCGGGTCCCCACCGGGAAGTCCGAGCGCCTGCGTAACGCGGGCCGCCGCCAGGATCGACGCCTCGTCCCAGCACAGCATCCCCGCGAACGCGTCGGCCGAGTGCAGTTCAAGTGCGCTGGTCAGCATGTCGTCGGCATCCGTGGTGCTGCGTACCGAGGTGTGCCCGGCGATGTAACTCAGCTCCCAGCTCACCGGGTAACTGCTGAAGAGGTGCACCCGGTACCTGGTGGCCAGCGACCGGAGCAGGTACTCGCGGTAGACACGCATCCCCGCGTTGACAAGGAGAAGTCGGGGCAGCTGGGTGGCGGTCGTCATCTCTTCCGTCCTGTTCGGGTGACTGCGGTGAGCGGTCAGACCAGCGTGGGGCGGTCTGCGGCCCCGGATCGGAACCGCAGGTGATCCGCCACCGCGTGCACCAGGGCAGACGGGAACGACAGCGCCGAGGGCGACAACTGCCCAAGGAAGCGTGAGAGGGCCATTTCGGCCCGAATTGGTCTGTGCGTCCCCGTCACGCACCAATGCCGCCCAGACGGTACCCCGGGGTGGGCGCTTGCCGCTACCCGCTTTTAATGACCCCTCGGGAGCGCCTTTGGGCCTTGACAGCATCGATGGATCACCCCATAGTCATCGTTCAACGGCGCCGGGCATCCGATCCGGCCCGCCAACGGGGATTCGGAAAAACATGGACGCTTATTACATACTGCGGCTTGGCCGCAATCTGAGCACGCGCTTCAAAGCCGCGATCAGGCGGTAGCCGACCATTTACTTCCATGGTGCCCGGTGCGACCGGGCTGCCACAGTCAGGCGTGTGCCGGCGCTCCCGAAAAGGGACTGCCGCTCTCGTTGCGCCAATTGTGCGTCTGGCGCGGCCGGTTTCTGCCACGCCTTCTGCCACGCCTTCTGCCACGCCTTCGCTGAGCTGTCGGTCCGAAGTGCCGGAGCCGTGTCGGCTGCGATAGGCGCTACCTGTCATTGGTGCTCTCCGGCCTCTTTCTCAACCGGCGTGGCGCCAGCCTGTCGATTTTTCATGCATTGCCAACCACACTTCCCAGCGGACGGATGGATGTATGACCGTGATCGGGACCGATGTGCAGGGAATGGAACTGTTTGCCGCAGCAGCAGCCGTACGCGACCGGTACCCGGTGCGGATATCTGGGGCGTCGTACCCGCTGTCCCCGGTTTCCGAGGGGTTCCTCGCGATAACACCGCGCAGCTTCGACCGGGACCTGCCGGTGGTCCTCGGCGCGCTGGGGTGGGGTCGACCGGTGGCCCTCGTACGTGACACCCACCAGGTCGGCCACTTCGCTGCCGCCGCGACCGAGTCGGAGCACCTGGACGGCTCTGAACAGGGCGTCGGGGCCGATCCATCGGCCAGCCCAGGGTCTGCCGCCACCTTCGTCCTGCCGCCACTGTTTCGCCGCAGGCGGACCCGTGCGATCGCCACCAGGGTCGCCCGGTGCCGGCCGTTCTCGATCGGGCCGATCCAGCAGGTCCACGCGGTGGGGGTCGGGCCGTGGGTTGACGAGCGGGCCAAGGACCTGCTGCCGGCGGCCGACGTGGTGATGACTGACTGGACCTATGTCAATACATTCGCCCGGATTTCCGGAGCCGGCGAGGTCACGCCGCACGTCGTGCCCTATCAGTTCGACGACTTCGACGCGAACATAGCGTCAGTCGACGCCATCCTGCGTGATCTACAGGAAAAAGGAGTAACCCGGGCGACGCTGCTAATTGAGGGGAACCCGGACACCTACGACGTTCTCGACGGCCTCTCCCTGCAAGGCAGACTCGTGACGGTCACGCCCGGCGTCCCTATCGGTCTACTCGCTGTCAATTCGGTCGGGCACTACTTCGCCCGGGATCCACTACAGGACTCCTTCGCGTACTTCTCCGGCCTGCACAGCCGTCACCGCACTCCACCGGAACAGTTCCTGGGGGAACTGACCTGTTATCTGGCCGCCGGGGTCAGTTGTGTGCTGGTGGAGATGTTCCGGGGTGACGTGGACCTGGCGTTGCGCGCGATGGCACTCGCCGGTGGTGAGATCACCGCGGTTCTTATGTCAGATTTCTTCTCGGAATCGGCGCACGAGACAATCGTGACGTCCGGGTCGGACGATGACGTTCGGCGGGCATTAGAAACAACCCGAGGACGTTTGACAACAATGCTCATCACGAAAGAGAGGCTGACCTGATGTCCATCGATTCTCTGAATACACCGCAGATCGAGGCGCCTTTCGGGGAGGCGACCGTGCGGGAGCCGATGGCCTTCAGCGCCGTGCCGTCGCAGCGCGATGCCCCCGGCGAGTTCGCCGAGCAGCGTCCATACCGTCCGACCGCCGAGCCCTTCATTCCCGGCAACCCCTACCGCCGCCCGTTGGACCGAACCAGGCTGGCGTCGATCGACTGGACCCGCGCGGTCACGGAGAGTCGCTTCGTCTCCGACGAAAGCCTGATGGCCCACCGCTTCCTGATGAATGTCTACGAGAGCGACGCGCTGTTTCTGCCCGAGGCGGGTATGACCGCCCCGATCGCTGCCGACTACGAAAGCTTCTACAGTCGCCGCAGCCGCCTACTCGGCGAAATCGCCCGCCCACTCGTCGAGGACCACGCGCTCGGCTTTCTCGCCGACGAGGTGCGCACCACCGGCCAGTGGGACGTGAGCAGCGTCGAGGCCCACCTCACCACCGCGATCGACGAGGCGAACCAGGCCGCCTCGCTGGTCGTCGCTCGCCTGCAGACGGCGCCGGAACCACGGCGGGCCGCCGAGTTGCTGATCGCCCAGATGGCTCTCGACGGTCTCACCGAAGCGACCGCGATGTCACAGAACATCGGTGGCGCCTTCGGCCCCGAACAAAGTGAGCTTTTCAAGATCTTCATTGACGAGTTCGGGTATGGCGTGTTCGGCGCGAAACATAGCACCCTCTTTGTCGAGATGTGCCGCAGTGTCGGCATGGCCACCGACTCCCACCACTACTGGTTCTTCTATCTACCCAGCTCGATCGCGGTGAACAACTACTTCTACCTGGTCACCCGGAACCGGACCGGTTTCTTCCGGTACGTCGGCGCGATGGCATACCTGGAGGCGACCTTCGCGACCTGGTTCCGGCAGCTGTCCAGCGCACTCCGAGGCATCTACGGGGAGGCCGTGGACACGCGGTACTGCGACGAACACGCGCACATCGACCAGCACCACGGACGCATGGCAGTGCACGACCTGGTGTTGCCTCTGGTCGCCAAGCACGGGACGGTCGCCGCCCGTGAAGTGATCCGCGGCGTGGAAGAGATTCGCCTGCTGGGTGCCCTGGGCGACGCGGACCTGCTCGCCCAGCTCGATTGGGAGCCGCAGCTCGACCAGAACTGCGAGCCGATGGGCCCGATACAGCACCTGGCCGCGGGCGATCCGTTCGACACGCGGGTCGCCGACGCAACGACGGTCTGCGCGGTCCGCAGCGGTCACCTTCAGCTCCACTGGAGGCCCACCGGTGAGCCACTACGAATCGAGGCGGGGTGCGGGGTCCGGATTCCGGCCGGGAGGCTGTACGGCCTGCGTTGTGAGAGTGAGGCCACCTACACCCTAAGCGGGACGCGATGAGAGACCTGACGCGAGTTGAGCTCCAGTGGCCAGCCCAGAACATGGTCGTGGCCGATGCCGAGCAGTACTTCGCGATCGAGAGGGCCGGGGCCGTCCACCTCATCTCGTCACGCTGCCCGCACCGGGGAGGCCCGCTGCACCTCGGCGAAGTTGTAGACGACCGGGTCCGCTGCCCCTGGCACGGCAACAGCTTCCGTCTCGATCGGATGTGCGACCGGGGCGTGCCCACCGTGCAGCGAGGCGGACGGATCACCGCCTACCTGCCGTCGGCCGCCTCCGTCGAACTGACCCACGCCCTCGTGTTCGCGAAAGGGATGAGCCGATGAGCAACGCCGGAAGTGGAGCCGACCGGGCGCCCGGCACCACGGCCGTGGACCCGATGGAGGACCTGGTCATCCGTGGCAGAGCCGCGATGGTCCGGCGCGACTACCACCAGGCAGTCGACCTGTTCGCCCTTGCCCAGGCACTGTCCGGGGAATGGAACGCGGCGCCCAGCCGACAGTTGAACCGGGCGCTGCGGCAGATCGTGCCTCGCTGGCACTTCTCGATGATGAACGACGCCGCCCGCAACGCTGCCTACGCGGACGCCATCGCCTCGGTGGTGGGCCCGGGCAAGCTGGTGCTGGACATCGGCACCGGCTCGGGGCTGTTGGCGCTGCTCTCCGCCCGCGCCGGGGCCGACTACGTGGTCAGTTGCGAGGCGGAGCCGGTCGTGGCAGCCGTTGCCCGCCAGATCGTGGCGGAGAACGGGTACGAGGAGCGCATCGCGGTGTTGGCCAAGCCCTCCACCGACCTGGTCGTCGGCACCGACCTACCGGCTCGTGCGGATGTCCTGGTGACCGAAATCTTCGACTGCGCGCTGCTGGGCGAGGGCGTGCTGCCGACCATGGAACACGCCCGGCGCGAGATGCTCGCACCGGGCGGGACCATCCTGCCGTACGGCGCCCGACTCTGGGGCATGCTCGTGGAGAGCCGGGAGTTGTACGGCCGCAACCACGTGGGTGAGGTCTGTGACTTCGACCTGAGCGCCTTCGAACAGTTCCGCTCATTGGAGTACTTCTCCACCTACCTGGACGGCTACCGCCACCGACGGTTGACCGAGCCGTTCCCGATCGCCGACTTCGACTTCGGCGACGAGGTGGTCACCGACTCGTATCAGGTCTCGACGCCGATCAGTCGAGGCGGAATCGGACATGCCGTCATCATGTGGTTCGAACTGTACTTATGCCCCGGGATCAGCCTCTCCAACGGCCCGGACCAGCCGGGCAGCCACTGGCGGCAGGCTGTCCAGACCCTCCCGTCGCCGGTGGAGTACGCGGCCGGCGACAGAATCGACCTGACCGCGACCCACGACGGTGAGCGCGTACTTGTCGCTGTTGATCGATCATCAAGCGGCGACGGCATGTGTCGGAGGAGAGCATGAAGATACTGGTGATCGAGACCAGCCAGTGGCGGTCGTACTACGCTGACCGCTACCGGCAGATGGTGGCGCTCGGCGGGGACGTGCACCTGCTCTGTGGGGAGAGCGAGCCCGGTGCCTGGCCGAGTCAACGGATCGTCGGCTCGCTGGACATCGATGGTCTGCTCCGGATGGCCGAGGAGTGGCACGCCGAGGAGCAGTTCGACGGCGTGCTCACATTCGCTGAGATGTCCGTCATCGCGACGGCCGCCGTGGCGGAGCGGCTCGGGCTTCCCGGGATCGGCGTAGACGCCGCCCGGACCAGCCGCAACAAGTTCCTCATGCGCCAAACGCACGCGCTGCACGACGTGCCCCGGCCAGCCTTCGCGCCGGTAGCGACCGTGGCGGAGGCGCTGTCCGTCGCTGCCGACATCGGATACCCGGTGATCCTCAAGCCGACCCTTGGGGCGTCCAGTGCCTTCGTCTTCCGGGTTGACTCTGCGGAGGAGTTGACAGAGCGGTTCCCCTACGCCAATGCCGGCATCGGCAGCATGATGGCCTTCGCACTGGAGGCGAGCGGGATCGACCTCGGCCCGAACACACTACTTGTGGAGGAGTTCCTGGACGGCAGTGAGCACTTGATCGAGGGGACCGTCTGGGACGGCGAGTTCTCCACCGGAGTGATGGTTGACCGGATCACCGTCGAGGGCAGCACGTTCGACGACGATGTCCACCACGCACCGTCCGGGCTCGCGCCGGAACAGTTGACAAAGATCCACGAGGTGGTCGCCGCCGCGGTCCGGGCGCAGGGCCTGACGCACTGCGCGGTACACGCGGAAGTGCGCTTCCATCGGGGCGTGCCGCACATCCTCGAGGTCGCCGCGCGCCTCGGTGGTGGCAGCATGGACGGGATGGCCCGTCTCAGTGGGGGGCACAGCCCGATCGCGGCGGCTATGGACATCGCGGTGGGCCGTAGGCCGGTGCTCCGGCCCTACCAGCCCACCGACGTGCACACCGTGGGAATCTGCCTGCTCACCCCGCCCGGGGTGATCAACGAGGTCCTGGTGGCCGAGGAGGTCACGACGTCCGAGCAGGTGTTCCACCTGCACATTCCGTCCCAGCCGGGTGACGTTGTCCGCCGGCCGCCAGAGGGCAACGACATGCTCGGCTATCTCTACGTCAGCGGCGCCTCGTTCGACGAGGCGATGTCGACGGCGAACCGGTTCGCCGACTCGATCAAGGTGGCGTTCGCGGAATAGATGCCTACAGCGGAGCAGTCACCCGGGATCCCGGGTGACTGCTCCGCTGTAGGCAGACGACGCGGCGCGTCAGGCGCGGGTGACCTTGCCGGCCTTGATGCACGAGGTGCAGACCTGCAGCTTCTTGGTGTTGCCGCCACCGGCCGGGGTACGCACCGACTGGATGTTCGGGTTCCAGCGGCGGTTGGTCTTCTTCTTGGACCAGGGCACGTTGTGGCCGAAGCCCGGCCCCTTGCCACAGACGTCGCACACGCTAGCCACGGGATACTCCTGGGATTGAAACGTTCATGAGGTTGCCGGCAGAGGTGCTGCACGGGCAACCGCGTCAGCCTACCCGATGTCCCGCCGAGGTGACCAACCGCCCTGGCCCGGTGATCAGCCGCCCCTCCGCCGGTGCGCGGTGGTCGGCCCGCCCGGGTGACGGGGGGTGGTTCCGGCGGCAACTGTACCTGGAGGGCGGATCCCGTCCGTGCGGGCCAGGGGGAACGGACGTGCCGCGTGCGGGGCAACCGGACACGCCGGACGAGCCCGGCGCGTGTCGGTGCGCGCCAGTAGGCTTCTGGCCGTGCTGGACACCCTCGACGCCGCCGCGGTGCGCCGTTGGTGCGCGGGTGGACTGGCCGCGCTGAAGCGTCACCAGGGCGAGATCGACCAGCTCAACGTCTACCCGGTGCCGGACGGCGACACCGGCACCAATCTGGTGCTCACCCTCACCTCCGCCCAGCAGGCCCTCGCGATGGACCTGGACACCCTCCCCGACAGCGGGCCGACCGCGCACGGGCACGCGTTGCGGTTGATGGCCCAGGGCGCGCTGCTCGGCGCGCGGGGCAACTCCGGGGTGATCCTCTCGCAGATCCTGCGGGGTTTCGCCGACCAGGTCGCCGTGGCGCCGACGGTGCGTGGCCGGGAGTTCGCCGCCGCCCTGCGGTCCGGCACCACCGCCGCGTACACCGCCGTCGCCCGACCGGTCGAGGGCACCCTGCTCACCGTGGTCGCGGCGGCCGCCGCCGCGGCCGAACGCGCGGACAGTGCCGACCTGCCGGCGGTGGCCCGCCTCGCGGCGCGGGCGGCGGCCGAGGCGCTCGCCCGGACCCCGGAGCAGCTGCCGGCGCTGGCCCGCGCGGGCGTGGTCGACGCGGGTGGCCGGGGGCTCTGCGTGCTGCTCGACGCCCTGGTCGAGGTGCTGACGGGGGAGAGCGTCGACCAGCCGACGCCGACGACCCGCTCCGCCCGTCCGGCGGCCACCGTCGCGCGGGAGACCGGCTCCGACGAGTACGCGTACGAGGTGCAGTTCCTGCTCGACGCCCACGCCGAGGCGGTGGCCGGGATGCGACGGGCGCTGGACGCGCTCGGGGATTCGCTCGTCGTCGTCGGCGACGGGCGTGAGCCGGAGGGCACCTGGAACGTGCACGTGCACGTCAACGACGTGGGCGCGGCGGTCGAGGCGGGCGTCGTGGCCGGCCGCCCGTACCGGATCTCGGTGACCCGGTTCGCCGACCAGCCGGAGCCGCCCCGGGGCCAGGTGTCGGACGGCCGGGCCGCGGTGGTGGTGGCCACCGGCGGCGGCATCGCCGAGCTGTTCGCCGCGGAGGGCGCCACGGTCGTGGCGGGCAACCCGTCCACGGGTGAGCTGCTGGACGCGGTCCGCGGCACCGGCGCGGCCCGGGTGGTGGTGCTGCCCAACGACCCCAACACGGAGGCGGTGGCGAGCGCCGCCGCCCGTGCGGCCCGTCAGCACGGCATCAGGGTGAGCGTGGTGCCGACCCGCTCGCCGGTGCAGGCGCTTGCCGCCCTCGCGGTCCGCGACGCCGACCGCCGCTTCGAGGACGACGTGATCGCGATGGCCGAGGCCGCCGGTGCCTGCCGTTACGCCGAGGTCTGCCACGCCAGCCGCGAGGCGCTGACCATGGCCGGCCCGTGCCGTCCGGGCGACGTGCTGGCGCTCGTCGAGGGGGAGGTGCACCTGATCGGCACCGACCTCACCGACACCTGCGCCGCCGTGGTCGACCGGATGCTGGGCGGCGGGGGCGAGATGGTCACCCTGCTGTCCGGCGTGGACGCCCCGGCCGGGCTCATCGATGCAGTGCGCGCGCACGTCGCGCGACGGTGGCCGTTCGTCGAGGTGCACGCGTACCCGGGCGGCCAACCGTTTTATCCGCTCCTGGTAGGGATCGAATGAGCGAACCAGCCACCGTCGACACTCCGCTGAAGAAGCTGGTCGGGGACAAGACAGCCAAAGCGCTGGCCGCGCACCTCGACCTGCACACGGCGGGTGACCTGGTCTACCACTTCCCGCGTCGCTACGACGAGCGGGGCGAGCACACCGACATCCGCTCGCTGGACGTCGGCGAGCAGGTCACCGTGCTGGCCCAGGTGCAGCGCACCGCCGTACGCCCGATGCGGCAGCGACGGGGCAACCTGCTGGAGGTGACCGTCGGTGACGGCTCCGGTGGGCTGCTGACATTGACCTTCTTCGGCAACCAGGCGTGGCGTGAGCGCGAGCTACGCCCCGGCCGGTGGGGGCTGTTCGCCGGCAAGGTCACCGAGTTCCGGAGCAAGCGGCAGCTCAACGGCCCGGAGTACGTCCTGCTCGGTGAGGGCGGTGACGGCGAGGCGGCGGCCAGCGACGAGATCGAGGAGTTCGCAGGTGCGCTGATCCCCGTCTACCCGGCCGCCGCGGCCGTGCCGACCTGGGTGATCGCGCGGTGCGTGCGGGTCGTGCTCGACACGTTCACCCCACCCGACGATCCACTGCCGGACGAGGTGCGCGCCGGCCGCAAGCTGGTCGGGCTGGGCGCCGCGCTGACCGAGATCCACCGGCCGACCAGCAAGGAGGCGCTGTACCGGGCGCGGCGGCGGCTCAAGTGGGACGAGGCGTTCGCCGTCCAGTTGACGCTTGTGCAGCGCAAGCACCGGGCGGCCGACTGGCCGGCCCGACCCCGCCCGGCGCGCCCCGGCGGGCTGCTGGACGCCTTCGACGCCCGACTCCCGTACGAGCTGACGGCCGGTCAGCGTGACGTCGGCGTGGAGATCGCGGGAGATCTCGCCACGCCGCACCCGATGCACAGGTTGTTACAGGGTGAGGTGGGCTCGGGCAAGACGGTGGTGGCGTTGCGGGCGATGCTCCAGGTGGTCGACGCGGGCGGGCAGGCCGCGCTGCTGGCACCCACCGAGGTGCTGGCCGCCCAGCACCACCGCGGCATGCTCGACCTGCTCGGGCCGCTCGGGGGGGCCGGCGAGCTGGGGTCCGCCGAGCACGCCACCCGGGTCGAGCTGGTCACCGGCTCCCTGGGCGCGGCGGCCCGGCGGCGGGCGCTCGGCGAGGTGGCAAGTGGCGCCGCCGGCATCGTGCTCGGCACCCACGCCCTGCTCTACGAGGGCGTCGACTTCGCCGACCTCGGCCTGGTCGTCGTCGACGAGCAGCACCGCTTCGGCGTGGAACAACGCGACGCGCTGCGGGCCAAGGCCGACCAGCCGCCGCACGTGCTGGTGATGACGGCGACCCCGATCCCGCGCACGGTGGCGATGACCGTCTACGGCGACCTGGAGGTCTCCACCCTCTCCCAGTTGCCCCGGGGGCGGTCGCCGATCGCCTCGCACGTGGTGCCGGCCGCGGAGAAACCGGCCTATCTGGACCGGGCCTGGCGTCGGCTGCGCGAGGAGGTGGCCGCCGGCCACCAGGCGTACGTGGTGTGCCCGCGGATCGGTGACGGTCCCACGTCGGAGGAGGAGCCGCCACCCGAGGACGACAACGGTCGGCGTCCGCCGCTGGCGGTGACCGAGGTGGCTCCGCTGCTGGCCGAGGGCCCGCTGCACGGGCTGCGGATCGGGGTGCTGCACGGTCGCCTGCCGTCCGACGAGAAGGACGCCGTGATGCGGTCCTTCGCCGCCGGTGACCTGGACGTGCTGGTGGCGACCACGGTGATCGAGGTCGGCGTGGACGTGCCGAACGCCACCGTGATGATCGTGCTGGACGCCGACCGGTTCGGTGTCTCCCAACTGCACCAGCTGCGGGGCCGGGTCGGCCGGGGTGCCGCCGCCGGGCTCTGCCTGCTGGTCAGCGAGGCCGCCGAGGGCTCGTCGGCACGCGAACGGCTGGACGCGGTGGCGTCCACGAGCGACGGCTTCAAGCTCGCCGAGTTGGATCTGGAGCAGCGCCGCGAGGGCGACGTGCTGGGTGCGACCCAGTCCGGGCACCGCTCCCACCTGCGACTGCTGTCGCTGCGCCGCGACGCGGACCTGATCCGCGACGCCCGCGCCGAGGCGATCACCCTGATCGAGGAGGACCCGGACCTGAGCAGCAACCCGGCGCTGGCCGCCTCGGTCGCCGCGTTGGTCAACGAGGAGCGCGCCGAATACCTGGAAAAGGGCTGAGGCGTCCGACGGGTTTTCTCCTAGCGCAGCCAGCACCGTCCAGGCTCAGGGCTCGCACGCCTCGGATAGCGCCACCTCGGTCGACCGGCACGGGCTGAGGGTGACGCGGGGCGGCGAGTGGCGCCCACCCCGCCGTCCACCGACGGGGGTCCCGAACTCCCTACTCGGCTCGCGCAAGGCGCTGGCTCTACTCGGGTACCGCCAAAAATGGCTGAGGGCGCGTCGACCGGATGGTCGACGCGCCCTCAGTTGTTGGTCAGAGCGGGTTGTCTCAGGCGGTGAAGCGCACCCGACGACGACGCGCCATCACGAACAGACCAGCACCAACGGCGAGCAGCACCGCGGCGCCGGCGATGATGCCGCCGGTCGCGGCACCGGTCAGCGGCAGCGCCGGCTCGTCCTTGTCGCCGCCACCCTGGCCCGGGGTGCAGTTGGCCGGCTTGACCCACTTGACGGCGTCGGCCGGGTCGGCCTGCTCACCATCGACGCTGGGGGTGACGGTCAGACCCTCGTACGCCTCGAAGGTGACCTCGGTCTTCTTGCCGGGGACCAGCTCGAGCTTCTTGACGACGTTCTTCTCCGAGGTCAGCACGACGGCCTCGGTGATGCCGTCGGCCGGGTTGTCGGCGGTGATGACAAGCTCGTCACAGTCGAAGACGATCTCGAACACCGGAGCGTTGGGCTCCTCCGGCACCAGCGGACCGGTCGGCTCGCTCGGCTGCGTGGTCGGCACCGGGCTGGTCGGGACCGCAGTGGTCGGCGTGGTGGACGGCGTCGCGGACGGCGTCACCGACGGGGTCGCGCTCGGCGTCGCGGACGGCGTAGCGCTCGGCGTCACGGTCGGCGTGGGCGTGGGCTTCGTCGGCGTCGGCGTCGGCGTCGGCGGCGTGGTGCAGTTCCTGCTCAGCACCGCGGTGCCCGAGGCGGTGTTGGTGATCAGCTTGCCGTTGCGCGTCCACTCGGCGGTGACCTTCAGCTCAAGCGCGGCGCGCTTCTTGGTGAGCTGCATGCCGTTCACCTTGCCGCCGGCCAGCACCTTGGTGCCCACGGCGATGCCGTCGATGGTGGTGCCGGACGGGGTCCACACCTTCGTGATGGTGGCGTCGAGGTCACGCTCGCTGTTTTCCACCTTCCACTCGACGCGGTGCGCGCCGTCAGTGGTCTTGCAGGCGGTGCCGCTGATGGTGGTGTGGTGCGCGGACGCCGGGCCGGCGAAGGTCGCTGCGCCGGTGAGGCCGATCAGCGCGCCTGCGGCGATGGCCGCGACGCGCCGCATCGGAGACTTGGGGAGGTTCAACGCCTGCTCCTGGTGAGGGGGGTACGGATCGCGCGCGGGAGGTCGGGAGACGGGGCGACCGGTGGGTCGTCTGCTCACCGGGACGTCGCGCGACGCGGGGGTGCTCCCCGCGCTAAGCGGGGACAGAGGGTGACTGTACTGACGAGTCATGAATGAGGGGAGTTCTCATCATTGCCATTGGGCAATGTAGTTGATTCGTGATCTTTGATGTACGGAAGGTGGCCGAGTGATCACTGAGGACGAGCGGTGTCGACCCGTCGGTGGAGGGCTCCGCAGTGGACCGATCGACAGCGGGGGAGGTCACGGGCGTTCCCGGCGCGGTGGGCGACGTCAAGACCCCACGCGGACGCCGCCCGACCCGGCGATACCCGGCGGTGTCGGTCGTGGTCGGCGTCGACTCGCGTAGCGTCGCGGGCATGAGCAGGAGGAGACGGTGACCCGGATCGTGGCCGGAACGCTCGGCGGGCGGCGGATCGCCGCACCTCCCGGCGCCGGCACCCGACCCACGTCCGACCGGGTCCGGGAGGCGCTGTTCAGTGCCGTCGAGGCCGACGTCGACCTCGACGGCACCCGCTTCGCCGACCTGTACGCGGGCTCCGGCGCGGTCGGGCTGGAGGCGCTGTCCCGGGGTGCCCGGCACGTGCTGCTCGTGGAGTCCGACCCCCGGGCGGCCCGGGTGATCCGGGAGAACGTGGCGACCCTGCGCGCCGGTCCGGCCGTCCGCCTGGTCGCCGGCAAGGTGGCGACCGTGCTGGCCGCCGGCCCGGACGGCGGGCCGTACGACGTGGTCTTCGCCGATCCGCCGTACGCGGTGCCGGACGCGGAGATCAGCGCTCTGTTGACGACGCTCGTCGATGGTGGCTGGCTGGTGCCCGAGGCTCTGGTGGTCGTGGAGCGGTCCAGCCGGACCAGGCAGTTCGACTGGGTGGAGGGGATCACCCCCGAGCGCAGTCGCCGGTACGGCGAGACCACCCTTTGGTACGGTCGCCGATCATGAGACGTGCGGTGTGCCCCGGTTCGTTCGATCCGGTCACCAACGGACACCTCGACATCATCGGGCGAGCCAGTCGGCTCTTCGACGAGGTGATCGTTGGCGTCCTGATGAACCAGTCCAAGAGCGGTCTGTTCACCGTCGAGGAGCGGATCGAGATGCTCCGCGAGGTGACCTCGTCGTACGGCAACGTGCGGGTCGAGTCGTTCCGCGGGCTTCTGGTGGACTTCTGCCGGGCGCAGCAGGCGAGTGTGCTGATCAAGGGTCTGCGGGCGGTCAGCGACTTCGACTACGAGTTGCAGATGGCGCAGATGAACATCGGGCTGGCCGGTGTCGAGACGCTCTTCATGCCGACCAACCCGCTCTACTCGTTCCTCTCCTCAAGTCTGGTGAAGGACGTGGCGAAGTGGGGCGGCGACATCTCCGCCCACGTGCCCGACCCGGTCCGCGAGGCCCTACAAACCCGCCTGCGCCCAAACCCCTGACCAACCCTTCAACCCCACCCCCGTCCCGCGATCTTGCACTTGCGGTGCCCGAATCACCCCTTTCATGGCTGTTTGGGGCAACCGAAAGTGCAAGATCGGCGGGGTGAGGGCCTGGGCGGCGATGTCGCGACGCGCCGGATTGGGGCGGATGGGGCTCGTGTGGGGCGAGCACGACATGATTGGTGACGCGGGGAACGGCCGTAGCCCGCATCATGGAGGTCGGCCGAGGAACGACAGGAGTGAGGTACCGGTGGACCCGCTCGATCGCATCGACGAACTGATCGCCATGGTGGAGCAGGCCCGCTCCGTCCCGATGTCGCGCAACAACTGCATGGTCGACCGGGGTGAGATGATCGCCGCCCTCGACGAGATGCGCGCCGACCTCCCCGCCGACCTGCGTCGCGCCGCCGCGCTCCTGGAGGAGCGCGACAAGATCATGGAAGCCGGCAAGCGCGAGGCGGACCGGATCATCAGCGAGGGTGAGGCAGAACACGCCCGCCTGGTCTCGGTGAACGAGATCACCGTGTCGGCAGAGCACGAGGGCGCCCGGATCATCGCCGAGGCCCGCGCCGAGGCCCAGCGCCTGCGTGAGGAGGTCGACGACTACGTCGACACCGCGCTGGCCAACTTCGAGCAGTTCCTCACCCGGGCGCTGGCCTCGATAGAGCGTGGCCGGGACAAGATGCACGCACTACGGGAGATCGGCACCTTCGGTGGGGATGAGGCGGAACGCCCGCTACCCTTCTGAGCGGCACCTCACCAGCCGACATTCTCACCCGGGTGTCGCCCCCGGTTCGACGGTCCGGTGGTCACCCAGGTAACCTTTTTTGTCGGCCTCTCACCGGCCGGAGTCTGACTATGCCCAAGCACTCGCCATCGACACTCAACCCCAGGTCGCCGCTGGTCCTCGACACGAGGGACCTGCCGCGCCGCCCTGGCGCGTTGCGTGAGGTCCAGCGGGTCGTGCCGGCACCGGCGGACCTCGGTGTGGAGTTGATCGGCGTGCCGGAGGGCGCAGACCTCGACCTCGATCTGAGGTTGCAGTCGGTGTCCGAGGGCGTGCTCGTCTCCGGGACCATCACCGGTCCCGTCCGGGGCGAGTGCGGCCGTTGCCTGCGCGAGATCAACGACTCGATGGGCGTGACGATCCAGGAGCTGTACGCGTACGAGGACAGCACCACGGACGCCACGACCGACGAGGACGAGGTGGGCCGGATGCAGGGCGATCTGATCGACCTGGAGCCGGCGCTGCGGGACGCGTTGGTGCTCACGCTGCCGACCAACCCGCTCTGCCGGGAGGACTGCCCAGGGTTGTGCCCCGAATGCGGGACACACTGGGACGATCTGCCGGCCGACCACAGTCACCAGCAGATCGACCCGCGTTGGGCGGGCCTGTCGCAACTGACCGTTACAGAGGAGTAAGAACCGTGGCCGTCCCGAAGCGCAAGATGTCGCGCAGCAACACCCGGTCCCGCCGGGCGAACTGGAAGGCGACGGTGGTCGCGACCATCGCGTGCCCGCAGTGCAAGTCCCCGAAGCTGCCGCACGCCGCCTGCTCCGTCTGCGGCACCTACAACGGCCGCCAGGTTCTCGAGGTCTGACCTGGACGCCGAGTGACGCCCCCGACCCCAGGTCGGGCGGCGCGCGCACCCTGGCATTCGCCCGGTGCCCCGGCTTCCTCCGATGCCGGCCGGCACACTCCGGCCGGCGTTCCGATGGAGCCGGGCACCGCGCGGATCGCCGTTGACCTCCTCGGCGGGGACGACGCTCCCGCCGTCGTGGTTGACGGCGCTCTGCGGGCCGTGCGCGCTGACCCTGACCTGCACCTGCTCCTCGTCGGCCCGGCCGAGGTCGCCGACGAGCTGATTGCTGCCCTCGATCCGCCGCAACGTACGCGGATCACGGTGCGGCCCGTCCGTGATGTCGTCGGCATGGCCGACCATCCCAGCGCCGCCCGTGCCGAGAGCACGGTCCGCGCCGCGGTCACCGCCGTTCGCGACGGGACCGCCGACGCCCTGGTCTCCGCCGGCGCCACAGGCGCCACAGTCACCGCCGCCGTGCTCGGCCTCGGCCGCTGGCCGGAGATCCGCCAACCCGCGCTTGCCGCCACCCTGCCCACCGTGGCCGGTCCTGTCGTACTCCTCGACGTCGGCGGCTCGCTGGAACCCCGCCCGGCCACCCTCGCCCGCCACGCCGTGCTCGGCGCCGCGTACGCCGCGGTGGCGCACTCGATCGCCGCGCCGCGGGTCGGGCTGCTGTCGGTCGGCACCGAGGCCGGCAAGGGCGACCGGGTCCGTCGGGCCACCGACCCGTTGCTCGCCGTCGAGCCGCTGCCCGGCGGGGCGCGCTACGTCGGCCTGGTCGAGGGGTACGACGTGACCCTCGGCGCGCGCGTCGATGTGGTCGTCACCGACGGCTTCACCGGTAACGTGCTGCTCAAGGCCATCGAAGGCGCGTACGCGATGGCCGGTGGCCCACCCGCCGAAGGCGGCGCGCCCCGCGCGGCCGCCCTGCTGGGCGTCGCGGGGACCGTTGTCGTCTGCCACGGCTCCGCTCGCGCCGACGATGTCGCCTCCGGCATCGCCCTCGCCGCTCACCTGTGGCGGCGGCGCGCCACCGATCTGGTCTCGGCGTTGCTCGACGGCGACGCCGCGATGGACCGCACCGACCGCTCCACCGACACCGAGGTACGCACATCATGAGCAACGACAAGCGGCGGCGGGCGTCCGTCGGTCACCTGGAAGCCGCGTTCGGCGTGAGCCTGGAACCCGAGCTGCTACAGCGCGCCCTGACCCACCGCTCGTACGCGTACGAGAACGGCGGGCTGCCCACGAACGAGCGGCTGGAGTTCCTCGGCGACTCGGTGCTCGGCGTGGTGATCACCACCGCGCTGTTCCACAACCACCCGGACCTGCCCGAGGGGCAGTTGGCCAAGCTGCGGGCCAGCGTTGTCAACATGCGGGCGCTCGCCGACGTGGCCCGTGGCCTGGGCCCGGACGGCCTCGGCGCGTACCTGCTGCTCGGCAAGGGCGAGGAGACCACCGGCGGCCGGGACAAGGCGAGCATCCTCGCCGACACGCTCGAAGCGCTGCTCGGGGCGATCTACCTGCAGTACGGGTTGGACACCACCGGGATCGTCATCCACCGGCTCTTCGACCCGCTGATGGCCGAGTCGGCCGGTCGGGGCGCCGCACTGGACTGGAAGACGAGCCTCCAGGAGCTGACGGCGGCGCTCGGGCTCGGCGTCCCGGAGTACCGGATCGAGGGCACCGGCCCGGATCACCTCAAGACGTTCACCGCCTGGGTGGTGGTGGCCGGCAACCGGTACGGCGGCGCCGAGGGGCGCAGCAAGAAGGAGGCCGAGCAGCGGGCCGCCGAGGCCGCGTGGCGAACGCTCGCCGAGCAGAACGGCCAGGCGGGCGACGACGGCCAGGACGGCAGGGCCGGCGAGGGTGGCCGGGACGGCAGGGCCGGCGAGAGTGGCCGGGACGGTCGGGTCGGCGACGACGGCCAGACCGGCGGCGACGGCCGGGGCCAGCTGATCGACCCGGACGGCTCGGCCGACCGGGACGAGCCGTTCGGGCCGCTGGAACGCGCCGGACGGGCGGCCCAGGCCGAGCAGGCCGACCATCTGGCGCAGGCCCTGCCGGCCGGGGGTGCCGACGGACACGAGACGGGGCTGCGGCGTGCCTGAGCTACCCGAGGTCGAGACCGTCCGGCAGGGGCTGTCCCAGTGGGTCATCGGCCGCCGGATCACCTCGGTCGAGGTCCGTCACCCGCGCGCCGTGCGCCGGCACGTCCCGGGCGGCGTGCACTTCGCCGACGTGCTCGCCGGCCGGACCGTGCTGGACGTCCGCCGTCGCGGCAAGTACCTGTGGCTGCCACTGGACAGCGGCGACGCGATCATCGGGCACCTCGGGATGTCCGGTCAGCTGCTGCTCCAGCCACCCGGCACCGCGGACGAGGCCCACCTGCGGGTCCGGTTCCGGTTCGCCGACGACGGGCCGGAGCTGCGCTTCGTCGACCAGCGCACGTTCGGCGGGCTGTCGGTGAGCGAGGGTGGCGCCGAGTTGCCCGACGAGATCGCGCACATCGCCCGCGACCCGATGGATCCGGAGTTCTCCGACGCGGCGTTCGTCGCCGCGCTGCGCCGCCGGCACACCGAGGTGAAGCGGGCGCTGCTCGACCAGACCCTGATCTCCGGGGTGGGCAACATCTACGCCGACGAGGCGCTCTGGCGTGCCGGGCTGCACGGCGGCCGGCCCACCGACGCGCTCACCGGGCCGGCCGCGCAGCGCCTGCTCGGCCACGTCCGTGACGTGCTCGCCGAGGCGATAAGCGTGGGCGGCACCAGCTTCGACGCCCTCTACGTCAACGTCAACGGCGAGAGCGGCTACTTCGACCGGGCGCTCAACGCCTACGGGCGCGAGGGCGAGCCGTGCCGGCGGTGTGGCGCGCCGATCCGCCGCGAGGCGTTCATGAACCGCTCCTCGTACAGTTGCCCGCGCTGCCAGCCACGACCGCGGGTGTCCCTTCGGGGATGACCCCGAGTCGGCTCCGGGTCGGCACCGGCGGGTCGCGGCCGGACGCTCCGGGTCGCACCCCGGCGTACGCCCGAATCGCGGGTTGATGTCCATCCGGCGGCCCGCCGCCCCCGGTGTACCGGTTCCGGGGCGGGCTAGGGCCGTTCCCCGATGTGACCGCCTCGTCACGCACCTAACGTCAGCACCGTTGACAGGGGGTTGACGTGACAGGGGGACCCGAGATGGGCAGAAGACCGGTGACGGTGCGGCTGGCGCGGTGGAGCGCCGAGCACCCGTGGCGGGCGATCGCACTGTGGGTCGTATTCGTGGCGGTGTGCTTCGTCGGTGGCAGCGCCGCCGGCCTCAACGAGGCCACAAGCGCCGACGAGCAGATCGGCGAGGTGGGGCGAGCCGGCCTGATCGTGGACGCCGGCAACTTCGACGATCCGGCCGTGGACAACGTGCTCATCACCGCGCGCAGCGGCGCGCTGGACCCCGCGGCGGCGAAGGCGGCGGCCGACGACGCCGCGGCCCGGCTGCGCACGGTCACCGGGGTCGCCGAGGTGGGCCAGCCGGTCACCGCCCGGGACGGCTCGGCGCTGCTGTTGCCGATCACCATGTCCGGTGACCCGGAGACCGCCTCGGAGCGGGTGCAGCCGCTGCGCGACGCCACCGCCGCCGTGCAGACCGCGCACCCGCAGTTGCGTGTGGAGCAGGTCGGCGGGCCGTCGATCGAGCAGGCGCTCGACGACACGCTGGGCAAGGACTTCAAGCGTGCCGAGCTGCTCAGCCTGCCGGTCACCCTGGCCATCCTGATCATCGCGTTCGGCGCGTTGATCGCGGCCAGCGTCCCGGTGCTGCTGGCGCTCTCCTCGGTCGCCGCCGCGATGGGCCTGTCCACGCTCGCCTCGCACCTGGTGCCGGCCACCGACACCACGGCGCCGGTGATCCTGCTGATCGGCATGGCGGTGGGGGTCGACTACTCACTGTTCTACATCCGCCGGGAGCGGGAGGAACGGGCCAAGGGCCGCTCCGGCCTGGACGCTGTGGAGATCGCCGCGGAGACCTCCGGGCACGCCGTGGTGGTCTCCGGCATTGCCGTGATCATCGCGATGGCCGGGCTGCTGCTCGCCGGTGACGTGGTCTTCTCGTCCCTGGCCGTCGGCTCGATCCTGGTGGTCGCCGTCGCCGTGACCGGCTCGCTGACCGTGCTGCCCGCCCTGCTGGCCAGGCTCGGCCGCTGGGTCGACCGGCCCCGGGTGCCGCTGCTCTGGCGGCTGACCGCCCCGCGCACCGGCCGGCACGGCGAGCCCCGCAAACCCCGGCTCTGGCCCGCGTTGCTCCGGCCGGCGTTGCGCACTCCGGTGGCGACGCTTGTCATCTCGGTCGGCCTGCTGCTCGCGTTGGCCGCGCCGGCGCTCGGCATGAAGCTGAAGTTCCCCGGCTCGGAGGACCTGCCGCGCACCACGCCGGCCATGCAGGCGTACGACCGGCTCACCGCCGCGTACCCGAGCACCGGTATCAATCACGTGGTGGCCGTCCGGGCGCCGGCCGAGCAGGCCGACCGGGTCCGGGCCGCGCTCACCGACCTCGCCGGCAGGGCCGCCGGTGACCCGCTGTTCGTCCCGGCCGAGGCGGACGGCCCGAAGATCGAGGTGTCGGCCGACCGCCGGGTGTCGGTGCTCGACGTCGCCACCCCGTACACCAGTCGGGACGACCGGTCGGTGCGGTCGCTGGAGAAGCTGCGCGGGGACCTGGTCCCGGCCGAGCTGCGGGGCATCCCCGGCGTCGAGTACGCGGTCGGCGGCGGCGTGGCCGAGAACGTGGACTACGCCGCCCACGTCCGGGACAAGCTGCCCCTGGTGATGGGCTTCGTGCTCGTGCTCACCTTCCTGGTGATGACGTTCACCTTCCGGTCGGTGGTGGTCGCGGCCAGCTCGATCGCGCTGAACCTGCTCTCCGCCGGCGCCGCGTACGGGCTGCTGGTGCTGATCTTCCAGGGGGAGTGGGCGGAGGGGCTGCTCGGCTTCACCTCGATGGGCGCGATCGTGTCCTGGCTGCCGCTGTTCCTCTTCGTGGTGCTCTTCGGCCTCTCGATGGACTACCACGTCTTCGTGGTCAGTCGGATCCGTGAGGGAGTCCGGGCCGGCATGCCCAACCGGGACGCCGTGTCGTACGGGATCACCTCGTCGGCCGGCGTGGTGACGAGCGCGGCGATCGTGATGGTCGGCGTGTTCTCGATCTTCGCCACGTTGAGCACGATCGACATGAAACAACTCGGCATCGGCCTGGCGGCGGCGATCCTGCTGGACGCCACGATCATCCGGGGAGTGGTGCTGCCCGCGCTGATGACCATGCTCGGCGATGCCAACTGGTGGGCCCCACGCTTCCTGCGCCCGCGCCCCGAGGTCGCCCCGGCCGACCCGCCGGCCCCGACCCCGGAGCTGGTGCCCGTCCCCTAACCACCCCGCTCCCGCCCCGCCCCGCCCCGCCCCGCCCTCGCTCCCGCCCGCTCCCGCTGCGCCGATCTTGCACTTTCTGTCGCGACGAACCCGAACAAACACCGCGAATCCACAACCGAAAGTGCAAGATCGCGGGCGGGGCGAGGGCGGGGGCGGGGCGGGGCGAGGGCGGGGCGCGGGCCGGGCCGGGCGGCGGGGCGGGTGGGGGTTAGGGCAGGGGGCAGGGTTCGCGCCACGCGTCCAGGTTGCGGTCCTTGCGGATCGAGGCGAAGCCGTAGCCGACCGTGGTGACACAGAAGTCCTCTGCCTCGGCGGCGTACTCCACGTGGAAGACCGGCTTGCCCGCGTCGGCGAACGGCAACAGCTTGGCGCACTGGCCCAGCCGGACGCACTCCTCGTTGACCGCGAAGTCGAAGTCCGGGGCCAGCGCGGCGAGCTGCGGCACGTCGTTGACCAGCCCGGGGGAGAGGCTCAGAGTGCGGGCCAGCTGGGCGAGTCGGCGGTTGAACAGCAGTTGGTCGTCGAAGTCGAGGGGGAAGCCGGTGCGGGACGCGTACCCGTCGGCGTCGGCGAACGCCACCGCTCCGAAGCCCTTGCCCCGGCACAGCCGGAACCTGTCGGCCAGCACCGGCTCCAGCGCGTCCCAACTGCGGACGTCCAGCCAACGGCTGTCCGGTCGGCGGGCGGCCGCGCCCCGTACGGCGTCCGGGAGCCGGCTGGCGTCCGGGTCGGCGGAGCGGACCGAGCCGACGTGCACCTGGCAGATCAGCCGGCGGTCCCGGGAACGCAGCTCGGCGGTCTGCGCGGCGGTGGTGTCCACCGGGTCGAGAAGGAAGACGTCGGCTTCCACCGCCGGGTCGAGCGGGCCGCTGAGTTGCCACTGCCACTGCCACTGGCGGGCCTGCGCGGCCGGCCACTGGGTGGGCGCGCCGGGCGGGGTCAACTCGGGTCGGCATCCGTACGCCGGCACCACCAGGGCGAGCGCGACGCCGGCCGACAGGACGCGGCGCAGTGGGCGTACGGCGACGCGTCGCCGCGGCCGGATCCGCATCGGCAGCTCCCGGGTCCCGGACGGCCCGTCGCCGCCCTTGCCGGTACGCCGCCCCCACGCTCCGGCCCGGCGTACCTCACCGGGTCAAACGAGCGCGGGGGCGCGAACGACGCGCGGTCAGCGCGGCGCCGCGAAGACCTGGGTCCAGTACGGCCCGTTGCTGGTGGCGATCCCGACGCCGATCTCGGTGAACGCGCAGTTCAGGATGTTGGCCCGGTGGCCGGAGCTGTTCATCCAGGCGTCCATCACCGCGGCCGGGGTCTGCTGGTTCCAGGCCACGTTCTCGCCGTACGTGCGCCAGGCGTAGCCGACCCGGTCCAACCGGACGCCGGCGTTGCTGCCGTCGCTGCCGGTGTGCGACATGTTCTTGTGGTCGGCCTGGTCCTGGCTGTGCTTCTGGGCGGCGGTCATCAGCTTGTCGTCGATGCTCAGCGCCCCGCAGCCGGCCTTGGCCCGCTCGGCGTTGACCAGGTCCACCACCTCGCGGGCCTGGGCGCTGACGGTGCCGCTGGAACCGCTGGAACCGCTGGAACCGTTCGAGCCGCTGCTCGTGGCCGGGGCGCTTGTGCGCGGCGTGCCGCGCCGTGACGCGGCGGTGGTACGCGACGCCTCCGGGGTGGGCTTGACGGCTCTGCTCGGTGTCGGGCTCGGCGGGGTCGGGCTGGGCGTGCTGGTCGGGGACGGCGCGGCGAGGGTGTCGAGGGTCGGTTCCTCGGTCGGCGCCGCCGACGCCGCGAAGGTGTCGTCGACGGCCGTCGGCTGGCCGGCCCCGTCGTCACCGCCGGGTAGCCCGAGCGCGCCGACGCCGAGGCTCACCACGAGGGTGGCCGCCGCGGCGGCCCCACCGATCATCAGCGGACGTCGCCAACGGGGGCGGGAGCGGTGACGCCCCTCGCCGGCCCGGTCGGCGTCGGCGGGAAAGTCAGCTGTCGTCTCCGGGCCGGGGTCGGGCCGCCAACCACCTGTCGTCTCCGGCCTGGGTTCGGTGTGCCAGCCGCCGGTGGCCGGCCCGGCGGAGCCACTGCCGTGCCACCGGTCGGTGGTCGGCTCGGCCGGGCTGCTGCCGTGCCAGGCGCCGGTGGCCGGCTCGCCCGGGCCACTGCCGTGCCACCCGTCCGTGGTCGGCTTGGCCGGGCTGCTGCCGTGCCACGCGCCGGTGGGCGGTCCGGCCGGGCGGCCGTCGTGCCAGCCCTCGGTCGGCTCGTGCTCCGGGCGCTGGTCCGGCCAGGCGGCGGTCCGCGCGTCGACCGGCCCGCCGGGGGCCGCCGGGTCCGGCTGCCAGCCGGTCGGGGGCTGCTCCCGCTGCCACTCGTCGCCGGGCTGGTTCGGGTCGTCGTCACCGAACAGGTAGGCCGAGCGGGGCTCCGGACGGTCGTGCAGCCAGGTCGGCTCGTCGGTCGGCCGCTCGGCGCGCCGGGAGGCGCCGTTCGGGTCCATCGGGTCGGTCCAGCCGTACACGCCTATGCCTCCACGGGTCGGTTGCGGGCCGGGGTGACGCTACGGCGCGCCTGCGACCTGCGGCAACGTGGCTAAGGAAGAGTTAAGGGGAACTCGGACGCCCGGGTGCGGAATTCCCCGGATCCGGGCGTACAGTAAAGGCGTCCGGACAGAGCGTGTCCGTGCCATTGCGGCAGCCCCCCGACAAGTGGACAGGTCGACGTAGAGATGATCTACGGCCTGCGAGAACTTGACGAAGGAGGGGTTTGCGGCTCAATATATAGGTGTCGCCAGTCGCGCCCGGTCATGCCCAGATACAGCCTGGAATGACAGCCGCGTACAAATGGGCGCGCGTTGGTCCGGCCTTTCCGGCAGCGCATATCAAGGAGTCAGCATGGCGAAGGCCCTCTACGGCCACGTAGGTGCAGCGCCCGACCGGCGTCTGCTCGACGAGGTCACCCGACTGCGTTCCAGGGTTCAGGCACTGGAGTTCGAGATCACCCGGTTGCGTGCCGACAATGATCGGCTCGCGGCGGCCGCCGCGGAGGCAGACGATCTGCTCCGTCTGGCCGAGCCGGCACTGACCTGATCTCTGTGTCGCAAAACTGAATCGCACTTCGCAAAATGCGCGCCGACACCTGTGTGCCGGCGCGCAACACTGTCCGGCCCCTTTCGGCGCCGACGATTTATGATCTTGTGGTCGGTCCCGCCCTTACCGCGTCCTCGGTATCCGAATAGCACGCCGAGCGATAAGCCGATCATGAACGGCTCTCGTCCCTGTCGTGATCGCCAGAACAACAGCGCGCTCGCGGCTCGCGCCCGCGCCGCACGCGGCCCGGGGCGGGTCGCGTGCCCGCCCGCTTCCACCACCGGGTTAGGGTCTGTGTCAAAGCCCCTGGCCGGCCTGCGGCGGGCCCAGACGACGACCGGCCGCGTTGGAGATTCGTCCGGGTACCGGTGTTGTATCCGGACGAATCTCCGCCTTGCCGGATCGCCGTCTGGACTCCGCCTCGGCCCGACCGAGGGCTTTGACACAGACCCTAGTCTGCGAGTTCACCCAGGTCCCCACAGCCGGCGACGGTACGGCGGCCACCGGACGAGGATCGAGAAGGTGTATCTCAAGAGCCTGACGGTGAAGGGCTTCAAATCCTTCGCCTCCGCCACGACGTTGAAGCTGGAGCCCGGGATCACCTGCGTGGTGGGCCCGAACGGCTCCGGCAAGTCCAACGTCGTCGACGCCATCGCCTGGGTGCTCGGCGAGCAGGGCGCCAAGGCGCTGCGCGGCGGCAAGATGGAGGACGTCATCTTCGCCGGCACCGCCGGTCGCGCGCCGCTGGGCCGTGCCGAGGTCACCCTCACCATCGACAACACCGACGGCGCGCTGCCCATCGAGTACACCGAGGTCTCCATCACCCGCCGGATGTTCCGCTCCGGCGAGAGTGAGTACGAGATCAACGGCAACACCTGCCGGCTGCTCGACATCCAGGAGCTGCTGTCCGACTCCGGCATCGGCCGGGAGATGCACATCATCGTCGGGCAGGGCCGACTCGACGGCATGCTGCACGCCAAGCCGGAGGACCGTCGGTCGTTCATCGAGGAGGCGGCAGGCGTCCTCAAGCACCGCAAGCGCAAGGAAAAGGCGCTGCGCAAGCTCGACGCGATGCAGACGAACCTCAACCGGCTCACCGACCTCACCGCCGAGCTGCGTCGCCAGCTCAAGCCGCTGGGCCGGCAGGCCGAGGTTGCCCGCCGGGCGGCGGCCATCCAGGCCAACCTGCGCGACGCCCGGCTGCGCCTGCTCGCTGACGACCTGGCCACCCTGCGGACCACCCTGGACCGGGAGATCGCCGACGAGACGGCGTTGCGGGAGCGGCGTGAGCAGATCGAGGGCGAGCACGTCGAGGTGCAGGGCCGGCTCGGCGAGTTGGAGGCGGCCCTGGCGGAGGACGCTCCGCTGCTCGCCGCCGCCCAGGACACCTGGTACAAGCTGTCCGCCCTCCAGGAACGCTTCCGCTCGATCGAGCAGTTGGCCCGGGAGCGGCTGCGGCACCTCAGCGCCGGCGGCGACGACGAACGACCCGGCCGCGACCCGGACCAGTTGGAGGCCGAGGCGGAACGCGTCCGCGAGCAGGAGGAGGAGCTGCGCGCGGCGCTTACCGACGACCAGATCCGGCTGGCCGAGGCGGTCGAGCACCGCCAGGAGCTGGAACGGCAGCTCGCCGCCGCCGAGCGGGAGCTGGTCGCCGCGGCCAAGGCCATCGCCGACCGGCGCGAGGGAATGGCCCGGCTCACCGGTCAGGTCAACTCGGCCCGAGCCCGGACGACGAGCGCCGGTGAGGAGATCGACCGGCTCGCCGTCGCGCACGCCGACGCGCTGGGCCGCGCCGAGCAGGCGCAGGCCGACCTGGACGCGGTGGCGGCCCAGTCCACCGAGGCCGACCGGGACAACGCGGACCTGGACGCCCGGCACGCCGAAGCGGTCGCCGTGCAGGAGCGGGCGCAGGCCACCGTGCGGTCGCTCTCCGACGCCGAGCGGACGGCGGAGAAGGACGCCGCCACCTGGAAGGCCCGGGAGGAGGCGCTCGCCCTGGGGCTGCGGCGCAAGGACGGCGCCGGGGCGCTGCTCGCCCGCGCCGGCGACGTACCCGGCCTGCTCGGCAGCCTCGCCGGGCTGCTCACCGTCGCGCCCGGTCACGAGGCCGCGCTGGCCGCCGCCCTCGGCGGTCTCGCCGACGCGGTCGCCGTGAGCGGGGTGGACGAGGCCGTCGAGGCGATGCGGCTGCTGAAGATCTCCGACGCCGGCCGGGCCGGCCTGCTCGTGGGCAGCCCGGCGGGGCCCGGCATGACCGGCTCCGCCGACGCGCTGCGCCCGAAGCTGCCCGATGCGGCCAGGTGGGCCCCCGACCTGGTGGAGTGCGGCCCCGAGCTGCGCCCGGCGGTGCACCGTGCACTGCGGGACGTGGCGCTCGTGGACGATCTCGCCGCCGCGGCCGAGCTGGTCGCCAGCAACCCCGAACTGCGGGCGGTCACCCCGGACGGTGACGTGGTCGGGGCGTACGCGGCGGCCGGTGGGTCGGCCAAGGCCCCCAGCTACATCGAGGTGCAGGCGGCCGTCGAGGAGGCCCGCGGCAACCGGCTCACCGCCGAGCGCGCCGGCGCGGAACTGCGTGACCAGCTCGTCGAGGCGCGCGCCGAGGTGGCCGCCGCCAAGGAGGCCGTGCAGCACGCCGCCGCCGAGAAGCGCGAGGCGGAGAGCCACCGCAACGCCGCCGCCCGCCGGTTGGCCGAGCTGGGCGCGGCGGCCCGGTCCGCGAAGGCGGAGACCGACCGCCTCGGCGACTCCCGCTCCCGTGCCGAGGCGGCCCGGCAGCGGGACCTCACCGCGCTCGCCGAGCTGGAGGAGCGGCTGCGGCTGGCCGAGGAGACCCCTGTCGACGCCGAGCCGTCGAGCGAGGACCGCGACCAGCTCGCCGCCATGGTGCCGCAGGCCCGGCAGAACGAGATGGAGGTCCGGCTCGCGGTGCGTACCGCCGAGGAGCGGGTCTCCTCGATCGCCGGCCGGGCCGACTCGCTGACCCGGCAGGCCACCGCGGAACGGGCCGCGCGGGAACGCGCCGCGGCCCGGCGAGCCGCGCGCACCCGGGGCGCGGGCATCGCCCGTGCCGTCGCCGGCGGCGCCCGGGAGGCGCTCACCCGGCTCACCACCTCGATCGCGACGGCCGAGGAGCACCGCGACGCGGTCGCCCGGGAACGCGCCGCCCGGGAGGCCGAGCTGCAGGAGGTACGCGGGGCGGCCAAGCGGCTCGGCGCGGAGCTGGAACGGCTGACCAGCCAGGTGCACCGCGACGAGGTGGCCCGCGCGGAGCAGCGGCTGCGCATCGAGCAGTTGGAGGCGAAGGCCGCCGAGGACTTCGGGTTGGACGTGGAGACGCTTGTCGCCGAGTACGGCCCGGCGCAGCCCGTCCCGCCGACGGCTGTCGACGTCGCGGCGGCCGAACGCGACGGCCTGCCGGTGCCCGAGCCGGTGCGCTACGAGCGGCCGGTGCAGGAGAAGCGGGCCGCCAAGGCGGAACGCGAGCTGGCCCTGCTCGGCAAGGTCAACCCGCTCGCGCTCGAGGAGTTCGCCGCGCTGGAGGAGCGCTTCAAGTTCCTCTCCGAGCAGTTGGAGGACCTCAAGGCCACCCGCCGGGACCTGCTCACCGTGGTCAAGGACGTGGACGAGCGAATCCTGGAGGTCTTCGCCGGCGCCTTCGCCGACACCGCCCGGGAGTTCGAGCAGGTGTTCACAGTGCTCTTCCCCGGTGGTGAGGGCCGACTGATCCTCACCGACCCCGACGACCTGCTCACCACTGGCGTCGAGGTGGAGGCCCGCCCGCCGGGCAAGAAGATCAAGCGACTGTCGCTGCTCTCCGGCGGCGAGCGGTCGTTGACCGCGGTCGCCATGCTGGTGGCGATCTTCCGCGCCCGACCCAGCCCGTTCTACATCATGGACGAGGTGGAGGCGGCCCTGGACGACGTGAACCTCGGCCGGTTGATCACGTTGCTGGCACAGTTGCGGGAGAAGAGTCAGCTGATCGTCATCACGCACCAGAAGCGGACGATGGAGATCGCCGACGCGCTCTACGGCGTGACCATGCGCAGCGGGGTCACCCAGGTGATCAGCCAACGGCTCAACCGGGCCGACGAGGACGACAAGCGGCACCGCCGCGGCGAGGAGAACGGGTAGTGGCTCGGGAACGCGCGACGGCGCTCCTGCTGGACTTCGACGGCGTACTGCGCCGGTGGGACCCGGCGGTGGCCGCCGTCGTCGAGCGGGAGTACGGCCTCTCCGAGGGGGTGCTCGGTGAGATCGCCATGCAGTGGGGGCGGCTCCAGCCGGTGCTCACCGGCCAGGTCAGCCACGCCGAGTGGATGAGCAGCGTGGCGGACGCCCTGACCGAATCGGTGGGCAGCCCGGAACGGGCCCGCGCCGCCGTCGAGCAGTGGCAGGGCTACCGGGGCGAGGTCGACCAGGAGGTGCTGGCGTTCGTCCGGGAGGTCCGGGCGGCGGGCGTCCGGGTCGGGCTGGGCACCAACGCCACCGACCTGCTCGACGCCGACCTGGCCGCGCTCGGCCTGGTGGGCGAGCTGGACGTGGTGGTCAACTCCTCCACGATCGGCGTGCACAAGCCGGCCCCGGAGTATTTCCAGGCCGCCTGCCAGGCGCTGGCCACCCCGCCGGCCCGGGTGCTCTTCGTCGACGACGAGGACTGGGCCGTCCGGGGCGCCCGCTCCGCCGGGCTGTCGGCGCACCGCTGGGGCGGCCACGCCGACCTGCGTTACCTGCGGGCGGCCCTGGCCCACTGAGCGTCGGTCACTCGCCGGTGACGCCGTCGATGCGTTCCCGGATCAGGTCGGCGTGACCGTTGTGCCGGGCGTACTCCTCGATCATGTGCACGTACACCCAGCGCAGGTTGAAGGTGCGCTTCTTCGCGCCGACCTCGACGAACGTCTCGTCGAGCGAGTGGCCGGCGGCGGCCTCGCGGGCCAGCGCCACCTCGCGGTGGAAGACGGCGAAGTCGGCCTCGGCGTCGGCGTCGCTGACGTCGTGGTCGGCGTCCGGGTTCTCCGGGGTGAAGTACGGGTAGTCGACAGGCTCGCCGGCGAAGTTCTCCCGGAACCACCAGGCCTCGACCTCGGCCAGGTGCCGGACCAGACCGAGCAGCGTCAGCCCGGACGGCTGCACGCTCGGCGTGCGCAACTGCTCCTCGGTCAGACCGGCGCACTTGAGCAGCAGCGTCTGCCGGTGGTAGTCGAGCCAGCCGTCGAGCATGGTGCGCTCGTCGCCGACGTGCGGTTCGGGGGTCCGGGTGATCTCCGGCGCGATCCAGGTCATGCCGCGCATCCTGCCCGGCACCCCGGACAGATTGCGAAGGATTATCGGGTTGGCCGGACGGTCGGTATCAGCGGGTCAGTCGCCGGTGACGCCGTCGATGCGTTCCCGGATCAGGTCGGCGTGGCCGTTGTGCCGGGCGTACTCCTCGATCATGTGCACGTACGCCCAGCGCAGGCTGAAGGTGCGGGTGCGGGTGCCGTCGCTGCGGGTCGGGGTGAACGTCTCGTCCAGTGACCGGCCGGCGGTCGCGGCCCGGGCCGCGTCGACCTCGGCGCGGAAGGCGGCGAAGGCGGCCTCCGGGTCGGCGTCGGCCGCGGCGTGGAAGTCGGCGTCGTTGTCGGTGTCGAAGTCGTAGAGGTCGGGCAGGTCCTGGCCGGCGAAACGCTGGCGGAACCAGGACCGCTCGACGTCGGTCATGTGCAGGACCAACCCGAGCAGGCTCAGGCCGGACGGTTCGACACTCGCCGTGCGTAGCTGGTCGGCGGTCAGGCCGGCGCACTTGTGCAGCAGGGTGTCGCGGTGGTAGTCGAGCCAGCCCTCCAGCATGGTGCGCTCGTCAGCGACGAGGGGCTCGTGGGTGCGGTCGATCTCCGGTGCCGTCCATGTCGTCATCGGGCCATCCTGGGGCTCGGGTACGACAGTCGCGACAGGTTTTCAGGGCACCACGACGACGGGCCAGCGGCCGGTGCGGACCAGACGGGTGGCGACCGAGCCGACGAGCCGGTGTCCGGCCTGCTCGGAGGTGCCCACCACCACCATGTCGGCCTGGAACTCGTCGGCCGCCGCGCACAACTCGCCGTACGCGTCGCCGCGCCGGAACAGGAAGGTCACCGGGATCCCCCACTGCTCGGCCGCCCGCCGGCACTCCCGGCGCAGCTCGTCGGCCAGCTCATCGTGGGAGCGCTGGACCGCGCCGGCGTCCATGCCGGGCACCAGCGCGGTCAGCCCGCTCGCCGAGCTGACGAAGACCACCACCAGGGCGGCGCCCTGCCGGCGGGCCAGGCCGGCGGCGTAGGCACCGGCCCGCTCGGAGGTGCGGGTGCCGTCGACGCCCACCATGACCACCCGGGGGCCGTCCGTGCCGCGCTCGAACGGCAGTGGTCGGGTCCGGGGGCCGTACTCCTCGCGGTCCGGTGCTCCCACGCTCATCGCTCTACCTCACCTCTGCTCGCCGGTGCGGACCACGGCCGCGCCCGCGCCGGCTGCGACTGACGATTCCCGCTCGACCTCGCCGGAAACCGGGTTGCCGTTGTGCTGGCGCAGCGGCACCTCCTTGATGAAGATCACCGCGATCAGCGCGACGAGCGCGAAGGGTGCGGCGGCCAGGAAGATGTCACCGGCGCCGTGGCCGTACGCGCCCTCCACGACCGCGCGCAGCGGACCGGGCAGGGTGTGCACGTCGGGCAGGGTGCCACCGCTGCCGGAGCTGGACGCGGGGATGCCGAGTTGGGCCAGCCCGTCGGCGGTGTAGTCCTTGACCTTGTGGGCGAGCACCGCGCCGAGGGCGGAGACGCCGATCGCGCCACCGAGGCTGCGGAAGAACGCCACCACCGAGCTGGCCGCGCCGAGCTCGTGCGGTCCGACGGTGTTCTGCACGGCGAGGACCAGGTTCTGCATGGTCATGCCCAGGCCGACGCCGATCAGCAGCATGTAGACGCTGAGCAGCGTGAAGTTGGTGTCCGCGCGGAGCGTGCCCATCAGCGCGAAGCCGATGGTGAGCAGCGCCGAGCCGATCACCAGGTACCGCTTCCAGCGGCCGGTCTTGGTGATGACCCGCCCGATGACTGTGGAGGCGACGAGCAGGCCGAGGATCATCGGCAGGGTCATCAGGCCGGACATGGTGGGGCTCTGCCCACGACTGATCTGGAAGTACTGGCCGAGGAAGATCGACGCGCCGAACATGCCGACACCGACCGCGATGCTGGCCACGACGGCGAGGGTGATGGTGCGGTTGCGGAACAGCCGCGGCGGGATCATCGGCTCGGCGGCCCGGGTCTCCACCCGGATGGCGAGGGCGCCGAGAGCCAGCGCGCCGACGACCATGACGGCGGTCTGCCAGGAGGCCCAGGCGAACTGGTCGCCGGCGAGCGAGACCCAGATCAGCAGGACCGAGACGGCCGCGGTGATCAGGGTGGCGCCCCACCAGTCGATCTGTGCCTTCCGCTTGACCACCGGCAGGTGCAGGGTCTTCTGGAGCACGATCAGGGCGACGATGGCGAACGGCACGCCGACGTAGAAGCACCAGCGCCAGCCGAGCCAGGAGGTGTCGACGATCACGCCACCGATCAGCGGACCACCGATGGTGCCGACGGCCATCACGGCACCGAGGTAGCCGCTGTAGCGGCCCCGCTCGCGGGGCGCGATCATCGTGGCCATGATCACCTGGGCCAGCGCGGTGAGGCCGCCGGCGCCGACGCCCTGGAGCACCCGGCAGGCGATCAGCTCTCCGGTGCCCTGCGCGAGGCCGGCGAGCACCGAACCCAGCACGTAGATGCCCAGGGCCAGTTGCACGAGGGTCTTCTTGCTGGTCAGGTCGGCGAGCTTGCCCCAGATCGGGGTGGTCGCGGTGGTCGCGAGCAGGGCCGAGGTGACCACCCAGGTGTACGCGGACTGGCCGCCGTGCAGCTCGGTGATGATCCGCGGCAGCGCGTTCGAGATGACCGTGGAGGAGAGGATCGCGACGAACAGGCCCAGCAGCAGGCCGGAGAGCGCCTCCAGGATCTGCCGGTGGGTCATCGTCACGGCGGTCGCCTGGGGTGGCGCTGTCGCCTGGCTCATCGTTGGTGCCTCCGAGTGGAGTCGAGGTGGAACGGCGGCGGGCTGGTACGCACGGGCCGCCTGAGAGTTGCCTGAAGCAACCGTATGCCTTGGTTGCCTGAAGCAACAACTTGGCGGACCGGCGTCCTATTCCCCACCCAGGGGCGCTACTGCCAGGAGTCGTTGAACCGGCCCAGCAGCCGGGCGAACTCCTCGACGTCCCGGCTCGGCCAGCCGTCCAGCGCGCGCAGGAACTCACCCAACCGGGCCGCACGGGCCACGTCGAACCGGCGCTGACCCTCCTCGGTGAGGCGGATCTGCGCCGCCCGCCGGTCGCTCGGATCGGGGTCGCGATGGACCAGCCCCAGGGCCTCCAGCGCGTTGATCTGCCGGCTCAGCGTGCCCTTTCCCACACCGAGCCGCGACGCCAACTCGGTCAACCGGATCGACCCACTGCGCCGCAACCAGAGCAGCAGCCCGTAGGTGTTCGGTTCCAGATTCGGGTGCACCTCCCGGGCGATCTCCCAGGAAACCGCCCGTCCACGACGCAGCAGAGCGGTCAACTCGTGCTCGACCGCCCGGATCGGCTCCGGCAGGTGCTCATCCACGGCGTAGAGACTACGGCGCGGTCGACTCACCGCCGCCGGAGAGTCGACGCCGCATCACGGGGCGTAGGTGCCCGTCCTTCGTGGTGCCCTCGATGACCACGTCCGCACCACGCCCCTGGTGGGTGAGCGTGGCGACCGCGTTGCCGAAGTAGGGACCGGCCAGCTTGCGCCAGCGCACACCCGGCCGCCGTACGCCCGCCGAACGCGCCAACGCCCGGGTGGCCCCGGCCGGGCCCGACGACCAGCCCAACCGCATCAGCGGACGGATGCCGGCCGGCACCTGGTTGTGGATCGGCGAGCAGGTGAGCTGGTGCACGGGCGTGACCACCGCCGGGTCGAAGAACCGGGCCCGAGCCACGTACGAGTGGTGCACGTCCCCGGAGAGCACGCTTATCGACGCCGGTGGCGCGTACGCCGGACCGGCGCCGACCCGTGCGCCGGACTGCCTCGGGGTGCCGGTGCCGATCCGGGCGAAGGTCTCCGCGAGCGCCTCGAACGAGCGCCGGAACGCCGCCCAGTGCTCCAGGTCCAGGGCGCGGCGCAGCTTCTCCGCACCGCGTGCCACCCAGGGGCGATGCGAGTCGGCGAGCTTCTCGTTCCACGCCTCGATGTGGTGGATGCCCTGCGGGAGCAGCCAGGGCAGCGACGCGCCGACCACCAGGTGGTCGTAGACGCCGTGCGCCTGGTCGAGGAACCAGGACCACTCGCCCGGCGGCAGCATGGCCCGACTGCCCGGGTCGAGCACCCGGCTGCACCTGTTGTCGAGCATGACCAGCCGGGTCCGGCCCAGGTCCAGCGCGTAACTCCACTGGTACTGCACCGCGCGCCAGCGCTCGGTGTCGTGCGCCACGTCCGACTCCTGGTCCACCCGGTGCCCGAACTCGCGCAGCACGCCCGTGGCGTCCTCGGCGGCGGCGACCTTGGCGAAGACCGGGTCGGCGGCGATCTCGTCGGGGGACAGGTTGCCCAGGTGCTGGTAGACCCAGTACGAGGCGAGCCCGCTGCCGATCCGCTCCTGCCACCACGGCTGCTCGCGCACCTCGGCACGCCAGGCCGCCGAGGTGTTCCAGTCGTCGATGATCTCGTGGTCGTCGAAGATCATCACGCTCGGCACGGTGGAGAGCAGCCAACGGATCTCCGGATCGCGCCAGGACTCCAGGTAGAGCTTGGTGTACTCGTCGAAGCTCACCACCTGGTCGGCCGGGGCGCCCTTCGGCCGCCGCCGCCGCCGACGCAGCAGCCGGCGCACCGTGGGCGAGGTGACATCGGCGTAGACCTGGTCACCGAGCAGCACCAACAGGTCGGGCAGCGGGTGCGACTCCGGGTCGGCCATCAACCGCCGGGCGTACGCGTCCAGCGCGTCCGGCGGCAGCTTCCGGGTGGTGGCGTGCTGGGTGGTCTCCCGGCACGAGCCGAAGATCAGGTTGACCGGCTGGTCCCGGTCGTCGGCGGCCCGGGTGCGGATCACGCTCGGCGGGAAGCCGCTGCTGGGCACCGGCCAGACCACCTCGTCGTCGACGAGCACCTCGTAGCTGGTCTCGCTGTCCGGGGTGAGCCCCTCCACCACCACCAACGCGTAGTGGTGCTCGTACGCCGAGAAGGTGGGCGCGGTGCCGGTGGCGCCACTGGCGGTGCGGACGGTGACCACGGCGGGCCCCGCCGTCTCCACCCAGATGGTCGCGCGGGTGTCGACGACTCGCCGCAGGAGGGGACCGATGAGGAGGTGTGCGGCGGACATGCGGCCGAGCCTACCGCCGGTTGCGGGCGCCGGCCGCGTGCGGTGGTGAGACCCCGGGCACCGCTCGCGGGGCGGTGGCGGCGACTCCCGGCGACGCTCACGGGTGCGGTGGCTGACACTCCGGGCACCGCTCACGGGTGCGGTGGCTGACACTCCGGGCACCGCCCGGGGTGCGGTGGCTGGGACGCCGCCGCTGCCATCTGACAGGATTCCGGCATGGCCGAATATCTCGTCCTCGCTCTGGTCCTGCTCGGTGTGCTGATCGCCGGCACGGTCGGGCTGGTCGTGCCGCGACTGCGGCGGCGGCCCGAGCCCCCGCTTCCCCGCACCGAGGTCGACACCAGAGCCGAGGAGGATCTCGCCGGCCCGCCGGTGGAGGCACCGGAGTCCGATCTGTCCACCGGCGTCCTTGTCGAGCCGCCGCCGGTCATCGAGGCGCCCGCCCCGGTGGAGGTGCCCGAGCCGACCGCCGGACGGCTGGTCCGGCTCCGCTCGCGGCTGTCCCGCTCGCAGAACGTCTTCGGCAAGGGCCTGCTCGGCCTGCTCGCCCGCGACCACCTCGACGAGGACGTCTGGGAGGAGATCGAGGACAGCCTGATCACCGCCGACGTCGGCGTCGACTCCACCCGCGACATCGTCGACCGGCTCCGCGAGCGCACCCGGGTGCTCGGCACCCGCTCGGCCTCCGAGCTGCGCGCGCTGCTCGCCGCCGAACTGGTGAACGCGCTCGACCCGAGCCTGGACCGGTCGCTGCGGACCGCCCCGAAGGACGGCGTACCGGCGGTGGTCCTGGTCGTCGGCGTCAACGGCGCGGGCAAGACCACCACCTGCGGCAAGATTGCCCGGGTGCTGGTGGCCGACGGCCGGACCGTGCTGCTCGGCGCCGCGGACACCTTCCGGGCCGCCGCCGCCGACCAACTGGAGACCTGGGGCTCGCGCGTCGGCGCGGAGACCGTCCGTGGGCCCGAGGCCGCCGACCCGGCAAGCGTCGCCTTCGACGCGGTCAGGCGCGGCATCGACACCGGCGTGGACACCGTGCTCATCGACACCGCCGGCCGCCTGCAGAACAAGGTCGGCCTGATGGACGAGCTGGGCAAGGTCAAGCGCGTGGTGGAGAAGCAGGGCCCGATCGACGAGACACTGCTCATCCTGGACGCCACGACCGGTCAGAACGGCCTGGAACAGGCCCGGGTCTTCACCGAGGTGGTGAACGTGACAGGGGTGGTGCTGACCAAGCTCGACGGCACCGCCAAGGGTGGCATCGTGATCGCCGTGCAGCGCAAGCTCGGCATCCCCGTGAAGCTGGTCGGCCTCGGCGAAGGCAAGGACGATCTGGCCCCGTTCGACCCGGCGCAGTTCGTGGACGCGTTGCTGGGGACCGAGGCCACCGGACGGGACGCGTAGTCTCGGGTGACCACCGACGATCGCGCGTACGCGGGCTGGCGCGAGCCCGGCCACCCCTCGCAGCGCCTCGGGAGACCGTACGTGACTTCGCAGGAGATCCCGCTGCACGGCGGCAACGTCAGCACCGTCGTCCGCGTCGGTGACACGGTCCGCCGCAACGCCGGGCCGTGGACGCCGTCCGTGCACGCCCTGCTGCGCCACCTGGAGTACGTGGGCTTCACCGGCGCGCCCCGGGCCCTCGGGATGGACGAGCGCAACCGTGAGGTGCTGTCATACCTGGAGGGGGAGTGCGGCGAATACCCGCTCGCCCCGCACTGGGTGACCGACGAGGCGCTGGTCACCGTCGCCACCATGCTGCGGATGTTCCACGACGCGCAGTACGGGTTCACCCCGCCGCCGCAGGCGGTCTGGCGTTCGTTCGGGCCCCCACCGCCGGACACCGAGGTGATCTGCCACCACGACGCCGCGCCGCACAACGTGATCTGGCGGCCGGACGGCACCCTCGGGCTGATCGACTTCGACCTCGCCTCGCCCGGGGCGCGGATCTACGACGTGGCGTACGCGGCCTGGACCTGGGTGCCGATCTTCGCGGACCGGGACTCGATCACGCTGGGCTGGAAGCACCCGGACCGGCCGCGCCGGCTCCGGCTCTTCGCCGACGCGTACGGGTTGATCCCGCGTGACCGGCACCGGCTGATCCGGACCATCCGCAAACGGATCGTGGACCACGTCGAGGGGATCCGCCGGATGGCCGCCGCCGGTGAGCCGGCGTTCGTCCGGATCGTGCACAAGGGCCACCTGCGCCGGCCGATGCGGGATCTGCGGCTGCTCGACTACGAGCGGCACGCCCTGGAAAACGCCCTCCGCTGAGCGCGGGACGGGCGATGCTCGGTCGGTCCCGTCAAGCGGACCGGTCGATGCGCCTGGCCGGTCAGCCATCGACGTGCGCCGTCCGAACGATCCACCATTGTCCATGCCGCTGACTGTGCGGACTTCGTGACACGTACGAAACAACTGGTCACGAACCGGAAACCCGCACGGGACCGTGGGTGAAACAGCCGGCCGCGAAGCTTCCGCGCAACCGGCCTACGGGCGACGCTGCCCCGGAAAGCCGCGAAGGAGGACTTCACCTTTAGGAGGCCAGCGTGCCTGAAGCACCGACGATCGACGGCGCCAATACTACGTGGCTGCTGGTTTCGACCGCGCTCGTGCTGCTCATGACCCCCGGATTGGCGCTGTTCTACGGCGGCCTCAACCGGGCCAAGGGCGTACTCAACATGATGATGATGAGCTTCTCCGCCATCGGGCTCATCTCTATTCTGTGGTGGTTCTACGGTTTCAGCGTCGCCTTCGGGACCGACGTGAACGGCTTCTGGGGCGACCCGGGCGCGTACCTCGGCACCAAGACCTTCCTCGCCGAGGCCGACCTGTGGGGCGCCACGGCGGAGAACCCCAGCGGCATCGGGGTCCCGCTCTACGTGTTCATGGCCTTCCAGATGGTCTTCGCGGTGATCACCGTCGCGCTGATCAGTGGCGCCATCGCCGACCGGGCCAAGTTCGCCGGCTGGCTGCTGTTCGCCTTCGGTTGGGCCACGCTGGTCTACTTCCCGGTCGCGCACTGGGTGTGGGGCGGCGGCATCATCGGCGGTGACATCCACGCGCTGGACTTCGCCGGTGGCACCGCGGTGCACATCAACGCCGGTGCGGCGGCCCTGGCCGTGGCGCTGGTGCTCGGAAAGCGGCTCGGTTGGCCGCGCGAGGGCATGAAGCCGCACAACATCCCGCTCGTCGCGCTCGGTGCGGGTCTGCTGTGGTTCGGTTGGTTCGGGTTCAACGCCGGTTCGGAGTTGACCGTCGACTCGGTCGCCGGCCTCGCCTTCATCAACACCCAGCTCGCCACGGCGGCTGCGGTGCTCGGCTGGATCGCGGTCGAGTGGGTCAAGGACCGCAAGCCGACGATGGTCGGTGCCTCGTCCGGCGCCGTCGCCGGTCTGGTCGCCATCACCCCGGCCTGTGGTTTCGTCGCACCGTGGGCGTCCGTCCTGCTCGGCATCGTCGCCGGCGTGGTGTGCGCTCTCGCCGTCAGCCTCAAGTACAAGCTCGGCTACGACGACTCGCTCGACGTGGTCGGCGTGCACTTCGTCGGTGGCTGGATCGGCTCGCTCTGGCTCGGTCTCTTCGCCACCAACTCGGTGAACGCCGCGATCACCGACGTGGTGGGCGCCTCCGACGGCCTCTTCTACGGCGGCGGCGTCACCCAGCTCGGACGGCAGGCCCTCGCCGGCCTGATCGTCACCGCCTGGTCGTTCGGCATCGCCTGGGTGCTCGCCTTCGTCATCGAGAAGACGATCGGGTTCCGGGTGAAGGCCGAGGCCGAGGTCGAGGGCATCGACATCGGCGAGCACGCCGAGAGCAGCTACGACCTGTCCCCGGCCGGTGGCGGCACGGGCAGCGCGTTCGCGATGGCCGGCATCGGCACCCCCGGTGGCGGCACGACGAGTGGCGCCAAGCCGGAGGCGGAGCCCGCCGAGCCGGTAAGCGAAAAGGTCGCCGGTTAACGTTCCAGGGATGGAGGGGTTGGACATGAAGCTGGTGACCGCGGTCATCAAGCCGTACCAGCTGGACGCGGTGAAGGAGGCCCTGCACGCCCTCGGCGTGGCCGGGCTGACCGTCAGCGAGGTTCAGGGGTACGGGCGGCAGAAGGGGCACACCGAGGTCTACCGGGGTGCCGAGTACACGGTCGAGTTCCTGCCCAAGATCCGGGTAGAGGTGCTCACCGACGAGATCGACGTGGACAAGGTGGTGGACGCCATCGTCGGGGCGGCCCGCACGGGCAAGATCGGTGACGGCAAGGTCTGGGTCACCGGTGTCGAAGAGGTCGTCCGGGTGCGTACCGGCGAACGCGGCCTCGACGCTCTCTGATCTGGAGACCACGACCGACATGACCTCGTTGATCAAGAAGGACGCGTCAGGCAACACCGGTGACGGTGACGCGCACCTCTTGATCAACGAGGTCGTCGGCGTTCCGGGGGGGATCGGGGAGGCCGCCCGGCTGGCCCGGGCGGCCTCCTACGACACGTTTCTGCGCGGGTTGCTGCCGGGGCGGGACGGAGTGGCGCTGCTTGCCGTCGGGGGGCTGGGTCGGCGGCAGTGTGCTCCGTACAGCGACCTCGACCTGGTGTTGCTGCACGCCGGGGTGCCCGGCACGAACGAGTTGGCCTCCTCGATCTGGTACCCGATCTGGGACGCGGGCCTGCGACTCGACCACTCGGTACGCACCGTCGCCGAGGCGCTCTCGGTTGCCCAGGACGACGTCAAGGTCGCCCTCGGGCTGCTCGACGCCCGTCTGGTGGTGGGTGACCAGACGCTTGCCGACGCGCTGAGCCGGACCGCCGCCGACCACTGGCGGCGTACCGCCGTACGACACCTGCCCGGCCTGCGGGAGGTCACCACCGCGCGCTGGCAGGCCCACGGTGAGCTGGCGTTCCTGCTGGAGGGCGACCTCAAGGAGGCCGCCGGGGGCCTGCGCGACGTGGGCCTGCTGCGGGCGATCGCCGCCGCCGGCATCACCGACGCGCTGCGTCCCGCCGTACGCGCCGCCCACCTTCGCCTGCTGGACACCCGCGACGCCCTGCACCAGCAGGTCGGCCGCCGGGTCGACAGGTTGGTCGCCCAGGAACGCGACGGGGTGGCCGCCCTGCTCGGTCTGGAGGACGGTGACGCCCTCCTGCGCCGGGTCGCCGGTGACGCCCGCACGGTCAGCCACGCCCTGGATGACGCCTTCCGCGCCGCTGACCGACTGCGCTCCGGCCGGTCCCGAGGCGGCAACGGCCGCTCGGCGCGTCGCCCGGTGGCCCGTGACGTGGTCGAGCACGACGGTGAGTTGGTGCTGGCCCGGACGGCGATCGGGGCACGACCCGACCCGAGCCTCTCGCTGCGGGTGGCCGCCGCGGCGGCCACGACCCGCCTGCCGATCGCACGGGCCACCTGCGAGTGGCTGGCGGCCTACTGCCCGCCGCTGCCCGCTCCCTGGCCGGCCGAGGCCCGGGCCGCGCTGACCACACTGCTCGGCGCCGGGCCCGGCCTGGTGCCCGCCTGGGAGACCTGCGACAGGTACGGGCTTGTCGACGGCTGGCTGCCCGAGTGGACCCGACTGCGCAGCCTGCCCCAGCACAACCCGGTGCACCGCTACACCCTCGACCGGCACCTCGTGCAGACCGCGCACGAGGCCAGCCGGCACGCCCGCGAGGTGGAACGCCCCGACCTGCTGCTCCTCGGTGCTCTCCTGCACGACATCGGCAAGGGCCTCCCCGGTGATCACAGCACCGTCGGGGTGCCGGTGGCGCAGGCGGCGGCGGCCCGGATCGGTCTGCCCCCCGGCGAGGTCGAGCTGATCGGCACGCTTGTCCGCCTACATCTGCTGCTGCCCGACGTGGCCACCCGCCGGGACCTGTCCGACCCGGTCACCATCGCCTCGGTGGCCGAGGCGGTCGGTGACACCGGCACCCTCGACCTGCTGCACGCGCTGGTCCGGGCCGACGCGGCGGCGACCGGGCCGGCGGCCTGGTCGGACTGGAAGGGACGACTCGTCGCCGAGCTGGTCGCCCGGGTCCGCACCGCGCTCGACACCGGCGTGCTGCCCGAGCCGCCGGCACCGGACCCGGCACTGCTGGCCGGGCCTCTGCCGGTCGTCCACCTGACCGGGGACCGGGTGTCGGTCGCCGCGGCCGACCGGCGGGGCCTGCTCGCCACGGTTGCCGGCTGCCTGGCCCTGCACCGGCTGGAAGTGATCTCCGCGGACGCCTCCGTGGTCGACGGGCGGGCACTCGTCGAGTGCCGGGTGCAACCCCGCTACGGCCTGCCGCCGGACCCGGTGCCGCTGCGCGCCGACCTGCGCCGGGCGGTCGGCGGCGACGTGTCGGTCACCCAGAGACTGCGCGGCCGGGCGCTGGCCGCCCGTGGCAGCGGTGCCGCTCCCCGGGTTGTCTGGCACCGCGAGGCGGCCACCGACGCCGTGCTGCTGGAACTGCGCGCGGCCGACGCGGCCGGCCTGCTCTACCGGGTCACCTGCGCGCTCGACGAGGCGGGCGCCCTGGTCCGCGCGGCGCGCATCTCCACTCTCGGCGCCGACGTGGTGGACGCCTTCTACCTGGTCGGCGGTTGGCCGGACGACGAGGCCCGAGCGCGCCTGGAGCAAGCGGTCCTCGCCGCGGTCTAGCCCCCACTCCCGTCGATCTTGCACTTTCTGTCCCCGCATACCTCGCGAAAAGCGCGATACGGCAACACAAAGTGCAAGATCGCGGGGCGGGGTGGGCTGGGTACGTTCGGGGGCGTAGGGGCGGTGTCGCTCTTGGGCGCACGTCGGGGGGCGTCGGCGCGGGCAGAATGACGGCCATGCGATGGGACGGGCAGCGGACGAGGCGAGGCGAGGCGGCGGATGTCGTGCTCGCTCTGGCGTTGCTCGCGTTCGGGCTGCTTGCCACCGCTCTGGCCGGGGACAACCAGCCCGGGTCGAGGCCCGTGGACGCGGTCTGCCGGGTGCTGATCGCGGTTGCCGCGCTCGCCCTGCTGGCCCGGCGGCGCGCCCCGGTCGCCACCCTCGCCCTGGTCACCGCGGCAACCGCGACGTACCTGGTGCTCGGCTATCCGTACGGGCCGATCCTGCTCACATTCCTGGTGGCGGTGTACACCGTGACCGTGCGACTGCCGGTGCGCCCGGCGGCGCTCGCCACCGGTGGGGCGTTCGTCCTGTTGTTGGCGCACGTCTTCTTCAGCCGGGGGCCCGCGCCGGGCTGGACCGGAGTGCTGCCCGCGTCGGCCTGGGTGGCCGTACCGTTCGCGGTGGGGGTCGTGGTGCGGGTCAACCGCGAGGTGGCGGCGCGCAGCCGGGCCGAGGAGGCCCGCGGTCGCGCCGAGGAGGCCCGGCGGCGGGCTGACGAGGAGCGGTTGCGGATCGCACAGGAGGTGCACGACGTGGTGGGACACGGGCTGGCCGCGATCAGCATGCAGGCGGAGATCGCCCTGCACCTGCTGCCGAAACGACCCGAGCAGGCGGAGACCGCGCTGACCGCGATCAGCCGGACCAGCCGTGAGGCGCTCGACGAACTCCGGGTCACGCTGGGCGCGGTGCGCCAGGGTGCGGAGCGCGAGCCGATACCCGGGCTGGCCCGCCTACCGGCACTACGGGACCGGCTCGCCGGAGCCGGGCTCGCCGTCGACGTCCGCGTGGTCGGCGCCCCCCGGGAGCTGCCGGCCGCGCTGGACCTGGCCGCGTACCGGGTGGCGCAGGAGGCGTTGACGAACGTGCTGCGCCATGCTGGCGTGGCGAACGCGCGGGTGACCGTGGACTACCGCGCCGACGAGGTGACGGTCGAGGTCACCGACCGGGGTGCCGGGGCCGCCGGAACCGACCCGCCCGACGAGCAGCGCGGGCACGGTCTGGCCGGGATGCGGGAGCGGGTCGCGGCGCTGGGCGGATGGTTGAGCGCCGGGCCGCACGCCGGTGGCGGCTTCCGGGTGTACGCCCGGCTGCCCACGGAGCCGGCACCGTGATCCGGGTGCTGATCGCCGACGACCAGGACCTCGTCCGCCTCGGTCTGTGCGCGCTCGTGGAGAGCGAGGACGACCTGGCGCTGGCCGGCGAGGCGGCCGACGGGCTGCGGGCGGTCGAGCTGGCGCGCCGGGAGCGGCCCGACGTGGTGCTGATGGACATCCGGATGCCCGGCATCGACGGCATCGAGGCGACCCGGCGCATCGTCGCGGACCCCGAACTGACAGGTACGCGGGTGGTGGTGCTGACCACCTTCGAGCTGGACGAATACGTCTTCGACGCGCTGCGGCACGGCGCGAGCGGGTTCCTCACCAAGGACACCCGACCGACCGAGCTGCTGCGCGCGATCCGGCTGGTCGCCGAGGGGGAGGCGTTGCTGTCGCCGTCGGTGACCCGTCGGGTGGTGCGGGAGTTCGCCACCCGACCGTCCCGGGTGCCCCGCCCGCACCCTCGGCTGGACACGCTTACCGACCGGGAACGCCAGGTGGTCGGCCTGGTCGGCGAGGGGTTGAACAACGAGGAGATCGCCGCCCGGCTGGTGCTCAGCCCGGCGACCGCGCGCACGCACGTCAGCCGGGCGATGGGCAAGCTGGGAGCCCGGGACCGGGCCCAGCTCGTCGTGTTCGCGTACCAGTCGGGTTTGGTGTCGGGGTGAGGCCCGGGCCGGGCGACAGCGGCCTTGCGGCCGGGCGGCTACCCTAGCGGTGGCCGGACTCCGCAGTGCCGGCCGCGTTGTGCCCGCCGGAACACTGACAAACGGGATGTTCGCGTGTTTGACACCTTGAGTGACCGCCTGTCCGGGATCTTCACCAAGCTCCGCGGCAAGGGACGGCTCACCGACGCCGACATCGACGCCACCGCGCGCGAGATCCGCCTCGCGCTGCTGGAGGCGGACGTCGCGCTGCCGGTCGTCAAGGGCTTCATCGCGGCCGTCAAGGAGCGGGCCCGCAGCTCCGAGGTCTCCCAGGCGCTCAACCCGGCCCAGCAGATCATCAAGATCGTCAACGAAGAGCTGATCACCGTGCTCGGCGGCGAGGGTCGGCGGCTCCAGTTCGCCAAGCAGCCGCCGACCGTGATCATGCTGGCCGGCCTCCAGGGTTCCGGTAAGACGACCCTGGCCGGCAAGCTGGCCCGCTGGCTCAAGGCCCAAGGCCACCAGCCGCTGCTCGTCGCCGCCGACCTCCAGCGCCCCAACGCCGTCGGGCAGCTCCAGGTGCTCGGTGGCCGGGCCGGCGTCGAGGTGTACGCCCCGGAGCCCGGCAACGGCACCGGCGACCCGGTGCAGGTGGCCCGCGCCTCGATCGAGCACGCGAAGCGCGCCGCCCGCGACATCGTCATCGTCGACACCGCCGGCCGGCTCGGCATCGACGCCGAGATGATGCAGCAGGCCGCCGACATCCGCGACGCCGTCTCGCCGGACGAGGTCATCTTCGTCATCGACGCAATGGTCGGTCAGGACGCCGTCCGCACCGCCGAGGCGTTCCGCGACGGCGTCGGCATCACCGGTGTGGTGCTCTCCAAGCTCGACGGCGACGCCCGTGGTGGCGCCGCGCTCTCCGTGCGCGAGGTGACCGGGCAGCCGATCCTGTTCGCCTCCACCGGTGAGAAGTTGGAGGACTTCGACGTCTTCCACCCCGACCGGATGGCCAGCCGGATCCTCGGCATGGGCGACGTCCTCACTCTGATCGAGCAGGCCGAGCAGGCCTTCGACTCCGATCAGAAGGAGAAGATGACCGCCAAGCTGATGGGCGGCGAGCAGTTCACGCTCGACGACTTCCTCGACCAGCTCATCGCGGTGCGGCGGATGGGCCCGATCGCCAACGTGCTGGCCATGATGCCGGGCATGGGGCAGATGAAGGACCAGCTCGCCGAGCTGGACGACAGCCACTTCGACCGGGTCACCGCGATCATCCGGTCGATGACCCCGGGCGAGCGCACCAACCCGAAGATCATCAACGGTTCCCGCCGGGCGCGCATCGCCAACGGCTCCGGGGTCACCGTGATGGACGTCAACCAGCTGCTCAACCGCTTCGCCGACGCGCAGAAGATGATGAAGCAGATGGGCGGCATGATGGGCCTGCCCGGCGGCGGCCGGCGCAAGGCGACCAAGAGTCCGAAGAACAAGCGCAAGGGCACCAAGGGCGGCGGTCGTCCGCGTACCGGCGCGGGCGCCGGGATGCCGGCCGGCTTCCCGGGTGGCATGCCGCAGCTCCCGCCGGGAATGGACCCGAACGATCTCGCCGGCGGCCAGGGCCTTCCGCCCGGCTTCAAGCTCCCGAAGATCGACTTCAACAAGCTCGGCAAGGGCGGCGACAAGGGCCCGCGCTGACGCGTGTCGGTGACGGCGGGCGACATTACCCTTGCCTAGGGTGATGTCGCCCCCTGGAAGGAGATGTCATGACCGCGGCCCCGATCCTGCCCGAACGGCACGAGTGGACGGTCGACGACCTCGGCGAACTGCCGAAGGATCTTCCGTACGAACTGATCAACGGAAGGTTGATCGTGCCGTCCCCCACTGCCGTACACCAAGAGTTGTGCGTTGAGCTGTTGCTCACGCTTCGTCTCAACTGCCCGCCGGAATACCTGGTCAGCTTCGACCTGTCGATGCGGGTCGACCGGCGCAACGAGCCACGCCCCGACGTGGTCGTGATCCGGCGTAAGCACGCTGGCCAGTCACCCGTACCGGTCGAGGACGCCCTGCTCGCCGTGGAGGTCGTCTCGCCGACCTCCACCTTCCGCGACATGTACGACAAGGCCAAGGTCTACGCGCACGCCGGCATCCGGTCCTACTGGGTGGTGGACCCGCTCCAGGAACGCGTCACGCTCACCGAGTACACCCTCGGTGTTAACCGCGAGTATGAGCAGGTCGTCCACACCGAGGACCTGTTCGTCACCGAGCGGCCGTGGAAGGTCTCCGTGGACCTGCCGGCGCTGACCTCCCGGAAGAACGACCTGCTCGCCCCCGACCAGGAGTGATCGGGTAGGACTGTGCGCATGGCTCTTCATGTGCGCGGTGTGCTGCTCCCCGACGGCGAGGTCCGGGATCTCTGGCTGGTCGATGACCGGGTGACCTTCACCCCGGTGGCCGGCGCGCAGACGGTCGTCGACGGCGGCTTCGTCCTACCCGGCCTCGTCGACGCGCACTGCCACATCGGCATCGCCCGAGGTGGCGCCCCGATCACCTCGCTCGACCAGGCCCGCGAGCTGGCCCACATCGACCGCGACGCCGGTGTGCTGGCGATCCGCGACGCCGGCTCGCCGTACCCGTACCCCGAACTGGACGACGAGCCGGGCCTGCCGCGACTGGCCCGCGCCGGCCGGCACGTCGCCCCGCCGAAGCGCTACCTGCGCGACATCGGCGTGGAGGTCGACGCCACCGAGGTGGCCGCCGCGGTCGCCGCCCAGGCGCGGGCCGGCAACGGCTGGGTCAAGCTGGTCGGCGACTGGATCGACCGGGGTGTGGGCGACCTCGCGCCGGCCTGGGACGCGGACACCCTCACCGCCGCCGTGCGGGCCGCACACGACGCCGGGGTACGCGCCGCAGTGCACACCTTCTCCGAGTCGGCCGTCGAGATCATGGTGCGGGCCGGGGTCGACTCGGTGGAGCACGGCACCGGCCTGAGCCTCGACCTGATCGACGAGATGGCCCGCCAGGGCACCGCGCTCGTCCCCACGATGATCAACATCGCCACCTTCGGGGGCATCGCTGAGCAGGCGCGGGGCAAGTTCCCCGGGTACGCCGACCACATGCTCGCGCTGCGCGACAACTTCCCCGAGGTGGTGCGTGCCGCGCACGAGGCCGGAGTGCCGATCTACGTGGGCACCGACGCCGGCGGCGGCATCGACCACGGGCTGGCCGCCGAGGAGATGCTGCTGCTGCACGAACAGGCCGGCCTGGCACCCATCGACGTACTCGCCGCCGCCTCCTGGGGCGCCCGGCAGTGGCTCGGCTTCCCCGGCCTGGTCGAGGGCGGCCTCGCCGACCTGACCGTCTACCCCGAAGACCCCCGCCGCGACCTTCGGGTGGTCCGCGCCCCGTCCCGCACGATCCTCCGCGGCCGCGTCATCCGCTGACCCCCGCAAGCGTCGCCGGGCCGGGGTGGGCCGGCCGGGCCGGGGTGGGCTGGGCTGGGTCGGGCTGGGCCGGGGTGGGTTGGGTCGGGCCGGGGTGGGGTGGGCCGCGTCGCGTCGGGCCGCGTCGCGTCGGGCTGGGCTGCGCCGCGTCGGCTGGGCTGCGCCGCGTCGGCTGGGCTGCGCCGCGTCGGCTGGGCTGCGCCGCGTCGGCTGGGCTGCGCCGCGTCG
>NZ_JBNCNO010000012.1:0-196 GCF_049847025.1 Micromonospora sp. DT231 | reverse complement strand
GCTGGGCTGCGCCGTGTGCGTCGCAAGATCGCGCTCGAACCAGGATGTAGTGGCCTCGGCGTTGGGGGATGCCACTACATCCTGGATTGAGCGCGATCTTGGCGTGCGGCGAGATCAGGGGCGGGCTCAACTGGTGGTTGCAACACCCTTCCGTGATCTTCGTTGGGGTGGTTATGGCGTCGAGGTTGAGCCCGCT
>NZ_JBNCNO010000011.1:0-262952 GCF_049847025.1 Micromonospora sp. DT231 | reverse complement strand
GTCGGTCGTCACAAACTGATCCTCAACACCCTTCGTCTATCTCCACCACCCAGGGCCGTTAGGACTTACTCGTCTAGGTCATCGCCCATCGCGGCCCTTGCGATAGAAGCCACGAGCCAGCCGAGGAACCCGATCAGGAGGAGGGCCACGACAATGACACTGACCTGCCAGGGCTTCATGGCCTGAGAACGTATCGCGCCTCGCGGCCAAGTTCCAGGCAGTCCTTACGGCACTGGTATCCGGACGCCGACACTCATCCGGCTCCGCCACACCTCACCCAATCAAGTGCTTGGCGTTGGCCCCCGCTGGAATCTACGGACGGGCTTTGCAGCCGATGTGCACACCGGTCGTACCCTGCTGATCATCAGACCAAGGAGGCCGCGATGGCCCTGTCCGGCAGAGGATGCCCCGACTGCGGGCGTCATGTCCGCGAACCCTTCGAGCAGACCATCACCGGCCGCATGGTCTGCCCTGACTGCGCCAAAGCTCTGTTCATGGGCTCTGCTGCCGGTGCCATCACAGGCAACATCGGCTCAGGCTACGGCGTCTGGGCCATGCTGATGCGGAAGATCCGACGCAAGGATCCCTCGTAGTTCCGTAGCTGGTCCACCGAGAGCTGCGCTGAAGCTCGGCCTCCTCACCCTTGCGAACCGGCGCGATGCGGCCGCCGCTGCCCATGACGACCCGGGCCAGTGGCTTCTTACGCCGCCGCTTTATCAGTGGACGCTCGCCGTCACGCTTAGCCCCGCTATCTCCTGCCCAGGGCGCCGGCAAAGTCGCCGGGTGCCCGGCTTGATGTGGTCGGTGTAGACGCGCCCTTGCTGGTGGTAGCAGGACGGGCATGATCGTTGAGGTGATCATCGAGTTCCGTGCGCCTTGTTGATCGTCCGACGTCAGTCATGCCTGCTCTGCCGTCACCGCCGATCTGGTCCTTGTCGTGCGCACCGGCGGTCCATGGCCGGCTTGCGCCGCATCGGCATCGGCATCGGCAAGGTTGGCCACCGTAAGGCTGGCGCCCCTACGCTGCACTCTGTGGTCTCTGCTGAGGGTGGCGCCGGTGAGAGTCATGGCACGCCGGTAGCCGCGCGGTCGAGGCGGCGCTTTGGCTGGTGGAACCAACTGTTAGGGCTGATCGTGGTTATGGTCGGCAGTGGACACCTCCTTGTGTCCATGGCTGGTGCTGGCGTCGGACGTCACCACTGTCTGCGCGATTGCGACGTGGTTGGCGGGATACACCGCGGCGCTTGACGGTGAACTCAATCTTCTTTGGGCCGACGCGCTGACGGCCGCCGTCTACGCGGTGGCGGCCTTTGTTCGTCACCTCGGCGGACGGCACGGAATGCCACCGGAGTCCGAGGCCGTAGGTGGTCTCTGATCACACCAGGGCCCCGGCAGAGGCGTCAGGTGATGCCGAGTAGGGCCAGTGGGCGGCTGCTGTCGCGGGCGAGGTAGCGGTTGGCGGCGGCGATGTTGGTGACTCTGGCGGTGCTTGCCGTCCACGCCGGTGCTGGCCAGCACCACGCCGGTGGCTTGGTCGCACGCTGCGAGGACATGCTGGGCGGTGGCGTCGGTAGTGCGGGAGGGGCGCAATGTCTTGCCGTCCACGGCGATCGCCCGCCTGTCCGCTGGCGGTGTGGCTGTGGTCCGGCTGGCGAGCCAGCAACTGATGGCCGCGGTAAGCAGGTCCGGGTCCAAGGCCTGCGACAACCGGCGGATCATCGCTTCCGATGGGCGCCGGTCCGGGGTCATGCTCAGTGCGGTCGCGGTCGCAGCGGAAACGTCTGCGATCCAATCGGCGATCGCGCTGGAGGAGCGGTAGCTCGCCACCACGGCGCAGACCGGCGGCCGTTCCCGTGCCCGCAGACGCGCCGAACAGCCCGAATCAGCCTGGCTTCATAACGAACCCAGAGCGGCCACCGCGCTAGCGGGCGGCCTTGTCACGGATGGGTCGCACGTGCCGGAAGGCGACCAGCAGGGCGGCGGCGAGGCCAGCCACCAGCAGGATCCTTATCACGGTGAACAGCACCGTGTCTCCCGTGGAGTGGGGCGGGAAGATGTCCTTGACGAGCCAGCCGAGGCCCATCCCCAGCCCCAGGAAGGCGTGCATCGCGGCCCGCAGGCGTGGGACGGGCTGCGGGCGGCCGAAGATCCGGGGCACCTCCGTGCCGCCACGGCTCCTGGCGAGCAGCACGGCGGCGACGGCCAGGTTGGCCGCGGCGGCCACGATGGCCAAGACCAGGTCCACGGATCCCATGGGGCCACACGCTATCGCACGGATGCCCGCGGCCGGGATCAGCTGAAATCTACCTAACGATCCCAGGCTGTCGTACTAATTCGGAACGTATTCAAGTTTCATAAGGTGATAGGCGATCGCATACCCTCTGACAGAATCCACCATCACCTTGGTTCGCACTTGTGGTCGAATACCTGCACGACCACATGATCTACCGCTGGCCGCGCCGGCATTCTGACTCCCACGAAGCCATACGGGCTTGTCGCACACTCTGTGCGACAAGCCCGCCGCAGTCCAGATACCTTTACGCTCTACACTACCTAAAAAGTGTCGATTCGGCGCAACCGTAACAAGGAGATCTTCCATTGAAGCCCGAATATAGCGATGATCGATCACCGAATTGGATTAAGAGCAGTCGCAGCACGTTGACCCAAGAGTGTGTTGAGGTGACCAGAAGCCGAGATCACCACCTGGTCAGGGATTCAAAAGACCCCGGGGGTCCGATTCTCACTTTCCACCATTCATCCTGGAGGGTATTTGTTTCTAACGTCCGCAGCGGTTTATGAAACCGCAGACACGCACACTCCGGGCAGCCCGGCCGCAGGTGGCTTCCTCATCAGTTCGACTGACCATCAGTTAGCAACGACGCACTCTCCGCCAATCGGCGGGAGCGCAGGGATCTTCGAAGTGGCGGACGAACCCGGTTTCCTACCAAAACTGGTGGACTCACCGGCACTCCCAGGCGTCAGGGCCTGCCGAAAAACCGCCTCCCTGCTGGCTGTAGTAGAATTCCAATTGCCATCCCTGCCGCTACACCAACAGTAAGCAGATGGCGCGAGCTACGCGATAATTGTCGTTCTGGACTTGGAACGGCAACCGCAACGCCGCGCCCCGCAGGGGCTTCCGCAGCACCCCGGTCAGCATTGTGGCACTCCTCGGAGAGGATTGCATAGAACCGTTTCCGTCGTCGCGAGCTAAGGTATGAACCCCCGTTAATCTTCCACCATTCGCGAGCTATCCCTGACTCGAAAAGGCGCCTCGCCACAGTATGCAGGGTATTCTCGTTCATCTCGCCGAGATCCCACACCATCGCCCAGTGGCCGACAAACAGATTCGCATAGACCTTCAACACTGCATCGGGATCGCCAGTCGCGGCCGATCCATCAACGTAGAGGAACTGAGGATTCTCGAGTGCCAACTTCACGATGTCAAACTGCCTTTGTCGAATCAGGTGAACTTGACTGATTCTATTTAGATTGTTTTGGATTAGCAAGGATATTGAGACGCCAACGAGGGCAAGGCCGGAAAGCACAGCCGACGTGCCCCCGTATGCCTGACCGATATTCGAGAGGTCACTCCACTGGACCGAGAGGTCCGCCATCCAGGCCATCGCCACGGGAGAAAGTGCAATTAGGCCCATCGAAGCTATCGCCGCCAGTGAGATGAACGCCTTCCGGCACCATGATGGCCAGGTCTGAAAGCTCGACATACCACTCTCCGATAGTTTCGCACTCGGCTACCCTCTTAGCCAGCATGGACTGGCCGCGCAAGTACGTCGATGCGAGAGATTGCCGCAGTCGTTCTGGCTGGAGAGTCGGATACTGCCAGGTGCCTCAGCCTGCGGTCAGGCATGGAGTAGCCGACGGCTACCGCCAGGACTGCCGCGCGGTCTTGCCTCCATAGCGGTGAGCAGGCTCTGAGGGGTCGGCACCTATGGACATAATGGTACTTTTGTCAACGGCAACAGAACCTCGGCCCGGTACCCATTGTTGCGTGTCGTGCGTGCTGCCGAGAAGAACTCATTGCGGGATGAAAACCGATGTGGTGATACTTCTACGCCTGCGCCTATTGCAGCTCAGGGGGTGGCAGCGCTGGGTGTTCGAGCCAGAACCGACGAGGTGACGCTGACGTTGCGGGCGGCATGCGGGCCGACCACAGCGCAAGTCGCCACACGCGGCGGTTGCCCGATCAGGTCGAGCGGTCAGGAAGCCTGAGTCGACAGTCGGCGTGCCGGCCGTTGGTCCTGAGACGGATGTCGTCAGGCGCTGCACATGGCACCTGATCACAGATATGCCTCCGCCTGCGCCAACACGTCCACTGCGCGGCCGTGCTGCCGTCCCCCTGACGAGGTCGACGGAACGGCGTCGTGACGGCGGGGTACGCGAGAGGCCGGGGCCGGCCCACGTACCGCGAACTAGGTAGTTCTTGCCGATGTGTAGCGGTTGCCGTCTTGGCACGATCGCATCTGCCGGGTGTGGATCTAGCGGCTCGCTCTCCTGCCCGGCGATCCGATGGTCAGTGACCGCAGAGAGGCTTCACGATGGAGAACAATACGGACACCGACGAGGCCGGCATTGACGTGTCGGCCCCGGTGGTCAGCCGCCACAGCGTCACGGTGACCGCGTCGGCGGAAGACGTGTGGCGGATCCTCACCGACATCGACGCATGGACAACCTGGCTGCCAGAGATCCCGTACGCACGCGTGGAAACACCCGGTCCGCTCGCCCCGGGCTCCGTGTTCCGCTGGTCGGCCGCGGGCATGGAGATCGAGTCGACGATCGTTCAGGTACGGCCGCGGGAACGCCTCGTGTGGCGGGGATACGGTGACGGACCGGACGGGGTCCTCGGTGTCCACGTCTGGGCGCTCACTCCGGCCGGCGACGGTGTGGAGGTGTCGACCGAGGAGTCCTTCGCGGGCCCGCCTGTCGATGCCGACCCTGGGCCTTTCCAGGAGGGCCTCGACACGACCCTCGCCAGGTGGCTGGACCGACTCAAGGGCACCGCCGAGGCGGGGGCCGCCTCGTGAAGAATCGTGTGTTTGCCGTCGCGACGGCAGTGGTCGTGGCCGGCCTCGTGGGCACCGCAGGTGCGCCGGCTCGGGCCGAGGTCAGGCGCGATGTCGGCGCCGACCGCGCGACGGTGCGATGTGCGGGACGGACTGTCGACACCGCGGCGAAGATTCGCTATCGGACGGAGACGACGATCGACGCTCCGCTACGGACCGTCTGGAGGTTGCAGACGGACGTGGAACGCTGGCCGTCGTGGCAGAAGCCCGTTTTGTCCAGCAAGCGGCTCGATCGTGGCCCACTGCGTCCCGGTTCGTCGTTCCGGTGGACGACACCGGTCCCCGAGACCGCGCTGAATCCCGCCACGACCCTCGTCGTCACGTCCACCGTCCGGCAGCTTCAACACCAGAGGTGCCTTCGGTGGGACGGCCCGGCGATCGGTGCGGGGCTGCGCATCGACGAGGGGGTGCACGTGTGGACGTTCACCGAGATCGACGGTCGGGTTCTCGTGCGTACCGAGGAGACGTGGCGCGGTGACCAGGTGGAGCAGGACGTCGCCTTCTCCACCGAGGCTCTCGGAGGGGGCCTGGAGACGTGGCTGACGGAGCTGAAGACGCGTGCCGAACGGGAGTGTGACCGGGCCCGGCGCTGACCTGACCCAGGGGCCCCGCCGGTCTCGTACCGGCGGGGCCCTTTCCTCGCTCGGTCGGCCCGGCTCCGTCAGCGGAGTAGTTCTCGTAGCTGCCGGCGTGAGGTGATGCCCAGTTTGCGGTAGCGGTTGCGCAGGTGGGCGTCGATCGTTCGCGGGCTGACGAACAGCAGCGCGGCGACTTCCCTGGTGCCTGCGCCGGAGGCGACCTTGCGGGCAACGAGTAGCTCGCGGGCGGTCAGCCCCGCGAGCGGATCGGCGTCGTCGGCCAGGGTCGGCTCGCCGATGGCATCCAGTTCGCGGGCGGCGCGGCCGGCGAACCCGCGCGCGCCGATGGTGGAGAGCAGTTCGTGCGCGGCGCGCAGCTCCACCCGCGCCTCGGCGCGGCGGCCGACCCGTCGCAGCCACTGCCCGTAGAGCAGTCGGGCACGCGCGTAGTGGACTCGCATCCTGCTCCCGGCGAACCTGCTGATCGCGGCACGGTAGTGGTCCTGCGCGCCGAGCCCCGGGTCGAGCAGCGCACTCGCCAGTAGATGCGCACCGGTCGTCCACGCGTTCGGGTTGACCCGTGCGACATCCCCGATCCATTCAGCCGATTCCTTGGCTTCTTCGGGACGTCCGACGTACGCGGCGGCTTCGACCAGCTCGTGGTGGAAGACGGAGGCGGCGTACGCCCCGCGCCGGTGCTGGTCCCGTACGAGCAGCAACGCGTCGATCGCGGCCTCATGGTCGCCGCTGCCGTTGCACAGGACGCCGATCGAGTAGTGCAGCGCGGTGGGTTTCACCCCCACCCAGTCGCGCAACTTTTCCCGGATCTCGCGGAACCGTTCGACGTCCCCGCTCCACGCGGCAAGCATCAGGTCGGACCCGACGAGGTTTGACGTCCCGGCGGCCTCGTCGACCGCACGCGCCTCGATGATGCAGACCAGCGCGTCGGCGAAGCGACCCACGATCGTCCGGGCGACCGCCTGGAAGCGCAACGCATGGGGAAGGATCGCGTAGGCCCCCTGCGCCCGGGCGAGTTCCACCTGACGGTCGACGATCTGCTCCATGGCATCGCTGTCGCCGATGTCGACGCTCAACACACAGGCACGTTCCATCCACCACGGATCCGCGTCGGGGGTTCGGGCGTGGTCCCGGAAGGCGTCGACCGTGCGCCGCATCATGGGCATCGCCTCGTCCACCGGGCGGAGGTGCTGCTCGACCAACGCCTGCAGCAGCAGGTCGACCGGACGTGGCGGCTGACGCTGGGGTACCCGTTCCCGGATGTGCAGGGCGAGCCGCCGTAACCTCCCCGGCTCGTCGACGCTGAACATGAGCGATGCGAACGCCTCCAGGTAGGTCTCGCGGACCTCGTCGGGCCCCACGCCGTCGGCCGCGTCGATGAGCGCGATCGTCGCCGGGATGCTGCGCGCCACGTGATAGTCGATCGTGGCGCGCAGCAGTCGCGCGGCGTGGCGGTCGGCGGGGTCCGGGTGGAGACGCTCGGCCTCGTCCACCAACTCCCGAGCGGCAGATGGTGCCCCCGAGCCCAACCGCGCCCGGGCCGCGGCCAGCAGCCGGCGGGCCTGCCGTGACCGGCCGGGTGTCAGTCGGGCCGCGCGCTCGAGGAACGCGGCCATGGCCGCGAGTCCGCCGCGGCGCTGAGCTCGTCCGGCCGAACGCTCCAGCTCGGCCGCGGTCTCCTCATCCGGGCCGGTGATCGCGTTCGCCTGGTGCCAGGCGCGACGGTCGGGATCGACGTCGGCGTCCGTACCGGCGGCGAGCGACGCGTGTGCCTGCCGTCGCGCCCCGGCGCCAGTCGACAGGTACACCGTGGAACGCGCCAACGGATGCCGGAAGTACACCCGGGACCCGGTCACCAACAGGCCGCTGTCCTCGGCCGCGGCCAGGTCCACGGCGTCCAGCCCCTGAATCGCCATCGCGCGGCGCAGCAGAACGAGGTCGCCTGTCGGCTCCGCCGCGGCCAGCGCCAGAACCGAGCGCGTGGGTGCCGGCAGTCGCAGGAACCGACTCACGAACCGGTGTTCCACGGCGCGGTGGCCGGCGTCCCCGGGTAGCCCGAACGGTCCGGCGTCGCGGGCGAACTCCACCAGGGCGAGCGGGTTGCCGGCCGCTTCGGCGAGGATCCGTTGCACGATCGTCGCCTCGTGGCCGAATGGTGCCTGATACCGCAGCAGGGTGAGGGATTCCGAATCGGTGAGCCCGGTGAGAGTGAGGACGGGCAGGCGACCGAGCCCCGACACCGAGGCGGCGTCACGGCCAGCGAACACCATGGCGACCCGCTCCGCCGCAACGCGTGCCGCGACGAAGGCCAGTACCTGCCGCGAGCCGGCGTCGATCCACTGCACGTCGTCGACCGCGCAGAACACCGGCCTGCGCCGGCCTACGGCACTCAGCAGGCCGAGAACGGCAAGGCCGACAAGCATCGGGGTCGGCGTTGCCCCGGCCCGCAGCCCGAACACCGCGTCGAGCGCGCTCCGCTGCGGCACGGGGAGCCCAGCGCGGTGGTCGAGCACGGGCGCGCACAACTGGTGCAGGGCCGAGTAGGGCAGCTCGCTCTCGAACTCGACACCACCGGCCCGCAGCACCCGCCATCCGTCGAGCCGCGAAGCGGCCGCACCGATGAGCGTCGACTTGCCGATCCCCGCATCACCGAGAACGAGCATCGCCCCGCCACGGCCCCGCGCCGCGGCTGCCGTCACCGAGGCGATCTCGCCCAACTCCGCCTCGCGAGCGACGAACAATCCCGACCTGATATCTGTCATCAGCTTCTGCGTGTCGCCGGACGAATGGTGCCCTCCGGTTGTGCGGCCCCCGCCGATGGTATCCAGAGCAGCGCACCGACCGGGACGGGCGCCGGTCCGGAGTCGGCGCTCCTACGAGGGCAACTCGAACAGTTCCAGCTGGATGCCGTCGGGGTCACGAAGATAGAGGATTTTCGTCCCGGCCAGCGCCCCCGCTTCGACGCCATCGCCGTCCTGGAGCACGACCGGGTCGGCGTTGACGTGCACGCCCCGCCGCACCAGGTCGCGGTGCGCCGCGTCGAGGTCGTCGACCTCAAAACACAGGTGCATCACCCCAACGTCGGAGTTGCGCCCGGTGAAGGGCCTCGGCTGCGGGCTGTCGTACTGGATGAGTTCCAGCAGGACGTTCTCGCCGGCCAACGCGAAGGAGGCCCGCATCGACGCGTTCTCGACCTCGACAACCGCACCGATCGCCGGGTTCGTCGCCGCGATCGTCACGCCGTTCGGCGCGATGCCGAGGACGTCCTCGTACCACCTCACCGACCGCGCCAAATCGCCGACCGGCACTCCGATGTGATGCATCCTGGTCACTTTGCTCATGATCCCCATCCTGAAGGGCTGAGCGGGCACCGTGGAAGGCACAGATCTTCCGCGTACCGCTGGTACCACCCAGCTCCCCGGAGGACCGATGGCGGATCATGGGTTCATGAGTGACCTCGGAGCCGCGCTGCGGGCCTGGCGGGATCGCACGGACCCGGCCGCGGTCGGTCTCCCGAACGCATCACCTCGTCGCGTCGTCGGGCTACGGCGCGGCGAGCTGGCAGCACTGGCCGGCATCTCCCCCGAATACGTGGCACGCCTCGAACAGGGCCGGGCCGCCACACCATCGGCGCAGGTGTGCACCTCCCTGGCCCGCGCGCTACGACTCTCCGACGACGAGGAGGCGCACCTGATGCGCCTTGCCGGCTTCGCCGCGGCCCCGGACCGCATGCCCCACCTGATCCCCGGCAGCCTGCACCGCGTCATCGACCACCTCGACGACACCCCGGTGGCGGTCTACGACGCCGCGTGGCGGCTGCTGCACTGGAACCGGCTGTTCGCGGCCGTCTTCGGCGACCCCACGGGCGCCATCGCCGACGATCGCAACGCCCTGATCGTCCAGTTCGAGTCCCGAAACCCCCGAGTCCGCCAGACCGACACCGAGCGCGCCTACTTCGAGCAGTCGTTGGTGGCCGACCTGCGCGCGACAAGCGCCCGCTATCCGAACGACCCCGACGTGGCGGCACTGATCTCGCGGATGGCCGGGAACGACAGGTTCTGCCGCCTCTGGGCCCTCGGCGCGGTGGCTCCTCACGAGAGCGCGCACAAGACCGCCGTACACCCGGACGTGGGGGCCATCCCGCTGGACGCCAACGTTTTGACCACCCAGAACACCGACCTGCGCCTCGTGGTCCTCACGCCTCGGCCCGACACCGCCGCTCGCGAGAAGCTGGACCGACTGGGTTGACGACACCCGTTCCAATCTGGACGGGGACGCCGCGCCGGTAGGTATCTCCCACCTGACGGCCGCCGGCCCGGGGCAGCGGGCGGCCCGGCCCGTCACTACGGTGCGGAGGATGGACAGTTCCCATCCACTGGTGGCCGGCATTGTCCACCAGGCGCCCGACTCGACCGTACGGTTGCGCCCGGTGGCCGAGGACGACCTGGTGATGTTGCGCCGGTTCGCGGTCGAACCCGGGCTGATCGGGCTCGACTGGGCCGGCTTCCGGGACGCGGCCGCGCCGGCCCGCCGCTTCGCCGAGGACGGCTATCTCGGCGAGCGGACTGGCGGCCTGGTCGTGCAGGTCGATTCGGCGGCGGATGCCCCGGCGGGCTACCTCAGCTATCTCCAGGGCCAGTACGGTGGGCGGGCGCCCTACTGGGAGATCGGCATCGTGCTGCTGCCCGAGTGGCGCGGCCAGGGCATCGGCTGGCGGGCGCAGGCGCTGCTCTGCGACTACCTGTTCAGCCACACCCCCGCGCAGCGCATTCAGGCCAGCACCCATGCCGAAAACGCCGCCGAGCAGCGGTCGCTGGAGAAGGCCGGCTTCCAACTGGAGGGGGTCGTGCGGGCCTGCGAGTTCCGGGCCGGCGCCTGGCGCGACGGGTGGCTCTACAGCCGGCTGCGCGACGACCCGTCACCGCTGTGACCGAACGGCCCGGCGTCCTACCGGGTGGGGTCGAGCCTGCGGAAGTTGTCTGCGGCAGCAACCCGTCGGATCTACCGCAGGCGCAACGTCGTGGAACTCTGCTTCAACCGGCTCGAACAGTGGCGCGACCCGGCCACCCGATACGCCAAACGCGCATCCCTCTACCGGGCCAGCCTGGTGCTCATCGCAGCCGTTATCCGGCTTCCATGATCGACAGGACAGGCCCTAGGGCGTGTGTCAAAGCCCCTGGCCGGCCTGCGGCGGGTCCAGACGACGACCGGCCGCGTTGGAGATCGGTCCGGATACAACACCGGTATCCGGACCAATCTCCGCCTTGCCGGACCGCCGCCTGGACGCCGCCTCGGCTCGACCGAGGACTTTGACACACGCCCTAGTCGGCGATGCGGTAGCCGACGCCGGCCCTGGTGGTGATGATCTGCGGGTCGCCGAGTTTGCGGCGCAGGCGGCCGATCGTGACCGTGACGGTGTTGGTGAACGGGTCGGTGTTCTCGTCCCAGACCTGGTCCAGCAGCGATTCGGCGCTCAGGAACGTGGGCGCCGCCCGCAGCAGCGCCTCCAGCAGGGCGAACTCTTTCACCGACAGGTCCAGCCGGCGGCCGTCGCGGGTGGCGGTGCGCCGGGCCGGGTCGAGCTCCAGGCCGGCCGCGCGCAGCGTCCTCGGCTGCGCCGACGGGCGGCGGCGGGCCACGGCGCGGATCCGCAGCACCAGCTCGGGGAAGTGGAACGGCTTGGCCAGGTAGTCGTCGGCGCCGAGCGTCAGGCCGGTGACCCGGTCGCCGGGCGCGCCAGCCGCGGTCAGCATCAGGACCATCGGGCGGTCGTCCCGTTCGGTGATCATCTGGCAGAGGGTGTCGCCGTGCAGGCCCGGCAGGTCGCGGTCGAGCACCACCACCTCGTACGGCGCGAGGTCCAGCTTCTCGGCGGCCGTCAGGCCATCCAGCGCGACGTCGACGGCCATCCCCTGGTCGCGCAGGCCCTCGGCGATCACCTCGGCGAGCGCCCGCGCGTCCTCGACCACCAGCACCCTCACGCGGCCTCGTTCTCCCCGGAAGCCGGCGGTAGCAGCGGGAGCCGGATCGCCACGTGCAGGCCGCCCTCGGGCCGGGCGCGCAGCACCATCGTGCCGCCGTGCGCCGCCGCGATGGCCGCCACGATGGACAGGCCCAGCCCGGTGCCGCCGCCGGCGGTCCGCTCCAGGCCGAGCCGCTGGAACGGCTGGCCGAGCCGGGCGACCTGCTCCGGGTCAAGGGATGGGCCGCCGGTCTCGACGGCCAGCAGCGCGGTGCCGGCCTCGGGCGCGGCGACCATCCGGACCCAGCCGTCCGGCACGTTGTGGGTGATCGCATTGTCGATCACATTGCCGGTCATCTGGGCGAGCAGCACCGCGTTGCCGCGGGTCCAGGCGTCCGGCCGCACGTCGGCGCGGACCGTCAGCCGCTTGGCCTCGATGTCGGCGGCGCGGGCGGACACCACCTCCGTCACCAGCGCGCCTACGGAGACCGGTTCGCGGTCGGCGAGCGCGCCGTGCTGAATGCGGGCCAGGGTGAGGAAGCCGTCGAGCAGCCCGTCGACCCGGTCCAGCTCGGTACGCAGCCGGCCGGCGAGCGCGACCGTCTGCGGCGGCACCGGCCCGGGCTTCGCGGCCGCGACGTCCAGCGACGCACGCATCGTGGCCAGCGGGGTGCGCAGCTCGTGGGAGGCGTTGGCGACGAACCGGCGCTGCGCCGCGAACGCCTGCTCCAGGCGTTCGAGCAACTCGTCGATGGTGTCGGCGAGCGCCTTGACCTCGTCGTCGGGACCGGGGGTGGCCAGCCGCTCGTGCAGGTTGTCGGCGGTGATCCGGCGGGTGGCCGCGGTGATCGTGCGCAGCGGGCGCAGTACCCGCCCGGCGACGGACCGGCCCAGCAGCACCGAGGTCACCCCCATCACGGCCAGCGCGATCGCCGAGCCTCCCAGCAGTTGCCGGGCCTGATCCCGGTGCACGGCCTCCAGCCGGGCCTCCAGTTCGGCGATCCGCGCGGCGGAGGTGTCCGACCGTTGTTGCTGCGCGGGCACGACCGGGGAGGTACTGCGGGCGATTGTGAGGAAGCTGGTGAGGCCGAGCAGTGCGACGCCGGAGAGCATGAACAGCGCCACGTACATGATCGTGAACCGCAGCCGAGCCGTCCGCATCCGTTCCCCCTGCCGCGCCACCGACCGGCACGTGACCAGCATTCCGGTCCGGACCTAACAACGCCATAACGGTGCGCGTTCGACCGCTGTTACGGCGCGCGCCGTAGAACCGAGCCCATGGAATCCACCATCGAGGTCGCAGACCTCCACAAACGGTACGGGCGCACCGTCGCCCTGGACGGCGTGTCCTTCACGGTACGGCCGGGGCACGTCACCGGCTTCGTCGGCCCGAACGGCGCCGGCAAGTCCACCACCATGCGGGTGGTCCTCGGCCTCGCGGCCCCGAACGCCGGCACCGCGCTCGTCGGCGGCGTGCCCTACCGGACGCTGCGCCGGCCACTGACCCACGTGGGGGCCCTGCTCGACGCCGGGGCGCTGCAGCCGAGCCGCTCCGCCCGCAACCATCTGCTCTGGCTGGCCCATTCGCAGGGCTTCGCTGCCCGGCGAGTCGACGAGGTGCTGGAGCAGGCCGGGCTGGGCGAGGTCCGCCGCCGCAAAGCTGGCGGCTTCTCCCTGGGCATGCGGCAGCGGCTCGGGATCGCCGCCGCGCTGCTCGGCGACCCGCCGGTGCTGATGCTGGACGAGCCGTTCAACGGCCTCGACCCGGAGGGCATCGTGTGGATGCGCGGGCTGCTGGGGACCCTCGCCGCCCAGGGGCGGGCCGTGCTGGTCTCCAGCCACCTGATGAGCGAGCTCCAACACATCGCCGCGCACGTGGTGATCGTCGGCCGGGGCCGGGTCCTCGCCGACACCACCGTGTCCGAACTGCTGGCGGCGACACCGGGGGGAGGCGCGGGCTCGCTGGAGGACGCCTACTTCGCGCTGACCCGCGACGCGGTGGAGTTCCGCGGGGAGGTGGCCCGATGAGCCAGCGTTCGGGCGAATCAGCGCCGGAGCGTAGCGGCGGTGGCGGCATGAGCGACTTCGGACGGCTCGTGCGGGCCGAATGGACCAAGTTCCGGACGGTCCGCGGCTGGGTGCTCGGCATCGTGACCGCGGCCGTGGTGACCGTGCTGCTGGGGCTGTACGTCGCGTCGAACAGCCTGTCGTCCTGCTCTCTGGGGACTGTCGAGGTCGAGTGCCCGACGCCCCCGGTCGGCCCGGACGGCGAGGCGGTGCGGGACAAGTTCTACTTCGTGCACCAGCCGCTGGCCGGGGACGGCGCCGTCACGGTACGGGTGACGTCGATGACCGGCCTGATCACCTACCCGCCGCCGAATCACAACGAGATCGTCCCCGGCCTGGTGGAGTGGGCGAAGGCCGGCGTCATCGCCAAGGACGGCACCACCGAGGGATCCCGGTATGTGGCCCTCATGGTCACCGCCAAGCACGGCGTGCGGATGCAGCACGACTTCATCCACGACACCGAGGGCAAACCAGGCGCCGTATCCGCCGACGCCCCGCGCTGGCTGCGGCTGACCCGCGCGGGTGACACGCTCACCGGAGAGGAGTCGACCGACGGCGCATCCTGGACCAGAGTGGGCACCGCGACGCTGGCAGGCACCGTCGAGATCGGGCTCTTCGTCACCTCACCCAGTGACCTCAGCGTGGATGGTGGCGTCGGAGGCGGGACCGCCCAGGCCCGGCTGGCCAAGGCGACCGCCACCTTCGACAACGTCGGGCTGACCGGCACCGCGCCCGGCGGCGACTGGCTCCGCGACGACGTCGGGGCCAAGCCGAACCTGGACGGCGCCCCGCACCACCCGGGCAGCGTCGAGGAGGCGGGCGGCGTCATGACCCTGTCCGGCAACGGCGACATGGCACCACTCACCGGCGAAGCCGGGCCCGCTGTCCTGCTTGTACTGATCGGACTGGTCATCGGCCTGATCGTGGTGATCGTGGTGGCCGCCCTCAACGTCTCGACCGAACTCAGGCGGGGCCTGATCGGGGTGACGCTGCTGGCGAGCCCACGGCGGGGTCGCGTCCTGGCGGCGAAGGCCGTCGTGCTCGGCGCCGTCACCTTCGTCGCCGGGACGGCCGCCGCCGCGCTGGTCATCCCGCTCGCCTGGGATCTGCTGCGGGACAACGGCTTCCGGCAGCCGGGGTTGCCGCTGCCGACCATCGCGCGGGTGGCCGTCGAGGCCGGTCTGCTGGTTGCTGGCACGGCGCTGCTCACCCTGGGGCTCGGCGTGCTGCTCCGGCGCGGGTTGGCGGCGGTCGGCATCGCGGTGGCGGTAGTGGTGTTGCCGTACCTGGCGGTGATCATCGGCGGCCTGCCGACCGCGGCGTCCGAATGGCTGCTGCGGCTGACCCCCGCCGCGGCCTTCGCGATCCAGCAGGTCACGCCCGAGTATGCGCACGTGGTGGCGAACTACACACCCGGGTCCGGCTACTACCCGCTGCCGGCATGGGGTGGCCTCGCCGTCATGGCCGGGTACGCCGCGCTGGCCCTCGGCCTGGCGGCCGCGCGGCTGCGCCGGAGCGACGCGTGAGCGAGGAGCGAGCTTGCGAGCCCCGCAGCGAACGCACATGGGGCACGGCGTGAGCCGGGCGCTGCACGCCGAGTGGACGAAGCTGCGGACCGAGCCGGCCGCCCGCTGGCTGCTGCCGTGCATCGTGGTGGCGACGGTGCTGGTGAGCCTGTTCGCGGTCGCCGCGGCGAGCTGCAAGGTGGGTGGATGCGGTTTCGATCCGGCGGCGCTGAGCCTGGCCGGGGTGCAGTTGGGCCAGGCTGTCGTCGTGATGCTGGCCGTGCTGGCGATCGGCGGCGAGCAGGGCACGGGCCTGCTCCGCACGACGTTCACCGCCGCGCCCCGCCGGATAGCGGTGCTGGCCGCGAAGGCGGTCCTGATCAGCGGCCTGACCCTGGCCGCCGGGACCGTCGCCGTGCTCGGCTGCGTGGCCGCCGGCCGGGCGATCCTGCCCGGCAACGGCATCGCCGCGCCGTCGCTGGCCGACGGTCCGACACTGCGGGCGGCCGTCGGGTCGGTGCTCTATCTGGTGCTGGTCGGGCTGCTCGCGCTCGGCGTCGCCGCAGCGATCCGAGACTCGGCGGCCTCGGCGGGGGCGATGTTCGCCCTGCTCTACACCGTGCCGCTCGTCGCGGCGGTGATCAACGACCCGGAGCTGCAACGGACGCTGCGCCGGTTCGCGCCGATGACGTCGGGCCTCGCCATCCAGGCCACCACCGACCTGGATAACCTCCCGATCGGCCCCTGGGCGGGCCTCGCCGTCCTGGCCGCCTGGTCCGCCGCGTCCCTACTCCTCGGCGCCCTCCTCCTCCACCACCGCGACCCCTGACCCGCCCTCCCCGCGACCGTAGGCACCAGGCTATTCATCGTCCGGCGCGATATGTCCGATTGAGTGCCCCCCGGGGGTGACGCGCCGGCAGGCAACGGTGAAGCCGGTACGAGCCGTACGAAGCGGCTCGGTCATAGGTAGATTTGTTCCCGTGCCAGAGCCGACGCCCCTGGGTGACTTCCTCCGCGCGCGGCGCGCTGTCCTACGTCCCGTCGAACGCGACGGCAAGCTGCGGCGCGTCCGCGGGTTGCGTCGCGAGGAGGTGGCGAAGCTGGCCTCGATCAGCCCCGATTACTACGTACGTCTGGAGCAGGGCCGCAACGACAGCCCGTCGCCGCAGGTGGTCGATGCGCTCGCCCGTGCCCTGCAACTGGACGAGGACGGCGCGAGCTACCTGCGCAAGCTCGCCGACCAGCCCCGGACCACCCCCGCCTCCGACGATCGCGAGCAACTGCCGGAGGGCATCCGCCTGTTGATCCAGGGGCTGCACGAGGTGCCCGCCTTCGCCCACGGCAAATACCTGGACGTCCTGGCCGCCAACCCGCTCGCCGGGGCGCTGTTCCCGGGCCAGTCCGAAGGAGCCAACCTGCTGCGGGTGGCGTTCACCGACCCCACGGTCCGTGCAATGTACGACCAGTGGTCCGCGGTGGTCGCCGAGGTCGTCGCCAACGCCCGACTCGTCCTCGGCGCGGACGCCGGCTCCGAGCAGCTCCAGGATCTGGTGGAGGAGCTGCGCACCACCGACGACGACTTTCGTGCCATCTGGGACCGGCAGGACGTGCGGGAGACTGCCGCCGGCGTTCGGACCCTGCACCACCCGGCCGTGGGTGACCTTGAGCTGATGTACGAGCGGCTGCACATCACCGGCACCGACGCCCAGTTCCTCGTCATCCATCACGCCCGCTCCGGCAGCGAGTCGGAGTCGAAACTGGCGAAACTGCGCGCCACGTTCCTATGAACGACAACCCCAGGTATGTCCGCCCGCACGGCCGTACCGTCCTTGACATGTCCAATCTGATTACCACCCCATTCGGGTTCGAGAGCACCGCCGACGAGGTTCTCGCCGGAGTCGACCTCACCGGCAAACGCGCCATCGTGACCGGCGGCGCCACCGGCATCGGGCGCGAGACGACGCGTGCCCTGGCCACGGCCGGCGCCGAGGTCACCATCGCGACCCGCGACGTGAACGCGGGCCGACAGGTCGCCGAGAGCACGCCGGGCAACATTCGGGTTGTCCCCCTCGACCTGGCCGACCTCGACTCGGTCGACGCCTTCACCCGCGCCTGGCAGGGCCCGCTGCACATCCTCGTCAACAACGCCGGCGTCATGGCCGTACCCGACCGGCGGCTCACCGCTCAGGGCCACGAACTGCAGTTCGGCACCAACTACCTCGGCCACTTCGCGCTGACCGTCGGCCTGCACGACGTCCTGGCGGCCGCCAGCGAGGCACGGATCGTGTCGGTCTCCTCCAACGCCCACTTCATGTCCGACATCGCCTACGACGACATCGACTACGTCCACCGCGACTACAACCCCTGGACCGCCTACGGCCAGTCGAAGACCGGCGACGTCCTGCTCGCCGTCGAGGCCACTCGCCGGTGGAACGCCGAGGGCATCGTCGCCAACTCGCTCAACCCCGGTGCGATCGCCACCGGCCTGCAAAAGCACACCGGCGGCCTGCGCACACCCGAACACCTGCGCAAGACCCCGCCACAGGGCGCGGCCACCTCGGTCCTGCTCGCCGCTTCCCCGCTGCTCGACGGCGTCGGCGGCCGCTACTTCGAGGACTGCAACGAGTCCCCGACCCTGACCGCCCCGCCAGAGATGTTCGGCAAGGGTGTCGCCGCGTGGGCCGTAGACGCCGACAACGCCGCTCGCCTGTGGGACGTTGCCAACGGTCTGCTGAAGCGATGACCGTCGGTTTCATCGGCCTCGGCGACCAAGGCGCACCGATGGCGCGGGCGATCGCCGACAAAGGCTTCGATTTGTACGTGTGGGCCCGCCGACCCGATTCCTACCGCGGCGGAGTCCGGACGACGACCGGCGGCGTTGCGGTTTCGTTCGGATACGACACCGGTACGCCGCGCCCGGTCGGCGGCTACTTCTGATCTTGGTCGAGGTTGGCCTCGTGGGTCAGATTACTGGCCGAGCCCGGATCGGTGGCGAGTGCGGGCCGGGCCGGGCCGAGGCGGGGCGGGCAGAGCACGGCCACGGCGATGGCTGCTGTTATCGCCGCCCCGGCGGGGTAGGCCAGGCCGCCAAACTCGTCGGTGGGCACCAGGCCACGCCAGAACGGCGAGTCAGGCACGGCCGTGTCGGACAGTGCGCCCAGGAATTGCAGACTACCGAGCAGCCAGGCGGGGATCAGCATGACGAGACCGCCAATGGCGGCGGTGGCCGCGAGAGGAGTGGCCCACGGACGGTGCTCGAGACGGCGGCTGGCCCAGCCGACTAGCAGCCAGCCGGCCAGCATACCGAGCAGGCCGACGGCGAGCGTCGAACCGGTGAGCCACAGCGGTTCCGCCCGGTAGATCGAGACCCTGAGCCCGCCTTCGGCGTACGCTGCGTCGAAGTAGTCCTCGAAGGACAGCACGAGTGCGCCGTTGCGTGCGGTCAACGCCTGCGAGTTGTTTTGCGGGGCGCCGGTTTCGATGTAGGTCGGGCTGGTCGAGTAGGTGTCGGTGACGCGCCAGCCGGCCGCCTCCAGGCGTTGCTGCAGGCCGGCTAGATAGGCATCGACGTCCTCGGTCGCGGGCGTTCGCTCGGTGCGGTAGCTGAGCGACGCCGCATCGGTCTCACCACCGTTGTTGCGGAAGGGGTCGTCCGACCTTCCGGACGACTGGGCCGACAAGCCTGGGGTGAGCATCTGGGCGAGCTGGGTCCACGCTGCGCCGGTTGGAAGCGCCGGCACCGCCTCCCAACCAATACGGTTCGCCAGCGACGCGCTCAGAAAGCCGGAGAAAATTGAGGCGACGATTGCCAGCACGACCACGCCTCTGCTGAGTGGGCGACCAAGTCGGGTCCGCATGCCTTGCCGAAGCAGGTTGAGCGTCTCAGTAGGGGCGGGCCGGACGTGTCCGGCCTCGGCGGCCATGAGCAGCGTGTCTGCCAGTTCTTCGCGACGTGACCCCTTCGGGTAGACGTGCAGCAGCAGGCGATATGTGGTGGCGAGGCGGCGGCTCATGCGAACGCCGGGCCAGGCCGCGTGGCGTTCAGCCGCCGTGATGCGGTGCGAACGTTGTGGGCCAATCGCGCTGTCTCCTCAGCGAGTGCCGCCGCGCCGGCGTCGGTGAGGCGGTAGTAGCGCCGAGGACGCCCGTCAACGGTCTCCTCTCTGTCGATCGCGACCAGTCCTTGGGCCGCTAACCGGTCCAGCGCCGCGTAGAGGGTGCCGGCCTGCAACCTGACCTGGCCTTCGGAGAGCGCCTCGGCCGTCTGGATCACGCCGTACCCGTGCCGTGGCTGATCGACCAGTGCGGTCAGGATCCAGAACGTCGGTTCTCGCATGGCCTTCGACATAATCGCCAATATAAAGATTGTCTGACTATGCTGCAACGGCACTGGTGCCGCGCCGGCCGCTCCGCGGGAACCAGGACGCCGCACCGCTTCTGAACTGCGGGAACGTGGAGCCGCAGGCAGGGTGGGGGCAGTTGAGCGCCGATCGGCGCCGTTGGACGCAGTTCAAGGCCGTTCAAGGCACCCTGCTGCTCCCGGCCTGCTCCCCCACCCGGGCTCGCACCCGGCCGCCCACCGATCGTGAGCTGTCAGCCCAGTGCGTTGGATAGCACCTGCGCTGGCTCCCACGGCCACATCGGTCGACCGGGGAGCACGCCTACGGCCGCCGGGGAACAGACGGTCAAGACACACGTGTCGCACCTGCTGACGAAGCTGGGGCTGCGCGACCGGGTACAGGCCGTCATCTTCGCCTACGAGAACGCGCTGCTCTGACACCCTGGGCAGCCATAGCGGGCGAGTCAGTGGCCCCAGCTCAGGACATACCGGATGCCATCCCTGGCGTGCGCCGCGTCGACTCGGCTGAGGTATCGAGCTCAGTTCGGTGGGCGTCGTTCACCGGTTGTCGAGTTGCTCGCGTACCAGAGCGGCGATGCGGGAGAGCGCGGCGCCGAGGTGGCGTTGCTGTGCAGCGCTGAGTGGGTCGAACACCAGTTGCCTGACCCGCTCGACGTGAGCCGGGGCACTGTCCTCGACTTTACGCAGTCCGGCGTCAGTCAGGGTCGCGAGGGTGTACCGGCCGTTGTGCGGGTCAGGGCACCGGGTGACCCACCCCTGCTGCTCGAAACGGACCATCAGCTTGGACAGCCGTGGTTGCGTGCTGTCGCACTGCGCGGCCAGGTCGCTGAGCCGCATCGTGTGCGTCTCGGTCATGGACAGCCGAGCCATCACGCTGTACTCGAAGTTCGAGATGCCCTCGTCCCGCTGCAACTGGCGGTCCAGCAGCGTGGGCAGCGCGACGACCACGGTGCGCAGGTCCTGCCACAGCTTTTGCTGCTCGTCGTCGAGCCAATGGGGGGTGCCGGTCATACGCGCAGCTTACTTGACTGGGCAACCTGGCACCCAGATGCCTTTCGCTGCTCAGAGGCAGGCACTGACCCGGCCGGCCCCTGTGATGCCGCGCACCTTGACTTGCCTAGGCAAGTTAAGCACACTCGTTCACAGTTGCCCAGGCAAGTGCGGCGGCGTCGCGGCGTCCGGAGATTCCCCCGTTCGCCACGGATCCGACACCCCGAAACCATGAGGAGAGTGCAGTGAAGGCAATTCGCTACCACGAGTTCGGCAGCACCGAGGTCCTGCGCCAGGAGGAGGTGGAGCGTCCGGTCCCCGGTGCCGGCCAAGTGCTGGTGAAGGTGGTGGCCACCTCGTTCAACCCCGTCGACGACCACATCCGGCTGGGCGTCCTCGCTGAGATGATCCCCACCCCGCTGCCGATCACCCCCGGCCTCGACGTCGCGGGCACCGTTGCCGAGCTCGGCGACCAGGTCAGCGGACTGCAGGTCGGCGACCCGATCATCGCCATGTTCCCGCTGCACGAGCACGGCGGAGCCGCCGAGTACGCGGTCGTGGCCGCCGACCTGGTGACCGCCGCGCCCCGCAGCATCCCGCTGACCGACGCCGCCGCACTACCCCTGACCGGGCTGGCCGCTCGCCAAGCGGCAGTCGAGCTCGCCGGGATCAAGGCCGGCCAGACCGTTCTCGTCAACGGGGCAGGCGGTGCGGTGGGAAGCATCGTGGTCCAGCTCGCCGTCGAAGCCGGCGCGAAGGTGACCGCCGTCGACGGCCCCCAGCATGCGGACCGCCTGAACGGCTACGGTGCGGAGAAGGTCGTCGACCCGCTGGACCTCGCCGCAGGCCCGGCCGCTGTCGGTGGTCCCTTCGACGTGGTGGTGAACCACGTACGCCTGGCTCCCGAGGATCTCGCGAAGCTGACCCCCTACGTGGCCGACGGCGGCATCGTCGTCAGTTCCGCCGGCCCGGTGCCGGCCGACGAGGCACGCTCGGTACGCACCGCCGGCGTGTGGGTCGGCCCCGACGCCTCCCACCTGGCCGACCTCGTCTCCCGTATCGACAACGGCGTACTCAAGCTGCACATCGCCGACCGCCGACCGCTGGAGGAAGTGCCGACCATCCACCAGGATGCAAGCAACGGCAAGCTGCTCGGCAAAACGGTAATCGTCGTCGCCTGACGCCACGTCCACGTCCACCATCGAAGCCCCACTTTGATGGTGGACGCCGACGTACACGGAGCAGCTCGGTCGGCCGGTCGGAGCCGCGGCCAACTCGGCGGCGTTTGTAGTCGTCATGGGCGCGGTGCTCGCAGCCGCCCGGCGACCGACACTCCGTCTCCCCCGCTGGGTGCGGTTGACGGACGTTCTCGCGATGGATTGCTTCTGCCCGCCGGTGTTTGGCGCGGCGGGCTGTCGTCAGGTGTTGTGCGCTCTGTCCAGGGCTATCGCTATCGATGCCTGGGCTTGCTCGAGTGTGTCGCCGGCTCCAACCGCAAGGTCCCGTAGGTACTGGCGGAACTCGTCATCAGACGGGTGGTTTGGGGTGAGGTGGCCGGCGAGTTCGAGGCTGACCAGTCCGTGCAGCTGACACCACATGCGCCGGGTGACGGACCAGGGGTCTGCGGGACGGAACCGGCCTGCCTGGATGCATCGGGGGACGGTATCCCTAGCTACGCGCAGCGTGTAGAGGCCGATGCGCCGGTCTTCTTCTGAAAGTTGGAACCCGGCGATGCTTGAGCCGCCGAACATCACCGCGTACAGGTGGGGTGCCAGGTGCGCGGACTGCCGGTACGCGATGGCCAACTGGAAGCTGTCGGCGACTGGGTCGTCGCTGGCATGCACCGTCGCCAGCCGGTCAGCCAGCCGGGCGAAGCCCTCCCGGATGACGGCCCGTACCAGGCCTGGCATGCCGCCGAAGTACGTGTAGATGGCCATTGTGGAGGTGCCCGTCTCGCGTGCTAGTGCTCGCGCGGACAGTGACCGGGGCCCCTGCTCGGTCAGCAGCCGAGCGGCGACTTCGACGAGTTCCTGCCGCGGATCGCTGCTTGCCCTTGACATGAGCTCATCATAACGGTGTTATTGGCATAACGGTGTTATAAGGGGGAGGCGATTGGATGTTGGGGCCACGACAGTTCCGAGCACGGATCCCGCGACTTGCCGAAGCGCACGGAGATGACTGGGGAACGGTGGCCGGCGACGGAGAGCCACTTCGGCTGGCCGTGCTCGGCGACTCCGCCGCAGCCGGGGTCGGTGCGCCCGACCATCAGGCGGCCTTGGCCGGTCAGACTGCGTTTGCACTCGCCGCGCTGACCGGGCGGCACCTGTCCTGGCGGGTCGTGGCACGATCGGGAGCCACGGCCAGAACGATCCGACGAGACTTGGTGGACGGCATCACCGATCCACACACGCGCTGGAGCCCACACCTGGTCCTCGTGGTCGTGGGGGTCAACGACGCGGTCCGGTTGCGGCGACCCGGCCGGTTTCGGCGCGACGTCGAGCATCTGGTGGCGGTGATTCGGCGTCGGCTCGGTGCCCCGATCCCTGTGCTTCTGGCTGGGCTGCCCCCCGTGCACCGCTTTCCCGCCCTGCCTGCGCCGGTGCGGCTGCTGCTGGGGACCCACGCGCGCCGGCTGGACCGTCAACTCGCGCGCCTCGCTCGACGGGACACGGGCGTGTTCCACCTGCCGGTCGGGCACTTGCCCATCGATCGAGACGACTTCTTCGCCTCGGATCGCTTCCATCCCGGCCCAGCCGGATACCGCGTGTGGGGCCGAACGCTGGGTGCACAGGCGGCCACGATCGTCGACGCAGTCCTGCCTATGACCGTGGAACCGAATGGTGCCGGTCAGCGTGAGGGCCACACGCGGGGTGCAACTGCAGAAGAAGCCGGCCGGAGGTAGCCGGCGGGCAACATCCGCACACCGGCAGAAGCGGGCACCGCCCTCGTCCCTACGGAGAACGCCGACGCCGACTCCTTCGGGAAGAGATCACCGCCCTGGTGACCGCGCCTTGTGCCATCACCGCCGTGCTTCGCGACGCTCACCCGGCCGACAGGGCCGATGAGTGGACAGCGTGCCATCGAGCGGCGCCGCGAACGTTTCCGCGCTGGCCAGCGGCAGGGTTCGCGGTCGCCGTCCGAGTGCTGCGGGGATCAGACCTAGTTTTGGTATTCCGCGCCTGATCACCCGCCGAGGTGGTCGAGCACGGCTTGCGCGTTCCGGACCACGACCGCGATCCTCTGCTGGGCGGCGCGCAGATCCTGGGCGTGCGCCTGAATCATCGCGGTCTGGTACGCGGACTCGACTGAGAACCAGACGCCCACGACGTTGTTACGGGTCTTGCACGCGACGTCCGCGGTCGCGGTCCGCTTCTCGGCGGATGAGGGCGTGGCCGGCCGCAGATCCGCGGCTGCCGCAGCAGTCAACGGGTCGACGTAGTTGAAGCCCTGTTCGTGCATGCACGCAGACCATCTGCCGAACACCTGGCGCATCCGGTTGTCCGCCCGCGCCTGGTCGAAAGCGTTGAAGTCGATCGAGGTGACAAGGTGCTCGGCGATGTCCTCAGGGCTCGTGAGCTGCAGTTTGCGGCCCGCCTCGCCCGCGCAGCCGCCCGCTGGCACCTCGTGCCCCTGGTAGGTGCGGGTGGGCTGGCCGGCCAGTGCCGGGCGGCCGTCCTCGCTGCCGGTCCAGACGAGCATTTCGGCGGGTGGCACGGCGGCACCCGGCTCTGTGCGGGCGATGGTGCCTTCACCCGGTGCGAGGTGGTACCCCCACCTGGCGGCGACGGCCGGGTCGGTGACGCCGTACCGGCGCGACATCCGCTCAGGGCCCGCGCCGCCGGTGGCAGCGGGATGTCCGCGATCGATCCCGAAGCGTCGCATGCAGTCCTCGACCAGGATGGATCGAGCCCGGTTCAGTGCGACGCGCTGCTCGCCGTCGAGCCGGTACGCCTCGATGGGCAGAACCAGTCCCGCAACACCGTCGGCGCTGCGCATCTCGGGGACCGCGGGTGGACTGGTGATCGTGATCCCACCCACGCCACCATGGTCACCTGTGCCGTCCGGGTCGGGAGAGCAAGCCGCCGCGGTCGCGAGCAGCAGCATGAGTGCGCCCCATCGGGCGGTTCTTCGTCCGTGCGATGCCATGTTCGCTGCCCCCGGCTGCTGTCGGTGGTACGTGACGCCGCCGCGGCAGGGCTGGCGGCGTCACGTGCCACGAGGGTCTGACGTGTCTGGATGACGGCTAGTTGGCGGACCAGGAAAGCGACCGGTTGTTGTTGGTGAGACCGGCGAGGCTGTACGGCGCACTACCCTGATCGCAGCAGACGCCCAGCTGGTACGCCGCGCCAGTCATGCCGGGCTCGGACCAGATCACCGGCCGCCACCTCGTGTCGTAGTTCGACGCCGAGCCGGCGTTGTTCCAAACCCGGGTGCCGTGGCCGGACCCGGACGGCCCGAAGTAGAGGGCCGGGCTCTTCATGTCGTTGATCAAGCCGTTGAGGCAGATGGAGGCACCCTGCTGCTGTTGGCCGTAGTACAGGACAACCGGACCGCCGTAGCGGACCGTGCAGTTGGTTTCGACCCCGGCCGACGCCGATTCGGGGAAGGCGATCAGCGTGGCGGTGCAGGCGGTGACGGCAGTGACGAGTCCGTGCAGGACTTTTCGGTTGAGTTTCACGGGTTTCTCCCTTGGTGCCTGGTCATACGGCCGGGCATTCGCAAATTGGTTCGGTCCTTGTACCTTTCCGCTGGCGATCGTCGTTGAGCGGCCAGCGCATAGGGCAAACGTTGAGATCCGCGGAGGCGCTGGACGGACCGGCCACCGCCGCATTTCCCGTACGCGGTCGGCGGCCTTACCCGCGTGGCGAGGCTCGGATGACCGTCATGGTCCGGGTGTCAGACCTGGCCGACTTGTCGTCCCCCTGCTGCGGGCGGAGGCGCCCGGGAACGGGGCGGCATGGCGGCATGGATCCGTTCAGCGGTCTGCTCTAGCCGGGCGCTGTCGATTGTGGGTGCCCGCGCCGGCCAGATGGTCTGGATCGGATCCCCGTGCCAGCGGGGAACCAGGTGTATGTGAAGGTGCGGAATCGTCTGTGAGGCAGCCTGGCCGGCCGAGATGATCAGGTTCAGTCCGTCCGACGCGAGTGCCTCTCTGATGGCATGGGACACGTCGAGAACGGTGTCCATGAGCGGCTGGACGTCCTCCGAGGCCAGGGCCCACAGGTCGGTCACGTGCCTTCGAGGTATCACCAGAGTGTGCCCGGCGGCCGCGGGCAGCAGCGGGACGAAGGCCATCGTCTGCGGGGTTTCATAAATCCGCAGAGCCGTTGCCGTGCCGTCACCGATCTCGCAGAACACGCAGGTCCCGACGTCGTCGTTCATCCGTTCGCCCCTCTTCTGCCGCATGTTCCCATCAGAAGCGAGAGCCGAATTTCTCCGGCATCGACGCGTTCACCGTTCTGGTATGCGCTGCTCCCATACCGCGCCCGGTTCTGCTTCAGTCGAGGTGGAAAAGTCGACGCGTGGTGGAGGGAGTGAAGGCACCATGCCGCTACCGCAGAAGTGCCTTCCGCCAGCGAGCAGGGTGGTCTGGGCGGCCCGAATTGCCGAGGTGGTCGGAGAGATGACCGCGTATATTCGAGTTCTCCCATGGGTGGAGGCCCCAGTGAAGTTCTCGGTGCTCGGTCCGCTGCGGGCTCTCCGGAACGGCCACCCCGTCGTCCTGCGTGGTCATCGGGAGCGGAGGATTCTGGCGGGGCTGCTGACCAGGCCGAACGGGCTGGTCACGCACGATCGGTTGGTCCGGGTGGTGTGGGACGACCCTCCCGCGACGGCGCGACGACAACTGCAGAACTGCGTCTGGCAGTTGCGGCGCCAACTCCACGAAGAGGTCGGAGGAGAGCCGATCAGTGGAGCCCCTGAGGGCTACCAGATCAACGTCGACCGGACCGACCTCGACGCGCTGGTCTTCGACAAGCTCCTCGACGAGGCTCGTCGGCTCAGCGGGCGCCACCAGGACCAGGAGGCGATCGACGCGTACGACGAGGCACTCAGCCTGTGGCGAGGAGCGGTGGCGCTCGACGGGGTGCGGACCTCTTGGATCGAGGCTTGGGCGGCCAAGCTAGACGAGCGCCGAATCTGCGGCCTGGAGGAGCGGGCGGAGGTCCACCTGCGACTGAGTCACCACCAGGCGGTGGCCTCCGAACTGACGGGGTTGGTCGCCGAACACCCACTGCGGGAACGACTCGTCGGGCAACTGATGGTCGCGCTGTACCGCGGCGGTAGGCAGGCAGACGCCCTCCGGGAATACCGGCATCTGGCCCACCGGCTCGCCGAGCTGGGGCTGACTCCCAGCCCGCACCTGGGACAGCTGCAGGTGATGATCCTCCGCAACGACGCGGCCCTGGAGGTCAGCTCCCAGTCGTCGGGGCCTCCGCGAGCCCGGTCTGCCGTGGCGCCGTCCCGGGGAGCGGACCCGAATCCGGTCCCACTGCCCGCGGCGTGGCTTCCGTCGACGCTGCCGGACCGCCCGGTTGACGGTGCGTCACCGTTCGAAGAACTGCTGCGCCGTATGCGGCAGGCGGCGCAGACGACCAGCCCTCGGGTGTTGCTACCGACCCTCGCCGCGCAGGTGCGGACCCTGCGAGGGCTCGCCGAGGTCAGCATGCTGGCCGAACGCGTGGAGATTCTTCGACTGGCCGCCAGGTACGCCGAGTTCACCGGTTGGATGGCACAGGAGGCCGGCGATGACGCGGCCTGTCTGCAATGGACCCGCACTGCTGTCGCTCTTGCCGCAGCTGGCGGCGACGGGGATTTCGGCCGGTTGTTCGCAATCCGTCAGGCAGATATCGCCCTCTACGACGACGATCCGGCACGCACCTTGATCGCTGTCGCACCAGTGGTGAGGGACGCGGCCGCTCCGCCGCAACTCCGGCGGCTGGCGTTGGAACGGGTCGCTCAGGGCTCCGCCCTCATCGGCAGGTCGGACGACTTCCACGCGGCGGTGGCGGAGGTGGGCCGGGCGCATCGACAGTTGGCCGGCGGGATGCCCGTGTTCGGGTCGGGCAACATGCCGGATCCGGCGGCGATTGTGCAGGGGTGGGGGCTTGTCGATCTCGGGTCGTACCGGGAGGCGGCGCACATCCTCGATCGGGAGGTGCTCAGGATCAGCCCGGCGGCGAGCCGGGCCCGCGCCCGGTATGGCGTTCGCCGACTACTCGCCCACGTCGGCGCCGGCCACCTCGATGCGGCCCTGGAACTCGCTCCGGACGTGCTGGACGGCATCGAACTGGTCGACTCGGCGACCATCCGCACCGACCTGCGCCGACTGCGGCGGCTGCTGGCCCGCTGGTACCAGGACCCCACGGTCGCACCGTTGACCGCCCGGCTCACCGAGGTCCTGACCCCGGCGGCACGAGCCGACGCGTACGGCCTTGGGCCGGCCGACGATTCCACCCGACGGATCGGGTGAGCATGAGCGGCATCTTCATGAACTATCGCCGCCACTTCCGTGAGGCCGGCGACGACAGCGAACCCGCTCTGGTCGAGGCGCTCGCCGACCGACTCCGGCGGCACTTCGGGGACACCGAGGTGTTCCTGGATGTGGAGTCAATCCCCGTCGGCGAGCGGTACCCCAGCCAGCTCCGGGACCGGCTGAGGGACGCCGAGGTGCTGATCGCCATCATCGGTCCCGGCTGGCTGGCGGAGACCCGGCATCGGGCGACCCGGCCGGCAAAGGACTGGGTCCGCTGGGAGATCGCGGAGGCGTTGCGGCTACCGGGCATGGTTGTCGTCCCGGTCCTGCTGGGCGAGACCCCTGTCCCGGTGGCGGATGACCTTCCGGCGGACATGCGTGACCTTTCGGCACGCCAGTCGCAGCGTATCCGGCACGGCACCTTCCGCCTCGACGTCATCCGGTTGATCGAGGCGCTGGAGGCGCACGTCCGCCCGACCTGGATTCCGCCCGAGGAGCCCGCGAAGAAGTCCGGAGTCTCCGGACGGCTGACGAGGATTCTCGCCGCTGCGGTCGGACCAGCGATCCTCGCCACCGTTCCGTACTACTCACAAGCAAACGAATCAGAATCGGATTCGCCTCTCGGGTTTTTGCAGACCTACGCACTGTTTGTCTTTTTCGTCGCCCTGTTGCCTGTTGTCTTACTAGCTGCAGCGTTGCATCTGGCGGAATCCTTGAACAGGTTCGAACGCGCCATCTTGGTAGCGAACCCGGCAGCCATGCTGCTGGGGCAGGGCATGGCGATGACTTTCATCCTGGGACTGATTCTTGGCGTGCTGGTGGCCCCCAATGCGACCGACGAAAGCCTCAGCTTTCTGATCTCATTTGTCCTGGTGTTTATGGCCGTGCCGATTTTTGGTGGCTATTACGTCATCCTTGAGCAGGCTGCACGGCAGTGGCCGCCGGCTGTCACGGTCCGCGGTGAGGCCGCCGGCGGCCGCGCCCTCCGGGTGATGGCACAGTACCGGCAACGTTCGGCCTCCCGATCCTTGCCGTTGTCCCGCCTGGAGCGCGATCAGACCGCGTGGCTGCACGGGCGCCTCGAGGAGGCGATGAACGGTCTGCGCGAGGAGACTCGGCGAGGCTGGGTCAACCAGATCAAGTCGATGGAAAGCTTCTTCATATTCCTCATCTCGCTTGAACTTCCGACCGCCACTCTCCCCTCCCTGTTGCTTCCGTGGGCATTCAGTCGTCACGGTGCGAGCCCGGTTTGGATCGTGGGCGGTGTCGTGGTAGCTGTTGTTGTCCCCATCCTCGGGCCGTTGGCGTGGGTGCTCTACGTACGCGTGAAACGACTGGGGACCGAACGGATCGCGGATGAGATCGACTCGTTTCTGCGCGAGCTTGAGACCACGCTGGCCGCCGGTCATCAGTCGGTGTCCGTGGGTTCGCACCCGCTGTCCATAGGGGATTCACAATGAGCAGAGCTGGCGCGAGCGCGACGGGTCACCACGCCACGACGCGATCGAGCGGGCGGTAGGCGGCAGGTGAACCCGCGACCGCCTGCCGAGGGTGACGTGCCGCCGACGCGCCGCGAGGCCGATCAGGCCGTCGACCCCGGGCCACAGGTTCCCGCCACACGCCGGGAGCACCCGGCCGAGTCCGGGGTGGCCGTACCGGTGACCGCCGGTCTGCTGCGGCTGCCCGACCGGGTGTCGGGCTGGTCGGTGATCGCGGCGTTGCCGGCGGGCGCGGAGGCCGACGTCTTTCTGCTGCGCGACGCGGCGGGCCACGACCGGGTGTTGAAGATCTACCGGCCGGGGATCGTCATCGACGAGGACGCGGTCGACCGGCTGATCGGGCTGCGCAGCGAGAGGTTGGTGACGCCCATCGACTTCGGTGTCGCGGAGGGCCGGCGCTGGGAGCTGACCGAGTATTTACCGGCTGGCACCCTGGCGGACTTCGTCGACCAAAGCCCCCGCCCGATGCCGCCGGAACTGCTGCGGCACGTGGTCGCCGAGCTGACCGAGGCGCTCGGCGAACTGCACTCGGCGACAATCGTGCACGGCGACCTCAAACCGTCGAACATCATGGTCCGGAGCCTTCCGCCGGACCTCCGGCTGGCGCTGGCCGACTTCGGACTGAGCAGATACCTCGGTCCAGCATCGGTGCGATTTACCAGCCGCGGCGTGACGTTCGCCTACGCGGCACCGGAGAGTTTCGCCGGCGCCTACTCCCCGGCGGGCGACTGGTGGGCCGTCGGTGTGGTGGTCCGACAACTGGCCACCGGCCAAGCCCCGTTCGAGGGTCTCGACGAGCGAATCATCCAGCACGAGGTGACGGTCCGGGGCGCATCCGTCGACGGTGTCGCGGACCACCGGCTGCGGCTTCTCTGCGAAGGGCTCCTGGTCAGCGACCCAGACCATCGGTGGGGCGAGGCGCAGGTCCGGCGGTGGCTGTCCGGCGGATCGCCCGAGGTGCACCGTCCGGCCTCGACGTCACGTGCCGCGCCGCTGATCCTGAAGGGGGTGCCCTACCGCACCCGCGCGCAGGTCGCGCGCGCGATGGCGGCCCACTGGAGCGACGCGGCGGACATGTTCCTGCGACGCGTCGGCACGCGAAAAGACCCAGGCGAGGGGTGGCGCGTGCTGCGCGCCTGGCTGGAGCAGTTCGACGACGATGTCGACGAACGGATCCGGCTGATCGACCAGACGTTGACCCACCCGGATCACACCCCCGATGTGCGAATGGTGCATTTGCTGCGCTGGCTGGACCGGGGGCAACCGGCGACCTACCTGGGGCTGCGAGTGGGGTCGGAGCACCTCGCCGATGCGGCGGCTGTGGCGGTGAGGGAGCCGGACGGCCGTGCGGCCACGGCGGTCCGCGACCTGTGGCGATACTCGCTCCTGCCGGTGCTCGCCGACTTCGGCGACGGCCAGGCCCTCGTGCAGGTGGACACACGCTGGCGGAGCTCGGCACAGGACCTCGACGCGCTCGCCACCCGGGTCGATTTGCCACCACAGGCTTCGTCGATGCTGGCGGCGCGCCGAACCGAGCACCGGGCCGTCCTGCTCAGCGTCGCCGCCGATCCGGATCGGTTGCGACCGCTGCTGGACAGCGCGGTTCGGGATCGCGGAGAAATTACCGAGCACCTGGACTGGTTCGAGGCACTGCCTCCGGTGACCGACGTGGCCAGCGCGCTGTGTGTGTTGACGGTCGTCCCCGCCGCCGTGCAGGAGTGCGCCGGCATCGTCGAGGCCCGTACCCGGGGACAGCGCGTTCTCGACGAGGAACTGAAGCAGCTCAAGGCCGGACGGCCGAAGGCCCTATTGTTCGCCGCGGCGGCCTCCCTGATCTGGGCGCTGGCCGTCGCCGCTCCCGTGTTCCTGCCCCATCTTCTTCCCGACCCACGTCTCGTGATCAGACACTGGTCGGTCCCCGTCGCGGAATGGCTGGTGCCCACCCTGGCCGAGGTCGGCTTCGCGGTGCGGGCTGGATCCTTCTACCATCCGCGCTGGTCCGCGCTCGACCGAATGCGGTGGCTGGCTCGGCGGGTGCCCACCGGCTGGGCGGCGCTTCGCAGGGGCGCCAACCGCGTCCGGGGCGGCGCTCCGCCGCTGCTGCTCGGTGTGCTGACGTTGGCCTGCTGCTGCGGCGTTCCGTTCCTCTGGTCGGCAGGACTACTGGCCGTCGCCATGGTCGCGCTCATCGGGCCACTGGTGCATCTCGGCTGGACCGGCACCCGGATATGGCGTTTCGGTCAGGTCCGTCGACAACGAAGCCGTGACTTGCTCGGCAGCGAACTCACTCAGCGGCGAAACGGGAGGGAAGCGGAATGAGCGCTGGCAGTGTGGTGGTGTTCCCGGTGGGGGCCGTGATCGGCACCGCAACCGTCGTCGGAATCCGCGCCACGGCGGCACTCGGCAGGCTACTCGAGGTGAGCCCAGGCGAGGCAGCCGCCCGCAACGCGCGGATCCGGGCACACACCACCGCGCGACGGCAGGCCGTCGCCGCCCAGGAGTCGCAGCGGGACCAGGCCGTCCACGCCTGGGAACTGCGACTTGAACGCCGGGCGGCCGCCCGGGTCGACGCGGCGTATGCGGCGTCCGCCCTCGCACAGCAAGGACTGCCGGCGGAGCCCGCGCTGGCCCGGCCCTCCGACTCGGCGCCCGAATCGGTCTGGGACGCCTGGTGCGACGACGTCAACCGGGTCCTGGAGGGAGTGTTCAGGCGGGCCTCCGCCGCCCGGACGGTCACCGCGGCACGGGGTCTCGCGGACCTGCTGCCACCGGTGTCGGCCGCGGCGCTGCGGACCGCGGCGGACGAGATTGACGAGCCGGAGCCGCTGCCCGGCGGTGGTTCGGACCCCGCCGCCGCCGTGGTGCGCATCCTCGCGGGCCTGCACCCGATGGCCGCCGCTGAGGATCGTGCCAGAGCCGAGGCCGCCGCCGCTGACGTCTGGCGCCGGCCCGACGAGCGACGGCCGCGCCTGCGGCAGGTGCAACTGCGGGTGCAGGAGGCCAACAAGCGGGCGCGGGTCCGTCGCTCGGACGCCGTCGTCGCGGCGGAACTGCTGGACGCGATGGAACCGTACGCGGCGCAGCAGGATCTTGACGCCGGCGCCCTACACCGGGCCAGGGCGGGCCTCGTCGACGTGGTGTCCGGCCGGGCGGAGCTCAACGACCAATTGTTGAACGAGGTTGAGCAACTGCGGTCGGAGATGGAGGAGCGAGCGTTGGCGATCGCGCTCCAGGATGCTGTGGCGGACGCGCTGACCGAGATGGGCTACAGCGTGGGCACCGAGTTCAGCGTCGGGCAACCCAGCACGGGCAGGCTCGCGGTGAGCCGACCCGACGACGCGGACCACCTGGTGCGTTTGAAAGTCGACGCAGGGGCACGCCGGATGCAGTCGATGGTCTACCGGACCGGACCCGGCGAGAACCCCCACGCCGACGCGGCAGCCGAGCACCGCTGGTGCGCCGACCTGGAACAGGCACTGGCCAGTCTCCGGGAGGCCGGCTTGCCGTGCGCGCACACCGAGCTGCGTCACCCGGGCGCCGAACCCACGCCCCGCACGGCTCCGCGGCAGCGCACCGAGCCCCGGCGCCGGCTCAGAGGCCGCGAGGCGGAGGGAGACGTACGGTGATCGACGACCTCGCGGGCTGGCCGGCGTTCGCCCGCGAACTGCACGCGACACTGCCGACCCAGTCGCAGTACGTGTTGTGGGGCAACGCCCACGACTCGTACCTCATCGACACGCCCAGCGGGGTGCGGCTGCTGTCCCTCACCGACGTGATACGTGAGCTGCTGGACCGGAGCGGCTACACGTTCGTACTCGATCATGATCTGATCGATTCCGGTGCCGTGCACCAGATCGGCAGAAGCGACGTGACGACTGCAACCCGTGCCCTCCTCGACGACGGGTATCGCCCCGGCGGCCCGACGCCCGACCTGGGCGCGCTGTTCGTCCAGCTCGCCGCGATCGCCCAGCCACGCACCAATGTGCGGGCGGCAGCCATCGTCCGAGCGGCGCACCTGCTGCGGCATCCGAGCGATCCGGACGACGCCGAGCGGCAGTTCCTGCGCCGCATGGAGAAGCTGGCCCGGTCGGCGCGGCCGGTCGCGGCCGAATCCGGTCGGACCCAGAGCCTGTACAACCCGGTGATTTGGTTGGTGGAGAACGAAAGTGACCTGCCGGCCTGGCTGACCGCGGGCAAGGACCGGATCCGCGTGATCAGCCTGCCCCGACCGGACTACGGCGATCGCGAACGCTGCGCCCGCCGGCTGCTGCACAGCCAGATCCCGGACGCGACGTTGCACGAGCGGGCTCGCTCGTTCGCCGAGCAGTCCGAAGGCCTCACCCTGCAGGGCATGATCGAAGTGACCAGGCTGGCACGTGATCGTGGGCTGAGCCCGGAGCAATGGCCCGACGCGACCCGAACGTTCAAGCTCGGGGTATTGGACAATCCCTGGCGCCGCGACTACCTGCACACCCGGATCCGAGACGGGGAACGGTCCCTGCCCCAGCGGATCATCGGCCAGCGCCAAGCCGTGACCAAAACCCTTGACATCCTCAAACGCGCCGCTCTCGGCCTGTCCGGCGCCCATGCGGCGCGGGCATCGTCACGCCCCCGCGGAGTTCTGTTCTTCGCCGGTCCGACAGGGGTGGGCAAGACCGAGTTGGCCAAGGCGGTGGCCCATGTGGTGTTCGGCGACGAGGCGGCCTACCTGCGGTTCGACATGAGCGAGTTCTCCGCCGAGCACGCCGGCGATCGGCTGATCGGTGCTCCACCGGGCTACGTCGGTTTCGAAGCCGGCGGAGAACTCACCAACGCCGTGCGTCAGCAACCCTTTCGGGTGATTCTGTTCGACGAGATCGAAAAGAGCCATCCGCGCATCCTCGACAAGTTCCTGCAGATCCTCGAGGACGGGCGGCTCACCGACGGCCGCGGCGGTACTGTCCACTTCTCCGAATGCATCCTGATCTTCACCAGCAACCTCGGCATGTACGTCGACGACGGCACGGGCCAGTTGACGCCGACGGCTACGCCGGGCACTCCCTACGACCAGGTCGAGGCGATCGTGCGGGCAGCGATCGAGGATCACTTCACCCGGGTCCTCGGTCGACCCGAGCTGCTCAACCGCCTCGGCGACAACATCGTGGTGTTCGACTTCATCGGGCCGGAAGCGGCCGAACAGATCTTCGAACTCCAATTCGGCAACGTGCTCCGGCGCCTCAGCGAAGAACACCACGTGTCGGTCACGCTCGACCAGCCGGTCCATGCGCGCGTGCTCAGGGAGTGCACGCGCGACCTGTCCCGAGGCGGCCGGGGGATCGGCTCCGCCCTGGAGACCGCGCTCGTCAACCCGCTGGCCCGCGCCCTGTTCGACCGGCTGGCGGCACCGGCGGGCGACGCGCCGGCGTCCGGCGACACCACGTCGCTCGTCATGACGGCTTGGCGGCGTCAGGCCGGCGTCATCACCGTGGAGCTCTCATGACGACCATCGAGATCAGTCGCCTCCACCACCCGGTCACCACCCTGGGATACGGCAGGAGAGCCGGAATCTGGCTGCAAGGCTGCACCCTCGCCTGCACCGGCTGCCTCGCCCAGGACACCTGGCCTCGCCGCCCCGACCGGTCGGTCCCCGTCGAGGAGGTGCTCGACTGGCTCACGTCGCTTCCTCGACCGATCGACGGTGTGACGATCTCCGGCGGCGAACCGCTCCAGCAGCCGGTCGCGCTCGCCGCGCTCCTCCGCGGGATAGCCACCTGGCGGCACACCAGGCCGATCGACATCCTGCTCTACACGGGATACGGCTGGTCGCGTGCCGCACGACTGCCAGAGCTGCGCGCAAGCTGCGACGCCGTGGTCGCGGGTAGGTACGTCGAGCGGCGTAACAACGGCGACACCCCACTGCGTGGCTCGGCGAACCAACGCGTCATCACCCTCAGCCCGCTGGGCCACCAGCGATACGGCGAGGCCGCTCAGCTCGTCCGGGCAGGCTTGCAGACCGGCGTACTCGACGGCCGGCTGTGGCTGGTCGGGATCCCACGGCCCGGCGAGCTCGACCAGATCGCCGATCATCTGAGGGCCCGCGGCATCGGCGTCGGGGAATCGACATGGAGCGGCTGATCTGCCGCGCCTGCGGCGCACCGGTCGGCTCCGGTGACATCGTGTGCGGGAACCCGGACTGCTATGCGAACCTCACCGCCGTCTCGGCGGTCATCGAGGCCGACAACCTCGTCACCCCGCGGCCGATCGACCCGGTCGCCGTGGACATCACCTGTCCGTCGTGCGGAACGGCGTGTCCGGCGGGGAGCCGGATGTGCCCTCACTGCCTCAGCGTGCTCGAAACCGTCCTGACGATCGCGTTGCTCGACCCGCCGTGGCAGACAATGCTCGAGGCCGGAGGAACCCTGATCCTCGGTCGGGACCCCGGCTCGCCCGCGGCGGCCGCGCTGTCCGGCCACGACGCTGTCTCGCGACGACACGCGGCTGTTACGACGGCGCCGGACGGGGCCGCGACGGTGACCGACCTGTACTCCACGAACGGTACCTGGCTGGACCAACGGCGGCTTGAACCCGGCGTACGCCACCCACTTCAACCTGGGGCCACCCTGCGACTCGCATCGACCGCGACGTTTCAGGTCGAGTGACAACCCGAGCCAATCGCCCCCGGCGCAGCGGGTACTCAACTTCCGGCCTTCGGAACGGGGCAAGGGGCGGGGCGGGCGTGATACCGGCGCAGCTCATCGGCCGCCTTCCTGAGCGCCGCGCCCAACAGCGCCTCACCCCGTCGGAGCAACTCCCCGACGAGATCGAGGGGGTGCCGGTCGACGTCATCGAGAGCAATCCCGTACCGAATGTGGATGTCCGGCACTCTCGGCACGATCCTGTCCTCGGTGGCATCAACGTCGGAACCCTCAAGGTCGGAGGTCCCGGCACCGGAGACCCGGGGACGCTGGGGGCCATCGTGTTCGAACGGGGCACGCTGCGGCCTCTGGCGTTGACGAACTGGCACGTGGCGGTCGCTGATCCGCCGGTCACGATGGATCCGATGATCCAACCCGACCCGGTTGCGCCCGATCCGGAGCCGCCGAACAACTTCCTTGGCCGCCTGCTGCGCTGGGACCAGGGTCTGGATGCCGCCGTGAGTTCGATCGGCGAGCAGGACGGCAGTCGCAGCCGGAACGTGTCCACCGACATCGAAGGGCTGCCACTGCCGGCATCCGGTAGCAACCCGCACGTCGTCGGCCTCAAGGTGCTCAAGTCCGGGCTGCGGACCGGAGTCACCGGCGGCACCATCGACGGCACGGACGGCACCGAGTTCTCGGTCGTTCCCGACGACTTCGCATTGCCTCAGGGGGTGCTCGGCGATCACGGCGACTCGGGGGCGTTGTGGCTGGACCGGAACACCTTCACGGCGGTCGGACTGCATTTCGCGAGTATCAGCAGCCCAGAGGTCCGGGCGTGGGGGAAGTCGTTGTCCAGGATCTGCGACACGTTGAACATCTTCGTGCTGGACGTCGCAGCCATCGGCACCCCGCGGATCGACGGGCACTGCCGTGTGCTGGCCTCCACCCGCGCCGATGCTCCCTGCAATCTGCGAATCGTCTATCCCAGCGGGCGCACCAGCCACGCGAGAGGACTTGGTGCGGCGACCGCCGATGCCCAGGGGTTGGTCAGGTGGCAGTGGCGCATCGGGTCGAGCACCAGGCGCATGCCGGCGTCAAGATGAGCGCCCATCTGACCCTGGACGGTGCGGAGCATCTCCTCTTCGCAGAGCTCGAAGGCACCACGGATCTGTCGGGATGAATTGGAAGGGCGCCAACCTGCACCCAATCTGCTCCCAGTTGCAAGGCCGTGCCACCCGGCACCTCCTTACCGCCGTGACCTTCGCGCACTCCCCTACCAAGGAACATAGAGAACCGTCGACTGCCGCCCGGAACCGCGGAGCACTCCGCGGTGACATAGGACGCCGCACCCCCTCTGAGCTGCGGCAACGTGGAGCCACAGGCAGGGGTGGGTGCAGTTGAGCGCCGTTCGATGCCGTTGGGCGCAGTTCAAGGCCGTCCGGGGCACCCCGCTGCTCCCAACCTGCTCCCCCCAAACCGGGCCCGCGCCGCCCGCCGACCACGACCGACCGTGAAATGCCGGCCCAGTACCCATGCTTGGCGCCGGCGCTGGCTCCCGCAGTCGCATCGGTCGAAAGGTGGCGTGGCCTTCGTAGGCGTCGTCTACCTCTTAATCTTCCGTACCATTTCGGCCTGTCATGAGGCGCCTCATGGCACGTCAGGTCAGGAGTTCGCGGGCCAGGGCCTCGGTCCACCAGCGTTCGACTTGATCGGGTTGCCAGCCACGTTCGTCGGTCAGTGTGGTGTAGACGTCGATGTTGCAGACCGCCGCGTAGATATCGACGGCCGACGGAATGTCCAATCCTTGCCGGAGTACGCCGCCCGGCCAGGACGAGAACACCTGGATCCTGGTTTCGTCCCCCCGCCGACGGCCGTCGCGGTAGACGCTCGCCAGCTCGGGCTCGGTGCGGCCCGCCTCGCGCACGAGCGTGATGACGTCACCGGCGCGCTCGAAGAGGCGCCGGTCGTAGCCGGCCATCGCCGCGAGTTGCCGCACCGGATCGTTCTCGGCCCCTTCCAGTTCGGCGAGCGACTGCGATGGATCCGCGGCGATGTCTGCCGCGTCGGCCAGGGCTTGGATCAGCCCGGTCTTGTTCCCGTACACCGCGTAGACGGTCGGCACCGAGACCCCGGCCTCCCGCGCCACGTCACGTACCGTGGTCGCCGCCCAGCCCCGGGAGAGGAACAGCCGACGAGCGGCGCTGGCGATCTCACCCCTGGTCTCTGCCGCTTGCGCCGCCCGGCGCAGCGACTCGTACCTGCGCCTGCCTGCCTCGGCGGTCATGACTTGCCCCCTTCGGTTTCCGGACCTTATATTGAATATATGTTGCGTAAACTTCGCGTCGGAAGTACCTGGACGTTCTCACGGATCGCCGGCCTCGCCGGACTCGGCTTCGCCATCCTGATCGTCTCCATCAACGCCTTCCTGGTACCAGCCGGCCTGCCCCACACCGGCGCAGAGACCAACGACGTTGTCCAGTTTTTCACCACCCAACAGAACACCGTCGGCCTCGCGTCAGCACTCGCACCGATCGCCTGGGTGCTGGCCACCCTCTTCGGCGCCGGCGCGGTCTCCGTGCTGTGGCGTTCCGACCTCGAGCAAGGCACAGCCTGGTCCCTGGTCGGGTTCGCCGGGGTGATCCTGCAGAACATCACCTTCACCGGCGTGATGGCCACCCGGCTCGCGCTCGCGTCAACGACCGCGCAGGACAGCAGCACGATCGCCGGGCTCTGGGCACTACACAACGCGCTGTTCATCTTCAACGGCACCTTCTTGGCACTGGCCATGACCGGCCTGTCCATCAGCGGCCGACGCGCCGGCCTGATCCGCCGCTGGCACAGCGGGATCGGTTTGCTTGCCGCCGCACTCCAGTTCGGCTCGGCCGTGCTGAGCCCTCTGGCCATCGACGACCCCGGTACGGTCGGTCTCCTCGGCCTTGTCGGCTGGCTAATCTGGGTCGTGTGGGTCGTCGCCTACGGCATCACCCTGATCCGCCCGACATCCGTTCCCATCCAGGCGATACCGAACAACCGACGCACCGGTCCCGTTGAGTCATTTCGATGAGACCATCGGCAGGCCGATCTACCCGACGGCCAGCGTCGCCATCCAGCACAGCAGCGCGTCGAACCGCCGGAGAGCGCGCAGGCATAGACATCCGCTCATCGGCTACTTATCGACTGGTGGTGCCACCGCAACCCAGCCAGGTTTGGCCGAGCTGACTGGTGGGGTCGCTCTTTCTACGGCTGTCCACCGCCATCAGGTGTGACTGGCTCATGGCAAGTGTCCCGTCGGTCAGCATGGCAGGTGGTGTGCCCGCTCAGCCGAGACGAGCTGCGGCGGTGGCACCGCATCTGCCGGCAAGTCGCCTCGTGATCGACGCGGCCCTCCTCTTCGCGCGGGTGCCATACTCGCCGACGTGAGTTCGCCGCTGGAAACCTTCGCCGGGCTGCTCGATCGCTCCATCCGAGAAATCGCAACTCTGGCCATGGACGCCCGGAGCTTCGACGCGACTCGCATCGGCCGCGTCGCCGACATCTGGGACAACAACACTCTGCCCTGACGGCACAACCGTCGGAGGCGGGATTGCAGGTACATCTGACCCTGGCCGCTCCACGGCGGTTCACACCCAGTACCGGACGTGCCTCGCGAGACGGATCCCCGTTGCCCTGGCCGGCCGCTCCGCTGAGGTTCACCTTCAACGGGGTCACCGACCTGCTGTTCGACGCCGAGGACCGGATCGGCATGGCCGTAAGCCGCACCAGCTCCGGGTCAGCCGTGACGATCGGGCGGAGCGGTCGCCTGCACGCGACCGAGGCTTCAGTGTGGCCCGACGACCCGCGATGGTACGAGTCGACGGCCGGCCAGGCGGCCGACCTAGCCACGCCACACACACGGCCGCAACGGCGGAAGCCGGTACCGACGTCGACCCTGCCCGCACCGCAGCGGGCCGCCACTCGAGCGCTCGTCATGTTGATGCTCCACGCTCGGCTTGTGCATCACTATCCGAACCTCGCAGCTGGCGTACCGATCGTCAGCATCTGCCGTGTCGCCGCCGACGCGGGTAGCGCCATCCTTGCGGCGGGCGCACGCCGTGGATCGGCGCGCCAGACGGCATTCGCGGAGCTCGAACAATGGTGGCGTCACGTACCGCCCGAGGTGCCGCCTGAGGCGATCCGCTTCGGCCCGGTCATGCTGCGTCACGCGCGGTACGACGAGCCCCACGACGACGACGTCCCTCGCCACGGCTGTGCCGTCCTCCTCGCCGCGGTGCCAGGCGCAGACCCCGCAGGACCTTGGACTCTCACCAGCGAGGAGATCACCCGACCGTCGCGGTTTCGGATAACCAGTAGCGCGTTCGACCACGGTCAGCACATCCACGACGACGGCGGATTTCTCCGCGTCGCCGACGCGCTCGTCGTCCGCTGAACCGCGAGCAGATCACGGCTGCCTGTATCGCCGAACCGGCGGCATCACCGATGCATGTCGCGGGAGAGGTCAAGCAAACCCGGCTACGCGACCTACGCGTACCGCCACTGGGAAGTCCACCGGATACGCACCACAGCGACGACCGTCGAACTCGACGATGCCACCCGCGTCGATCAAATCGGCTGCTACATCACCGGGCTGATCGTCGTGCGGTGGCCGCCCGCCCGAGGCGGGGACCGTTCGTGACAGCGGGCTCGCGCAATGTTTCCTCCGCTCGCGAATTCCGATAGAGACGCTGTCGGCAGCCGCTCTTTGACAGGTGCGGACGCCGCCCTACCGCTTCCGCGGCAGCGCCAGCGCTGACGCCTTCGGGACGCCGAAGGTCCCGGTCAGGGCACTGCCCGTGGGATCGGTGTCTCGAATGACGGAACTGCGGCGGACTCCAGCAAGCTCACCCGCAACGCCAAGGCTCCAGCAAGCTGTTTGAGGCGACCACCGCAGGTTCACCCACAAGGACCTTGGTCAGCCCTCAACGGAGGGCCGAGGCGCTAATGGATGGTGAAGGTCAGCGGGTTCGAGATGCCGAGGCCGCCGTGGGAATCGTGGACCCGCACGGTGAAGGTGGACGACGTGCCGGCCGACAGGGCCGTCTGGAACTGGTAGCGCTGTCCGCTGATGGTCGGCGTCACGGCCAGCCGGGTTGCGCCGAGGTAAAGCTCCACCCGGCTGACGAGGTCCCCGGGGTCGGTGTCGGCGACGTCGGCGACCAGCGTGACGGTCGTCGGCTCGAGGAAGTAGGTCTGCCCGCCGGGGGTGCTCAACGCCACCGCCGGCGGGTGGTTGGTGTCGGTGGACGCCGGCGTCACCACCGTGACCAGCAACGGCGGCGCAGCGCCAGACAGCGACTGGTCGGTGCCGGCCGAGACGTACAGCACGAAGGTGGTGCTGGTGCCGGGCTCCCCGATCGGTGGTGTCCACAGCGCCTCGTACCGGTCGCCGGTCGTCCTCACCCCCCGGGCCACCGTGACGCCGTCCACCCGGAACGACACCGAGGTGATGCCGTGGCCGCCTCCCACGGTCGCGGTCGCCGCCAGCGGGACGGTTCCCGGCGTGGTGTACACCGCGCCGGCGGTCGGGCTGAGCCAGGTGACGATCGCCGGGTAGTCAGCGACCGGCGGTGTGGTCGTCCGGGTCGGCGTCACGCTGGGCAGGACGCCGCCGGTGCACGTGACGCCGTTGAGCGTGAACGACGCCGGTACGGGGTTGCTGCCCGACCAGGCGCCAACGAAACCGATGTTCGCGGAGCCATTGGTGCCCAGGGTCGCGTTCCAGCCCAGATTGGTCGCGCTGACCTGCTGGCCCGCCTGGGCCCAGGTGGCGCTCCAGGTTTGCGTGAGCCGCTGGTCGACTGCAGGGAAAGCGAACCGCAGCGTCCACCCGTTGACTGGCTCACCCACGTTGGTGACCGCGATGTCGGCGTGGAAGCCACCGGTCCACTGGCTGGTCACGACGTAGTTCACCCGACACCCGGCCGCCGCGTTCGCCGCACTGGCGTGTGAGATCGCGGCCGTCATCGCGACCATGGCAACAGCGATGGCGGCCACAGCAGTCAGCGACTTCCGCATGGCACACCTCACCGCAGATAGCTGAACGTCTATGAGAATGTCGACTGTCCTGCTGCTTCGCCTTCCTGTCAAGGCACGCACGGCAGTCCTGCCGCCGGCAGGACAACGGACAGCCCGCCCATGGCTGATCGGTAGCGGCCACAGGGCCGAGCAGGCAGAAGAGTGGACAGCGCAGCTTCCCGCCTGGACCGCGACTGACCGCCAGGTCCTGACGACTTCGCGTCAAAGAACGCAACGACGTGGGCGGCCAAGTCACGGCAGGAAGCCGAGCGCCGCGTACGCGACCTCGCAATGTGGACCGACGAGTGGACAGATCACCAGACCGACGGCCATCAGTCAGCCCCGAGCCACAGCGCGAGGCACCCTCGTGATGTGGGCGCCGGTGCCGCTCTCCGAGCCGGCTGGTGGCATCGTCGTCGCCGAGTTTTCGACATCGGCCTGTCCCGCTCCCTGCCATGGAAGCGGCGGCCCGACACCGCAAGGCTGCTCGACGCCCTCGCCGAAGGTGCCGTCGCTGTACTCGATGGCGGCCGGGTACGCGCCGCCGGTGTTCAACGGCGCCTCCCAGCCGACCGGCTGACGCCGCCGGCACCCCACGTAGCAGTGGTGCTCGGTCTGGGGAAAAGACGCCTGCGACTGATGCGCAGCGACGAGGGGCACCGCCGGCAGTAGGTGGTCCAGGCACCTGCAGCGGTAGGCGCCGGTACGATGGGTTCCGGTGCGCCGGGAAGTCTGGTCGGCAAATGGCTCCGACCTGTCTTCCGAAAGTTGGCCCGCTTGTGACGTCGAACCCTCAGTCGCCCCCTCGTGTCCTCGGCCGTGGTTCCTGGGCCGAGGCACGTCGCATCGCCGACGTGCTGCGCAAGGAGACGATCGGCGGCGCGCTCCTGCTGATCGGTGCCGTCGTGGCCTTGATCTGGGCGAACTCGCCGTGGGCGCACCGCTACGAGGCGATGACGGCGCTCACCATCGGGCCGCACGCGCTGCACCTTGACCTGTCGCTGGCGATGTGGGCGGCCGACGGGTTGCTGGCGATCTTCTTCTTCGTCGCCGGTCTCGAACTCAAGCGCGAGTTCGTCGCCGGTGATCTGCGTGATCCCCGCCGGGCCGCGGTCCCGGTCGCCGCCGCGGTCGGTGGCGTACTCGTGCCGGCCTTGCTGTACGCGGTGGTGAACTGGGGCGGCGCGGTGAAGGGCTGGGCGATTCCGACCGCCACCGACATCGCGTTCGCCCTTGCCGTGCTGGCGGTGATCGGCCGGCATCTGCCGAGCGCGCTGCGTACCTTCCTGCTGACCCTGGCGGTGGTGGACGACCTGTTGGCGATCGTCATCATCGCGGTCTTCTACACCGCTCACCTGTCGGTGCTGCCGCTGCTGGCCGCGGCGGTGCCGCTGGGCTTGTTCGCGCTGCTGGTGCAGCGTCGGGTGCGCTCGTGGTGGTTGCTGCTGCCGCTGGCGTTCGCGACCTGGGCGCTGGTGCACGCCTCCGGTGTGCACGCCACCGTTGCCGGGGTGTTGCTCGCCTTCGCCGTCCCGGTGCTGCGTTCCAGGAACGCCGGGCCCGGGCCCGGTCTGGCGGAGCACTTCGAGCACCGATTCCGGCCGATCTCCGCCGGCGTCGCGGTGCCGGTGTTCGCGCTGATGTCCGCCGGGGTGGCCGTCGGCGGGCTCGACGGCCTGGTGCAGGCGGTCGCCGACCCCGTCGCTGTGGGCATCATGCTCGGTCTGGTCGTCGGCAAGCCGATCGGCATCCTGCTGGCGACCTGGCTCGTCGCCCGTTTCACCCGGGCCCGGCTGGACGCGGGATTGGCCTGGATCGACGTGGCCGGGCTGGCCGTGTTGGCGGGTATCGGGTTCACCGTCTCGCTGCTGATCGGCGAACTCGCCTTCGGCATCGGCAGCGACGCCGACGGCCGGGTCAAGATCGCCGTGTTGGCCGGTTCCCTGATCGCCGCAGTACTCGCCATGGTCATCTTGCGGGTGCGCAACCGCGTGTACCAGCAGATTTACGAGGCCGAGCAGGTCGACCGTGACCGTGACGACGTTCCCGACGTCTACCAGCAGTAGGTCGGCCGCGGGTGGGCTGACACGCGGCATCGGCGCGGTCGAGGCGGCGGCCCGGGCGTATCGTCGGTGCATGCGCGCGAGCGACGTGGCGATCCAGATGGAAACCGTTACCGAGGACATGCCGGCACGGGAGGCCGCGCGGATCCTGGCGGCGCAGGACCTACCCGGCCTGATCGTGGTGGACACCATGGGCCGTCCCTCGACGGTGCTGGCCGGCACGCAGGTGCTGCGGATGGCGCTGCCGTCCTACTGCCAGGACGATCCGGCGCTGGCCCGGGTGATCGACGAGGCCGCCGCCGACGTGATCCTGGAGGGCATCGGTAACCGCACCGTCGCGGACCTGCTGCCCCGCAACCGTCCGGGCCTGCCGGCGGTCAGCGCCGACGCCACTCTGCTCGAGGTCGCCTCGGTGATGGCCCGCTCGAATGTGCCGCTGGTCGCGGTCGTCGACGGCAATCGGGTGATGACCGGAGCGATCACCCTGGACGGGCTGCTCGACCGGATGCTCGGCACCTGAGCGTCAGAAGAACCGCAGCCACAGATACGGCACCGCGATCGCCACCGAGATCACGGTGACGATGAGACCGTACTTGGTGAACCCCCAAAACGTAATCTTGTGCCCGGCGCGATCGGCGATCCCGAGCACCACCACGTTCGCCGAGGCGCCGACGGCAGTGGCGTTACCGCCGAAGTCAGCCCCGATGGCGAGGGCCCACCAGAGCACCTGAGCCTTACCGATCCCGCCTTCGGCGTTCACCAGCTCGCTCACGATCGGGCTCATCGTGGCCACGTACGGGATGTTGTCCACGATCGCCGACAACCCGGCCGATGCCCACAGCAGCAACATGGTGGCCGGCCACAGCTTGCCCGCGACGGCCTCGGTCGCCGACCGGGCGATGCTGTCGATCACCCCGGTGGCGACCAGAGCCCCCACCATGATGAACAGGCCGGCGAAGAACACAAGCGTCGGCCACTCGACCTCCTTGGCCACGTCCTCCGCGTCCAGTCGGGACAACGCCAGCAGCAGCAGGCCGCCGAGGATGGCCACCACCGACGGCTCCAGGTGCAGCACCGTGTGCAGGCTGAACGCGAGCAGCACCGCGCCGAGGACCACCAGGCTGATCACGACGAGGCGGCGGTCGCGAATGGCGTCCGCCTCCCGCAGCGCCATGATCCGGGCGGCGCGCTCGGCGTCGTAGCGGAAGGCCTTGCGGAACATGATCCGGCACAGGCCGATGAACACGACGATCACGATCAGCACCAGCGGGGCCATGACGTTCAGGAAGTCTGTGAAACTCAACCCCGACCGGCTGGCGATGATGATGTTCGGTGGGTCGCCGACCAGGGTGGCCGCGCCACCGATGTTGGACGCCATCACCTCGGCGATCAAGAACGGGACCGGCGGCACACCGAGCCGCTCGCAGACCAGCAGCGTCACCGGCGCTACCAGCAGCACGGTGGTGACGTTGTCCAGTGCCGCCGACACGATGGCGGTCACCACGACCAGGATGACCATGATCGGGAACGGGCGGCCTCGGGCCTTCTTGGCGCTCCAGATCGCCAGGTACTCGAACAGGCCGGTGCGTTTCAGCACGCCGACGATCAGCATCATCCCCAGCAGCAGGAAGATGACGTTCCAGTCGATGCCGGCCTCTTCGGAGAAGAACGCGTGCTCGGCGTCGGTGGCCCCGATCGCCAGCATGATCGACGCCCCACCCAGGGCCACCGCCACCCGGTTGATCTTCTCCGTGGCGATGAGGACGTAGGCGGTGGCGAATACGGCCACCGCGATCCAGGCCAGGGTGCTCATGCGGCGCTTCTCCTGTTCTGGTCAGCCGTCATCACAACGCCGACCAGACTTCCCGGCACACCTGAGATCAACCTATCAGCCTGGTCGGTCAGCAACGGGCGTGCCGACCCTGGGCGAGAGGTGCATCCCCTGCGGTGACACCCTCGCTGCCGGCCAAGGCCTGGCGGGGCTGTCCGTCAACGCGGACCCGCTGCACCGCCGGCTGCCCGGACGCCACAAGACGTCGCAGGTCCACGGGGATGGCCGCGGTGGGACCGGGATCCGCGGTGCGCGCGTACCACTCGCCGTTGAGGTGCAGGACCGGGCGGCGGCCGCCACCGGTGTCCAGCGACCGGAGCACCTGTACGACGTCGGGGTCTCGGTGTCGATCCCGGCGCGGACGACTGTCGCGTCGAAGTACGCGGCACCCTCCTGGATCCGTGCGCTATCCCCGTTCGCGCACCTGCCTGCGGTGCCGATATCGGCGCCGGCGTGGCCAGCAGCGTCGGTGATGGCCGGCATCGCCGCAGTAGGAGTGGTCGCCGGCACGATCGGCTACCGCCGGCGTGACCTGGATTCCTGACCAGCCGTTACTTCGCATTTGCCTGACCTTCCTCGGCCTCACCGTCGATATCCGGCACGGCAGTCGCCGCAGGGTCGCCGGCAGGCCGACGCGGGACCGCTATCCGTCGACACACCCGCCGCAGCGCGTGGTGCCAGTTGGGCGTGTCGCGGGTGTCGTCGCCATCTCGACGACAGGGCGGCCCGCGGTAGCCGGGCCCGGCGGGCATGGTGCTCCCTGGGCAGGCCGCGGTGATCACCGGCCGAGGCCTTGCTCGGTTCACGTTGGGTTGACCGCGCCAGAGCTGTCCGCGGCCAGCTCGCCGAACCAGCGGTGATCGCGGCGGAACACCTCGCGGATCGTGAGTCCGGCCGTTGATGCCACCCCGGCGACCGCCATCGTGTCGAGCCGCGCCCACCGGAAGGGTGGCCCGAGGCGCGATCCACCGCCGGCGGCCTGGAGGGCCAGTTGAGCCTGACCGCGCCACAATCCCGGACCTGGTGCTTCGAGTTCGACGAGCACGGTGCCGCCGGGGCGCAGCAGGTCGTGGCACCGACCGAGCAGGGTGGTGGGGTCACCGCCGATGCCGATGTTTCCGTCGATCAGTAGCACGTGCGCCCAACGTCCCTCGGCGGGCAGCGGGGCGAAGACATCCCGCTGGAGGGCGATCGCGCCTCGTGCCCGGGTCAGGCGGACCGCTTGCGCGGAGATGTCGACTCCGACCGCTGTCAGTCCGGCCCGGGTGAGGGCCAGTGTGAGTCGGCCTGGACCGCAGCCCAGGTCGAGGGTCGGCCCGGTGCACCGGGCGACGAGTGCGGCCACCGCCGGCTCGGCGGGGCCGTGCCACCGGCGTACCGGTAGGCGGCTGCGCCAGCCGTTGTCGCCGTGCACCAGCCAGTGGTCGTCGGTGCGGCACCGCAACGCGCTGGCGAATGCGTCGGCCGGTCTGGTCCGTACGCTGCGGTTCACCGTGGGATTCCGAGCGTCAGGCTGCGCCGGACCGCCGCGACCTGACGCGCGAAGCGGCTGCCGTTACCGTGCTGCTCCGGTCGGGCCTGCGGGTGGGCCGCGTCTTCGCCCCCGGACTGCCCGGGCAGGACTGCCGCGGCCCGCCCAGGATGACCGTCCGCAATCACGTCGGTGGACCACCCCGACGCATCGCCGGAAGTCGACGCGGCCACCGCCAGGGCGTCAGCCCATTCGTCGACGTCTCGAAGCAGGGGTAGGGATTCGACGCGCAGACCGCGCTGGCGTAAGGCCGCGATGGTGTGGTGTCCGGTCGATGCGGTGGACATCGGCACGGTCCCCAGCACGGCGGCGTGCCGGGGGTTGTGCAGACCCAGCGCCCACCACCCGCCGTCGATGGCGGGGCCGAGCACGGCGTCGCTCAGGGTGAGGCGGTGGACGGCGTCGTCGAGGTGCGCCGGCGTGAGCTGTGGCGTGTCCATGCCGATCTGGAGTACCGGTCGACCCGGGTAGGCGTCCGCCACGTCGGCGTGGGCGTTGGCGAGACGGTTGCCGAGGTTGGTGCCGCGCTGCGGGAGGATCTGCCAGCCTTCGATCGCGGCGGTCAACTCGGCGGCTTCTTCGGCGTCGGCCAGCCGACCGTCAAGGGCGAGGACGGGTGTCACGCCGGGTGTGGCGCGTACGGTGTCCAGACTGTCCAGCAGTGCCGCGGCGGCGATCCGGGCCGCCTGGAGATGGCTGGCCGGTGGACAGAGACGGGTCTTGACCGCCCCGGGCACGGGTGCCTTCGCCATCACCAGCAGGACGGTCACCGCGATCGCTCCACGGTGCGCAGGACCCCGGCGAAGTCGCGGGTCGCGCGGAGCGTGCCGCGTACCGAGCCGGAGACCTTCGACCGGGTGCCGGCAGCGCGGTGCGAGTACCGCACGTCGAGTTCCCGGATCCGCCAGCTCGCGGCGGCGGCACGGATGAGCAGTTCCACCGGGTATCCGAAGGCGCGGTCGGTGACTCCGAGGCCGAGCAGCGCCTCGCGGCGGGCCACCCGGATCGGGCTGAGGTCGCGCAGCGGTATGCCCCGGTGCCGCAGGAGCGCCGCGACCAGCGCGGTGCCGGCGCGGGCATGCCACGGCCAGACGCCGGCGGTGACGGGCCGACGACGACCGACCACCAGATCGGCCGCTCCGCTGGCCACCGGCTGGACCAGCTCCGGGAGTTGTGTCGGGTCGAAGGAGCCGTCGGCGTCGAGCACACAGACCAGTTCGGTCTCGGCCGCCTCGAGGCCGGTGTGTACGGCCGCGCCGTAGCCCCGGCGCGCTTCGTGGACGACCCGGGCGCCGTGCCGGGCCGCGACCTCCGGTGAGCCGTCCCGGGAGCCGTTGTCCACCACGATCGCCCGGTAACCGGGTGGCAGGGCGGTCAGGACGCCGGGTAGCGCCGCGGCTTCGTCGAGGCACGGCAGTACCACGTCGATCGGTGATGGCATACCGGAAACGCTAGGACGCCAAGCCGCCCGAGATGGCGTAATCGGACCATCAGCATCCTTGTCGGTGTCGCTCCCGTATCGAACGGTGGTGTCCTGCCCGTTCCCGCAGCACCGGGCCGGCGATGGCCGTACCGTCCGGTGGTCATGAATGTGCTCGCGCCCCTGCGGCGGGGACCGGAGGTGCCCGCCCGACGCGTCGACGCCGACCTGGTGGTGCTCGGCGTCGAGGTGGCGTTGGTCGCGGCCGCGGTGGCGGTGGGGCTGCTGCTCAACGCGCGCGGTGTCGGTCTGCACGCCGATGCCGCGCCGCTCTACGCCACCTGGCGTCCACACCTGGGTTGGGGTACCCCGGCCGCGCTTCTGGTCGCCGCCGGGGTGCTCGGCTGGGGCGTCCGGTGGTCCCGCACCGCCGGGTGGGGGCAGCTGCTGGTCGCGGCCTATCTCGCGACGGTCGCATGGACGATGTCGTTGGCGCTGGTGGACGGCTGGTCGGCCGGTTTCACCCGACGACTCACTTCGCAGGCCGAATACCTGCACGAGGTACCCCGGGTCACCGACATCACGGCCATGCTGGCCGGCTTCAGCGCACGGATTCTCGACTTCCAGCCGGAGGCGTGGTCCACCCACACCGCCGGCCATCCACCGGGGGCGCTGCTGGTCTTCGTCGGGTTGGATCGGATCGGCCTCGGCGGTCCCACCGTCGCCGCCCTGGCATGTGTGCTGGTGGGGGCGACGGTGACCGTGTCGGTGCCGGTGACGCTGCGGGCACTCGGTGCGGGGCAGGCGGCCCGTGGCGTGCTGCCGTTCCTGGTGCTGCTGCCCGGCGCGATCTGGGTGGGAGTCTCGGCCGACGGCATCTTCACCGGGGTGGTCGCGGCGGGGCTGGCCCTGCTGGCGGTGCGCGGACTGGCCGCCGCTGCGGTCGGGGGCCTGTTGCTCGGCTTCGCCCTCTACCTGTCGTACGGCTTCGTGCTGGTCGGGGTTCTGGCCCTGGCGGTGGTGGCGCTGCGCCTGCGGGACCGGTGGCCGGCGTTGCTCGCGGCACTGGCCGGGGTCGGCACGGTGGTGGCCGCGTTCACCCTGGCCGGCTTCTGGTGGCTGGACGGCTACCACCTGGTAGTGGAGCGGTATCACCAGGGCTGGGCGGCGGACCGCCCGTACGGCTACTGGGTGTGGGCGAACCTGGCCGCGCTTCTGCTCTGCGCCGGCCCGGTGCTCGGGCCTGCGCTGCGCCGGACCGCGCTCGCGTCGGCCGGTTCGGCGCGGACCGTTGCGATGCGATGGCGCGGGCCGGACCGAGCCGGGATGATCGCCCTGCGGGGCGCCGGGCCCACGGTGCTGCTGCCGCTGGCCGCCGTGCTGGCGGTTGGCGCGGCTGACCTGTCCGGGCTGAGCAAGGCCGAGGTGGAACGGATCTGGCTACCGTTCGTGGTCTGGCTGCTGGTGGCCGCCGCCCACCTGCCACCGCCCGCCCAACGGTTCTGGCTGGCCGGGCAGGTGGTCACCGCCCTCGCGGTCAGCCACCTGCTGTGGACGGTGTCCTGATCCGCAGGGCGACGGCCTCAGGCGGTGAGGGCGGCCGGTTCCCGGAGCGGGTCCGTGGCGAAGGCGGCCACCCCCTCGGCGAACCCGACCCGGGCGGTGTAGCCGAGCAGCTCCGCCGCCCGCCGGGGGTCGGCGACCACGTGTCGGACGTCGGCCGCCCGACCGCCACCGGTGATCAGCGGCGCCGGCCCGACCATCGCCTCGGCGAGGGCGACGGCCAGCTCACCGACCGTGTGCGGCTCGCCCGAGCAGACGTTGACCGGTACGAGGCCCCGCGGTGGCGGAGCGGTCAACGCCAGCAGGTTGGCTCGGGCGACGTCGGTGACGTGGACGAAGTCGCGGCGCTGCCGGCCGTCCTCCAGCACCCTCGGCGGCAGGCCCGCCGCCAGCGCGGACCGGAAAATCGAGGCCACGCCCGCGTACGGGGTGTCCCGGGGCATCCGGGGGCCGTAGACGTTGTGGTAGCGCAACGCCCAGGCGCTCCCGCCGGTCTGCCGCGCCCACGCGGCGGCCAGGTGTTCCTGGGCAAGCTTGGTGGCCGCGTACGTGCTTCGCGGCTCGAGTAGGGCGTCCTCGGGCACCAGATCGGGCGAGAGGATGCCTGCGCAGTCTGGGCAGGTTGACTCGTACCGGCCGGCGGCCAGGTCGGCGACGCTGCGGGAGCCGGGCCGCACGGTGCCGTGCGTCGCGCAGACGTATCGACCCTCGCCGTAGACGACCATCGAGCTGGCCAGGACCAGCCGGGTCACACCGGCCCGGTGCATCGCGGCGAGCAGCACCGCCGTGGCGTAGTCGTTGTGGCTGACGTAGTCGGGGGCGTCGGACGGGTCCAGCCCGTGTCCTACCATCGCCGCCTGGTGACACACCGCGTCCACGCCGGCCAGGAGCCGGTCCAGCAGGCGGGCGTCCCGGACGTCACCGACCACCGGGTCGTGCCGCCGGGACCACTCGGGGAGTTCCCCGCCGTGTGCCTGGGGCAGCAACGCGTCGAGCGCCACAAGGTCGTGGCCCTCGGCGACGAGCAGGTCGGCGATCTGCGATCCGATGAAACCGGCCGCGCCGGTGAGCAGTACCCGCATCCCGGTGACCGTAGACCGCACTCGGCCGGGGCGCGGTCATTTCAGCCGCCTTGCCAGGCGATCGGTATCGCCGGAATGCACCAGATCGGGCACCTGTGGCGTCTAGCGTCCCGGGGTATGGGTGTGACGGACCGGCCGACGGGTTTCCCGCAGCGGTGGTGGCGTGCCCTTGAACGGCACCCTCCACCAGTCCCCGGCCTGGCCGGGGACCGCTGGCGCAGTCCGCTGCGCGGTCCGTGGCTCACCGCCGTCTACGGTGCCGTGCTCCTCGTCGGGCTGCCGCTGGTGATCATCACCGGGCTGCTCGACTTTGCCGCCTACGGCCCCCAGTTCGATCAGGCGCTCCCCCGCGAGGTGGGTTGGTTACGGCTGCCGCCGTTCGACTGGCCGACTCGGCCGTCCTGGCTGTTCCGGGTCACCCAGGGGCTGCACGTGACGCTCGGCATCATCCTGATCCCCGTGGTGCTGGGGAAGCTGTGGTCGGTGATCCCGAAGCTCTTCAGCTGGCCACCGGCCCGCTCCCTGGCCCAGGTGCTCGAACGACTGTCCCTGCTGCTGCTGGTCGGCGGCATCCTCTTCGAGATCGCGACCGGCCTGCTCAACATCCAGTACGCGTACCTGTTCGGCTTCGACTTCTACACCGCGCACTACTTCGGAGCCTGGGTCTTCATCGCGGCGTTCGTGGCACACGTGACGCTGAAACTGCCCCGGATGGTCAGCGCACTCCGATCCCGGCCGGCCCTGCGGGACCGCAACCGACCCGGGCAGGTCGAGCCCCTGCAAGCTGAGCTGCGTACCCCGCTGGCCGCGACCCGGCCCGAGCCACCCGATCCGGACGACCTGGTGGCCACCGCACCCGGCGCGCCGACGATGAGCCGACGCGGCGCGATAGCCCTGGTCGGCGGCCTGTCCCTGCTGCTCGGCGCCCTCACGATCGGGCAGAGCCTCGACGGGCGCTGGCGCCGCACCGCGCTGCTGCTGCCCCGCGGACGTCAGCCCGGCACCGGACCGAACGGCTTCCCGATCAACCGCACCGCCGCCGCGGCAGGCATCCAACCGGACGAGACCGGGCAACGATGGCGACTGACCGTGCGCGGCGGCGACCGCCTCGTCACCCTCGACCGTCCCGGCCTGCTCGCCATGGGCCAGCACACCGCCCGCCTGCCGATCGCCTGCGTGGAGGGGTGGTCGACACGACAAACATGGTCAGGTGTACGACTGCGCGACCTCGCCGCCCTGGTCGGTGTGCACGACCCGGCGTCGGCGCAGGTGCGATCACTGGAGAAAGCCGGGCTGTTCAACCAGGCGATCCTCCAGGCCAACCAGGTGCTCGACACCGACTCCCTGCTCGCTCTGCGGGTCAACGGTGTCGACCTCTCGGCCGACCACGGCTTCCCCGCCCGGGTGATCGTCCCCGCCCTGCCCGGCGTGCACTGCACGAAATGGGTCACCGAGATCACCTTCCGGACCGGCGCCGATGGCTGAGCCTCTCCCCCGATTCCGAGCGGCCTACGGATCGTCCCTCCAGCACCTGGTCCTCCTGATCGTCTGCTTCACCCTCACCGGCTGGGTCGCGCTCCGCATCGCCGAAGAGGCCACGGCTGGCCGAATGCTGCTCTGGTTCGTCGGCGCGGCCGTCGCCCACGACCTCGTCCTCTTTCCGATCTACGCGTCGGCCGACCGGGTGCTGCGCGCTGCGCTCGGGCGCTCCGGCTCCGCCGGCCCGGATGGCCGATCGCCGGCCGCACACCACCGGATACCGGGCCGCGCGGGGCAGCCGTCACCGTTGAATCACATCCGGGTGCCGGTGCTCGCCAGCGGGCTGCTGTTCCTGGTGTATCTCCCCGGCATCCTGCGGCAGGGCCAGGAAACCTATCTCGCCGCCACCGGTCAGAACCAGCATCCGTACCTGGCCCGCTGGCTGGTAGTCACCGCCGCGCTGTTCCTGGTCAGCGGCGTCTGGTACCTCGTGCGGCAGATCCGCTGGCGACGGGTCGACGGGTCGACGCGTTGAACGGGTGATCCCCCGCCGCTGTCCGCAGGAAGGCACGAGCATGACCAGGTACGCGGAACTGCCCCAGGCCGAGGTGGGGGTGATCGGTGGCAGTGGCCTCTACCACCTGGTAGCCGGCGGCACGGCGGTCGACGTCTCCACACCGTACGGCCGCCCGTCCGACCCGGTCACCGTCGGCCAGGTCGATGGCCGCACTGTCGCGTTCCTGCCGCGGCACGGCGCCGACCACCGCTTCCCCCCGCACCGCATCAACTACCGGGCCAACCTCTGGGCACTGCGCACGCTCGGGGTACGCCAGATCCTCGCACCCTGCGCCGTCGGATCCCTCACCACGGCACTGGCCCCCGGGGCGCTCGTCCTCCCCGACCAGATGGTCGACCGGACCAGCGGACGGGCCTGCACCTACTTCGACGACGGCGCGGTCCACACGTCGTTCGCCGACCCGTACTGCCCGAACGGGCGCACGACTGTCGCCGCCGCCGCCCGTCATGTCGGGTACGAAGCCGTCGTCGGCGCCACCATGGTGGTGGTGGAAGGGCCGCGCTTCTCCACCCGAGCGGAGTCACAGTGGTACGCCCACCAGGGCTGGCAGCTGATCAACATGACCGGGCACCCAGAAGCGATCCTCGCCCGTGAACTGGAGCTGTGCTACACCCCCATCGCCCTGGTCACCGACCTCGACGCCGGACTCGACGCGGCCGGTGCGGTCAGCCACGCCGAGGTGCTGCGCATCTTCGCCGCGAACGTCGAGCGACTACGTGAGGTGCTCTACCAGGCCATTCCGGCACTGCCGCCCGACCCGTCCACCTGCGCCTGCGGGCAAGGCCACGAGAACGTCCCGCTCCCGATCACCCTGCCCTGACACAGGGTGAAGGACGGGTGAAGGAAAAACAGCTCGCAGCCTGTCGCCAGCGCGGTGGCTGGCTAACGCGCTGAACGCGGGGAAGGCTGGCACCACCGGCCCTTCCCCGCGCCGTTCGCCCCCGGGAGCTGCCACGAACGTGCCGTGCCGGCCCTCTCGAAGACCGGATTCTGTCGCAACAGCCTGTCTATCGATGGCTCCACGCCCACATCCGACACCGTCCGCTATGGACGTCACGCCCGTCTCATCCTTACTCAGCCGCCGAACCTTGCTGAGATCACCTCATTCGACTGACGCGGACCATCACCACTCGGCATGTCACCGAGACATGAATATGTCTCAGTGACATACCGCTTTCACCGAATAGCGCCTCCCGCCAACCCGCCGGCCAACCCATACCCGCACACGCGGGGACTTGCTGCGGCCCGCCTAGTCAACTACTGCTGCTGCAGTACCCGAGGTTCGCTCAGAAGGCCGGCGACGCCGCGGATGTGGTAGGTGCTCATGAAGTCGTAGACGTCCAGCGCCGTGCCGAACTCGTCCTCGATCTTCGCAAGGACCTCGACCGCAACAATCGAGTCGCCGCCGAGGTCCAGAAAGTCGTCGTGCACGCCGATCCACTTGAGGTTCATGGTGCTGGCCCAGATCGACAGGAGCCGCTCTTCGACGCCGTCGACCGGACCTTCGAACAGGGTGCACGTGCCGGCGATGACGGCGGACCGGACGTATTCGGTGTCGAGTGTGTTGCCGGCGAGCGGCATGGCGTCGACGAGCAGCACGCCGTCCAATCCACAGCCCGCACCGAGCCGGTCCCACACGTAGCCACGAAGCTCCGGCCCGCTTACGTACTGGGAAAACTCGACCACGCCGATCGTGACGTCCCGATCGTCGTGGCGGATCGTCGTCGCCCGGGCATCACGCACGGCCGAATGCCCCAGCAGGGTGGATGCGAGCTCTGCCAAGCCAACCATCAACCGCTCCTTTGGTAACGGCGGCAATCCGAGCCGTCGGCGCGGATTGACAACAGTCGCAATGTGCCACGGAAGCTTGAGTGGCCCCAGAGAAGAATCGGCAGAAGTTCCGGAAGTGGTTGACTGCCGTTGCTTCTTACCGCCTATCCTTGCCCGCGCCGGCCGAGCGAACCACAATTCTCCCGAGGGTGGCGAACCTGCGACTGTTCGCTATTCGACGCCATATTGTCACCGGCCAGGGGGTAATGGACGATGAACGAGATCAACTATGCACAGTCGTCGCTCGTCGAGGAGGACAGGCCAAGCACGACTACGGAGCGGGTCATCGCCGAGGTGTGGGCCGAGGTACTGAATCTCGACGAGGTCGGGCGACACGACAACTTCTTCGACCTCGGCGGCCACTCGGTGCTCGCGACGCAGGCCGTGGCCAGGTTGTGCGTCGCCCTGGACCGGCAGCTGCCGGAGCGGGCCTTGTTCGACTGGCCGACCGTCGCGACTCTGGCCTCGGCCCTGCCCGGCTACCCCGTCGCCGAACAGACTGCGCCCATCAGGCGACGGTGAGCGACAGGTCCGGTGGGCTCCGGGAGCGAAGCAGCGCTGCCTCATCCCGCGGGTCGGACAAACCGATCAAGCCGGAACCACAAGACATGCCGGATCCTTACGACATCGAGGGACCGAACTATCGTTCAGAATTTACCGGGGTTTCGTCCGTCAGAGGTCAACAGTAAGACGATCTGTAACCGGTCAAACCGCCTCCCGACGAATTGAGGTTACTCGCGGCATCCCAGCTCTGCGGCCCCGCTCGAGTGCGCCCGGTTGCCGCCCGAACTTCCGGAACAAACGTGATTGATGATCGTCGTTACGTGATACCGTATGCTGGCCGACATGGTGCGAGTCGAGTTCCGGGTTCTCGGAACATTGGAAGCCGTGGTCGATGGTTCCCCCGTGCCGATAACCTCCCCGCGGCAACGTATAGTGCTGGCCAATTTGCTGATGGCCGCCAACCATGTCGTGACCGTGGAAAGGCTGATCAGCGCAGTTTGGGACGATTCCCCGCCGACCAGCGCGCGTGGTCAGATCCAGATCTGCATCTCCGCGTTGCGCCGGGCTCTCGGCAGTCCGGAGATCATCGAAACCAGCCCACTCGGATACTCCATCCGGGTCGACCGTCAGCAGCTCGACTACCTCATGTTCGACGACGCTCTCTCCCGGGGCCGGTCCGCCGCAGCCAAAGGCCGGCTGGACGAGGCGCTGACGCACCTGGACCGCGCGATCGACATCTGGTCCGGACCGGCGTTGGGCGGAGTGCCCGGCCGGGCCGCCGAAGTCGTCTCCCACCGTCTGGAGGAGCGGCGGATCATGGCGCTGGAGGACCGCGCCGAGATCCGTCTGGGCCTGGGCGGTCATCGAGAACTGGTCGAGGAACTGGTCGAGTTGACCACGGACTACCCGCTGCGGGAACGCCTGTGGGGGTTCCGGATGCTCGCGCTGTATCGGTCAGGACGGCAGGCAGAAGCGCTGGCGACGTACCGTACGGCCCGCACCAACCTGGTGGGCGAGCTCGGCATCGAGCCGAGCCAGTACCTGCGCAAGCTGGAACGCGCGATCCTCAGCCAGGACAGCAGCATCAGCGGCGAAGTGGACGACAGGCGAACCGAGACCGCCACGAGCGTGCACCGTCCGCAGGAGTTGCCCGCAGATCTGCCGGACTTCGTCGGCCATGCGCCGCTGATCGGAACCCTGACCGCCACGCTGACCAGCGAGGACACCGAACAGGTGCCGATCGCGGTCATCACCGGCGCGCCGGGCTGTGGAAAGACCTCGCTGGCCCTGCACGTCGCGCACCTGTTGCGCGCCAAGTTCGTCAACGGCAGCCTGTACGCCTGCCTCTACGGGAGCACCACGCAGCCACGCTCGACCGAAGCCGTACTCAGCGACCTCCTGCACGGACTGGGCGTCGCCCCGGCGGCGATCCCGGTCGCACCCGGCCAACGGATCAACCTACTACGGAGCCAGCTCGCGACGCGGCGGCTGTTGATCGTGCTGGACGATGTGGGCAACGAGGACCAGATCGCCGACCTGCTCCCCGGCGTGCCAGGCCCGGCGGTGCTGATTACCAGTCGCCGCCGGCTCGCCGGTATCCCGGGCGCCCGAGCTGTCGACGTCGACATGATGTCGGCCGACGAGAGCCTTACCCTGCTCGGCCAGATCTGCGGAGAGCAGCGGGTCGCGGCGGCGCCCGAGGCCGCCGCGGCGCTGACCGAGATGTGCGGTGGCCTGCCGCTGGCCGTGCGGATCGCCGGGGTCCGACTGGCTGCGCACCCGCACTGGGCCGTTGGCACCCTGCTGGACCGACTGCGCGACGAACGGTCTCGGCTGGACGAACTGTCCCACGGTGACGTCGCGGTCCGCTCGCTGCTCGCTGACGTGTACGAGTCCCTCACCGTGCCTGCGCAGACTTTGTTCTGGCTGCTCAGTGCATTGGAGCTACACGAGTTCAGCGCCTGGACCGCGGCGGCTCTGCTGGACTGCGATTCGAGGCGGGCCACGGCGCTCCTCGACGAGCTCGTGGACGTCCGGCTGCTGGAGGCCCACCTTTCCGCGCTCACCAAGCAACCCCGATACCGATTCCACGAGCTGGTGCGGGTGTTCGCGAGCGAGCACCGGCTGACGCAGGACGACCGGGAGACCTGCATAGTGGCGGTCACCCGATCGCTCGGTGCCCTGCTCGCCTTCGCCGAGGAGGCTCATCATCGAATCTACGGGGGGCGATTCGCGGTTCTGCACGGCACGGCACGCCGATGGGCCGGCGCACATGCCGAATTCGACCGCTTCCTCGGCGATCCCACCGCCTGGTTCGACGAGGAGCGCATCACGCTGGAGGTGGCGATCCGCCAGGCGGCAGAGCTGGGGCTGGACGAACTGTGCTGGGAGTTGGCCACCGTTTCGGTTGCCATGTATGAAAGGCGCGGCCTGTTCGCCGAATGGCGTACGACTCACAACATCGCGCTGGAGGCCACCAGCAGGGCCGGCAATCGCCGGGGCAAGGCCGCCGTGTTGGCGTCACTCGGCTCGCTGGGCGTAGCCCAACACGCCGAGGACGATTGCGAGAACCTGCTGCACGCGATGAGCTTGTTCGATGCCGTCGGCGATCAGGCCGGGGTGGCGTTGACGCTGCGCAACCTTGCGCACCTGGACCGGATCCAGGGTCGACCCGACATGGCGGTGCTGCGTTACGGGCAGGCGCTGGAGAAGTTCCGGGCAGTCGACGACCTGGGCGCACAGGCCCACGTACTGAGCGGACTCGCGCGTAGCCACCTTGATCTCGGGGCCCCCGAGCGGGCCGAGATCCTGGCGAAAGAGTCGCTCGCACTGGGTGAACAGTTGGGTAACCGGCGCCTTCAGGCCCAGGCGTTGTACCGGCTCGGTGAGGTGTTTGCCGACTCGAAGCAGTCGCTGGCTGCGAAGGCTGTCTTCCAGTCGGCGCTGGATCTGGCTCGGGCGCAGGACGACCGTATCGGCCAGTCCTACGCCCTGATCGGCCTCGGCGGGGCCGTGTTGGAGCAGAACGGGTTCACCGATGCCGAGATCCACTTCAGCGAGGCGGTCGAAATCTGCCGGATGACGCAGGAGCGGAATGTCCATGCGCACGCCCTGTTCGGCCTCGGCCGGGTGTACCTGGGCCGGGGTGAGTTCGATACCGCGGAACACTTCTTCGTGCAGGCCGCGAATGCGTTCGCGATGCAGGAAAACAGCCCTTGGCACTCACGTTCCATCGACGAGCTGGGCGCGCTGCGCCGGGCCGCCGGCCGGCTGACGACACAGAGCAACAACAAGAACGAGCCGGCCGGCGAGGTGAAGATCTGACCGCGATCAGCCCCGCTGGCCGGCCAGCCGCCACCGTTCGAGCTTCCCGGCGGCCGAGCGCGGCACCTGATCGACGAACGTGATCCGCGTCGGCACCTTGTAGTTGACCAGACCAGCCCGGCAGTGCGCCATCAGCTCGCCGGTGCTGACCGAGGCTCCCGGCCTGCACACGACGTAGGCGCCGACCGTAGAGCCCAGCACCTGGTCCTCGGCCGCCACCACCACGGCGTCCAGCACCGCGGGGTGTTCCAGCAACTGCGCCTCGACCTCGTTGGGGTAGACCTTCTCACCGCCCACGTTGATCACGTCGTGCCGACGGGGGGCGAGGAACAGGTAGCCATCCGCGTCGAGCCATCCGAAGTCGCCGACGCTGGCGAAGCCGTCGGCCGTCGTTTCGAGCACCTGGCTGCCGAGGTAGGCGTCTCCTCTGGAGACCCGACCGGCGCGCATGAACACCTTGCCGGTCTGTCCCGGGCCGAGCCGGTTCCCGGCGTCGTCCCTGATGCTGATCTTCGTGAAGAATCCCCGGCCCACCGTGCCCGGCCGCTGTTGCCATTCGTCCCCCCGCACCAGGGTGCCGCCGATGTTCTCGGTCGAGCTGTACACCTCGTACAGGTGTTGCGGCCCGACCATCTCGATCCACCGCTTCTTGGTGAACGAGTCGCACGACGCAGCCGTGTGCATCACCGTACGAACGCTGGCGAAGGACGCCGGGTCGGGCTGGAGGAGCAGCAGGATCGTGCGCATGTGTGCCGGGGTCAGCTGGATCCATTCCACGGCGTAACGCTCGACCAGCTCCACCGTCCACGCCGGCAGGAAGTACGGCGGCAGAATTGTGGTGTTGCCGTCGAGGAGCCCGTCCAGCAGCGTGGTGAACGGGGCCGCGTGGTGCAGCGGGCCGAGAATCAGTTGCCGCTGACCGGCTCGCCAGCCGGCGCGACGGCGCAGGGGCAACGGCACCTGGTGCGGATCGTAGCCGAGTGGTCCGGGCCGAATCGCGATCTTCGGCCGGCCGGAACTGCCGCCGGTGGGCAGCAGGTAGGCGATCCGGCTGGCCATCGCCGCCGGCGACCGCGCCGGTCGTCCCGCGTCGGCCTCGGCGTCGGCCTCGGCGTCGATGAGGCGGGCCCGTCCGTACGTCTGACCGATGAAGTTGAGGAGCTTTTCCCGCTCGGGTACGGGTGAGGCCGGGTTCAGCGGCAGCAGTGGCAGTTCCGCGGAGAGGACGGCCACGATGTCGACCACCGACTGGATCGTGTTGTTCGCCTCGATCGCGACCACGCCCGGACCGGTCTCACGGGCGGCGGCGTCCACCAGTGCGTCCGCCCGCCGGCCGCTCCGCTCGGCCAACTCCCGCCACGTCAGCACCTGCTCGACGAAGTTCTCGTCGAAGCCGACGACCGCAGGCCGATCAGCTGACATTTCCGCGATAGCGGTGATCCGCTGACGGATCGATACGCTCATTCGAGCCTCCCACAATCGAGTGCGTCGTCATCCACCCAGCGGTCGGCGACCTGCCGGATGGGCCGGCCGAGTGGACGAAACGCAGACCCACCCGGCAGACCTGGCCGGCGCACACACGATGGACGCAGGTCGATGATGGTCCGCCAGGGCCGGCACACGCAGAGAACAACCGGCAGAACAACGCACAGGACCCAGCCCCGAGTCGCTGCCGGTCCTTCTCTACTGCGCCGCGTGGAACGCTCAATAGCCTGGCGCACATGGTCTCACCAGGGCACATCGACAGTGCCGCGCCGAGCACCCGGACGACGCGGACCCACCAGGCAGCCGGAACCCGCGCGCCCCGGCGTCGGGGGCGATCGGTGAGCCTGGTCCCACGGCCACCGGTGACCGTGCGGTTCCACGGAACGCGATCGGCCGAGGGGCCCCTCAACATCGGCCAGTACAACATTCTGCAGTGGCTGCGTCGTGAGTCGGAGCAGTTCTTCGCGGCCGTCGCGGGGGAACTCGACATTCCGGCCGCGACCGTGGTCGATGACGTCGCCCGTGTACTCGCGGTCCTGATCGAGCGGCACGAAGGACTGCGTACGACCTACGTGGACGGCTTCGAACCGCAGCAGCTCGTGCACGCCACCGGCGAGCTTGTCGTCGAGGTTTACGCGATCGAGGCCGCTGACCCACAACTCGTCGACCGGGCCAGCCTGGCCAGAGACCTCACCCGGCGGTTGCGCGCCGCGGGGGCGTACCGCATCGGCGAACTGCCGGTCCGGGTCGCCCTCGCGGTGTCGTCCGGTGACGCGTCCACCAGCTCCGCCGGGGTGGTGCAGGCCGCGGTGATCGGCTGCTCGCATCTCGCGGTCGACTACCAGGCCATGGAGATCATCAAGCGGGAGTTCGCGGACCTGATCCGTGACCGCGATGCACGACCGGCCGGCGGACCACCAATCCAGCCGTTGGACCTGGCCGCCCTGGAACGTTCGCCCAAGGCCCTGCGGCACGAGGAATCGGTGCTGAGCTACTGGAAAGACCGGTTCGCCCGTACCCCGCAGTGCCTGTACCCGGTCCCGCGGGTCGCCGCCGGCACCGGGTCGGTCTCCGTCGAGATGACCTCCACCGCAGCCGGGATGGCGTTGCGAGCGGTGACGGCGCGCACCAGGACGAGTCGCGCCAGCGTCGTGCTGGCGGCGATCGGCGCGGTGCTCTCGCACCGGACCGGCGTACGGGAACTCGTGCTCCCCACCCTGTCGGCCAATCGTTTCGAGCCGCACCTTCGGCAGCACGTCGGCAGCCTCGCGCAGCTCGCGTCGATCACGCTCACGATCAGTGACACCACCTTCGACCGGCTGGTCCGGCAGGCGTGGGCTGCTGTGGTCGACGCGAGCCGGCACGGCCGTTACGACGTGGACCGGCAGAGTGCCATCGCACGCCGCATCGAGCACGAGCGCGGCATCGTATTCGATTGCGAACCGCTGTTCAACAACCTTGTCATCGAGTCCGGTCGGGCGGCAGGACGGTTCACGGCACCGGTACCCACGCCGGATGAACTGGTCGCCGCGCGACGCGCGACGCAGCTGCGGCGACAGCCGATGCCCGCCGGGACCACGCTGATCCGCTTCGATCTCTACGACACCGACGGACAGTTGCGTCTCGGCTGTTGGAGCAGCGACACCGGCCGTATCCCCGACGACGAGGCCGAATCGCTGCTCCTGGCGGTCGAGAACCTGTTGATCGCGGCCGGGTCCGCTGACCTCGGCGCCCGAGGGATCCGCGACTCGATCCCGCTCAGCCCGGTACAGCGGGGCCCCGGCTGGCTGCTCGTAGACGGCTGCTGGATCGAGGTGGCCGAGGTGCAACGGTTGCTCGACGACAGCCTGCCGTCGACCGGTGCCAGGATCTTCGCGGAGGTGGACGGCCTGCCGTTGGTCGCTCATCTGGCGCGGACCGAGGCCATCCGCACCCCCGAACAGGCCCACGCCGCTTGCCTGGCAGCGGTGAAGGCATATCCGACGGCGATGACACCACGGCGCTACGTCATCTGCGAACGCGTCCCGGACAACCCCGACGACCCGGCCGCCTGGCTCGACGTCTGCCGCCAGGGATCCGGCCGACACGTCGGAGCCGGCGACCCGGAGCCCTGTTGATCCGACCCGACCACCAGATGCAATGAAGGGAGCCGACGGTGACCACGAGCAAAGTCACGCCCGTACGCCTCATACCCGCGGTATCAAGCGATGAGTCGATACTGCCCGCTGTACTGACCGCGCCCAGCAGTGGCGTACCGGCCGAGAGCCAGATCGACGGGATCCGGGAATCGGTCCGTCGGCAGCTGCACACCCACGGCGCGGTCCTGCTGCGCGGCTTCGACATCGGCAGCGTCAGCGGGTTCGAACGGGTCGTCCGGGCGGTGTCCGGTGCGCCGCTGTCCTACGCCGAGCGGTCGTCACCGCGTAGCACCATCGAGGGCCAGGTCTACACCTCGACGGACTACCCCGCGACCGAGGAGATCTTCCTGCACAACGAGAACTCGTACCAGGCGACCTGGCCGCTGACGCTGTTCTTCTACTGCATCACCCCGCCCGACACGCAGGGTGCCACGCCGCTGGCCGACACCCGCCGGATCCTACAGTCGATCGATCCGAGCGTGCTGGAGGAATTCACCCGGCGCGGCTGGACGGTGGTACGCAACTTCACCGAGGGCTTCGGGGTGCCGTGGCAGCAGGCGTTCAACACCACCGACCGGGCGGAGGTCGAGCGCTACTGCGCGAGTAGCGGTGCGGAGGTCCAGTGGGTCGGGCGCAACGGCCTGCGTACGACGGCCCGCCGCCGGGCGGTGCACCAGCACCCGGTGACCGGCGAGACCGTCTGGTTCAACCACCTCACGTTCTTCCACGTGACCACGCTGCCCGAGGAGGACTGCGAGGGGCTGCGGGAGATGTTCGACGAGGCGGACCTGCCCACCAACACGTACTACGGCGACGGCGGGCGAATCCCCGACGAGGTCGTGGCGCACCTGCGCGACTGTTACCGAGCCGCCCAGCGCCGCTTCGACTGGGAGCGCGACGACGTACTGATCGTCGACAACATGCTTGCGGCTCACGCCCGTGAGCCGTTCACCGGGCCACGCAAGATAGCCGTGGCGATGGCCGAACCATTTCCGACTTCGTGAGGAAGGTGGCACCTGACCGACGGAGGGACACCGCTGCGGCGGCCCTCCGTCGGCCTGCCCGGGAGAGACTGATCAGCCCCACGGCGTGTCACCGGCAACAGCGACCACCGACGTGGCCGACGAGACGATCAGGCGCGGACCGGAAACCATTGAAACCAGCACCTCAGTACCCCTTGTCTGCTTCGGTTCTTGTGCCGGCTGCCGCCGACAGAAACGAAGCTATGGCCGGCCGTTTTCGGCTCCCCATCACGACGCTTTCCTCGCCGGCGGCTGCCTACCCGATCGGTGATAGCGGTGTGGAGGTGCACGGGACGACGGTTGGGCAAGAATTGCCTACTCTCCGTCAACGAAGGCGACCCTCCTCATGGCCTCATGGTTGGACCAGCGGACCGCTCCGCATGTCGGCACCGCAACGCTGATCTGCATACCCAGCGCCGGTAACGGTGACTTCCAGTTCGACCGATGGCCCGACACCGTCGGCCCATGGTGCGTTGTCCGCCCGCCGGTCGTGGGCGACCTGGGCGGCGAAGCACCGGGAACGCGGTCTGCGGCCCAGCCCCCTTCAGGGTTGCCGGAGCGGGCCGCGGAGCTCGTGGCGGACCTCAAGCGCCGAGGGGTCGAGAAGTTCGCGTTGTTCGGCCACGAGGGTGCCGCGCTGCTCGGCTACCAGGTCGCGGTCGAGCTGGACCGGCAGGGCGCGCCGGCACCGCTGCGTCTGTTCGTCTCGGGCTGTCCCGCACCCCAGTTCCTCAGTCGCTATGCCGGCGAGGCGCACACCGAACCGACCGACGACGAACTGACCGAGCGGGTGCTGGCGACCGCAGTGGCCATGGGCACCATCCCGCTGCCGTCGATCGTCGCGGCCGGCGCACGGGCGCTCCGGGCCGAACTGCCCGCGTTGCGGGCCTATCAAGTGCCCCACCCGGCGCCGCTGCGCTGTCCGCTGACCGCGATTCGGTGGCTGGACCAGGGCATCGAGGCGGAGGTGGTGGCCGGCTGGTCGGCGTACGGCGATACCGATCTGGTGCAGCTGCCCGGATCCGGATTGAGCTATGCGACCGAGCCGGCCGATCTGTTGCGGGTCATCGGTGACCGGATGCCGCTCGGCTGACCGCCGTCGGCCAGCCGAGCGGTGACGACGGCACGGTCGCCTCGCCCGCGCAGCTCCGCTGCCGACCGTCGAAACGACCAACCGCACCCGAGTGACACGTCGTCCGTGGCTGCACGCCGGTGTGCACCCACGCACGACGGGCTCAGATCAACCCGGCCGCTACCCCACAGGCCACGGCGTGGGCGCGGTTGCGAACCTGCAACCGCGCCATCATGTCGTAGATGACGTTCTTCACCGTGTGGTTGGAACACAGCAACGACCGGGCGATCATCGCGTTGTCCTGGCCCTCGGCCATCAACGCGAGCACCCTCGTCTGACGGGGCGTCAGCGGCGACCGGCCGGCCGGCCAGGACGTTTCGGCCTGGTTCGGCGTACCGGTGCCACCGAGCACCCCGACCAGCACCTCGTGCGGCAGCCGGACCTCCCCGTGCCGGGCGGCCTGCACCGCGGCGGCCAGTCGGCTCGGTGTGACGTCGGCGAAGCGGAGCATCACCAGAGTCCCCGAACGCAGTACGCGTACCACGTCCGTCGGTGAGAAGCGGTCGGCGACCAGCAGCGTCCGCTGCGCCGTGGACCGCGGCCGCGCCGGGCAGGCCGTCAGCGCCTCATGCACCGTGTCGACCGCCGTGAGGATGACGGTGTCCGGTGCTTCGTACGGGTCGGGCACGGGTGTGACGCCGGCACACCGCAGCGCAGCCAGCACCTCGGCCCGGATGGTCGCGTTCGGGGCCACCACGTGTGCAGTCAATGCCATCATGATCTTCTCCTGTTCGCCGTTCACAACATCCCGGCCCGCAGGGCGAAGGCCACCGCGTGGGCCCGGTTGCGCAGCCGGAATCGTCGCGTGATGTCATGCACGACACTGGTCACCGTTCGCGTCGAGTAGCACAGCTCCTTGGCGATCTCACCGGTCTCCCGGCCCTCGGCGATCAGCCGCAGCACCGCGCGCTCGCGGTCGCTGATGTTCGACGCCAGGGTGCCGGCCGGAACCGCCGGCGCGGCGAGCAACCGGTCGAGCATGTCCGGCGAGACCGTGCAGTCCCCCTCACCGGCGGCCAGCACGGTGCGGGTGAGCCGCTCGGCGGTCGCCTCCCGGCGTCGAAGCAGGCCGCGCGCACCCGCCGCGATGGCTCGCAGCGCGTCAGCCGGCTCCACCTCGGGCACGACGAGCACCACCTCGGGCCGGTCCGCGCCGGTGCGGACGGCCCGCACCGAATCCAGCGCGTCCTGGCCCAGATGGTCGACCACCAGGACCGTGACCGCCGCCTTCTCCCGCGTCGTCACCACCACGATGTCCGGGCACCCGAGCATCGCGCTCGTCACGCCCGCTTCCAGCACGGGGTCGGTCGCCATGACGTTGACCCACATCGGTTCGCCCATCACGCCTCCTTCGTCGTCACGCCGAGGCGTGGCGTGGCGTCGGAATGTCCTGGCCGGATGGTTCCGCGACGAACTAACAGGTCGCTGTCGACTCGCTGTCGACTCGCTGTCGGCCGTCGGCGCAGCCTGATAGCGGAGCATCGACTTGCCATCGTCGCGTCAGCGCCGGTCGTCCTGCCCGTCGGGCGACGGCCGGCTGCTCCGGCGGCCGACCGGTGGCGGCAGCCTTCCCGTATGTCTGCCGACTCTTCTCTGCAGGCGATCCGTGTTTCCGTGGCACATTGACAACCGTTGTGGTTCCGTGCCGAGAACGTCGATTGCCGCCGTTACGGAAGGAGCGGTTGATGGAGGCCGTCACCTCATCGCCGGCCTTCCTACCTGGACGGACACGAATCGGAAAAGCAAGGGCCGATACCGAAAAATTGCCGAATCAGCAGGACGTGGGTGAACCAGTGATTAGTTCTGACGTCAGTGACATCGCCGCAGACCTTGCGGCGAATGCCACTCTTCTGGAGATCGCCGAGAATCTGGGACTTTCGCCGCTACTCGATCGCGGGACGCCGTTCACGCTGGCCGAGGCAACGACCGCGACCGGCGTTCCCGAAGCTCGCGCTCTCCTCTTCCTGCGCGCCATGTCCGCCGCCGGGCTGCTGGAGCGCGACGCCGAGACCGGGCCGTTCACGCCCTGCGCGGAGCTCGCGGACCGGCGGTACGAGGCGGGCTACCTCTCCTGGTCGCTCAGCGCGAACCGGCCGTACATCGATCACGCGGAGCGGTTTCTGCGTGAGCCGGACGCGGCCGGCCGCCAGCACCAGCGCGACGGCAGACGGGTGGCGGTGTCGTCCCGCTGGATCGGCTCGCGCGGTTTCTATCCCGGAGTGCTGTCCGAGATCATCAGCCGCAAGCCCCGACACATCGTCGATCTCGGCTCCGGCGCGGGCGCGCTGCTGATCCGGCTGCTGACCGAGCTGCCCACCAGCACCGGCGTGGCCCTGGACCTCAGCCCGGGAGCGTGCGAGGAGGCCGAACGCGCCGGCCGCCACGCCCAGGTGGACGACCGGCTCACGGTGGTCAACCGGTCCGTCGAGACGCTCGTCGACGACCCCGCTCCACTCGACGGCGCGGACATCATCCATGCCGGCTTCGTCATGCACGATGTCGCTCAGCATCCCGAGGTCTTCGCAGGCGTCCTGCGGGCCTGCCGCGAGCACCTCGCCGACGGCGGCTGCCTGGTGGTCACCGACGCGGTGCCGTACGTGGACACGCCGGGCGAACGCGCCTTCAGCGCCCTCTTCAGCTACCTGCACGAGAGCTCGATGGGCGTACGGCTGCCGACCGAGGACCGGTGGCGCGAACTCTTCCGGCAGGCCGGTTTCTCCGAGGTGGCCAGCACCGCCCTGGGAATGCCCGGCAGCCGCCTCTTCGTGGCCACGCGATGAGCCGGAACGGTGGAGCAGCGACGGTGGCGGAGCACGACGCCGAGCGCATGGCCATGGCCCTGTACGAGGCGCGGAGCAACCGCGTGCCGATCGCTCCGTTCACCGACGCCTGCCCCACGCTCGACGCGGCCGGCGGATACGCCGTCCAGCGCCGGCTGACCGAGCTGCTGATCGCCGACGGCGAACGGGTGATCGGCTACAAGGCCGGGCTCACCTCCGCCTCGATGCAGGAGATGTTCGGGGTCCACGCCCCGGACTACGGCCCGGTGTTCGCCTCGACCGTCCGCGCGGACGGGGCGTGCTTCGCTCGCGGCGAGTTCATCTCGCCGAAGGTGGAAGCCGAGATCGTCTTTCGGCTGGCGAGGCCGTTGACCGGTCCTGGCGTCACCGTGGAGCAGGCCCACGCGGCGATCGGAGAGGTCATCGCCGGTCTCGAGATCGTCGACTCCCGGATCACGGATTGGCGCATCCGGCTGGGCGACACGATCGCCGACCTCGCCTCGAATGGCGCGGCCGTGCTGGGACGCTCGATCCCGGCCAGCGCGGAGCTGGACTACCGGCTCGTGCGAATGGCCTTCCGTCGCAACGGGGAGTTGGTCGCGTCCGGTCAGGGCGCCGACGCCCTGGGCAACCCGGTGGCGGTGGTGGCGCTGCTGGCGAACCTGCTGGGTGACAGTGGCGTCACGTTGGAGGCCGGCCAGTTGATCATGACCGGCGCCCTGCACGCCGCGGTCCCGTTGAGCCCCGGTGACACCTACACCGCCGAATTCGATCATCTGGGCTCGGTCACTCTGCACGTCACCAACACATAGTCCCGACGCGGATAGGAAGGCGATCTCCTCGATGAACTCAGAACGACGGCTGTCAGCTGGAGTGCTCGGCGCCGGACTCATCGGCGTCGACCTGGCGGTGAAGGTCGAGCGGTCCGCTGCACTAGACCTTCGCCTCGTCGCCGGCCGGACGGCCGACAGCCCGGGCCTCAAGCGGGCCGCTCGGCTGGGGCTGCCGGCCGCCAGCCGGGGTCTGTCGTCACTTGCCGACCTCGACGAACCGCTCGACGTGGTCTTCGACGCCACCAACGCCGGCTCGCACGCCGAGCACGCCGAGGCGCTGGCACCGCTCGGCACGCTGCTGATCGACCTCACACCCAGCCGGATCGGGCGCATGGTCGTCCCCACCGTCAACGGCGCGGAGGCCGCCGCTCACCGCGACCTGAACATGGTGAGTTGCGGTGGGCAGGCATCGGTGCCGATCGTACGAGCGATCACCCGAGCGCACCGCATCGACTACGTGGAGGTGGTCGCGACCGCCGCGACGCTCAGCGTCGGCCGCGGAACCAGGCTGAACCTCGATGAGTACGTGGAGACCACTCAGGACGCGCTCCGCGAGTTCACCGGCGTCGGGGACGTGAAGGCCATCCTCAACGTCAGCCCGGCTCGTCCTCCGGCGACCTTCAGGGTGGCCATGTCGCTGGTCGGCGAGGGCCTGACCCACGAGTCGGTGCACCCGCTCGTGGCGTCCGCCGCCGCCGACGTCCGTGCGTTCGCCACCGGCTACCGGGTGACGAGTTGCATCGTGAACGACAACAAGGCGTTCATCGCCGTGGAGGTGACCTCCGCAGGCGACCAGATACCCGCCTACGCGGGCAACCTCGACATCATCAACTCGGCTGCGATCCGGGTGGCCGAGCGTTGGGCGGCGCAACGCCGACCGATCGAGGCCATGGAGGTCGTGTCATGAGCCAGCAAGCTGCCGAAAGTTCGCCGAGACCACCCATCCTGATCCACGACCCGACGCTGCGCGACGGGCACCACGCCGTCCGCCACCAGCTCGGGCGGGAGCAACTTCGGGCGTACGCTGCCGCCGCCGACGCCGCCCGGGTACCCGTCGTCGAGGTGGGACACGGCAACGGCCTGGGCGCCTCGTCCCTGCAAGCCGGCCGCGCCCTGCTCAGCGACGAGGCGATGCTGTCGGTGGTCCGGGATGCGTTGACCACCACCAAGCTCGGCGTCTTCATGCTGCCGGGCTGGGGCACGACCGAGAGCATCCGGCTGGCCGTCTCGTACGACGTCGACCTCGTCCGTATCGGCACCCACTGCACCGAGAGCGACCTGGCCGAACGGCACCTCGGGCTGCTGCGCGACGCGGGCGTCGACGCACACGGCGTGCTGTTGATGAGCCATATGGCCGGTCCGGAGCGCCTGGCCGAGGAGTGCGCGCGGCTCGTCGAGTTCGGTGCGACAGGCGTCGGCATCCTCGATTCCTCCGGCCACTATCTGCCGCAGGACGTGAGCACCCGGATCGCGGCCATCCGGTCCGCCGTCAGCGTGCCGGTGATGTTCCACGGGCACAACAATCTCGGTATGGCGGTGGCGAACTCCATCGCCGCCGCCGAGGCGGGCGCCACCATCCTGGATGCCTGCGCCCGGGGGTTCGGCGCGGGGGCCGGCAACACGCAGCTGGAAGTTCTCGTGCCCGTGCTCGAACGGCTGGGCTATGACACCGGCATCGATCTCTATCGGCTGTTGGACGCGGCGGACATCGCCGAGCGGGAGCTGATGCCCGCGCCGCCCACCATCGACTCGATCGGCGTGGTGAGTGGTCTCGCCGGAGTGTTCTCCGGCTTCAAGAACCGGGTGCTGGACGTCGCCGCCCGCGAGGGCGTCGACCCGCGCGACGTCTTCTTCGAACTGGGCCGCCTACAGGCAGTGGCCGGGCAGGAGGACCTCATCGAGGACGTGGCGCTCGCGTTGCGTGCCGGGTCCACGGGTCAGCTTGGACGGACGGCGAGCCATGTTTGACCAACTCAAGACCATCCTGGTCGAGGATCTGCAGATGCGGGCCGAGGACGTCGTGGCCACGGCCGGTCGCGTCGAGGTCGGCCTCGACTCCCTCGCCGTGGTCGAGCTGTCGGACCTGCTCAGCAAGCGGCTGGACATCCACGTCTCCGACTACGAACTGCTGGAACTCGCGACGGTTGGCGATATCGCCGAGCTGGTCGCGGAGCGCTGTCGTGCGTGAGGCCGCGGGGCCGACCGCCGGAACGTCCCATGCCGTCACCCGGACCCTGTCGCGCAACGAGTCACCGCACGGCCCGTTGCCGGACATCGTCGCCGCGGTTGCGGCGAGCAGCCGGGACGTCAACCGCTATCCCGACCCGGCGTGTACCGACCTGACCGTGGCGCTCGCCCGGCGGCACGGTGTCGAACCGGACCGGGTGGCCGTCGGCGCCGGATCCTGTGCGTTGCTCCAGGCGGTGTTCCAGCTCGCCGGGCCGGGTGCGACGGCCGTCTACGCCTGGCGTTCCTTCGAGTACTACCCGATCCTCGCCGGCCATCTGGGGGTCCACTCGGAGCGGGTGCCACTCGCCGACGACGTGCACGACCTCGCCACCATGGCCGATCGCATCACCGCCACGACCCGGGTGGTCGTCATCTGCAACCCCAACAACCCCACGGGTACGCTGCTCGGCCTGGACCGGCTGCGCGCGTTCCTCGATCGCGTCCCGCCGACCTGCCTGGTCGCCCTCGACGAGGCGTACTTCGAGTACGTCGACGAGCCGATGGGCACCGGCGGTCTCGCGTTGCACGACAGGTATCCCAACCTGGTGGTCCTGCGCACGTTCTCGAAGGCGTACGGCCTGGCCGGGCTCCGGGTCGGCTATCTCATCGGCGCCGCGCGCATCGTGGCGTCGCTGCGCGAGATGACGCTGCCCTTTGCGGTGAGCGCGCCGGCCCAGCATGCGGCGGTCGCCGCCCTCGCCCTTGAGGACGTGCTCCTGACGCGGGTCCGGCAGACGATCGCCGAGCGGACCCGGGTGCGGGCTGCCCTGCTGGCCGAGGGCTTCGCGGTCCCGGCCAGCCAGGCCAACTTCCTGTGGCTCCGGCTCGGCGAGAACGCGGGCCCGTTCGGCAGTTGGTGTGCCCGGGTCGGAATCGAGCTGCGGGTCTTCGACGGGGAGGGCGTCCGGGTGTCGCTCGGTTCGCCCTCGGACAACGACGCGTTCCTCGCGGCGGTACACCAGTGGCGCGTCCGCAACGCACCGGAACTACTCACGACTGGAGCGCTGAGATGATGCCCGAGAACACAGCCCTTCACCGGAAGGTGATCGTCGCGCCGGGAATGTGCAGCGGTGGCTCTCTGATCTTCGGGCGGATCGGCGACTGGACGTGGGAATCGGTGGCCGAGACCTGCCGCACCAACGTGCACGCCGCCCGTACCGCCGAAGGCCAACCGACCTACCTCTCGTTCTACTACTACCGGGTCCGGGGCGGGAAGGTCGTTCATCCGCACGGCCTGACCTTCGGTGACGAGCTCGAGGTGACGTCGAGGGTCTTCCAGTTCGGCGGCGGCTCGGTTCTGACGTTGCACCGGCTCGCGCCTGCCGGCTCCGGCCTCGGCACCGCGTTCCTCGATCCGGCGGAGGTCTACGAGACGCCGGACCCGGAGTGCATGTACGCGGAGACGCTCAACCGGTGGATCGCGCGCGGCAATCCGGGCAGCAACCGGGTTCTCTCCGAAACCATCCCCGATGGTTTCGACAACGCCGACCTGCCACGACTGCCCAATCAGTTCTCACCGCGTACGCTCGTCGGCCGCGCCCGCGGTGCGGGCAGCTTCCTCACTCCGGCGCCGCCGGGATTCGCGGTCGCCGGGGGCGAGCTGTCCTTCGAGTACGCACTGGACGCCGTGCGGGACATCAACGGCGCCGGTCTGGTCTACTTCGCCTCGTACTTCTCGATCTTCGACACGGCGCTGTTGCGTCTGTGGCGTGGGCTCGGCCGCACCGAGCGGCAGTTCCTCCAGCGGCGGGTGATCGATCAGAAGGTGGGTTTCTTCGGCAACGCCGACCTGGGCTCGCTCTTCACCGTCACCGCCCGGAGGTGGCAGAACGTCACCGACCCGCTCTCCGAGATCGCCGACCTGGAACTGCGGGACTCCGCCAGCGGTCGGCTGCTGGCCGTCGCGGCGATCGAGACGGAAACCCCGTCGACGCTGGCCTGAGGAGTGCCTCGACCCGACAGAATGCGAGCCCGGCCGGCACCCCACCGGCCACCTGATGGGCGCGGTTGCGAACCTGCAACCGCGCCCATCAGTGCATGGCTGAAGCTACGCCCGCGCGATCGTCGTCGGAGGACCAGGCACCAGGGCGCTTCCCCCGCGTCATCACCCGGTGATGTCCGGGCCGACGTCGGCCCGGACATCACATCCTTCACGTATGTCGGGTGAACCGTTCCGCGAGGAAACACCCTTGGTTCGCGGGCACTGGGCCCGAGCGGGCTACCGAGCAGCCGCCACCGCAGGCTCGGGCTGCGGGCTGGTCAGCGCCACCGGATCGAAGTGCCGCAGTGCCACCACCAGGTTGACCGCAGCGAGGGTGGACAGGGCCGCGAGGACGAGCAGGGTCGTCGTCACGCCGAAGCGGCCGATCGCCATCCCGCCGGCCAGAAAGCCCAGCGGGCCGGCGATGTTGCTGATGGTCATGACCGCCTGGATCACCTTCGCTCGGATGTCCGCCGCGAACCGGGTGGCCAGGATGCTGAAGAACGGAGCGTTGGACAACGGAAGCGCCGCACCGGACACCGCGAGCGCGGCGACCAGGACCGGCACCGGCACGTCGAACAGCAGCACCCACCAGGGCAGGACAAGCTGGAAGGCGGCCAGCCCGAAGACCATCGTCGGGGACAACCGGCTGCCGATCAGATAGCTGACGGCCGCCCCGGCGACCGCGCCGGCACCGAAGCCGGAGAGCAGCAGCCCACCAACCCTGGCATCGCCGGCGAAGCGGGCAAACGCCAGCAGCGGCAGCGCGAGCATCAGGACCCGCATGAGGAAGCCGAAGCTGACGGTCGTGACCATCACCCGTCGCAGGAAGTCGTCCCGGAGCAATGCGCGTACCCCGGCCAGGATTCCCGAGTGGTCCGGGGTCTGCCGCTCCTGCGGTGCCGACGTCGCCGGCCGCGAACGCGGCATGAACCACCACAACAGCAGACCCGACACCGCCGAGGTCACGGCGTCGAACAACAGCACCTTCTCCGCGCCGAGTGTCGCGATCAGCACGCCCGCTACGGCCGGGCCGGCCAACGCGGCGATGTTGAAGCACCCTTCCAGCACGCTGTTCGTCCGCATCAGCGCCTTCGGGTCCGGACCGGCGAGTTCGGTGGCCAGGTCACGTTGCGCGGCGAAGTAGGGCACTCCGAGTACGCCGATCACCGCGACGATCGTCAGGAGCAGGGGAAAGCTGAGCAGGCCCACCGCGGCCAGCGCAGGTATCGAACCGATGGCCACGAACTGCGCGAAGTCGATGAGCACCATGGTTCGGCGTGCGCCGTACCGTTGGATGACCTCGCCGCCCGCGAATCCGAGCACCGCCATGGGGAGCACCGACACGGCGAAGACCAGACCCGCCCGCGGTGCCGAGCCGGTGCTCTCCAGCACCAGCCACGGCAGCGCGAGCGTCGTCATCTGGGTCCCGACGGCGGACCCGGCGCCGGCGGCATACACCGCCGCAAGGGCCCGTCTGGTGGTGCCCGGTGCGGGAGACGGCGCGGTCGACATGCCGTTCACCGTCGGCCGGCCGGCTTGTCGATCAGCCCCGTCAGAATGCCGGCGAGGTCCGCCACGTATTCCTTCATGACCGAGAAGTGCTCACCCTTCGCCCGGTGTACCCCCAGCCCGGCGGTCCGCTCGCGCCACCGTTGGAGGTAGTCGTCATAGCTCTGGCCGGAGCTGACGACCTCGTGCTCGCCCAGCGCCAGCTCGTCGCTGACGATCAGATCCAGGTGACCCGCGTACGGGCGGTCGCGGTAGGACAGCACCATCTCCATCACTTCCTCCCACATCCGCGCGCCGGGCAGCCACATCGTTCCCGCGCCGCGCTCGGGGAGCGTGATCCCGTCGTTGCCGACGATGTCGTCCACGATGTGTTCGAGCAGCGCCAGCGTCTCCTGCCGGAGCACCGAGGTGTCCTCGTCCGGCGGCGCCGCGTCGAGCCGCTCCAGGTTCGTCACACACTGCTTGATCAGCCCGTACTCCGACCAGAGGTGCTCCTTCTGCCAGGCGTCCTGCCCCGGGTCGAGCAGGATGAAGGTGACCTCCTCGCCTTCGGCCATCAGTCGGCTGGCCATCTCGGTGCTCACCCCGCTGCCACCACACCAGCTGAAGATCCGGTACGGCCCCTGCGGAACCGCCTCCCGCAACTCCGCGAGGTAGCGGGCCGCCATGTCCTCGGTGGACGGCACCGAGCCGGTCGACGGGTCGCGGCCCGGCCATTCGAAGGCGACCACCGGCAGATTGGGATCGAGGTGCTCGGCCAGCCGCCGGTACCAGTGCGCGCTGCCGCCGCCGGGGTGCACACACACCAGTGGCGGCTGGTCGCCGGTCCGGCGCAGCCAGAGCAACGCCGTGACCGGCTGCCGCTCGCCGTCGATCGACGCGGCGAGCGCCGCGAGCGTGCGGTGCTCGACGAAGGTTCGCACGGTCGTCTCGATGCCGTGCCGGTCCCGCAGCATCGCGATCGCCCGCAACGTCAGCAGCGAGTGCCCGCCGAGGTCGAAGAAGTCGTCGTCACGGCCGACCCGGGGCAGGTGGAAGACCTCGGTCCAGACCTCGGCGACGGCCACCTCCGTGGGCGTACGCGGCGCGCTGTATTCCCGTACCGACGTTCCCGCCGCCGGCCGGGGCAGCGCGGCCCGGTCGAGCTTGCCGTTGTTGTTCAACGGGAGCCGGCCCAGGCGGACCCAGGCCGTCGGGACCAGGAAGCCGGGCACCCTGCTGCGCATCACGTCACCGAGCCGGGCGGGGTCGGCCGGGCCGCCCTCGTCGAGCACGACGTACCCGACGAGCTGCTTGATGCCGTCCACGCCCAGGTACGCCGCCGCCGCGGCAGCCCGCACCGTGGACAGCTCGGCGATCGCGGCCTCCACCTCGCCCAACTCGACGCGGTGTCCACGAATCTTCACCTGGTGGTCGCGCCGCCCGATGAAGTGGATCGTGCCGTCCGGATCCTGGCGGACTATGTCCCCGGTGCGGTAGAGCCGGTTTCCCGGCGCGTGTCCGGACGGGTCAGGTACGAAGCGTTCGGCGGTTAGGTCCGGGCGGCTCTGGTATCCGCGCGCGACGCCCGGGCCCCCCAGCAGCAGCTCCCCCGGCACGCCGAACGGGACAGGGTCGAGGTTCTCGTCGACGACGTGCACGTAGGTGTGATGGATCGGCTTCCCGATCGGAATGACGTCGGTGAGCGCCGGCAGTGGGATCCGTGGATGGACGGTGGCGAACGTGGTGCTTTCGGTCGGGCCGTACCCGTTGCTGACCAGCACGCCGTGTTCCATCGCCTTGCGCACCTGCAGCGGCGGCAGCACCTCGCCACCGACCACCACTTCCCGTATCCCGGCCAACGCCTGCGGCCGAACGTCCATCATGGTGTTGAAGAGGCCGGTGGGCAGGCACAGCACGGTCACCCCGTGCCGGCGCAGGAGCTCGTCGAGCTCGTCGGCGGTCGGCGTTTCCGGGGAGACGACCAGCCGCGCCCCGTTGCACAGCGCGCCCCAGACCTCGAACGTCGACGCGTCGAAGGCGAGCGTGCCGGCTTGCAGCATGACCTGGTCGGCGTCCAGCTGCGCGTAGTCCTGGCCGTGCACCAGCCGGACGACGCCGCGGTGCGGGACCAGCACGCCCTTCGGACGTCCGGTGGACCCCGACGTGTACGTGATGTAGGCGAGGTTCTCCGGTGACAGCGTCACCTGTGGCGCGGTGGTCGGCCGGCTGCCGTCCGACCACCAGCCGGAGCCCAGGTTCACCGTGGTCAGCCCGGCACGCGCCGCGAAACGGTGGGCGTGGGTCGGCCCGCTCACCAGGACCTGGGCGCCGGAATCGTCGAGGAGGTACTCGATGTGGCCGTCCGGATACTTGGGGTCGAGCGGAAGGTAGCAGCCGCCGGCCTTGAGGATGCCGAGCAGCGCGACCACCGCGTCGATCCCGCGGTCCATGCAGACCGCGACGGGCGTTTCCCGGCCGACGCCGTGCTCACGAAGCGCCCACGCCAACTGGTTGGCCCGGGCGTCGAGTTCGCCGTAGGTCAGGCGCGAATCGCCGCACTCGAGTGCGACGGCGTCCGGCCGGGCCTGCGCCCGGGTCGTGAACAGGTCGGTGACGCACGCCTCGGGCAGGGCGGGCCAGTCCTGCTGCGGCTCGGTGAACCGGTGCGCCGGGGTCGAGCTGAGGTCGACCGGGTTCGCGCCGTCGTCGGCGATCATCGCGGTGAGCAGTTCGAGGAAGGTCTCGCCCAGGGCGGTCAGCCGCTCCTGGGTCGCCCAGCCGGCCCGGCACTCCAGTCGCAGCTCACCCGGGAAGGTCAACGTGACCAGGGTGAACTCGTTGGGGCTGTCGTCGACGACCGTGCCGAAAACGTCCTCCTGCGCGTCGAGCACGTGGAAGTCGAGGTAGGAGAAGATGCTGCTGATCAGCGGCGTACCGGTGCCCCAGGCGCGCTGCATCGCGGGGATCGGGTAGCGCCGGTGCGGCCAGACGGCAAGCTCCTCGGCGAACACGGCGCGCACGAGGTCGCGCCACCGGGGCGTACACAGGTCCACCGCGAACGGCACCGTGTTGAGGTACATCCCCATCACCTCGTCGCCGCGCAGCAGTTCGGGCCGGCCGTTGACGACCAGACCACTGAAGAACCGCCGCTGGCCGGTGACGACGCCGATCATCGCGAGGTGCGCGGTGTGCAGCACGGCCTTGAGCGAGGTCTGCGTCCGCGCGGCCAGCTCACGCAGCCCCGGCTCGAGATGCCGCCAGGACATCCGCAGCTCCGGCACCGCGCCGTGGCCGGCCGGGGCGGTGTCCGCTGGCAACGCGATCCGATCGTACTCGCCGACCCGGCTCCGCCAGAACCGTTCGTCCGGCCCGGCCGACAGCGATCGCCGTTCCAACCTGACGAAGTCGGCGTACCGCCCCGGGGGCGGGGGCTTCAGCGCATCGGGGTCCGCGTCCCGGATCGCCCGGTAGGTGTCCCGCAGCTCGGCGATGAGGGAGTGGTGGCTCCAGCCGTCCAGGATGGCGTGGCACTCGGTGTGGGTCAGCACCCACGTCCGCTCCCCGGTGCGGTGCACGTGCCAGCGCAGTTGCGGTGCGTGATCGATGGGCAGCATCGCCAGCTTCATCGTCTCCCGGTACCGCTCCAGGATGTCCTGCTGCTCAGCTTCCGGGAGCTCGCGCAGATCGTCGAAGCCCACCTCGACCCGCGCCTCGGCGTGGACGAGTTGCATCGGCTCGGTGTAGCCGGACACGTCGAACGTGGTGCGCAGGATCTCGTGCCGGTCGACCAGCCATTGCGCGGCCTGCTGCAACGCGGCCAGCGAGAACGGGCCGTCGTCGACGATGTCGAAGCTGGTGACGTTCTGGTATGCCGGGTGCGAGCTGTTGACCAGCATCTCGTACACCATGCCGGCCTGCACCTGACCCATCGGGTAGGCGTCCACCAGGCCGTCGGGGAGCCGGTCACGGTCGGCCGGGTCGAGTTGCTCGAACGGGCCGACCGGCAGCTCGTCCGCACTGGTCGCCGGCCGGTCGGCGAGCGTCGCCAGCTGCGCCGCGGTCTGGTGCGTGAAGATGTCCTGCACCGACAGGTTCAGCCCGCCCCGGCGCAGGGCCCCGATCGCCCGGATGGCACGGATCGAGTCACCCCCGACGTCGAAGAACCGGTCGTGCACACCGATCCGTTCGATGCCCAGCGCCGCCGCGAGCGCCTCGGCGACGACGCCTTCGGCCTCGGTGCGGGGGGCGACGTACGCTCCGGCCGCCCAGGCGCGGCCAGGTGTCGGGGCCGGCAGCGCGCGCCGGTCGGTCTTTCCGCTTGTGGTCAGCGGCAGCGCGGGCAGCAGCTGCCAGTGGCTCGGGATCATCGCCTCGGGCAGTCGACCGCGCAGGAACGACGCCACGTCGCTCACCTCGACGCCGGCGTCCGTGTCCCGGGCGACGAGGTAGCCGACGAGCTGGCCGTCGTGCACCGCGACGGCGACCGCGGACACTCCCGGGTGCTCCGCCGCCACCGCCTCGATTTCGCCGAGTTCGACGCGGTGCCCACGGATCTTCACCTGGTCGTCGAGCCGGCCGAGGTAGTCGATCCGGCCGTCCGGCAGGTACCTCGCGAGGTCACCGGTGCGGTACAGCCGCCCTCCATCGCCGGACTCCTCGAACGGGTCGGGAACGAACCGCTGTGCCGTGAGCCCCGGGCGGCTGAGGTATCCGCGGGCCAACTGCACGCCGCCCAGCAGCAGCTCACCGGGCACTCCGATCGGGACCGGTCGCAGGTTCTCGTCGACGATGTAGGTGCGCGTGTTCGCGATCGGCCGTCCGATGGTGACCGGCGTCCCGGGCACGCACCGCACCGCGGTGACGTCGACGGCCGCCTCGGTTGGCCCGTAGAGGTTGTGCAGCTCGCCGCCGATCCGCTCGTGGACGGCGGCGACCAGGTCGGCGGGGAGCGCCTCGCCGCTACAGATCATTCGGCGCACCGACGGCAGCGGCCCGAACGACTCGGCCAGGAACACCCGCAGCATCGACGGTACGAAATGCAGGGTGGTGACCTGCTCGGTGGCGATCAGGTCGGCCAGGTAGTGCGGGTCGCGGTGGCCGTCGGGCCGGGCGATCACCAGCGTGGCCCCGGTGATCAGCGGCCAGAAGAACTCCCACACCGAGACGTCGAAGCTGTACGGGGTCTTCTGCAGCACCCGGTCGGAGTCGTCCAGCCGGTAGGTGTCCTGCATCCAGCGCAGCCGGTTGACGATCGCGCGGTGGGTGACCACGACGCCCTTGGGCCGGCCGGTCGAGCCGGACGTGTAGATCACGTACGCCGGGTGGTCCGGCCCCGCCGGGGTCGTGCTCGCCGATGCCGATCCGCTGCCGGTGACGGCCGGTTCGCCGTCGGTGAGCACGATGGTGACACCGGCGTCGGCACACATGTAGTCCCGGCGCTCGGCCGGGTGGTCCGGGTCCAGCGGCAGGTAGGCGCCGCCGGCCTTCTGGATCGCCAGCAGGGCCACCACCAACTCGATACCGCGTCGGCGGCACACGCCGACGATCGACTCCGGCCCGACGCCTGCGTCGACCAGGTACCGCGCCAGTCGGTCGGTCCGCCGGTCCAGCTCGGCGTAGGAGACGTCCTCGCCCTCGAAGCGGAGGGCGACGGCGTCCGGGGTCCGGGCCACCTGTCGCGCGAACAGCTCCGGCAGGGTGCCGGTCGGGTACGCCACCTCGGTCTCGTTCCACGTCCGCACCACCAGCTCCCGCTCCGCCGGTGGGGACTCGACCAGCTGGCTGATCGGTGCGTCCGGCGTGGCCGCGATGCTGCCGACGAAAGTGGTGAAGTGGCTCGCGAACCGCTCGACGGTGTCCCGGTCGAACAGCGCGGTGGCGTAGTTCAGGAAGCCGGTGAGGGTGCCGTCGGGCTGGTCGACGACCACCAGCGTCAGGTCGAACTTGGCGTCGCTCTCGCCGACCGGCAGTTCCTCGGCGCGTAGTTCGCCGACGCGGCGGGCCGTGGAGTCCCCGTTGGCCCACAGGAACATGGTCGAGAACAGCGGGGTCCGGGACGCGTCGCGCACCGGGGCCAGCTCGTCCACCAGCCGTTCGAACGGGAGTTCCTGATGGGCGTAGGCGCCGAGCGCCATCTCCTTGACCCGCCGGAGCACCTCGCGGAAGGACGGGTCGCCGGACAGGTCGGTGCGCAGCACAAGCGTGTTGAGGAACAAGCCGATCAGGTCCTGCACCTCGGCCCGGTCGCGACAGGCCACCGGGGTGCCGATCGTGATGGCGTTGCTCCGGCCGAACCGGCCCAGCGTGATCGCGTACACGGCCATCAGCGCCATGAACGGCGTCGCGCCGGACTGGCGGGCGAGTTCGTGCAGGGCTCGGGCGTCCGGCGCGGACACCCCGATCGGGACCAGGTCGCAGGCGCTGTCCCGGACCTGTGGGCGGGGCCGGTCGAGCGGCAGTTCCACCGCGGTGGCGCCGGCCAGCGCCTGCCGCCAGTAGTCGAGCTGACGGTCCAGCTTGGCACCGGACATCGCATCGCGCTGCCACGCGGCGAAGTCCGCGTACTGCACCGGTAGGGGTGCCAGCGGGGACGGCCCGCCGGTCAGCGCGGCGGTGTACAACCGGTCGAGCTCACGCCACAGCACCTGCTCGGACCAGCCGTCGAAGGCGATGTGGTGCAGGGTCACCACCAGCGCGTGCTCCTCGTCGGCCAGCCGCGCGAGGGTTCCGGTCAGCACCGGGCCGGTCGCCAGGTCGACGGGTGCCCGGTCGTGGGTCATCCAGCCGGCGATCCGTTCGTCCTGGGCGGCGGGGTCGAGGCCACGCAGGTCCACCTCGTGCAGCGTGGCCGGCTGCGGAGGGTCGATCACCTGGCCCGGTTCACCGTCGACCACCACGTAGCGGGTGCGCAGCACCTCGTGCCTGGCCACGATTGCGTCCAGCGCCGCCCGCAGTGCGCCGGGTTCCAACGGCCCGAACAGGCGCAGGCCGGCGCTGGCCAGATACTCCGTACCGCCCGGCCGGACCTGGTCGAGAATCCACAGCCGGCGCTGCGCGAACGACAGCGCGGGCGGCGTCTCACGCGAGACCCGGGTGATCCCCTGGTCCGGCGCGGCGTTCGCGGCACCGACGAGCCTGCGCCGAAGCAACTCCGCGCGCAGACCGGCTCGGTCGATTGTCTCAGTCACAGGGCACCATCCTGGGAAAGCAGTTCGCTCATCTGGGCGTCGGTCAACTCGTCGAGTTCCGCCGTGATCAGGTCGGTCACCACCACCGCCAGCTCGGCCACGGTGGTCGCCTCGAACAGGCAGCGCAGCGGGACCTCCACGGCGAAGGCCGCCCGCAGCCGGGCCAGGACCCGGGTGGCCAGCAACGAGTGGCCACCGAGCCCGAAGAAGTCGTCATCGACGCCGACCCGGTCGACGCCGAGAATGTCCGACCAGATCCCGGTGATGGTCTCCTCCGCCGGGTCCCGCGGTGCCACGTACCCGCGGGCGCGGTCGAGTTCGGAAGGTTTTGGATCCGGCAGCGCCGCCCGGTCGACCTTCTTGCTCGGTGACAGCGGCAGGGCCGCGACGGTGACCCAGGCCGACGGGATCATGTACGAGGGCAGCGACTCTCGTAGGTGCGCCCGCAGCTCGTCGAGGTCGGGTCCGGTGTCGTGGGGCCACTCCAGGTAGGCGACGAGACGCTTGTCGCCGGGCCCGACGTCCTTCGCGACGACGGCGGCCGCGGACACCGCGGGGTGCCTGGCCAACACGGCTTCGATCTCGGCGAGTTCGATCCGGAAACCCCGAATCTTCACCTGGGTGTCGAGGCGGCCGAGGAAGTCGACAGCGCCGTCCGGCCGGAGCCGCACCAGGTCGCCGGTGCGGTAGAGGCGCGTGCCCGGTTCGGTGGCGAACGGGTCGGGCACGAAACGCTCCGCGGTCAGCTCCGGCCGGTCGTGGTAGCCACGGGCCAGGCGCACGCCGCCGAGGTACAGCTCGCCGGGCACCCCCACCGGGAGCGGACGCAGCTCCGCGTCGAGCACGTACACCCGGGTACCGGCGGCCGCACGGCCGATGTGCAGGGTGGCCGTGCTGCGCTCGTCGGCGAGATCGCCCGACACGGGGTTGAACATGCAGGTGACGGTCGCCTCGGTCGGCCCGTAGGTGCAGAGAAACCGGCCGGGTAGGCCGGTCGCCGCCCAGCGTTGGGCGTCGGCGACGGTCACCACGTCCGAGCTGATGTTGACGAGCTTCAGCCCGGTGAGCCGGTCCACGCCGGACTCAATCATCTCCCGGTAGTACGCCGGGGTGATCTCCATGATCGTCACGCCGTACTGCGCCAGCTTGGCCGGCAGCTCGCTCGGCGCCCAGAAGACCGGGTCGCTCACCACGATCGTGGCACCGGCGGCCAGGGTGGCGCCGACCTGATCCATCGCGACGTCGAAGGTGAGTGCCGAGAGCAGCACGACCCGTTCGCCCGGGCGGATGCCGTACTGGTCGGCGACCACCCGGCAGTGGTGCGCGTACGCCCGGTGCGAGATCGTCACGCCCTTGGGGCGGCCGGTCGACCCGGACGTGTAGATGATGTACGCGAGGTTGTCCGGAACGGTGACCGATGCCGGGTCGGCCGTTGGCCGGCCGCTCGCCCGGTCCCCGTCGTCGACGACCAGCACCGGCCGGTCGTGCCCGGCGAACCGGTCGGCGAACGCGCCGGTGGTCACCACCAGGTGCGCTCCGGCGTCGGCGAGCATGTAGCGCAGCCGCTCCGGCGGATGTTCCGGGTCGAACGGCACGTACACCCCGCCGGCCTTGAGCACCGCCAGCAGCACCACGACCGGTGCGATCCCGCGCTGAAGGCACGAGCCGACGATGACCTCCGGACCAACCCCCATCGCACGGAGCTGGTGCGCCAGCTCGTTGACCCGGGCGTTCAGCTCGGCGTAGCCGAGCCGCTCGGCACCGAACACCACGGCGGTCGCCTCCGGAGTCCGGGCCGCCCACTGTTCGAACAGTTGCGGTACCGAGAGGTGCCGTTCGCCGGGCGGGTCGAGCAGGTCCAGCCGGTCCGCGTCGGGGTCCGCCCATTGGTGCACGATCGTGTGGCGTTCGTCGGCCGACAGCAGATCCAGCTCGCTGATCCGGTTCTGCGGGGCGGCGGTCACGCCGCCCAGCAGGCGCAGGTACTGGCCTGCGAGGCGTTCGATCGTCGAGCGGTCGAACAGCGCCGTGGCGTACTCGAACCAGCACTCCAGCCGGCCGCCCGGCTGCTCCATCACGGACAGGGTGAGGTCGAACTTGGCCACCGACAGGCCGCTGTCCAGGCCGGTCGCGGCGCACCCGGCGAGGGTGGACGTCGCGTTACCGGCACCGGTGTGCTGTACCTCGAACATGATCTGGAACAGCGGGTTGCGGGACAGGTCGCGGTCCGGTTGCAGGGCGTCGACGAGGTGTTCGAACGGCACCTCCTGGTTGGCGAACGCCTTCAGGGCGCTCCGGCGGACCCGGTCGACCAGGTCGAGGAAGGTCGGGTTCCCGCCCAGGTCGGCCCGGACCACGAGGTTGTTGACGAAGAAGCCGACCAGGTCCTCGGTCTCCGGCCGCGTCCGACCGGCGACGGGGGTGCCGATCGCGATGTCGGTGCGGCCGGTGTGGCGGCTCAGCAGCACGTCGAACGCGGCCAGCAGCACCATGAACAGGGTTGCGCCGGTCTGGTTGCCCAGCTCGCGTACTGCTGCTCCGGTGTCCTGGGGTATGTCGACGATGAACAGTTCGCCGCGCAGGTCACGCCCAGGCTGGCGGGGCCGGTCGGGGGTCAGCTCGATTGGAACGAGTCCGGCGAGCCGGTTTCGCCAGTGCTCGATCTGGTTGCCGATGGTGCCGTCGGCCTGCCGGTCGCGTTGCCAGGCGGCGAAGTCGGCGTACTGCACCGGAAGCGGCGGCGTCGACCAGGGGGTACCGGTGAGCCCGGCCACGTACGCATCGTTCAGCTCGCGCAGGAAGATGCCCAGCGACCAGTTGTCGAAGGCGATGTGGTGCAGGGTGATCGCGACCAGGTGTTCGTCGGCCGCCGTGTGCACGACCGTGACCCGCAGCGGACGCTCGTGGGTGAGGTCGAACGGCCGGGCGCTCACCGCTTCGATGATCGTCCTGGCGCGCTTCGCGGCCTCCGCGGTGCCGGTCAGGTCCACCACGTCGAAGGGCACCGGGCCGGGGGGATCCACGAGTTGCGACGGAATACCGCTGTCCCCGACGTAGCGGGTGCGCAGCACCTCGTGCCGGGCGCTGACCTGCTCCACCGCGTGACGCAGCGTCGCGGTGTCCAGCGTTCCGGTGAGGTGGTACACCATCGGGATCAGGTATTCCGCGCTGCCCGGTTCGAGCTGGTCCAGGAACCACAGTCGTTGCTGGCCGAACGAGGTCGGCAGGGTGCCGTCGCGGGGTACGGGCACGATCTGCGGCTCGCTGTCGGGTGTCGTGCCCGCGTCGATCGCCGCGGCGACCCGCTCCACGGTCCGTCCTTCGAACAGGGTGGCCACCGTCAGCTCCAGCCCGAACCTGCGGCGCAACCGGTGGGCGAGCCGGATCGCCAGCAGCGAATGCCCACCCAGCGCGAAGAAGTCGTCGGCGACGCCGACCCGCTCGACCCCGGTCAGCTCACCCATGAGGGTGGCGACGGCCCGCTCGGTCTCCGTCCGTGGGGCGACGTGACCGGCGGCCACGTCATCGGGCTCGACGTGATCCGGGTCGTCGCCGGGTGGGCGGCTGCCGGGGGGCGGCAGCGCCGACCTGTCGACCTTTCCGTTGGGCAGCGACGGCAGCGCGGCCAGCGGGACGATGCTGGCGGGAACCATCGCGGCGGGCAGCCGCGTGCCGAGGAATCCCGACAGCTCGTCGGTCTCCACCGTCGCCCCGGCGGTCGGCACCACGTAGCCCGCGAGTTCCAGGTCACCGGTGACGGACCGGTACGAGGTGACCACGGCCGCCGCGACCGACGGATGCGCCCGCAGCGCGGCTTCCACCTCACCGGGTTCGACACGCACCCCCCGCACCTTGACCTGCGCGTCGAGGCGGCCGACGAACTCCAGGACCCCGTCGTCACGCCACCTGGCGAGGTCTCCGGTGCGGTACCACCGCTGGCCGGGCCGGGTGGCGAAGGGGTTCGGGGTGAAGCGTTCGGCGGTGAGGTCGCCGCGCCCGGCGTATCCGCGGGCGAGGCCGACACCGCCGATACACAACTCACCCGGTACGCCGATGGGCGCGAGCCGGCCGGCGGAGTCCACCACGTACAGGTCGACGCCGGGCAGCGCGGCACCGATCGGAACCGTACCGTCGGTCTCGCCACGCGCGTAGCGCCACGCGGTCACGTCGATCGAGGACTCGGTCGGGCCGTAGGTGTTGTACAGCTCCACCTCCCGCACGCCGAGCAGTCGCTCGCACAGTTCGGTCGGCAGCGGCTCGCCGGCCGAGCAGACCAACCTCAGCGCGTCGCAGGCGGCCAGCTCCGGCTCCTCGACCACGGTGCGCAGCACGGACGGGACGAGTTGCACCACGGTGATCCGGTACGCGGCGAGGGCACCGACCATCACCGCGGTGTCGCGGTGCGCGTCCTGCGGCGCCATCACCACAGCACCGCCGGACACCAGCGGCGCCAGGAACTCCCACATCGACGCGTCGAACCCGATGGTCGTCTTCTGGAGTACACGGTCGGTACCGGTGAGCCCGAACCGGTCCACGGCCCACAGCACCCGGTTCCGGATCCCGCCGTGACTGATCACGACGCCCTTGGGGCGACCGGTGGAGCCGGACGTGTACATGACGTAGGCGGCGTTCGCGGCGTCGCGCGCCACCGGCGGCGGTGGCGTGGCGCGTGCGATGTCGTCCCACTGCTCGTCGAGCACCACCACCGGGGTCTGCTGCGGGATCCGCTGTCGCAGCGCCGTGTCGGTGAGCACCAGTTCGACGCCCGCATTTTCGATCATGAACTCGAGTCGCTCGTCGGGCAGGTCGGGTGTGAGCGGGACGTAGACCGCGCCGGCGGTGAGCGAGCCGAGCAGCGCGACCACGAGATCGGTGCCGCGGTGCAGGGCAACGCCGACGGCGGTTTCCGCGCCGACTCCGCGAATGCGCAGGAACCTGGCCAGGTTGTCCGTCCTGGACCTCAGCTCGGCGTAGGTCAGCTCGGTGTCGCCACAGACCACGGCCACCGCGTCCGGCGTGGCCTCGGCCTGCGCCCGGAACAGGTCCGGCAGCAGCGCGTCGGTCGCTCCGCGCGGTGCTGGGTGCCAGCCGAGCAACTGCTGCTGTTCGGCGCCGGTCACCGTCGGCACGTCGCGCAGCGGCGTCTCCGGCGCCGCCGCCAGGTTCTCCAGCAGCGCCACGTAGTTGTCGGCCATCCGCTGGATCCGGGCCCGGTCGAAGAGGGCGGTCGGATAGGTGATCCGGGCGACCCAGGATCCGTCCGGTTCCTCGGTCATCTGAAGCGACATGTCGAAGGTGGCACTGCGTACGGGGGTCGGCACCCAGTCGACCTCGATGCCGGGCAGACTCAGCGGCTCCCCCTGGCCGTTCAGGACCGCGAACCCGACCTGGAAGAGCGGGTTGCGGGACAGGCCGCGGTCCGGCGACAGTTCGGCGGCCAGGCGTTGCAGGGGCACGTCCTTGTGTTCGAAGGCGTCCAGGGCCGTCTCGCGGACCCGGCCGAGCAACTCGACGAAGGTGGGATCGCCGGACAGGTCGGTCCGCAGCACCACCGTCTGCGCGAGCGAGCCGATCACCGGTTCCAGCTCGACCCGGTTCCGCCCGCTGGTCGACACCCCGACACCGAAGTCGAGCTGGTCCGCGTAACGGCTGATCAGAAGCTGGTAGGCGGCCAGGAACACCATGAACGGGGTCGCTCGGGCGGCGCGTCCCACGGCGCTGATCCGGGCCGCCAACGGGGCCGGCACCGCGAACGCCACCACGTCGCCGGCCGGTTCCCAGGCGGCGGGGCGCTGCCGGTCCGTGGGCAGTTCCAGTGACGGCAGTCCGGTCAGTCGCTCACGCCAGTAGTCCAGGTGCCGGACGAACGCCGCGTCGTTCGCGTCCCATCGACTCCGCTGCCAGTCGGCGAAGTCGGCGTACTGGAGCTCCAGCGGCGCCAGCGGCGACTTCTCGCCGGCGGCATGGGCCGCGTAGAGCACGCCCAGTTCCCGGGCGAGGATTCCCAGCGACGGGCCGTCGAAGGCGATGTGATGCACCACCAGCATCAAGATTGCGTCAGCGGGGGAAAGCTGCACGAGGGTCAACCGCCAGGAGGATGATCCACGCAGGTCGATCGGCGTGGTCACCGCCGCCTCGCCGATCTCCCGTACCAGTCGGTCCTGTTCAGCTGCCGGGTGCCCGGTGAGGTCCACCACCGTGAGGTCGGCCGCCACCGGCTCGTCGATGATCTGCACCGGCTGTCCGTCAACCGTCGAATAGCGGGTGCGCAGAATCTCGTGCCGGCCAGCGATGTCAGTGAAGGCGGCGGTCAGCGCCACCCGGTCCAGCGGCCCGCGCAGCCGGAATCCCCAGTGCAACAGGTACTCCTGGGTGCCGGACCGGACCTGGTCGAGAAACCACAGCTGCTCCTGCTCGAACGACAGTCGGAGCTGGTTGTCGGTTTCGAGGATGTCGGTCATGCGCACACCTGCTGCTTCGTCGGTAGGAAGTCATCCAATGTGGTGCCCAGGCTGCGACCCGATGCCGCACGCCGGACCAGGTCGGCCACCGCCAGATCCAGGCAGCCGAGTCCGAACGGCGAGAACACCGTCACGGCTTCGTCGCTTCTGACGTACCGCTCACCGGCCACCAGGACTTCGCCGAGCGAGGCGGCGATGAAGTCGCGGTGGCCGGCTTCCTGTTGGGCCAGATCCAGCGAGGTCGCGGCCCGGCACACGTGGTCCGCGTCGTCGACGATGTTCACGCTGGAACGGATCGAGTCGGTGGTGAGGTCACGCAGGGACAGATGCAGCACCAGCGTTCCCGGGCGGCAGTGCTCGGTACCCAGGTGCGGGGCGCTCGCCGTCGTAGCCAGGCACACCAGCTTGTGGCGGGACATGGCGTCGGCCGCGTTCTCGGCCACGTCGATCTTCAACGTCGGCCAGACCGACCGCGCCTCGGCGGCGAAGGACTGCGCCCGTTCGACGCTGAGGTCGTACAGGGTCACCGTGTCCAGCGTCGGCAGCACGGTGCGCAGATACCTCAGCACCTCGAAGTTGATCGGACCGCAGCCGACGAGCGTCACCGCGGATTCGGGACTGGACGAGGAGAGCGTGGACGCCGCCAGGGCGGCGCTCGCGGCCGTACGTCCGGCCGAGATCGCCGACGCTTCGAGGATCGCCTCCGGCACGCCGGTGTGTACCGAGTTCAGGATCATCACGGCCGAGGCCCGGTGCATCCCCCGGTGGAGGTTGCCGGGGAAGGATGACACCCACTTCACCCCGCAGGTCGGCGTCTCACCTCCCAGATAGGCCGGTAGGGCGATGATCCGCTCGCGCTCTCCGTCGGGGAAGCGGAGGAAGACCGACTGCGGTACCCGGGTACGGCCCAACGCGTGCGACCGGTACGCCGCCTCCACTGCGGACATCACGTCGCGCTCGCCCCCGTCGAGGACGGAACGGACCTCACCTGCTCCGAGAATCAGCATGGCGCCACCTCCATGTCGGGCTTGGTCCACAGGTGCGACACGTCACCGAAGTACGTCAAGACCCAGTCGTCGTCGTAGATGGTGTCGAGGTACCGCTCACCGCGGTCGGGAAAGACCATCGCGCAGGTGGCCCCGGGTCGGATCTGATCGCGCATCTGCTCCAGGCCCGCCACGACGGCACCCGACGAGCCACCGACGAGAATCGCCTCGCGGGCGGCCAGCCTGCGGCACGCCACAATCGCGTCGAGATCGTCGACTCGGACCACGACGTCGGCCAGATCGCTGCGGTACAGCTTCGGACGCACCGATGCGCCGTGGCCGGGAATCATCCGCCACCCGACCGCTGGGCCGAATATCGCACTGCCCAACGCGTCCACCGCCACGATGGTCACCGGCAGTTGGTGCGTCCGAATGTATTCGGAGCACCCCCGCAGGGTGCCGCAGGAACTCGTGGCACAGAACAGGTAGTCGATGTCCGGCAGGGCGCGCACGATCTCTCGTACGGTCGTATGGTGTGCCTGCGGGTTGAGCGGGTTCGAATACTGGTCCGGGCAGTACGCGTGATCGATCGTATCGACGAGTTCACGCACCCGACGGATACGGACGGGCAGGTACTCTCCGGTGGCCGGATCGACATCGGTGACCACCTCGACCTGCGCGCCGAGCGCCCGCATGATGGCGATGTTGTCCTTGTTGGTGCGCGGGTCTACCACACAGATGAAGCGGATTCCGTAGTACCCGCAGACCTGTGCGAGCCCGATTCCGAGATTGCCGGAACTGGACTCGATCACCACCGATCTTCCGGGTACGAGCCGCCCGTCGTGTATGCGTCCTCGCAGCATCTCCAGCGCCGAGCGGTCCTTGATACTGCCGCCCGGATTGTGCGACTCCAACTTAGCGAACGTCCTGAACGTACTCTCGGGGTCGAGCTTCACCAGCTCGACGATCGGTGTCGCTCCGATGGTCGCCAGCACTCCTGACCCGGTGGGGGTTTGTTCGGTCATAGAGCCGCTCCTCGAATTGCATCCGCCGCGATGCGCCTACTACGAGATTCCTCCGCACCACCGAGACAGCGCAGGGAAGAACATGCAGACTCACCGGTTGACGCCGGCAGCAGTTCTGCCGGAGGTTCTTCTGTTTTCTTCGTACTGCTGCGGCCGGCCGCGCCGTTTCCACCCGAAACGATCACCACCGCACGGCCGGCAGATCCGTGCCGTAGAGCGCCGGCCAGCGCTACCGCACCGCTTGGTTCCGCGCTGACACCGGCTCGGCGAAGGACACCCAGTGCGTGGGTGATCGCCTCGTCGGTCACGCCGATCAGGTCGTCGACCCGGTGCCGAATGATCGGCCAGGGAACCGCACCGGGTCGTTGCCCGCGCAGACCGTCGGCGATCGTCATGGACGGTGGCAGCTCGGTCGGCGCACCCTGGGCAACGGAAGCCGCGTAGCGGCGTGCGGACATCGGCTCCACCCCGACGACCCGCACCCGCCGAGACAGCGCCGACGCCGCCAGGCAGACGCCGGCCAGCAGGCCACCACCGCCGGTCGGTACGAAGATCGTCGTGAGGCCCGGCACCTGTTCGAGCACCTCAAGCCCGACCGTGCCGGCCCCGGCCACCACCAGTTCGTCGTCGGAGGAAGGCACGAAGACCGCCCCGGTCGCCGCGGCGATGTCCGCGGCCCGGCGGTCGCGTTCGACCACGCCGCCGGTCACCTGGACCACGCTGGCGCCGAGTGCCCGGATCGTCCGGGCCTTGCTGTCGCTGGCACCAGCAGCCATCACGATCGTCACCCTGATGCCCAACGCGGTACCGAGCATGGCGACGGCGATGCCGTGGTTACCGGAGGAACCCGCCACCACCTCGTCGGCGTACCGGGTAAGCATCGCGTTCGCCGCGCCCCTGATCTTGAACGAGCCGCCGCGCTGGCGGTGCTCGGCCTTGACCAGCACCCGCGAATCCAGCGGCAGCACCGGAGTGCGATCCACCAGACCGGTGATCCGGTCGGCTGCCAGGCGCACGTCCGCGAGGGTTGGCCCGGCACCTGTCGTCCTCATGGCCCGTCCACGGTGACCGCCCTGCGGTCGGTCTTGCCGCTGACCGTCGTCGGTAGGCGGTCGATCCGGGCGAACCGTCGCGGGATCATGTAGTGGGGCAACGTCATCGCCAGGTGGGCGCGCAGCGCCGCGTCCGTCACCTGCGCCGACGCGGCGGCGACGTGCGCGATGAGGAAGACCCGGCCGCCGGCATCGGTACCCGCGGTGACCACCGCGCCGGTGACGGCGCGATGGGCCAGCAGCGCGCCCTCGATCTCGGCCGGGTCGATCCGGTAGCCCCGGACCTTGATCTGCCGATCGATGCGGCCGAGATACACGAGGCCACCGTCGGGCAACCGACGCGCCAGGTCACCGGTGCGGTACATGCGCGCGCCGGGCGCGCCGTGTGGGTCCGGCAGGAACCGGTCCGCGGTCAACACCGGTCGGCCGCTGTACCCGCGCGCGACACCACATCCACCGATCCACACCTCGCCGACACCGCCGTCCGGAACGGCGTGCAGCTCGTCGTCGAGCAGATGCACGCTCACACCGTCGATCGGTGTCCCGATCAGGTCGACCGTCGTGTCCGGGACCGGCGGCACGGCGAAGCGGGTCGAGGTCATCGTGGTCTCGGTCGGGCCGTACTGGTTGATCATCCGTCCGGGCACCCGGTCGCGGCCGCCGGCGACGAGGAGCGGTCGCAGCGACTCACCGCTGGACACGGTCAACCGCAGGTCGGGCAGATCGCTGCGCCGCAGCGACGTCAGGAAGGTCGGGGTGGCCGACAGAATCGTGTTCACCCCCCACCTGCGGAGGGCCGCGACGAACTCACCGGCGCGCAACAGGGTGGAGCGCGGCACCAGGACCACCTGCCCGCCGGCGACGAGCGGGGCGAACGTGTCGCGGATCGAGGCGTCGTACCCGAACGGCGCGAGTTGCAGCACCACGGTGTCCGGACCGAGTTGGTAGTCCTCGACGATGAACCGTAGGTAGTTGGTGACGCCGCGGTGCTCCAGCAGTACCGCGTTCGGCGGCCCGGACGAACCGGAGGTGTGACTGACGTAGGCCAGCGATCGGGGCGACAACGGTCGCAGGGGTGCCGGCGCGTCAGGCGCGTCGACGAACACGGTCGGGCCGTCGATGGCGAGGTCGTGCTGCCCGGCCCGGGCCGGTGTGGTGACCAGGAACCGGGCCTGGGCGGTGCGGACCATCGCCGCCAGTCGCTGATCGGGCAGCTCGGTGTTGAGGGTGAGGAAGGCGCCGCCGGCCCGAAGCACGGCCGCCATCGCGATGACGGCCTCCGGGCCCCGGTCGACCATGACCGCGCAGACCTGCTCCGGTCCGACGCCCCGGGCGACCAGCGCCCGGGCCAGCCGGTCGGTCCGGGCGGCGAAGTCCTCGTAGCACAGGGCGGTGTCCGGGGTGACGATCGCCGGTGCGTCGGGCCGGGTCGTGGCGTGGGTCAGGATGTCGTCGAGAAACGTGGTCACAGCCCCGCTCCGCCGCTCGGCCTGTCAGCGGCGCACCACTCCAGGACCGCCCGGGCGCTGTGGAACTTGTTCTCGGCTTGGGCGAAGGCGATGCTGTCGGGCCCGTCGAGCACCGCCCCGGTCACCTCCTCGCCCCGATGTGCCGGCAGGTCGTGCATGAACACCGCGCCCGGGCAGGCCGCCATCAGAGCCTCATTGACCTGGAACGGGGCGAACTCGGAACGCCAGTCGGGCGTCGGCTTCGTCGAACCCGTGGTCTGCCAGCGGGTGGTGTAGACGACATCCACCGGTGGCAGGCCCGACAGGTCGTGCCGCTGTTCGACCCGCGCGCCGCTACGCCGGGCGGACACCGCCGCCTGGTCGAGGTACCGCCGCTCCACGCCGTACCCGGGCGGGGTACGCAGATGCAGCTCGGCGCCGGGGTACCGGGACAGCGCGAGCGTCAGCGCCGAGGCGGTGTTGTTCCCCTCCCCCACATACAGCACCCGTACGCCCTCGACCCGACCGAAGTGCCGGACGATCGTGGTGAGGTCGGCGAGGGCCTGAGTCGGGTGTTCGACCGCACTCATCGCGTTGATCACCGACATGCGCTTCTGGTCGGCGTACGCCCGAAGCTCGGACTCCGGCCCGACGGTGCGGGCGACCAGGACGTCGAGCATGCCGGAGAGCACCGCGCCGGTGTCCTCCACCGACTCCCCGGTGTCCAGTTGCAGGTCGTTCGGGCCGTATGTGATCAGGCCGGCGCCGAGACGCAGCGCACCGGCGGAGAACGCGGTCCGGGTACGGGTGGAAGTCCTGCGGAACAGCACGCCGACGACCGCCCCGGACAGGGGCTGGTCGGCTCCCGCGGAACCACGCGAGTACTCGGCGCCGCGTTGGACGATCCAGCGCAGTTGGTCGTCGGAGAGGTCGTCGATGGAGATCAGATGGCGTCGCTCGGTCATGCCGAGCCCCCTTCCAGGTGGCGATCGGCCGTGGCCCAGAGCCTGCGCGAGGTGCGGACCGTCGAACAGGGACGGAGCCGCACGACGCGTCTGCGTGTTCGTCTCTATGGACGGCACGCGTAGGCCCGGCAACATCGGGCTCAGCTATTCGGATCACCCGACCATGCCGGAGGGGTCATGACTGACGACGGTGTCTACCGCGTCGTGCGCAACGACGAGGAGCAGTACTCGATCTGGTGGGCCGACCGGGAGCTGCCGCTCGGCTGGACCGCCGAAGGGACGTCCGGGTCGAAGCAGGAGTGCCTGGACCACATCGGGAAGGTGTGGTCGGACATGCGGCCGCGAAGCCTGCGGGAGCAGATGGCCCGGGCCTGAGGCCGAAGTCCTTACCGCACCACACTTCATGCCGCCCCGCCCCGCCGAACATGGCGTGCGGCGGGGCGGCAGCACAACGCCCCGTGCCGAGGGCCCGCAGTTCAGGGCCGTGGACGCAGGCAGCTACATCGACGCGGCTCCGAAACCGTGATGGACGGGCAGCTCCAACTCCGAGGAGACATCATGATGGCCCCCACTATCGAGTCAGAGGTCCGTAGTTACTGCCGAAGCTGGCCGACCGTGTTCGACCACGGGCGTGGCAGCCGAATGTTCGCCGACGACGGCCGCGCCTACCTCGACTTCTTCGCCGGCGCGGGCGCCCTCAACTACGGCCACAACCATCCGATCCTCAAGCGAGCCCTGCTGGACTACCTGGAGCGGGACGGCGTCACCCACAGCCTCGACATGCTGACCGCCGCCAAGCAGGACTTCCTCGCCGAATTCGCATCGCAGGTACTCGCCCCCCGCAGCCTGGACTACCGCGTGCAGTTCACCGGACCCACCGGCACGAACAGCGTCGAGGCGGCACTCAAACTCGCCCGCAAAGTGACCGGACGCCACACCGTCGTCGCCTTCACCGGCGCCTTCCACGGCATGTCACTCGGCTCACTGGCCGTCACCGGAAACGCCACCTTGCGCGCAGGTGCCGGTGTCCCACTCGGAAACACCTGGCGCGTCCCGTACGACGGCTTCGCCGGTGGCCAGGTCTCCGGGCTCACCCTGCTCGACACCATGCTCGCCGACAGCAGCAGCGGAATGGACCTACCGGCCGCCGTCATCGTGGAAACCGTGCAGGGCGAAGGTGGCATCAACCCGGCCCGCGCGATCTGGCTCGCCGACCTCGCCGAGCTGTGCGCCCGCCGCAGGGTGTTGCTGATCGTCGACGACATCCAGATGGGCTGCGGTCGCACCGGCCCGTTCTTCAGCTTCGAGCACGCCGGAATCACTCCCGACATCGTCTGCCTTTCCAAGTCCATCAGCGGGTACGGCCTGCCGATGTCCCTTACGCTCTTCCGCCCCGAACTCGACGTGTGGCAACCCGGCGAGCACAACGGAACCTTCCGCGGCAACAACTTCGCCTTCGTCACCGCGGCGGCCGCGCTCAAGGAATTCTGGGTCGACAGCAAACTGGAGAAGCAGACAGCGGAACGGGACATCCTGCTTGAGGCGAGGCTTGCGGAACTCACCGGTCGGCACCGGGCGCACGCAGTGACGTCACGCGGCCGGGGCCTGGTCTGGGGTCTGGCCTTCCGGGAACCGCAGCTGGCCCGACAGGTCGCCCAGGAGGCGTTCGCCCGTGGGCTGCTGGTGGAGACGTCCGGATCCGCCGACGAGGTGGTGAAGCTGATGCCGCCCCTGACCCTGACGGATGAGGAACTGGCCGAGGGCCTCGACATCCTGGAGCAGTCGGTGACGGCAGCGGACGACCGCTAAGTGGTCCCGGTCGTCAATCCTTCGGGGGTTATGCGGCCTGGGTGTCAATCCTGGCGGTAGTCACCGATGGTGACCGTCGCAGCCTGTTCGTGGCCATGGAGGTCATCGACGACCCGCCGGATGTGCCCATCGGCAGGGGGCCGCTGTAGATGGTGATCGGCGCGACGCCGCGCCCGGTCGGCGGCTACTTCTGATCTTGGTCGAGGTTGGCCTCGTGGGTCAGATTACTGGCTGAGGCCGGGTCGGTGGCGGACCGGGGCGGGGCGGGGCGGGCAGCGCACGGCCACGGCGATGGCTGCTGTTATCGCCGCCCCGGCGGGGTAGGCCAGGCCGCCAAACCAGGGCGGCGGCCAGCGCGACAATCACGACCGGAGCAAGGCCGATCGCCAGGGGCTCCCTCCCGGGCGGCCCGCCAGTGACGGTGAGCCGGTGCCCCATCAGCGGGACGGCAACCGTCCAGAGGGCGGCGGCCACGCCAACGGCCCCGGTCACACCCCGAAAGCGGCGGCTGCGTTCATCCGGCGGCTGCCGGAGCATCGACCTCGACCACGCCGTGGAGGAACACGTCGACCAGCGTTTCGATCGGGGTCTCGGCGCCGCCGGTCGCTCCCCGCCGTGGCATGAGAATGCCGAGGAAGATGACGGCGAGCTGTTCGACGGGCAGTCGCAGCGCGGCCCGGTCGGGTTCCAGCAGTCGGATCACCGCTTCGCGAGTGCGCTCAGTCGCTGTTGTCCGATCGCCGGTCGCACTGCGATCAGCAGGCTCGCGCCGCTCACCTCGACGACCGCCGGCCTGCACAGCGCCGAGCACCGCACCCATCCGGTCCAGGTAGGCGTGCAGGGTCGCTGCCGCCTCGGTCAACCGTGCGGCCAAGGGCTGATCCAACGGCACAGCGTCGAGTTCCGCCAGCACATGGTCGTTACGCAGGGCAGCCGCCACGCAGGAGTCCAACAATGCGTCCTTGTCAGCGAAGGCACGGAAGATCGTGGCCTCGCGACCGGGCTGTCACTCCGATGTTGATCAGCTCGGACGGCACGGTCAGGCGTGATGACGTTGAAGCCAGCAGGCGAGCACAAGTGCTGCTCGCCTAGCTAGGCGGCGGCCCGTGCTGATGTGTTCAGTCGTGATCCTCGCAGGATGTAGTCGGCTGCGCCGAGGACGAGTAGTACGGCTGCGGTAATGCCGGCTGTTGTGGATTCGGCTGGCTGCAGAGGCCAGCTGACGATTTGGCCGAGGACGCTGTCGCCGGTGGTGCGGCTGATCGGCAGGAACGGCGGAATGGTGATGAAGGGGACCAGATAGAACCACGAGCGCGCGCTACCGAGGGTGGCGGCGCCAAGACTGATCAGACCGAGCGCGCCGGCGCAGTTGCGCGCGAGGGCGGCCGGATCGCCGTATCCGTGCGTCGTGCCGGCCACCGACAGCAGCAGACCGAGGACGACCAGAGCGGCGAGGGTCAGGTGCAGTGCCCGCCGAGTCGGCCAGGGCAGTGCAGCGGTGCGGTCCAGGTCGGGGTCGGGACCGGTGAGAGTGGTGCCGGCGGCGATGGCGGCGAAGCCGGTGGCGGCCATGGACAGGGGAGCCGGGAGGATGTCGGGTGGCGAGATTGCGGTCCAGATCGCCCAGAGGCCCCAGACCACCGCCGCGGTGCCGAACAGGGCGGCGGGTATCCGGCGCGCTCGGAGGTGGTGAGCAAGCCCTTTCATCGCGGGCCGCCCGTCAGGATGTCCCACTGGGCGTCGGCGTTGCAGGCGAGGCCGGCGTCGCGGAGCGCGGCGATGCGTGCCAGTTGTTCGGCTGCGGGCAGTGAGGTCAGCCGTTGCCACGCCTCGACCGCTTTGTGATTGGTGTCCGGTGGCGGTGTTTCGAGCAGCCAGTACGCGGCGGCGAGCCGGGCGGCGCCGTACGTCTGCCAGTTGCTGGTGTCTCCGCAGCTGATGACCCCGGCGCCGGTCAGAAGTTGCAGCGTGACCTGTTCGGCGTCGATGTCCGCGGCCTGTCCGGTTTCGATGTAGAAGGTGATGGTCTGCGCTGACGGGGTGTCTTGGTCGTCGCGGTTACCGCTGATGTCCTGGATCCCTTCTTCGACGGCGGTGGGGGGATTCGGTAGGCGGCTGAGGCGGTGCAGGGCGTCGCGGGCGGGTGCGACGGTGTCGAGGAGAATGGCGGCGTGTACCCGGCGGACGCAGACGCGGGGTGTTCCGTCGGCGCAGACCAGCTCTCGGGCACCGGCGTCGACGGCGTCCATGCTGTTGGCCGGGCCGCCCGACGCCAGCAGAAGCAGCGCGGTCACGGCACCGAACACGGCTGGTAGGGCGGCAGCCGTGCGGACGCGGACGTTGGTGGCCGACAGCAGCAGGAATCCGGTGGTGGCCAGGGCGAGCGCCCAGATGGACTGGGCCAGACTCAGCCGGGCCGGCACGATGAGGAAGTCACCGCTCTGGCCGAGCACCGGCGACAGCAGAGCAACGCTCTGCTGGATACGGCCGGCGACGGAGTAGGCGGACAGCAGGCCGGGGGCGCTGGCCAGGATCAGTCCGGCCATGGCCAGAGTTGGCGCGGTGAACCGCGACGGTACGACGGCGCCCAGGCCCATGCCAAGCAGCCCGGCGGCGAGTAGCAGCGGCAGCCCGGTGGCGATGACGGCGATCGCGGCGGGGTTGAAGTAGGTCGCCGAGCCGGCTACCAGCGGCAGGCATGCGGCCACGGTCAGCAGGTAGGCGACGGTGACGGTCAGACTCAGCGCGAGGGCCGGTGACGCGGCGCGTTGCCAGGCGGGCCGGGCAGTGCTGGTGAACAACTCGCCGACGCGTCCGCGGCGGTCGCGGTCGGTCAGCCACGCCCCGGCGGCCAGGGTGAGCGGCCAGGTGAAGGCCAGTGCGGTGCGTAGCGTGGTTGCCAGCGGGGACCATCGGCTGCTCCACGCGTCCTGCCCGAAGAGCAGATACATTCCGGTGAGGCCGAGTATGAGCACGATCAGGCCGGCGCCGGCCGCAGCGCTACGGCGCAGGTCGATGGCAAGCGCGCGGATCATGCGCCGGCCTCCCGCCGAGCCTGGCGGATCACCGCGGCGTAGCCCCGTTCGGCGGCGCTGTCACCGGGGTCACCGGTGCCGCCGCGTTCGGCCAATTCCGCGGGCGTGCCCTGCCACACCACCCGGCCGGCATGCACGATGACCACATCGGTGCACGAGGCCACCACGTCCTCGACCAGGTGGGTAGAGACCAGTACGCAGGTGTCGGCGCCGAGGTCACGTAGCAGCTCGCGGAAGGTCAACCGCTGCTCCGGGTCGAGACCCACGGTGGGCTCGTCAAGCAGTAGCAACGCCGGGTCGTTGACGATGGCCTGGGCCACACCGGCACGACGCAGCATCCCACCGGACAACTGTTTCAACTTGCTGCCGGCCCGCTCGGTGAGTCCGACCCGGGCGATCGCCCGTTCGGCGGCCACGGTGATGCCGGCCGTGGGGACTTCTTTGAGCCAGGCCATGTACTCGACGAACTCGTGGACGGTGAACTTCGGGTAGTAGCCGAACTCCTGCGGCAGGTAGCCCGTCATGCGCCGGATCGGCCGTAGATCGGCCCGACGCTCGTGCACAGGCCGACCCAGAAGGTTCAGGCTGCCGGCGGCCGGCCTGAGCACGGTGGCCAGCGCGCGCATCAGCGTGGTCTTCCCGGCGCCGTTGGGACCCAGCAGGCCGTGGACGCCTACACCGATGCGCAGGTCGAGGCCGGTCACCGCCAGATGCCGGCCCGCCCGGACCTGCAAGCCGTGCGCCTGCACCGCGTGTTCCCACGTGGTCGGCCTCAACTCGGCCTCGGACAAACTTCGTACCATCATCGCTCCTTGGACAGGGATCATCAGCCGCTGGTAGGCAGCGGGAACAGTGCGTGGGCCGTTGATCAGTTACGACTGGCGAGCCGTTGGAAGGCGTCAGCGCGGGTCCAGGCCAGGGCAGCCAGTACCAGTCCGGTCATTGCCCAGACCGGGGCCTTGTCGGCCTCCAGCACGACGGGCAGCTGATGGGTCAGCATCGCCGGTGCCGCCACCCCGGCGACCCAGGCAGCGGCGACGACACCGGCAGCCCGTCGTACGCCGAGCAGACTGCCCAGCGCGATCGTGGCGGAGGTGACGGTCAGGCAGGGCAGCAGCCACAACGCCACCGACGTCCCGGCTGCCCAGCCGACCACCGCGAGAACCGGCAGAAGCGCCGCAAGCACCGTGGCGGTGCGGCGCAGCACCATCAGAGCACCTCCCTGAGGGGAAGCGGCGACCAGTTCCCACGCCGGATCGTCGCGGCGTGAGCACGCCGCCGCGACACCGAACAGCGGCACGACCGGGGCGATCAACAGCACCGGTGACGGATAGTGCGGATTGACCACCTCCAGCAGTAGTGCCGCCACCAGCGCGCCGACGCTGACCATCAGCCGTGGCAGCAACGACCACGTCGACCACCGCCGCACCACCCCGAACCGCCGGTACGGCACCACCGCGGGCAACGACCCGGTGAGCTCTCCACCGACGCCGGCGACCATCGTCGCCGTGTCGGGGTGAACGACCTCGCCGAGCCGACTACGGCAGCCGGAACAGGAGTCCAGGTGCATCTCCACGCCCCACACCGCGGCATCCGGCAGGCTCTCGCTGATCCCGGCATAGCGCGCCAACAGGTCGTCGTCGATGTGCGAATTCATGACAGCGCCTCCCGAAGGCGGATGCGGGCCATTCTGGCGCGCAACTTCACAGTGCTCTCCGGCACTCCGAGCAAAGCTGAGGTGTCGCGTACCGAGAGCCCGTCCAGAACCATCGCCTGCAGCACACGCCGGACCTCCGGAGCCAAGGTGTGCAAGGCCCGCAGCAGATCCGCATCGACCCGGCCAGCCAGCACCTCGTCCTCGGCGGCGGGCGCCGGCGCCGCGGCTATCGCAAGCGGAAGTTCCGCCGCGCGGGCACGGTGCCGGAAGGCGTCCACCAGCCGGCGTGCCGCAATCGTCCAGATCCAGCCCGTCGCACCACTCTGCGCCGAGCCGGTGAACGACCCTGCCGACCGCCACACCGCCATGAAGGTCTCCTGCAGAACCTCGGCCACGATCTCGTCGTCGGAACACCGGCGCCGTAACCGGGTCGCCAGCCACGGCGCCGTACGCCGGTACAACTCGTCGAAAGCGGCATGCTCACCGCGTGCGCAGCGGCGAACCAGCTGCACCTCGGTCACCGCTTCCTGATCACCCACGCTCAGTAGGACGGCGCGGACCGCCCGGCGGATAGCCAAAGCAGTGTGACCCGAGACACATACACAAACCTCCATGAATGCCCGCGCATCGACTGTCCAGTGGATTACGAGGCGCCGAGCTGAGATCACCCCACGTTGCCGGCCACTGACAGGCGACTGAACCGTCACCGGCGAGAGAAAACCGCGGCATTGAACGCACCGCCGAGGCCGCACGATCTTCGTGAGGTCGGGCTGCATGAGCTGCCCTGATCCAGGCCGAACAACCCCCGTCGAGCATCCGGCCCACTGCGACGGACGAAGGGCTGTCAGTCGCCGATACCTACTCGCCGAGGTCTCGGGCAACCCAGCCGGGGGCATCGGAGCGCACGGGCAGCGCGCCCACCAGTGCGGTCAGGTGCACCTCGAAGGCCGCAACCTCGCTGGCACCGATCTGTTGCTCCCATTGAACGCGCAGCTCGTCGAAGACCGCTTCGCCGGTTCGCAGCACGTCGAGGCCGAGTGTGGTGACCTGGAGACGTTTGCGGCGGGCGTCGCGGGGGTCTGTCTCGCGGGCCACGTAGCCGCGTTCCTGCAGCACCGCGATGGTCTTCGCCGCGGACTGCTTGGAGATCGACAGCCGGCGGCCCAGTTCTGACGCGCTGTCGGCTCCCGCGGCGATGGCCCGCATGGCGAAGGCATGGACGGGACGTACGTCGTCGTAACCGCGCCGGGCCAGCTCGACGACCACCGCGTCGACGAACGTGCGGAAGCCTCCGAGCAGCAGCAAAGCGAGATTGGCACCCGAGCGAGACATGAGAGCAGGTTACGGCAGCGCCTAGACAAACGACAACCTGGGTGACTATTATTAGACACCTAAGTTGTCGATTTAGGGAGAGGCATGACAGTCGCATCAGCTGGTCCCACGGTGTCGGGGATCACCCACCACCGCGCCAAGGTCAACGGAACCACCCTGCACTACGTGGCCGCGGGAACCAGCGGATCGCCGATCCTGCTGGTGCACGGGTTCCCCGAGACCTGGTGGACATTCCACAAGCTCATCCCGCTGCTCGCGGTCAACCACCGCGTCTTCGCCGTCGACCTGCGCGGCTTCGGCGACTCGGACAACGAGCCGGGCGAGTACGACAGCAAGACCTCGGCCGAAGACCTGCACCTGCTGATCGAACAACTCGGCGTTGGCCCCGTCCACCTCACCGGCCAGGACATCAGCGGAGCGACGGTCTTTCGTCTGGCCACCACCCATCCACAGGATGTGCGCAGCTTCACCGCCATCGAGATGGGCCTGCCCGGGTTCGGCCTGGAAGCGCTGGCCGACATCACCCACGGCGGCGCCTGGCACATCGGTGTTCTCGCCACGCCCGGCATCCCCGAGATGCTGCTCGCCGGCCGCGAACGCGAGTTCCTCGGCCAATTCGCCTTTCCGGCCATGAGTGCCACCCCGGGGGCCATCACCGACACCGACATCGACGAGTTCGTCCGCACCTACGCCCGCCCTGATGGCTGGCGCGGAGCGACCGGCCTCTACAAGTCGATGCTGCAGGAAGGCGCCGAAATCAAGACCCTCGCACAGACCCGCGGGCTGAAGGCGCCCGTGCTCGCGGTCGGCGCAGGCGGCGGCCCGTTCACCGCCGGCACCATGTCCCAGGCCACGACGGCCGAAGTCAGCTCAGTAACACTCGACGGCGTCGGCCACTACGCTGCGATGGAAGCCCCCGAAGAGCTGGCGAAGGCCATCCTCGACTTCACCGCAAACGTCGACGCCGCCTAACCTCCGTTTCCAGTAAGCGCGCTCTCGGCTACGGCCAGTGGGTGTGGCTGACCGGTGAGGGCAGCCAGTGCGGCGGCGACGGCGTGCAGATCGGCTTTGATGTAGGTGGTGGTGGCGGGTCCGCGGCGGTCGGTGTGGCCGGCGTAGGCGCGGGTCACACCGTAGCCGAAGTGGCGTTCGACCCAGGTCAGGGTGGTGGTGTGGCGCAGCCAGTGCGTGGAGATTCCCTGGGCGGCGACCCACGGCAACTGTCGGCCGATGCGTTTCCACATCAGGTCGTAGCGCCGATAGGTGGCAGGTTGGCCATTGCGATAGCGCAGCAGCGCATCGGTCGGGAGGACGGCGCCGCGGGCTCGGGCATGGTCGTCCAGCCGGCTGGCGAGCATCGGGGTGATGGGCTGCCAGCGTTGCGTGCTGCCCTTCTCGGACAGGCGGATCAGCGCGTGGTCGGTGTCCAGGTCGATCAGGCGCAGCGCGAGAGCCCCGCTGCGTCGGCAGGCCGTTTCGGTGTGCAGGCGCAGGATCAGGGCGTCGAGCACGGTGTCGTTGCCGCCGCTGCGGGCGGCGGCGTTGATGTCGGACAGTTCGTCAGGGGTGAGGGCACGGCGGGTGTTGGGCAGCCGGCGAGGTTTGCGGACCCGGTGGGCCGGGCTGTCCGCGATGGTCAGGTAGCCGTCGGCGATGGCGCGGTTGTAGAAGGCGCGGGCGGCGGCGATGAGGTGCTCGCCGGCGTGCCGGCCGTTGCGGGAGTTGCGGCGAGGGCGGGCGCCTGCGGCGGCCTGCCGCATGAGGGCTTCGATGTCGCTGGCCCGCACCGCGTCAATGCGCAACTCGCCGAGGGTTGCGGCCATCAGTTGCTAGAAGCTGTCGTAGGTGCGTCGGGTGGCCGGGCTCGCCGCGGCGACGACTGGAAGGTACTCGGCGACTGTCGGCACGGCGGGCCGATTACTGTCGGTGAAGTCGGCTGCGGTGAGGCCGAGGTGCTCGAGCAGCGCCCGGGCGGTGGCGACACGATCGGGATCCATGGTCATGAGGGCTCTGCGAGGATGCGGGCGTGCAGGTCGGCCAGGACCGCCGTGATGGTGTGTGAGGGGTGCACGACAATGCGGTTGCGGCGGGGCAGGGCAGCCAGGAGCACGGGTTCGCCGGGAGCGATGCCGCACAGGTGTCGAGCGGCGGCCGGTAGGGCAGCTTCTCGCGGGTGCCCACGACGTGCGCGCCATCGGCGGCCGGGGTGATCAGGATTGCGCCGGTCACGACGTCGACATGCAGCGTGAGGCCCGGTGTCCAGCCCAAGGCCCGCAGCAGTGCACGAGCGGTGACGCGGCCGGCGGCGTCGGGTCGGCCACGTCGAACAGCACGCCATCACTCGGGCGGGCGGCGGGTGCGGGCAGTGTCGGCAGCGGTGCCGGCGCCGGCGATGCGACGGGCAGTGGGGTGGGTATGAGCGCCTCGACGAGCTGCTCGTCGGGCCGGCGAGGGCACGGCCTGCCGGGGCTCACCTAGGCCCCCGCCAGCACGAGGGCGAGGGAGTCAGCGCAGGTGGCGCCAGCTCCCTGGGTCGGTGCGCACATATGAGTCGTCACGGCTCGCGTCCCCACGCGAGAAGAAGTTGATCTCGCGTGGATATCCACGAAGTTTGGTGTCCGAGGGGGGACTTGAACCCCCACGCCCTATACGGGCACTAGCACCTCAAGCTAGCGCGTCTGCCATTCCGCCACCCGGACCTACACGTTAAGCCTACCCTGCCGACCAGATGATCTTTCCACCCGATGTCGGTACGGCGGGCCGCACGGGGAGTTACTGTACACGCCGTCCGTGGATCATGCACATCGCCTTCCGGCGCTCCTCTCTCGGCACTTCCGCCGCTGCTCAAAGGCCCGCTCACGGGCCGCGTACACCCCGTCAACTCGCCGCCCGGGGCGTGTCCGGGTAGCGTCCGGCGGCCCTCTGACGGCAGCATTGCCACGTGCCCCATCCCTCTCCCCTGGCAGCCGCCCAGCACCGGGCCCTCGCCCTGCGCGCCACGGGCGACCTCAGGGCCGCCCGGCAGCTACTCGCGGAGGCCGTCGCATCCGCTCCCCCGCCGTACGGCGACGATCATCCTGAGATGCTGCACACCGCGCACCTGCTGGCGCGGCTGCACCGCGAGGCGGACGATCCGCTCGCCGCCCGCCGGGTGCTGGAGGAGGCGTTCGCGGCGGGCGAGCGGCGTTGGGAGCACTCCGACCCGGTGATGCTCGCGCTCGCCTTCGAACTCGCCGAGGTCGCCGAGGAACTGGGCAACCGGCACGAGGCCCGACGCAACTACACCCGCGTCGCCGCCGCCGGGCCGGCCACCCTCGGGGAGCACCACCCGGCGGTACGCGCCGCCCGCGCCTACCTGGGCCCGTCCGCGTCGACGCCCACCGAGCAGCACGGGCCGGACCCGGTCGCCGCGTCGGCGGAGTCGGGCATCCGGTCGGCGCTGTCCGGCCCGACGCTGTCGATGGCGACGCTGGCCGCGATGCGTCCCTCTGCCGATGGCCCGACGCCCACCAACTCCCCCTGGGCTCCGCCACCGCCGGCCGCACCCCGAGCAACCCCTCCCGGGGTACGCGACACCGCCGCACCCCACCCACCCGACCACACCGCCGCAGCGCCGGCTTCTTCTCCGCGTACGCCAGGCCTTTCCCCGAACACGCCGACGCAGCCCAGCCGGGGGCCCGGCGCACCCGCGGTGGCGCCCCGCCAACGCGTCGACGAGCAACCGCCGGGTTCCGCCCGGGCAGCGGTCAGCCAATCATCCCGGCCGGTGCCGGAGAGCCAGCCGCTCCGATGGGGAGCGGAAAACGCGCCAACCCAGTCGAGCGCCCAGGGCCAACCACCCCGGCCAAGGGCTGAAAGCCAGCCACCGCCGTCTGGCGACCGGCCGCCACCTCGACCGACGGCTGGGCCGACCGCGACGCCCCGACAGCGAATGGGCGACCAGGCGACCCACCCGGCGGCCGACGTGCCGCACCGGCCGTCGACCCCACCCGCCCCGACGCCGGCCGTCACCACGCCAGCGTCGGGGACGCCGGCACCTCCGTGGGACAACCCCACGATCCAGGTACGACAGATCGAGCCGCTCCTCGCCGAGGAGGCTGAACGAGCCGCAGCCGGACCAGCCGGAGCGACCGGACCGGGCGACGCGTCCGCCATCGACGCGACGTCGTCGGGCCGACCGTCCCCGGCCGCTGGGCAGCCGGTGAGCGGACCTCCAGCCCACCCGGTCAGTGGGCCACCGGTCGCCGCACCACCGATCGCGACGCCGCCCGGCCACCGGTACCCGGTCTCCGGGCCACCGGCGCACCTCTCTCCGACGTCCGCACCACCAACCCACCCCCACCCGGTCTCCGCACCATCCAGCCACGGACAGCCCGTCTCCGCACCACCGGGACAGGCCTACTCCGTCTCGGCCCCACCCGGCCACGGACAGCCCGACTCCGCACCACCCGGGCACACCTACCCCGTCTCCGCACCACCCGGCCACGGACAACCGGTCTCCGCACCACCCGGGCACACCTACCCCGTCTCCGCACCACCCGGCCACGGACAACCCGTCTCCGCACCACCCGGCCACGCCTACCCCGTCTCGGCCCCACCCGGCTTCGGGCACCCTGTCTCCGCGCCTCCGGTGAGTGCGCCGCCCGTACCGCCGTGGGGGATGACCGCGCCGCCGTGGAGCCGCAACGCCCCACCGCAACCCCTGCCGACTCCCGGTGCCGGCTCCGCCGAGGGGTCCCCGACGGACGTGGACGACGGTGGCGTGGACGGTGGGTTGGGTGACGGCGAGGCCCCGGTGGTACCGACGCAGCGGACCCCGCCCGCGATGTCCGACCAGACCGAGGTGATCCCGGCCGTCCAGCCGGACAGCGACCCGACCAGGGGCGACGCCAGGTCGCCCCTGGCCGCCGCCGCGCAGTCGAGTGTGGTCGTGCCGTCGGCCGAACCGACCCCGGCAGCGTGGTCGACGGACGCAGGCTTCGGGGCGGCAGGGTCGGCGGACGCAGGCGCCGGGGCCGCGGGGCCGCTGCCGGCCGCACCGCGATCGGCGCCGCAGCACCCTGACCAGTACCCGACCCACACCCAGTACCCGGTCCAGGACCAATATCCGACCCACCCCCAGTACCCGCCCCAGGACCAGTACCCGACTCACGATCAGTACCCGGGCCAGGATCAGTACCCAATTCGGGAGCACCAGCAGACGCAGGTGCCGTACCCGGGTCAGCAGTACCATCCGCTGCCCGACTACCGGCCGTCGTACACCGATGAGGGCGGGTCGGGGCGCAACCGGGCGACGCTGATCGGCGCGGCGGTGGCGGCCGGGGTGGCCGTCGTGGCGGTGGCCGGCCTGGGTGTGGTGGTGCTGACCCGCGACGACCCGCCGCCCGCGGGGACCACGCCGACTGCCACAGCACAGGCGACGGTCGGGCCACCTCCCGGCGATCTGCAGCTCCGCGACGACGCGACCACGATCACGCTGACGTGGACGGACCCGTCCGGCGGGGCGGTGCCGTTCATGGTCGCCGCCGGTCGGGCCGGGCAGCCCCTGGGGGTGATGGCCACCGTGGACCCGGGGCGGACGAGCTACACGGTCAACGGGCTGAACTCGCGGGTGGATCACTGCTTCACCGTGTTGGCGGTCTACTCCACCGACAGCTTCGCGACCTCCGGACAGGTCTGTACGACGCGGGAGCGCGCCACCCCGCCGAGCGGCGGGCCCTCGGCCCGACCGTCGCCGAGCTGAGGCGTGCCGGGCCGACACCGAGCTGAGCTGGGCGTCCACTGCGCACACGCTCGGTATCCACAGGGGTGACGGTGCGGGTTCCCCCGCCACCAGCAGGGCCATATGATGGCACCCGGCTCAGGGGAGGGGCGGCCGCGAGGCACGCCACCTGCCACGACTCACGGGAGGCAGCCGGCTGTGGCCAGCATCGAAGACGCCGTACCGACCGACGCCCCCCGCTCCCGGTCCCGGCTGCGCGGCGGGCTGGTGACCGTTGGCACGGTGGCCGCGCTGCTGGCGGCGATGGGGCTGACCGTCCTCGGGCTCGGCGCGGCCGACAACGCGGTGGCCAACTACGACGCGAGTTCGTGGTTGTGGAGCGCGGCGCGCAGCGAGCTGGCCCGGGTCAACGGGGTCACCGCCCGGGTGGACACCCGCACCGAGATCCCCGGCGCGGTCCGGCACCCGATGCAGATCACCCAGACCGACCGGCTGCTGGTCCTGCGTGACCTGCACACGGGGCAGGTCAGCTCACTGGACCTGGCCACGCTCCAGCTCACCGCGACCACCCGGACCACCCCCGGCCTGGGGGTGAGTGTCGCTCTGCACGAAGATTCGGCGTTCGTCGTCGACGCCGTGCAGGGCATCGTGCGGCAGCTCGACCCGCGGTCGCTGACCCCGGTCGGCGAGCCGGTGCACTATCCCCCGGGCATCACCGGCGGGACGTTCGACGGTGAGGGCCGGCTCTGGGTCGCGGTGCCGAGCCAGGGCACCGTCTCGGCGATCACCGCCGCCACGTTGCCGTCCGCGCCGGCCTCGGCCGCGCCCGCCGGTGCCGGGCTCAGCCCGAAGCAGATCGAGTCGTACGACGTCGCCGAGGCCAGCCACGAGCTTGCGGTGTCCACCCTGGACGAGGGGGTGGCGGTGCTCGACCGCACGGCCGGGAAGCTGGTACGGGTGCAGCAGGGCAAGGTCCACCCGACGCCGTTGACGTTGTCCGGTGCGGTGGCGATGCCCACCCGCACCAGCGGGCAGCGAGTTCCGGTCACCGTGCCCGCCGAGCGGCGGGTGCTGGTGGTGGGTGACGGTGGGGAGGAGCGGGCCTTCACGGTGCCGGGCGAGGGCGACCGGCTCAGTGCGGCGGTGGCGTGGGCGGACCGGTTCTACTGCGCCGACGAGGCCACCGGCAAGATCTACGCCTTCGACACGGGTGGTCAGCTGGTCGAGACGATCAGCGGGCGGGCGAACGGGCCGCTGGAGCTGGAGGTCCGGGAGAATCACCTGTTCATCAACTCTCCCGACGCGTCGACCGCTCGGGTGGTGGACGACAAGCACCAGGTGCGCGAGGTCGACAAGTACGCCAACGACGTGCTCGGCGGCGATCCGCCACCTGTTGCCCCGCCGCCGCCCCCGCCGAAGAAGCCCCGGGTGGGCAAGCCGAGCGCGCCGCGCAGTGTCACCGCCGCCGCCGGCAACGCCCAGGCGCGGGTGAGTTGGCGGCCGGCCGCCGCGAACGGCGCCGAGATCATCAAGTACGTGGTGGAGGGTGCCGGCCAGCGCCTGGAGGTGGGTGCCAACCAACGCGCGGTGGAGGTCAAGAGCCTGACCAACGGCGAGACGTACCGGTTCGCGGTGCACGCCGTCAACGCCAAGGGCGACGGTCCGCCGCGCAACAGCAACCCGGTGATCCCGACGGCCGCGGTGCCCGATCCGCCGGCAAGCGTGACCGCCCAGGAGCGACCGGACGGCACGGTGCTGGTGAAGTGGCCGGCGGCGAACGGCCAGGGCAACACCATCGCCCGGTACGCCGTGACGGCCAGTTCGGCGGGGACGAACGCGCCGGTCGGTGAGTCGACGAAGACGGAGCTGGTGGTGCCCGCCGGTGAGTTGGAGTTCGGCACCCAGTACGCGTTCACGGTTGTCGCGGTCAACGACAAGGGCGCCGGTTCGGCGGCGTCGCCGGTCAGCAACACGGTGGTGCCGTTCGCGGTGCCCGGTGCGCCGCTCGACCTGCGGGCCGGCACTGTCGCCAACCAGCCGGGCGCGGTCACGGTGCAGTGGGCGCCGGCCGAGGCCAATGGTCGTCCGGTGACGAAATACCTGGTCGACGTCGGTGGGCGGGTCAGCGAGGTGGCCGACACGCGCACGACGGTCACCGGGTTGGGCAACGGCCAGAACGTGACCGTGAAGGTGAGGGCGGTGAACGAGGCGGGGCCGGGTCCGGAGGCCACCGCCACCGCCCGCACGGTCGCCGAGCCACGGGTCACGGTGACCGGCTCGTCGGCGACGGCCGTCGGGGCGACCGTGACGTTCACTGTGGACGCGGGCGGCGGGCAGGCCACCTGCGCGGTGAGCACGCCGGGTGAGCCGACGAAGGCCGGGGCGTGCTCCAGCATCACGATGACGGGCCTGACGCCGGGCACGGCGTACACGTTCACGGTGACGGCGACAAACGCCGCCGGCAAGGGCACGGCGACGAGGGACCAGGCCACACCCGCGCTGTACGGGATCGCGACCTGTCGTAACGGCGCTTCCGGGCCGGAGTCGACCTACTGCGACGAGGACAGAAGCGGCCGCAACGGCAACGAGATCTTCAAGGTCGCCGAGCAGGACAACGACAAGCAGGTCGGCTGGGCGGAGCCCGGCACCCGGTTGAAGGCGTACTGCAAGAAGTCGGGTGAAGAGGTCTACGCGTACATCTACAACAACGAGAAGCGCAGCAAATGGTGGGTGCAGGTCGAGTACAGCGGGAAGAACTACATTCCCTGGGCCTGGCTCAACCTGGAGGGCGGCGACGACATCAACGTCCTGCCCACCTGCTGAACCACCAGCCAAGGAGCACCGCCGACCGTGAACACCCACGAGCCGCTCACCCAGCCGGAGGTGCAGGGCTTCGCCGCCCTGGCCGCCCGGCTGGCCGAGAACGTCAACGCGGTGGTGCTCGGCAAACCGCAGGTGGTGCGGCTGGCGCTGACCGCGCTGTTCGCGCAGGGTCACGTGCTCCTGGAGGACGTGCCGGGGGTCGGTAAGACGACCCTGGCGCGGGCCATCGCCGCCACGGTGAAGGGTGAGTGGCGGCGTATCCAGTTCACGCCCGACCTGCTCCCGTCGGACGTGTCCGGGGTGACCATCTTCAACCAGGCGAGCCGGGACTTCGAGTTTCATCCGGGCCCGGTCTTCGCCAACATCGTCATCGCCGACGAGATCAACCGGGCGTCGCCGAAGACCCAGTCGGCGCTGCTGGAGGTGATGGAGGAACGCACGGTCACCGTGGACGGGGTCCGGCACCCGGTGCCGTCGCCGTTCCTGGTGGTGGCCACGCAGAACCCGGTGGAGATGGACGGCACCTACCGGTTGCCCGAGGCGCAGTTGGACCGGTTCCTGGTGAAGCTGTCCGTCGGCTACCCGGACGAGGCGGTCGAGGTGGAGGTGCTGCGGGGTGCGACGGTGCGGTCCCCGGAGGCTCTCGCCCCGGTCACCGACACCGCCACCGTCGGGGAGATGGTCCGGATGGCGCGCCGGGTGCACATCGCCGAGCCGCTCTACGCGTACGCGGTCCGGTTGGCCGCCGCGACCCGCACCCACCCGCAGGTGCGGGTCGGGGTCAGTCCCCGGGGTGTGATCGCGTTGACCCGTGCGGCGTGCGCGTACGCGCTCGTCGACGGGCGGGGTTGGATCATGCCGGAGGATCTGAAGGCGCTCGTCGAGGCGGTGTTCGCGCATCGGTTGCTGTTGACGCCGGACGCCCAGGTGCGCGGGACGACCGCCGCCGAGGTGCTGCGTCAGGCCGTCGCCTCGGTGCCGGTGCCCCTGCCGTCGGGGCAGCCCGCTCCGGTGCAGGGCTGACCGGCAGCAGCGCGATGGGGATCACCGCCCGTGGGATCGGGCTGCTCGTCGCCGCCGTGGTGCTGCTGGGGACGGGTTTCCGGTTCGCGTACCCCGAGTTGACGTTGCTGGGCGCGGCGGCCGGGGCGGCCGTCGGCTACGCGGCGCTGGTCGCGGCCTGGCGGCCCCGGCTGACGGTGACCCGGCACGCCGATCCGGATCGGGTGGCGCGTGGCGAGCCGGCGAGCATGACGTTGACCGTGCGCAACGCGGGCCGGCTGCGGTCGGCGAACCTGTTGGCCGAGGACCGGTGTGGGGAGCGCAGCGTGCCGGTGCCGGTGTTGCGTCTGCGGCCCGGCCGGGACACCGAGGTCCGCTACGACGTGCCGACCCACAGGCGTGGGGTGGTGCCGGTGGGGCCGCTGCGGGTGACCCGGCGCGATCCGCTGGGGTTGGTGGCGTTGGCCCGCCCGTACGGCGCGGCGGTGCCGGTCTGGGTGTACCCCCGGGTGCACCCGCTGACGGCGGTGCCGCGCGGTGCCGGGCGCAGCCTCGACGGCCGGGTGGACGGGGTGCCGCACGGTTCGATCACGTTCGACTCGCTGCGGGAGTACGTGGTCGGCGACGAGCTGCGCCGGGTGCACTGGCGGACCAGCGCCCGGGTGGGTGAGCTGATGGTGCGGGAGAACGTGGACACCAGCCTGCCGCACCTGATCGTGCTCGTGGACAACCGCGCCGCCGCGCACCCGCAGCGGGTGGGTCAGGTGGCGGAGTCGTTCGAGTCGGCCTGTGAGGCGGCGGCGTCGATCGTCACCGCCGCGCACCGCGCCGACCTGCCGGTGGTGTTGCTGTTCGCCGGCGGGGAGCCGGCCGCGCCGGGCGGGGCGCCGGAGGGCGGCTCGGCGCTCGGTCCGCTGGATCGGCTCGCCGCCGCCGAACTCGCCGCCGCCGACGACGCGGTCCGCGCGGCGACCACCCGGCTGCGCCAGGACCGGCTCGGTGACACGTTGATCTTCCTGACCGGGCCGGGTGGGCGCGAGGACCTGGGGCACGTCGGGGCGCTGCGGGGGGCGTACCCGTCGGTGGTGGTCGGGGTGTTCGGCGCGGCCGAGCCGACGCCGCCGGGCGCGGCCGGCCTGGTGGTGGTCGACGCGGCGGACGGCGCGCAGTTCGCCGCCGAGTGGGACGGGGTACGCCGGTGGTGACGGGCGCCGTGCGGGTGCTGCGGGCGGCGGTGGTCCCGCTGGCGCTGATCGGGTTGACCGCGCTCGCCGGGGTGGTGCTGGGCCGGGTGTACGCGGGGAGTCTGCTGACCGGGCTGGTCGTCGGCGCGGCGGCCGGTTCGGTGCTGGTCAGCGTGGCCGCCCAGCGGCTGCCGTCCTGGCTGGTGGCACCGGTGTCGGTGGCCGCGATGGTCGGCTGGACACTGTGGTCGCTGCGGCTGGCCGCCGACCGGGCCGCGCTTCCGGGCGGTCTGCTGGAGATCACCGGCGATGCCGCGCGCAACGGTATTCCGCGGCTGCTGACCGCGATGATCCCGGTGGAGCCCACCCCGGACACGGTGCTGGTGCCCGTGGTCGCCGCCTGGCTGGCCGGGCTGGCCGGCGCGGAGGTCGCGCTGCGCACCGGCCGGGTGCTGCTGGGCTACCTGCCGGCGGCGGGGCTCTACGCCGCCGCCCTCTACGTGGTGGGCCCGAATGCCGCCCCGGCGGTCGGGGTGACGGTGGCGTTCGTCGCGGTCGCGGCTGTCGGTCTGGCGGCCCCCACCGGCGCGGCGTCGGCCGCCGCCGATCCGGGCACCGAGCTGGCCCCTCGGGTACGCGCGGCGGTGCGGCTGCGGCTGGCCACCAGCGCGGCGCTCGGGGTGGCGCTCGTGGTCGGGCTGGTCGCGCTGCTCGGACCGGTGGTGGCCGACCAGGTCGACGGGCGGCCGGTGGACCCGCGCCGGTACGTGGAGCCGCCGCAGGTGCAGACACTCGACGAGAACCCGCTGATCCGGATCTCCGGCTGGGCGCTGCGCCCGGAACAGAAGCTCCTCGACGTGAGCACGGAGCGCGCCGGTGTCGCACCCCAGGTGTCCGTGGGCGCCCCGCCGGGGGCCGAGCCGGCCGGCAACGCCGGCGGCGGTGCGCGGATCCGGTTGGCGGTGCTCAGCGACTACGACGGGGTGACCTGGCGGGTCGGCGCGACGTACCGCAACGCTGGGCGGATCCTGCCGGCCGCCGCCCCGTCCCGGGACAGCACTGTGGAGACGGTCCGCCAGCAGATCACCGTGGCGGAGCTGAGCGGTCGGCTGCTGCCCGCGGTGGCGACGCCCCGGGAGGTCAGCGGCGCGCGGGTGGCGTACGACCCGGCGAGCGGGACGTTGATCCGGCCGGAGGGGTTGACGCCGGGGCTGCGGTACGCGGTGACCTCCGCCGAGGAGCAGCCGGACCCGAACCTGTTGGCCAGTGCGAACGTGCCCGCCGGTGCGGAGGTGGCCCGGGTGCTGCGGGTGGCCGACGGGGTGCCCGACCCGATGCGCCGGCTGGCCGCGCAGCTCGCCGAGGAGAACGGCGCGCCGTACGCGCGGGCGCAGGCGATCGAGCAGTTCCTGGCCGAGCACTACCGGGTGGTGGCGGACGCGCCGAGTGGGCACGCGTACCCGAATCTGGGTTTCTTCCTCTTCGGGCCCCGGGCCGGCGGCGGGCAGGAGGGCACGTCGGAGCAGTTCGCGGCGGCGTTCGCGGTGCTCGGCCGCCTGTCCGGGCTGCCGACCCGGGTGGTGGTGGGTTTCCGGGCCGGTAAGCAGGGGCCGGTGCTCGCCGGTGACGCGTTCGCCTGGCCGGAGGTGCTCTTCGACGGGCTGGGTTGGGTGCCGTTCGACCCGCTGCCCCGCCCGAACGAGGAGCCGAGGCCGGTGGAGGAGGATTTCCGCCCGACACCCGAGGATCCGCCGCCGTCGGAGGCGCCCGCGCCGACCGTGGAGCCGAGCGCGTCACCGGAGCCGGTCGCCGCCGGTGACGGACCACCCGGCCGGGCTGGCGTGTCCACGCCGCTGCTGGTCGCCGGCGGCAGTGGTGGCCTGGTGCTGCTGGTGGGGGCGCTGCTGCTCACCCTGCTGGCGATGCGCCGCTCGCTCACCCGCGCCCGGCTCGGTCGGGGCGATCCCGGTCAGCGCATCGCCGGCGCCTGGCGGGAGGTCACCGACGCGCTCCGGCTGGCCGGCCGACCGGTCGGGGACGACCTGGCCGCCACCGAGGTCGCCGGGCACGCCCGCCAGACCCTCGCCGCCGCCCGTGCGGGGACGACCGCCGACGGTACGACCGCCGACGGTACGACCGACGGGCCGGCCGTCGACGATCTGGCGGCCCTGCTCAACCAGGTGGGCTTCGCCCCGGGTGCCGCGACACCCGACCAGGCCGCCCGCGCCGCCGAGGTGGCGATGGCCTATGTCAACACCCTGCGCTCCGCGCGTCCCTGGTGGCGTCGCCTCCTCTGGTCGGTGCACCCCACTCCCCTGCGCCGCGCCCGCCGCTGATCGCACGCTCGCTCGGCCGAGTGCTTCGTTGATCTCGACCAGGAGAGCGGCCGATCGGCCCGCCCGCTGCGCGAAACATGCTGGCGGTGCGTACGCGCGACCGTGAGGATCAGGGGGTGGATCAGCACATGAGCGACATCGTCGACTACTACACGGTGCGCTACCGCGAGGACCAGCGCCTGTCCGCCCGGCCGCAGGCTCGACTGGAGTGGACCCGCACGATGGAGCTGCTGCTGGATCTCCTGCCCGGCCCGGGTGCCCGGGTGCTGGACATCGGTGGGGGCACCGGCGAGTACGCGCGGGCTCTGGTGGACGCCGGCTACAAGGTCCGCCTCGTCGACCTGGTGCCGAGTCACGTGGCGCAGGCCCGCGCCGGGCAGCCTCCGGTCGAGGCGGAGGTCGGCGACGCTCGTGCGTTGCCCGATGCCGACGGGGTGTACGACGCCGCGCTGCTCCTGGGTCCCCTCTACCACCTGGTGCGCCGCGTCGATCGGCTACAGGCGCTGCGGGAGGCCGTCCGGGTCACGCGTCCCGGCGGTCACGTCGTGGCCGCTGTCATCTCACGCTTCGCCGGCCCGCTGGACTTCGCGGCCACCGGGCGACTGGACCGGAGGCTGCTCGACGAGGCCAGGGCACTGCTCACCGACGGCGTCAACGACGCACAGATCGGTTTCACCCATGCCTATTTCCATCGGGTCGAGGAACTGACCGACGAGTGCTCGGCAGCGGGGCTGACCGACGTCGTCGTACACGGGGTGGAGGGGCCGGCGTGGACCGCGGCGGAGGCGGCGGCGAACGGATCGGCGGCGGACACGGTCTTCGCCGCGGCGTTGGACCTCGCCCGGCTCTACAGCAGCGAGCCGGCGCTGATCAGTTCGAGTGCCCATCTCCTGGCCGCCGGACGCGTCCCGCTGCCCTAACCGGTCAGACGGCGGACGAGTTTGCGCATGCCGGCCTGCCAGCCGTCCGGGTCTTCGGCGCGGCGGCGGGCGTAGTCGGCGACCTCCGGGTGCGGCAGGATCAGGAAACGTTCCTCGGCCAGCCCGGCGACCGCCGCCTCGGCGACCTGGTCGGGCGTGAGGACCGCCCCGGACGCGGCGACCACCCGGGCACCGAGATGACCGCTCACGATCCCGTCGGTGAGCATCGGAGTGTCCACCCCCTGCGGGCAGAGCGCGCTGACCCGGATGCCCCGGTCGCGGTAGGTGATGGCGAGCCACTCGGCGAACCCCACCGAGGCGTGCTTCGTCGCGGTGTACGGGGCATCGCCCACCGCGGTCAGCACACCCGCCGCCGAGCAGGTGTGCAGCAGGTGACCGCCACCCCTGGCGAGCATCCCGGGCAACACCGCGCGGGCCGAGTAGACGTGGGCGAGCACGTTCACCCGCCACGCCCGGTCCCAGCCGGCGTCGTCGACCTCCACTCCCCCGCCGGTGGTCACCCCCGCGTTGGCGCAGAACAGGTCGATCCGGCCGTAGCGCTCCTCGGTGTCGGCCACCAGGTCGCGTACCTGCTCCTCGTCGGTGACGTCGAGGGCGATGGCGTGCGCGACCGGGCCGATGCCCTCGGCCACGGCGTCCGCCGCGGCGGCGTCCAGGTCGGCGACCACCACGGCGGCGGCCCCCTCCGCGGCGAAGCGGCGGGACAGCGCCGCGCCGATGCCGCCGGCCCCGCCGGTGACCACCACGATCCGGTCGGTGAGGTTCACGCGGACGCTCCCACGGTGTCGGCCCCGAGCTGGGCGATGAGGTTGAGCAGCGCGGTCGCGCCGCCGGCGGTGATCTCCGGGGTGGGCAGCAGCGCCATGATCGGCACGTCGACACCGGCGTCGGCGTAGCGGCGCACCTCGGCGCGGCACCGCTCCGGTGCGCCGTGCAGCACCAACGCGTCGACCACGTCGTCGGGCACCGCCGCGTTGGCGCCGCGCCGGTCACCGGCGGCCCAGGCCGCCCACATGGGCCCGAGCGCCTCGTCCCGGCCGAGCCAGCGGTGGAACTCGGCGTACGCCCCGACGGTGAGGTAGCTGGTGATGAGCCGGCGGCCCAGTGCTCGGGCGTACGCGGCGTCCTCGGTGGGGCAGACGAAGATCCGGGCGGCGACCTCGAAGCCGGCGCGCCGCTCGCCCAACTCGGCGAGGGCCCGCGGCACGTCGTCGGCGCTGAGCCAGTTGAGGATGACGCCGTCGGCCTCCGCACCGGCCAGCCGGAGCATCCCCGGGCGCAGCGCGGCCAGCAGGATCGGTGGCGGCACCGCCGGCGGTTGTTCGAGCGTGAACCGGCGGATGGTGAACGTGTCGTAGGCCTCGTCGACGGTCTCGCCGCGCAACGCGGCGCGCAGGAAGCGCAGCACGTCGCGGGTACGGCGGAACGGCTCGTCGAACGGCACGGCGTTCCAGTCCCGCACGAGCACGGGTGAGGACGCGCCGATGCCGAGGGCGAACCGGCCCGGCGCGGCCTCGGCCAGCGCCGCCGCGCTCATCGCCAGCAGTCCGGGGCCGCGGGTGAAGGCCGGCGCGATCGCGGTGCCCAGTCGCAGGCCCGGCTGCCAGGCCGCGGCGAGCGCCAGCGGGGTGAACGCGTCGGTCCCGGCGACCTCGGACGACCAGACGTCGGTGAACCCGGCCTCGTCGAGGGCCGCGTAGGCCGCGTCGTGGTGCGCCAGCGCGAGCCCGCCCAGCGGCACCGTCATGCCCCATCGATTCGTCACCGATCGATCGTGCCCGTTGACGGGGGTACGGGCAAGATCCCCGGGTTGGGCAGAATCGCCGGTTTCCGGTCGCCCGTGCCGGCGCGGATGCTACGACTTCGAGGTGGACCGGACCAACGGCGCAGGCCGCTGACCATGGGTTCCGGGGCAGCGGGGCACCTGGAGCCGGCCAAACGCGACCCGGGCCGGGCGACCTTCCTCGAACTTTTCTTCGACCTGGTGTACGTCTTCGCGCTCACCCGGATCTCGGCGCGCGCGTTCGAGGACCTGACCGACGGGCCGGCTCGGGAGCACGTCATGGCGGCGGTCACCGGGAGCGGCAAGACGTTGCTGCTGCTGCTCGCGCTCTGGTCGGTCTGGCAGGGCACCGCGTGGACGACGAGCCGCTACGACCCGTACCGGGTGCCGCTGCAGACCGTGGTGATCACCGCGTTGGTGTGCAGCATGCTGCTCGGGGTGGCGATCCCCCGGGCGTTCAGCGAGACCGCGCTGATGTTCGCGGTGGCGTACGTGGTCGCGCAGGTGGCCCGTCCGGTGATCCTGTCGCTCGCGTTGGGCGCCCACCCGTACCGCCGGCTGAAGGTCCGCATGGCTGTGGTGTTCTCCGTCAGCGGGGTCCTCTGGATCACCGGGGCGCTGCTGCCCACCAACACGCAGGTCACGCTCTGGACGGCGGCGCTGGTCCTCGAGTACCTGGCCGCCCGGTGTGGCTGGCCGGTGCCGGGGCTGGGTCGCTCGACGGTCTCCAAGTGGGAGATCGCCGGGGAACACCTGGCGGAGCGGTACCAGCAGTTCTTCCTCGTCGCGCTCGGCGAGACGATCCTGGTCGCGGGTTTCGCGTACAGCGAGGGACCGTACGAGTCGGGGCACGCGTGGGCGTTCGCGCTCGCGTTGGCCACCTCGATCCTGCTGTGGCGGATCTACGTGCAACGGGCCGGGCGGATTCTGGGCGAGGCGGTGGTGAAGGCCCGACACCCCGCCACCATCGGCCGGTCGGCGGCCGACACCCACCTGGTGATGGTGGTCGGTCTCGCGGCCACCGCGATCGGCTACGAGCTGATCATCCAGCATCCGCTGGAACAGATCCCGGGACCGTGGCTGGCCATGGCGCTCGGTGGCCCGGCCCTGTTCCTGGCCGGGCGGGCCCGCCTGGAGTACGAGGTGTTCGCGCGGGTGTCCCCGTCCCGGTGGATCGCCCTGCTGGTGTTGGCGGCGTCGGCGGTGCCACTGCTGTTCCTGCCCGGTGTGTTCGCGAGCGCGGTCGGGGTGCTGGTGTTGGCCGTCGTCGTGGTCGTCGACGCCCGCCGGGCGTACGGCGCCCCACCGGAGGCCGCCACGCCACCCTTCTGAGCCAGCACGGCACGACGACGCCCGTCGGGGGCTGTGTCAAACCCCTGACCGGCCTGCGACGGGCCCAGGCGACGCCCGTCTAGGCTCGGCGGGTGACCTTCTCGCTCGTCGCCCGCTCCACCGACGCCCGCCTGCACGGCGTCGTCGTCGCCAGCAAGTTCCTCGCCGCCGGGGCGCTGGTGCCGGCTGCCGCCGCCGAGGTCGGCGCGCTTGCCACCCAGGCGCACGTCAACCTCGCGTACCGTCCGCAGGGCCTCACCCTGCTGCGTACCGGGGTGGCTGCGGCCGACGTGGTGGCCGGGCTGGTCGCCGCCGACCCCGAGCGGGAGCACCGCCAGCTCGGCGTGGTGGGCGTCGAGGGACCGGGCGCCACCTGGACCGGGCCGGCCTGCCACCCGTGGGCGGGTGGGCGGACCGGCGACGGCTGGGCCGCACAGGGCAACGTGCTCACCGGCCCGGAGGTCGTCGACGCGCTTGGCGACGCCTGGCTGGCCGGGTCGGCGCTGCCGTTCGCCGAGCGGCTGGTCGCCGCGTTGCGAGCCGGCGACGAGGCCGGCGGCGACCGGCGGGGTCGGCAGAGCGCCGGGCTGCTGGTGGTCGAGCGCGGCGGCGGGTACGGCGGCACCAGCGACGTGCTCGTCGACCTTCGGGTGGACGATCACCCGGACCCGGTCGCCGAGCTGGGTCGGCTGCTCGCCGTGCACACCATGCTGTTCAGCCGGCCCGACCCGGCCACCCTGCTCGACCTGAGCGGCGCGGTCGCCGACGAGGTGGCGGCGTTGCTCGCCGCGCTGGGCCATCCGGTGGCCGACGGCGGCACGGAGGCGGCGTTGGTCTCCTGGGCGGGGCTGGAGAACCTGGAGGAGCGGCTGGTGCCGGGGCGGATCGACCCGGTGGTGCTGACCCACCTGCGCGGCGTCGCCCCGCACGTCCCCGCACCCCGCGCCGCGAGCTGACCGTCACCGCACGAACGGTGACCGATGCCCCCGGGTGGGCGGGTCAGCGGCCGAAGGTGAGCCAGCGGAAGTCGGCGGCGTCGATCGCGGACCGCTCCGGGGCGGTCAGCGCCGCCCGTCCGGTGGTCTTGCGGATCAGGGTCAGCCGGTCCCAGCGCAACCCGGCGGGCGCCGGTCGGCCCCCGGTGAGCAGGTCCGCGATCACCTCGGCCGCCGGTGGGGTGAGCCAGGGCGGGCGGCCCAGCGCGGCGGCCAGGTCCAGACCGTGCACGCCCACCTCGACGACCCGGGTCCGCAGGAACTCGGTGACGCCCATCGCGTCGCCGTGCCGGGTCCGGACGACGCGATCGGGCGGCGCGGCGGCGACCGCGGCGTCGGTGGCCCGCCAGGCGCGCTCGAACTCGGTCGCCAACGCCGCCCGGTCTGCCGGCGACGCGTCGCGGCGGGCTCCGGCGATCCGGTCGGCGTCGACAGTCGGGGTGAACTTCGCCAGGCCGAAATAACCGGCGGCGTCGACCTCGGCGCGGGGCGGGGCCGGCGCGGCGAGCATGTCGGTCAGCCGGCCGACTCCGGTGCGCACGTGCGCGACCAGCTCCCGGACCGTCCACGGTGGACAGTTGGTGGGCCGGTCCAGGTCGGCGTCGACAAGCTCGGCGAGGATCTCGGTGAGCCGCGCGCACTCCGCGGCGAACGCCCTGCCGACCGGGTCCATCGGTCCGCTCAGCCCTTGACCCTGGGCACCAGCCGGTGCACGACGGTGAGCACCAACGCCATCACCACCGCCATCGTGCCGGCGATCCCGGTGGCGCTGCCCGCGTACGCGACGAACAGGGGTTGGCGGCTCAACTCGTCCGGGCCGGTGTCGCGCAGGCCGACCAGCCAGGTGAGGCACAGCCCGCAGGCGACCAGGGCGAGCACCCCGGCCCCCCCGAGCACCAGCGCGACCGTACGGTGCGCGTCGCCGGGAGCGACCTCGGCCTGCTCCCGCTGGGTGATCAGCAGGACCAGCCCGGCCAGTGCCGCCCACACACCCACCACCAGGTACGCGGCGATCGCGTCGCTGGGTCGGTGCCAGCCGGCGGAGAGGGTGGCGACGCCTGCGGTGGCGGCATAGGCCGCGGCGAGGACGGCACCGACCGCCCGCACCTTGGCCGGCAACACGAGCACCAGCGCGACAGCCACCGCCGCGGCCACCGTGGTGTGCCCGCTGGGCAGGCTGTTGCCCACCCCGGCGCGCTCCGGGTCGACGCCGTAGTCGGGCCGGTTCAGCCCGTACTTCAGCAGTTGGGTCGAGACGTTCGCCCCGGCGATCAGGAGCGTCGCGGTGATCGCCAGGGCGATCCGTCCGCGGATCAGCGCGATGAACCCGATCATCGCGGTGGCGGCGAGCAGGGAGACCACCGACATCGCGTTGAGGATCCGGTCGACGGGGCCCTCGATGGTGTCCTGCCCGATCCGGTTGCCGGTGAGGGCGACGGTGTCCACCCACTGGCCGATCTCGGTGTGCAGGGCCACCCGCCACACGGCGAGGAAAGCGGCCGTCTGGACAAGGGCCAGAACGACCAACCAGACCGCGGTCCAACCCCGTGCCGTCGCGCGCATCCGCACACCGTAGCGGCAGGTGTCGGACTGCCGACCGGTGGCCCGCCGCCCGCCGACGGTTAGGTTGTGCCAGAGCGAGGAGGCGGCGATGGGCGGAACACCCGAGCACGGCGATGGCCAGGCCGCACCCGGTCTGGACCAGCGGGTGAGCCCCGACCGGGGCCCCGACGGGCGGGCGCGCGCCGAGTCGCTCGCGGACCTGTTGGGCGGGCGGGGCGGGGCCGTCGACGCCACCCTGCCGCCGCTCGCGTTCGCGGCGGGCTGGCTGCTGGGCGGCGAGTCGCTGTGGGGTGGGATCGGCGCGGCGCTGGCCGTGGGCGCGACGGTGGCCGGCGTACGGCTGCGCCGGGGTGACCGGCCGCGGTCGGTGCTTGTCGGTCTGCTGGCCGTCTGCGTCGCGGCGCTGATCGCGGTGCGCACCGGCCGGGCCGAGGACTTCTTCCTCATTCAGGTGCTGTCCAACGCCGCCAGCGCTCTCGCCTGGGCGGTCAGCATCGTGGTGCGCTGGCCGCTGCTGGGTGTGTTGGTCGGTGGGGTGCTGGGCCAGCGCACCCGGTGGCGGCGCGACCGGGCGCTGCTGCGCGGGTACGGCCGGGCGAGTTGGGTGTGGACGGCGACCTACCTGGTGCGGCTGGCGGTGTTCGTGCCGCTGTACCTGGGTGGGCAGGTGCTCGCGCTGGTGGTGGCCCGGGTGGCGTTGACCTGGCCGCTGGTCGCCGCGGCGCTGGCAGTGAGCTGGGTGGTGCTGCGGCGGTCGTTGCCGGCCGGGCACCCCGGTCTGCGTCATCCGGTCGGTGCGGAGCCGCCGGCGCCGCCGGGCTGAACCAGGGCCGACCAGGGGCGCTGCGGGCAAAAAAGTGGAGAGGCCGCCACGGGGGGAGCGGCCTCTCCGGTGACGTACGTTACTCCGTTCCGGACCTCGGCGTGATCCCGTGACGGCCCGAATTTCTGGGCTTTTTCGCGGTTGGCTCCAGTCCGGGCGGTGGGGTGGGCCAGCCGATCCGCTGCGTCGGCCAGATGGCCGGCCCACCCCGGCCTGACCGTGGGTGTCAGGCCGTCCCGCCGGCCGGAGTCCGTCGTTCCCCGGACCCCGGCCGGATCCCGGGGTGGGCGGTCCACGCCACCCACCCCGGGTCGTCGTCAGCCGTTCGGGAACAGGCTGCCGTAGTCGGCGTACGCCATGGCGATGTCAGCCTGTGCCCAGAACCGGTGGTAGTTGAAGCTCGGCTCCGGGCCACCGTCCAGGTACGCCTGCACCTTGGGCCAGTCCGGGTCGTTCTTGTAGAAGGACCGGATGTCGAGGAAGCTCTTGCCGGCGGCGATGGCGTCGCCGTTCGGCATCTTCCCGGTCCAGCCCGGCGGGACGTAGAGGCCCTGCCCGGTGGACGCGTTGTAGGTGTCGTCGAAGCGCCGGTAGTCGCCACGCTTCTCGGTGGTGGAGACACCCTTGGCGTCGGCCGCGGCGGAGAGCGCGTCGAGCAGCCCCTTCGCCGTGTCCTTGGCCGCCACGTTGCCCGACTTGGCCGCGTACGCGATCAGGGTCCGGGCGTAGGCGCCGGCGACGCCGACGTCCTGGCCCTTCACCGTGACCTCGACGTGTAGGCCGGTGTTGGGCTGCGGGCTGGACGGGTTCCAGGTGGTCGGCTGGCCGGTCCACGCCAGGTCCGACGGGATCGACCAGTTGGTGCCGAGGGTGGTGTTGGCGATCGCCCACGGCACCCACTTGTCCAGCAGCGCCTTGGCCTTCGCGTTACCGGTCTGCAGGTACAGCTCGGCGATGCGCTGCATCGACCAGGCCTGCATACCGAACCACTGGTTCGACGGCGGGTCGTTGTAGACCGGGTCGACGTCGTAGAACATGCCGTAGAAGGTGCTGGTGCCGGCCGGCGGCTGGGCGTAACTGCCGTCCCAGCTGTTGGTGGCGCCACCGGCGATGCCGCCCTCGGCGGACTGGAGCCAGGTGTAGAACTCCAGCTGCCGTTCGAGGCTCTTGGTCCAGTCCGCGGTCGCGGTCGGCGACTGCGGCTTGAGCTCCGGGGTGTTCGTCAGCGCCCAGGCCGCGAACGGGTTCTGGTAGCCGAAGTGGTTGTGGCTGGAGCCGATCCGCCAGGACCAGTTCTGGCTGGTGTCGTACGCACCGCCCCAGGCGTAGTACCAGGAGAGCAGGTAGTGCGCAGAGTCCTTGCCGCTGCCGGCGGGGCAGGTACTGGCCCCGACGCAGTTGCCGATCTTCTTGAAGTACTTGTCGAACATCGAGTACCGCAGGTAGTCGCCCATCTTGGCGGCCTTCGCGATGGTGGCCGCGACGTCGGCCTGCTTGTTCTGCGCCTTGGCCCAGGTCAGCGCCCAGTACGCGGCCTGCACGGCGCGGGCGTCGGCGTCCGGGGCGTTCGTGTACTTCCACTGCTTGGCGGGGGCGCCGGTGTCCTTGACGAACAGGTCGAGGTAGCCGTACTGACCGCCGTGCTTGAAGGTGTCGCAGGAGGGCTGCGGGACGGTCTCCCACACCGACTCCTGGGTGCCCCGCTGGAAGGTGTTGATGTAGGCCGGCTTGGTGGTGCCGTCGCCGCAGTGACCGAAGCCGTAGGTGTTGTCGACGTCCATCAGCCAGTGCATGCCGTAGATGTCACCGGTGCCGTAGGTCGACTGCAGCTCCGAGCGGAGCGGGTCCTGCCCGACCGAGATGTTCGGGTTCAGCGCCGAAGGGTACTGGCTGGGCAGGTTGTACTCCGCGGCGTACTGCGGGGTGCCCGCGGAGCCGGCGGTCGGCTGGTCGGCGTGCGTCGGGATGATGTACTTCTCCATCACCGTCCAGGCGTTGTTGAACGGCGCCCAGTTCTGGGTGACGCGCCCGTAGTTCGCCTCCAGCCAGAGCCAGAAGCTGAACGCCTCGGAGGTCGTCTCGTGCCCGTGGTCGGGCGCCTCGACGATGAGCGTCTCCACCGAGTGGTACGGCACGCCCTCGGGGCTGAAGTAGCCCGAGTTCTTGATCTTGCCGTACTGCTCGAGGAACTTCGCGATGTAGGTGTTGTCGCCACCGGGGGTGTCGTTGTCGATCTCGGTGGCGGTGACCGCCAGCGAGGCGAGACCGGTGGCGGCGGCGGTGATGGTGGCGGCGCCGCCCAGGGTGTCGGTGTCCTCCGCCGCGGCGACCGTGACGGTGACCCCGGTGTTCCAGTTGCTCGGGGTCAGCGTGGCGGTGGTCGGCGAGACCGTGACGTCGGCGTCGCCGCTGGGGGTGAGGGTGACCGGCACGTTGGCCGTCGGCGCGGCGCTGAGCTTCAGGTTGAAGGTGGAGGTGCCACCCTCACTGACGCTCACCGCGGACGGGGTGGCGACGAGCGTCGGGCCGCTGGGGGCGCCGACGGTGAACGCCTTCTCGTCGACCCCGATGCCGTTGGCGTTGTCGTACGCCTTGGCCTGCACGGTGTAGCTGCCGGCCGGCAGGTCCTCCTGCGTGTACGCGTACGGCGCGGAGGTGTCGGTGTTGATCAGCAGGCCGTTGCGGTAGAACTCGACCTTGCTGATCGTCCCGTCCGGGTCACTGGCGGTGGCGGTCAGCGGCACGTCGGCCGGCGCGGTGAACGGCCCGCTCGGCACGCCGAGGGAGACCGTCGGCGGCCGGTTCGCCGGGGTGCCGTTGCACGGGGTGCCGTTGAGCGTGAACGAGGTGGGCTTCGGGTTGCTGCCCGAGTGGGCGCCGTTGAAGCCGATCGTGGTGGAGGCGCCGGCGGCGAGGTTGCCGTTGTACGACTCGTTGGTCACGGTGACGTCGCTGCCGGTCTGGCTGTATTTGGCCGACCAACCCTGAACGACCCGCTGGCCGCTGTTCGGGAAGGTCCACTTGAGCGTCCAGTTGCTGATCGGATCGCCCAGGTTCTTGATCGTCACGTTGGCGGTGAAGCCGTTGTTCCAGTCGTTGGTCGCGTAGACCACGTCGCAGGCGGGCGCGGCCTGTGCGGCGCCGGCGGGCAGGGTCACCCCGCCGGCGGCGAGCGCGACGGCAGCGATGATCGCCACGCGACGGCGTCTTGCCAGTTGTCTCATGTGCGCGGTGTCTCCTCGGACCAGGCCGGGACGGTCCCCGGCGAAGGCGCCTGCCCGCGAGGGTGGTGGTCCGCGGGAGATTCGAGGCGCCGGGAAGGTGGTTTTTCCCCGGGCCCGGCCGGGGTAGGGCGGTGTGCGGCCCGCACGGGAGGGGGTCCCGCCGGCTGCGATCGGGTGACCGTGACCGGGATCGTGCTGCCGGCTGCCCTCGGTGAACCCGCGCTCACGCGATGTGGCTCCTGTCGCGTTGAATCGACAGTCTGCCATGGAAGCGCTCCCACAACAAGCGCAGACGCCACTCGTTCAGCTCGTTGTTTCGATCTCGTTTTGGGTCTTTCACAAAGCCGTGACGGGCGTTACAGTCGCAACATCGGTCGATGGGAGCGCTTCCATCGACAAGGTTCCAACAAGAAGATCGCTAGGGTCGTTTCTGACGGGCCTGGCGAACCAGCCCGAGGGCCGACGACGGGCCAGCCCGGACGCCGTCGTCAGCCATCGTCCCGCCTTACGGAGGGAGGTGGAACCAGAGCCACTCGCGTGGCCCGGCTCCCGCGCGACACGCACGGCAGGACCCAAATCTCGCCCGTGTGTGTGCAGTTACGGTGGGGACGGGGGTTGCCCTCCCCCGTCCCCACACTAAACCCCCGTACACGATGGGAAAAGAGGCCGACGGGACAGGCGCGCCGCGCCGCCCGGCGGCCTTGTTCGCTGTCCGGGGCCCCCAACCGCCTCGACCCGCCATCGCCGGCCGCCATGACGGTCAGCTGACCGGGCCGGCCGCCCCTGGCCTATTCTGGGAGCGCTCCCGAATCTCGGCGGTGGCCCCGTATCCACGAGGAGAATCCATGTCGATACCTACCGGGCCCGCCAGCCCACTGCGCTTCCCCGACAACTTCGGTTGGGGTGCGGCCACCTCGGCGTACCAGATCGAGGGCGCCGCCAAGGAGGACGGGCGCGGCGAATCCGTCTGGGACACCTTCAGCCGCGTCCCGGGCAGCACCCGTAACGGCGACACCGGCGACGTGGCCGCCGACCACTACCACCGGTACGCCGAGGACCTCGACCTCATGCGCGACCTCGGGCTGCGCAGCTACCGCTTCTCCATCTCCTGGCCACGGATCCAGCCCGACGGCAGCGGCCTGCCCAACCAGCGCGGGCTCGACTTCTACCGCCGGCTCATCGACGGCCTGCACGAGCGCGGCATCGCCCCGATGGCCACCCTGTTCCACTGGGACCTCCCGCAGGCACTGCAGGACGCCGGCGGCTGGGAGTCGCGCGACACCGCCCACCGCTTCGCCGACTACGCCGACGTGGTCTTCCGCGCCCTGGGCGACTCGGTGCCGGCGTGGCTCACCATCAACGAACCGAAGACCGTGGTGCAGAACGGCTACCTCACCGGCCACCACGCCCCCGGCCGACAGGACCCGGACGCCGCCTACCTGGTCGCCCACCACCTGCAACTCGCGCACGGGCTGGCCGTCGGCACGCTCCGGGCCAGCGGCAGCGACAGCCGGATCGGCCCCGCGCTCAACCTGCACCCCTGCTACCCCGCCGACGACTCCGCCCAGGCGGCCGCCGCGGCCCACCTCTACGACGGCTACGAGAACCGCCTCTACCTCGACTCCGTGCTCCGGGGCAGCTACCCGGAGGACCTGCTGGCCGACCTGGGCCCGCAGAGCCGGATGGTCCGGGGCATCCGCGACGGCGACCTGAAGATCATCTCGGCGCCCATCGACCTGCTCGCCGTGCAGTACTACACACCGATCTACGTCACCGGCGACGGCAGCACGGTGCGACGCTGGGCGACCACCGAGGCCGAGTGGCAGCAGATCTACCCCGAGGGAATGTACGACCTGCTGACCCGGGTCACCCGCGACTACGGCCCGATCCCCCTCACCATCACCGAGAACGGCCTGCCCACAGCCGACACCCTGACGGCGGACGACACCGTCCACGACGCGGGCCGGATCAGCTTCCTGCGCGACCACCTCACCGCCGTGCACCGGGCCATCGCCGCCGGGGTGCCGCTGGAGAGCTTCCACGTCTGGTCGCTGCTTGACAACTTCGAGTGGGACGCGGGATACGACCAGCGCTGGGGCCTTGTCTACGTGGACTACCCGACCCAGCGGCGCGTGCTCAAGAGCAGCGCCACCTGGTACCGCTCCGTCATCACCGACGGCGGCTTCTGAGCCGGCCGCCACCCGGAATGCCGGGCCCGGACGGCTCGGCTCGGGTGAGCCGGTGACCGTCCGGGTTCCGGACCGGCCGGTCAGCGGGGCAGCGCCTGCTGCAACTCCGCTCGCAGCGCCGGGGTGAGCATCTCCCCCGCCTGCTTGGCCAGCCGGGCCATCTCGTAACCCACGACACCGATGTCCGCGTCCCCGGCCGCCAGCGTGGCCAGGATAGAACCGTCGCGGATCTGCATCACCAGGAAGTAGCCGCGGCCCATCTCGACCACGGTCTGCTTGACGATGTCGCCGTCGAACATCGAGGCCGCGCCCGCCGTGATGCTCATCAGGCCGGAGGTCACCGCCGCGAGCTTGTCCGCGTTGTCGCGGGGCAGATGGTCGGAGATCGCCACCAACAAGCCGTCCGAGGAGACCACCACCGCGTGCGCCACGCCCGGCACCCGGTCCGCGAACGCGCTCACCAGCCAGCTCAGGTCACGCGCCTCCTGGCTCAACGTCGTCACTGTCGTCGTCCCCCTTCGTCGTGCCCCCCGGACGGTGGCACGGGTATCTCGGTGGTGTCCTCGGCCTCGGCACGCCGCACCCCGCTGTAGAGCCGGGACAGCATGCCGCCGACCGCTTCCGGGTCCAGGTCGACGCGGTTCGGCGTCGAGGTCGGTTGCGCCGTACGGGTGACCGCGCTCAACTGCGCCATCGGCACCCGCACCGGCAGCCCTCGCTCGTTCGTGCCGGCGGTCACCGGAACGGCCGGCGGCATCGCCGCCACGGGCACCGCCGGCGCGGACGGACCCTGTCGCGACCACCAGCCCGCGCCGCCGCCGGGTGCGGCGGCCGGGGCCAACACATCCGCGGAGCGCACCGGACGGGCCGGACGCGGCACGGCCACTCCCGGCCGCCGGCCGGCCACCGGCAGCTCCCTGGCGTCGAAGCCCGGCCCCGACGCATCTGCCTCCCGGGCACCCCCGGACGGCGCGGCCATTCCCCGCGCGGCGCTCGTCGCCAGCATCCGGGCCGGCGCGGGCGAATCCAGCTCCACCGCGCCCGCCGGCGCCAACAGCGTGGCGGGCAGCACGAGCCGAGCCACCAGGCCGTCCTGACCCCCGTGCAGGCGTACCGAGACGCCCAGCCGGGCCGCCAGGTGGCTGACCACGAACAGACCCATCCGCTCCACCGCCGCCACATCCGCGGCCGGGGGACTGGCCAGCACCGCGTTCGCCTCGGCCAAGGCGGTCGTGCTCATGCCGAGACCACTGTCGACTATCTCGATCAGGGTGGTCGTGGCCTCGACCTTGGCGGTCACCACCACGAGGGTGTCCGGGCGGGAGAAGGCCGTGGCGTTCTCCAACAACTCGGCCAACAGGTGCACCAGCTCGCCGACGGCGTGCCCGACCACATACACGTCGGCCACCGACTCGATGCGGACCCGCTGGTACTGCTCGATCTCCGCGGCGGCGGCCAGCAGCATCGAACCGATGCCGACCGGCCGGTTCCACCGCCGCGTCGAATCGGTGCCGGCGAGCACCAGCAGACTCTCGTCGTTGCGGCGCATGCGGGCGGCCAGGTGGTCGAGCTTGAACAGGTTCTCCAACTGGTCCGGGTCGCTCTCCTCACGCTCCAGGTCGTCCAGCAGCTCCAGTTGCCGTTCCACGAGCACCTGGCTGCGGCGGGCGAGGTTGACGAACATCGCGTTGACGTTGCGCCGCATGAGCGCCTGCTCGACGGCGACGGTGACGGCGCTGCGGTGCACCGCCACGAACGCCTCCGCCAGCTCGCCGATCTCGTCGAGCGAACGGACCACCGCCGGCGCGACGTCGATGCCGGGCACCCCACCGGTGACGGTCTTCAGCCGGTCCAGCGCCTCCGGCAGCTCGACCTGCGCGATCCGCAACGCCTGGCTCCGCAGCAACCGCATCGAACGGGCCACCGACCGCCCGATCAGCAACGAGATCAGCAGGGCCACCAGCAGGACCACCACGACTCCGCCGACGACGAGCAGGGTGGCCCGTAGCTGACCGCTGCTGGCGTCGTCGGCCTGCCGGACCGCGTCGTCGAGCACCCCCGCCTCAAGCTGGCGCAACAGGTCCTGGCGCTGCTGGCTGGCCGCCCACCACTGCTCCGACGGCAGCACCTTCGGCGCCGCGTCGCTGGCCGGCAGGCTGCGTTCCTCCAGCCGCGTGGCGACCACGAACTCCGGAGTCACGGTGGTCTGGTCGTAGCGGCGGATCTGGTCGTCGGTCGCGGCCACCCGGAACGCGCCGAGCGCGGTCAACTGTTGGCCGCGCAGATCCGCGAGGAGCACCCGGTCCTCGGTGCCGTACCCGCCCGCGCGGGAGGCGGCGTAGAGCTGGGCGCGGAGCCGGGAGGACAGCTCCTTGACCCGGGCGAGCTGCACGTAGCGCAGGACCGCGTTGTTCAACGCGGGCTGGTCCTGACCGGGGTTCGGCTCGGCCAGCAGGTCGAGCATCGCGCCGACCGCCCGGTGGTAGTTGCTCAGGATCGTCTCGCTGCTGAGCACCGCCGGCGCGATCGCCGCCCGGATGTCGACAACCTGGTCGTACGCCTCCATCGCCTCGGAGAAGGCGACCCGCCAGGACGCGTCGGCGTCCGCGAGCGGCTCGGCGGCCCGACGCAGGTCCCCGATCGCCCGGTCGGTCGCCGTCTGCAACGGCTTCAGGTTGGTCACCGTGTCGTCCCGGTCGCCGCCCCCGCGCCGGTCACCCAACTCCCCCGCCGAGCGGTCGCGCTCCTGCTGGAGCTGGTGCACCGCGGCGGTGATCTGCCGGCCGATGCCGACCTGGCGGGAGAAGTCGTTCAATGCCGTCGTCCGCCCCACGAGCGCGCTGGTCTGCACCCCGGCGAGCACCAGGAACGCCATCGACGGCACCATCAGCACGGTCGCGAGCTTCGTGCTCATCCGCCAGTCCCGCAGCCGGAACGGCGACCGCCGTCGATGCGGTACGACTCGGACGTCGAAGCGGCGTCGGCGGTGGTTCGACACCGTGCCGTTCGCCGGGCCGGAACCCACCGCCACCCTGCCTCCTCGGTCCTACCGCGTCCACCGCGGTCCGGGGAGCGCAGTCCATCCAACCAGGCTCGGGAGCTCTGTCAACGGCCCGGGCGACGCGGAGGTTCAGGAAGGATACTGCGGGTGGGAACGTCCTGCCGTGGTCGGCAAGACCAGCTCGTCCGTCCGGCCGATGTCGGCGAGCCCGATCGCGTCTCCGAACCGACCCAACGCCACGAGCGCCGCGCCGGTGGCACCGATCTCCGGGTTGCGCTGGTGCGACACCGGTCGCGGCGCCAGCGCGGCGGCGAAGGCCTGCCGCCACCACACCGAGGCGGCCACCGCGCCCCCGCCCAGCACCACACCCACCGGTTTGTCGATCGTGGACTCCAGCACCGCGAGATCCTCGGCGACCAGCTCACACAGCCCCTGCATCAGCCCGGCGAGGATGTCCACCGAGGTGGTGCTGAAGCTCAGGTCGCGGAGCTGTCCGCTGCCCGCCGGCAGCAGGCCGGGCGGCCGGTCGCCACCGAAGCGGGGGTCGGCCGGTCGGCCACCGCCCACCGGCACCAGCGCCAGCGCCGCGTCCAGCTCGGCGCCCTGCGGCAACCGCAGCTCCCGGTTCGCCCAGGCGAACAGGTTGCCGCCGCAGGCGTACGCCGCGCCGGTGACCACGTGGTCGTGGTCGACCCGGTAGCGCCACAGACGCTCGGGGAGCCGGGGCATCGGTTCGCCGGCCGGGATCCGCTGCATCAGCCGTACGGCCGCGGAGGTGCCCACGGTGACCGCGGCCCGGCTCGGGTCGACGCAGCCCGAGCCGACGTTCGACGCCCCGCCGTCGCCCACCGGCGGTGACCAGCGGGCCTGCGCCAGCTGCGGCCATCGGCGGGCCAGGTCGGCCCGGAGCCGGCCGTGCCAGTCCAACCCGCCGAGGGCCGGCAGGTCCCCTGGCCGTGCGCCGGCCAGGGTCAGCGCCTCCTCGTCCCAGCGCAGGGTGCGGAGGTCCAGCAGGCCGGTCCCGGAGGCCTGGGACACCGACATGGGCGCGTCCTCGAGCAGCTCGCCCAGCACGTACTCGGGCAGGCCGACGAACCGGGCGATCGGGCTGCCGGACTGCTCGCGCAGCCAGGGCAACCGCATCGACCAGTACGAGCGGTGCCACCAGCAGCCGGTGCGCTGGTGGAAGCCGTCCGGGTCGGCGGGTCCGGCCGTGCCGCCGACCGGCGCGGGCCGGGTGTCCAGCCAGGTGACCACCGGGCCGATCGGGGCGCCGTCGCGGTCGAGCGGGAGCACCGAGTGCCACTGGGCGGAGACCGCCACCAGGTCCACCTCGTGCAGGTGCCCCGCGTCGGCCAACTCGTCGAGGCACTCGATCAGACAGGCGAGGTAGCCGGGGCCGGACAGCGTGCCGGTGCCGTCGTCGCCGATGGCGAGGTCGACCTTGCGCCGGGCCAGGGCACCGGGCAATGGACGGCTGTCGGAGTCCAGCACGAGCCCGCGTACCGAGGAGGTACCCAGATCGAGCGCGAGAATGTTCATCGCCGGTCAAGTTACCCGGTGCCAGGCGGGCGCCGGGCGCGTAGGGTGGATCACATGCTCGCGCATCCGACCTGCTGGTGGCCCGCCGACCCGGCGGCCACCCTCCGCGCGTAGCTTCATCCACGCGGCCGCCATCGAGGCGGCCGCCGGTTCTCCCCGGCCCGGATGGCCGCCGCGACCGGCGGCGCCCGGCCCCACGGAGACCTCGATGACCCACCTGACCGACCTGCTCACCGCCGTGACCAGCGGCGTCGACCCGGGCCCCTTCGCGCTGCTGCGCCGCGACGGCGCGGACGAGCTGGAGTTGTTCACCGGCCCCGTCGACACCGTCGAGCGTCTGGCCGACATCCCGCTGCCGCCGGGCACGCCCGGGGCGCGGACGCTGGCCCTGGTGCCGTACCGCCAGATCACCGAACGCGGCTTCGCCTGCGTCGACGACGGCGCTCCGCTGGAGTGCCTCCGGGTCCGCGAGCATCGGCGGATCGCGCTGGCCGACGCCCTGGCCACGCTGCCCGACGAACCGGTCCGCACCACCGACGCCGCCTTCGACGTCACCGACGAGGAGTACGCCGAGACGGTGCAGCGGGTGCTCACCGAGGAGATCGGCCGCGGCGAGGGCGCGAACTTCGTCATCCACCGCACCCTGCACGCCACCGTGCAGGGCCGACCGCTGGTGGCCGCGCTGGCCGCGCTACGCCGGTTGCTGGTCGCCGAACGCGGCGCGTACTGGACGTTCGTCGTGCACACCGGCACCCGGACGCTCGTCGGGGCCAGCCCGGAACGGCACGTGAGCGTCGACGACGGGCTGGTCATGATGAACCCGATCAGCGGCACCTTCCGGTCCGGCGGTGGTATCCCGGACCGGGCGGCGCTGCTGCGCTTCCTCGCCGACCCGAAAGAGGTCGAGGAGCTGTACATGGTGCTCGACGAGGAACTGAAGATGATGGCCACCGTCGCCGAGGACGGCGGTCAGGTGATCGGCCCGTACCTGAAGGAGATGTCGCACCTGGCGCACACCGAGTACCTGCTGGCCGGGCGCGGCACCCGCGACGTCCGGGAGGTGTTGCGCGAGACGATGTTCGCCCCGACGGTGACCGGCAGCCCGATGGAGAACGCCTGCCGGGTGATCTCCCGACACGAGGGCCGCGGCCGGAGCTACTACGCGGGTGTGCTGGCGCTGCTCGGCCACGACGAGGCCGGTCGGCAGACGCTCGACGCGCCGATCCTGATCCGGACCGCCGAGATCTCCCCCGCCGGGCACCTGCGGGTGCCGGTGGGCGCCACCCTGGTCCGGCACTCGACGGCGGCCGGCGAGGTCGCGGAGACGCACGCCAAGGCCGCCGGCGTGCTGGCCGCGCTCGGTCTCGGGCCGGCGGCGTCCGGCAGCGCCGGCCCGGTCGCGCGGCTGGCCGACGACCCGGAGGTACGCGACGCGCTGGCCGCGCGCAACGCGCCACTGGCGCGGTTCTGGCTGGACCAGCGTGCACCGAACGCGGCCGGGTTGCCCGGTCTGGTCGGCCGCCAGGTGTTGATCGTGGACGCCGAGGACACCTTCACCGCGATGCTGGCCCACCAACTGGGCGCGCTGGGCCTCGCGGTGAGCCTGCGGCCGTGGCACGCGGGAGGCCCCGTCGACGGGTACGACCTGGTGGTGGTCGGTCCCGGGCCGGGCGACCCGGGCAGCCGGGACGAGCCGAAGATGGTGGCGCTGCGGGAGCTGCTGACCGAGCTGCTGGCGACCGGGCGGCCCACCCTCGCGGTCTGCCTCGGCCATCAGGTGCTGGCCGGGCTGCTGGGGCTGGCCCTGCACCGCCGGGAGGCGCCCTACCAGGGCACGCAGCGGGAGGTGTCGCTGTTCGGCCGGACCCGCCGGGTGGGGTTCTACTCGACGTTCACGGCACGCGCGGACGCGGACCGGGTGACCGGCGCGTACGGGCCGGTGGAGCTGGCCCGCGACGCGGGCGACGGCGCGGTGCACGCCCTGCGGGGGCGCGGCTTCGCCGGGGTGCAGTTCCACCCGGAGTCGGTGCTCAGCCCGGACGGGCTCGCGGTGCTGACCGAGCTGCTGACCGATCTGCTGCCGGCACCGCGCGCCGACGAGCTGTCCGCCACGGGCGGGCGCGCATAGCCGTCCCGCCGCCGGGTACGGCTGAAGCCGACCGGTGGCGTGGACGGGCCGAGAGCCCCCGCCCGCGCCACCGGTCGTCCGCCGTCGTCAGCCGGCCATGCCCGCCTTCAGCGCGGTCCCGAGCAGCACCGCACGTCGGGCGGTGAGCGCGCAGGCCCCGAGCGCCACGGCGTCCGGGGCGATCTCCCCGTTGTTGCTCGTGTGCGAGGCGCCGTACGGGTTGCCGGCGATGAACTGGCTGGTGTCGGTGTAACCGGGGGCGACCACGACGCCACCCCAGTGGTAGAAGACGTTGAACAGCGAGGTCAGCGTGGTCTCCTGCCCGCCGTGCGCGGTCGCCGTCGAGGTGAAGGCGGCGTAGACCTTGTTGGCCAGCGCACCCTGTGCCCACAGCGGACCCGTGGTGTCGATGAACTGCTTCAACTGGGCCGCGATCATGCCGTACCGGGTCGGAGCACCCATGATCACCACGTCGGCCCAGGCCAGGTCGTCGACCATCGCCTCGGGCACGTCCTGGGTCTCCAGATGGTGTGCCTGCCAGCCGGAGTTGGAGCGGATCGCCTCGTCCGGCGCCAGCTCGCGGACCTTGCGCAGGCGCACGTCGGCGCCCGCGTCTCCGGCGGCCTCGCAGACGGCCTGCGCCATCTGGTACGTGATGCTGGTGGCGCTGTAGTAGATCACCGCTACCTTGGTCTGGGCAGCCATCAGATGTCCCCTTCTCGTCTCGGGTCAGCTCCCGCGACTACCCGGTGGGCGCGACCTCTAACGGCAGGGTCCACGGACCCTGTTCCGGACCGCCGGCTCAAATTTTCCGCAACTTCCCGACTGTTTCGGCCCCACGGCCCCTACGGACGGCGATCCTGATGTCACCGGTGCCGGCGGGAACCAACCGTCGCCCCGCACCGAGCACCTGAACGGGGGATCGCGCTCCGCCAGCAACGGAGCTGGCGCAGCGCGATCAGGGGGTGCCGCGGGTGCCGCCGCTCAGCGGACCAGGGCCGCCATCAGCCGTTCCAACTCGGCCGCCGGATCGGCGGTGAGCCCGGTGTGCACGGGCCCGGTCTGGATCATCGTGCTCCGCGGAGCGGCCAGCCAGTGGAACCGCTCACCGAGTCGCATCCGGGTCGCCGGCCCGTCACCGGAGCAGGTCCGGTCCCAGGAGGAGAGCACCGCGGCCACCGCCGGCAGATCGACGTCCGGCGCCAGCGCGCGGACCCGGTCGGCGTCCAGGTGCGTACGCGCCGCCAGGAAGTCACGCTGTTGGCAGTAGAGCAACACCCCGACGTTTATCTGCTCGCCGCGCTCGATGCGCGGCACCAGCCGGATCAGCGCGTACTCGAAGGGCTGCCTCATGCGGCGCTCCCCTGCGGCAGCCAGTCGGCGGTGCGGGCGACCCGGCGGGACAGGTGGTCCAGGTACGCGGCACGAGCGGCCTCGGCCGTCTCGAAGTCGGCGGCGGTCAGCCACTCCCCCGGCACCAGCGCCAACACCTCGCCGAGCAGCTCCGGGGTGATCCGGGGGGCCAGCTCGGCGTCGGCGTCGGCCAGCCGGGAGGCGTACGGGGCAAGCACGTGGTCGTCAGCTCGGTAGGCACGGTGCACGGCCGCCCCGGCTCGCGGCCAGTTGTGGTGGAAGTACAGCGCGGCCCCGTGGTCGATCAGCCACAACTCCCGGTGCCAGACCAGCAGGTTGGGGTTGCGCCAACTCCTGTCGACGTTCTCCACGTACGCGTCGAACCAGAGCACCCGGGAGGCCAGCACCGGGTCGACGGGGTGCGCGAGCGGGTCGAAGCCCAGCGCCCCGGGCAGGAAGTCCATCCCCAGGTTGGCCCCGCCGCTGTTGCGCAGCAGCTCCTGCACCTCCTGGTCGGGCTCGGCCCGCCCGATCACCGGGTCGATGTCGAGCACGACCAGCGGGGGCACCCGCAGCTCCAGACGGCGGGCCAGCTCACCGCAGATCACCTCGGCGATCAGCGCCTTAGGCCCCTGCCCGGCGCCGCGGAACTTCGCCACGTACGTGCCCAGGTCGTCGGCCTCGACCACGCCCGGCAGCGACCCACCCTCGCGCAGCGGGGTGACGTAGCGGATCGCGGTGACCTGGCGGAGCACGCCGCCCACCCTACTGGGGTCCCGGCCGCGACCGGCACGTGTGCCGCCGACCCGGCCGGCGTCAGTCGAGCTTGTCGCGCAGCTTGTCGACCTGGGTCTGGAGCCGGTCCACCGCGTTCTCGTTGTTGACGAACGTGGAGATACCCGCGGCCAGTCCGAGGCCGATCAGCACGGCCAGGATGCTCAACACCAGGCCGCCGATCGACACGCCACGGCCGGTGACCCCGGGTCGGCGCGCCATCCGGAGACCGATGATGCCGAGGATGATCCCGATGATGCCGAGCACCAACCCCAACCAGAAGAGGATCGCCGTCAACACGCTGAAGAAACCGGCCACCCCGAACACCAGGGCGAAGGTCGCGGCGGCGCTCGTCTTCGCGCGGGCGTCCCCTCGATGGCTCCGGGATCCGGCCGGTGCGCCGGCACCCCGTACCGGCTCGCTTGCGGCAGTCATGAGAGTCCCTTCCGTACGCGCGGCGCGCGCACTTCCGGCGAGCCGCTTTCCCCCGACCACCACCGTTACGCCTCCGATCCGCGGCGGTGTCGGTGGCCGGCTCTAGGCTGGTCGTCCAGCGACGAGAGGACCGCCCGATGCCTGTCGACCTCAGCGCGGCCGACGCGTTGGCGCTGCGGATGACCAGCCTGCTGCTGCGCCCGCATCCGAGCACCCGACCCGCCGGTGTCGCCGACGTCGTCGAGTGGTTCGGCGCGATGCAGGCACAGGACCTGGCCAGCGGGCTGTGGTCACTGGGCGCGCGGCTGCCCGGCCGGACCGTCCTGGACGTGCAGGCGGCCCTGGAACGGCGCGAGGCGCTCCGCACCTGGCCGATGCGGGGCACCGTGCACCTCGTCCCGCCCGCCGACGCCCGCTGGATGCTGGAGCTGACCGGCGTTCGCTCGCTTGCCGGCGCGGCGACCCGCCGGGCACAACTCGGGCTGACCGAGGCCGACGCGGATCGGGCGGTGGACGTCCTCGGCGCCGCGTTGGCCGGCGGCGGCCGGCTCACCCGCGCGGAGTGCCTGGCCACCCTGCGCGACGCCGGGCTGGGCACCGACGGTCAGCGCGGCTACCACCTGCTCTGGTTCGCCAGCGTGCGCGGGGTGACCTGTGTGGCACCCAACGTCGGCACCGACCAGACCTTCGCCCTGCTCGACGAGTGGGCCCCCGCGCAACGTCGGCTGGAACGGGACGAGGCGCTGGCCCTGCTCGCCCACCGCTACGTCCGGGGGCACGGGCCGGTCACCGACCGCGAGTTCGCCGGCTGGACCGGCCTCACCCTGACCGACGGCCGGCGCGGGCTGGCCGCCGCCGGCGACCTGCTGAGCCCGGTCCAGGTCGACGGCGAGCCGATGTACGTCGACGCGGCGCTGGCCGACGCACCGCACGGCGCACTGGACGACGTGCTGGTGCTGCCCGGCTTCGACGAGTACCTGCTCGGCTACCGCGACCGCACACTGATGCTCGACCCGGCGCACCAGGCCGCCGTGGTGCCGGGCAACAACGGCATCTTCCAGGCCACCGTGGTCCGCGCCGGCCGGGTCGTGGGCGTGTGGAAGCGCAAGGTGGGTCGGGCCGTGGTCACCATCACGATCCAGCCCCTCACCCCGATGCCCGCCGACGAGCGGACCCGCGTCGAGCAGGCACTACAGCGGTACGCCGACTACCTCGGTCTGCCGCCCCGCTTCGACTGGCCAGCCTGAGCGACGGGCAGCGGGCCGGCCCACCCAGTCCGGCCGGTCAGCCCGGCCTGGTCCGGCCGGTTGGTTCCGGCTCGGCCCGGCCGGGTGGGTTCGGCCCGGCCCGGCCGGGTGGGTTCGGCCCGGCCCGGCCGGGTGGGTTCGGCCCGGCCCGGTCCGGCCGGGTTGAGCGTCAGTCCTCGGCCGGGCGCGCCGGTCGGGCGTCACCCGATCGTGGGCGTGCCGGCCGCGCGTCACCCGATCGTGGGCGCGCCGTGTTGAGCAGGTGGACGACCCGGGCCACGCGGGGGTCGGCGCGGATCTGCGCCACGGTGGCCGGCAGTGGCAACCGCCAGTTCGGATATTCGTCGACAGTGCCCGGCAGGTTGGGCTGGCGCACCTCGCCCAGCACGTCGTAGAGGGAGACGCCGAGCAGCCGGGCCGGACTCGCCGCGAGCGCGGCGTGCATCGCCACCACCACCTCGCCGTCGTGTGATGTCGCGGCCGGCCGGCCCAGCGCCGGATCGGGTGTCGCGGCCGGGTCGGGCAATACCGGGTCGGGTGTCGCGGGTGGGTCGGGCAGCGCCAGGTCGGGCAGCGCCGCATCGGGTGTCGCGGCCGGACCGGGCACCGCCTTATCGGACAGCGCCGGACCGGGCAGCGGCTTATCGGACAGCGCCGCATCGGCCAGCGCCGCATCGGCCAGCGCCGCATCGGCCAGCGCCGGACCGGGCAGCGCCGCAGCGGACGGCGCCGCAGCGGACGGCGCCGGGTCGGGCAGCAGGCTCTCGGCCCGCAGCATCGCGAGCAGGCGCTCCCGGTCGGCGACGGCGCGGGCCCGCTCCACCGCCACGTCGGTGTCGAGCAGCTTCAGGTCGTCGCGTACCCGCACGTGCTCGCCGGTCAGGAAGCCCGGCGCGGTCGGCAGGTCGTGGGTGGAGATCGTGGCGAGAGCGTTGCGCGGCCACCGGGCCGGTGGGATGAAGTCACCCTCGGCGTCGCGCGCGAACCACAGCACCGTCGAGCCGAGCATGTTGCGCCCGCGCAGCCCTCGGGTCACCGCGGGTTGGACGGTGCCGAGATCCTCACCGACCACGACCGCGCCGGCCCGCTGCGCCTCCAGCGCGAGGATGCCGAGCATCGCCTCGGCGTCGTACCGGACATAGGTGCCCTCGGCGGCCCCACCACCCGGCGGCACCCACCACAGCCGCCACAGGCCGGCGACGTGGTCGACCCGCAGGCCGCCCGCGTGCCGCAGGGTCCGGCGCAGCATGTCCCGGTACGCCGCATAGCCGGTCGCGGCCAGCCGGTCCGGGCGCCAGGCGGCGAGCCCCCAGTCCTGGCCGAGCTGGTTGAAGTCGTCGGGTGGGGCCCCGACCCGCACGCCCTGGGCCAGCACGTCGGCGAGCTGCCAGCCGTCGGCGCCGCCCGGGTCGATGCCGACGGCCAGGTCGTGCACCACGCCGACCGGCATCCCGACCGCGCGCGCCGCCGCCGTGACGGCGTCGAGCTGCTCGTCGCAGAGGTGTTGCAGCCATGCGTGGAAGGCCACCCGGTCGGCGAGCTGGCGGCGCTGCTCGGCGACCGCCGGGGCGTCCGGGTGGTGCAGCTCCGCCGGCCAGGCCCGCCAGTCGTTGCCGTGCCGCTCGGCCAGGGCGCACCAGGTGGCGAAGCTCGCCAGCGCCGGGTCCGCGGCGAGGTCGACCGGCTGGGCGTACGGGTGCAGTAGCTCCAGGGCGTGCCGCTTGGCCGTCCACACCTCGTCGTAGTCGATCAGGTCACCACGGTCGGGGCGCAGGGCGTCGACCACGGCCCGGGTCGCCGGGTCCGCCGCCCGGAACGCGGCAGTGTCGCTTACTCGCAGGTAGAGCGGGTTGACGAAGCGTCGACTGGCGGGCGAGTAGGGCGAGGCGGCGACCGGGTGCGCGGGCCCGACCGCGTGCAGCGGGTTGAGCAGCACCAGGCCCGCACCCGTGGCACCGGCCCAGCCGGTGAAATCGGCGAGGTCGCCGAGGTCGCCCATGCCCCACGAGCGGTCCGAGGTGAGCGCGTAGAGCTGGAGCAGCCAACCCCAGGTGCGCGGCGGCGCGGGCAGCCGGCGGGGCACCACCACAAGCGTCACCTCGCGGCCGGCGCAGGCCAGCTGGTGCCAGCCCAGCGGCAGATCTCCGGGCAGCTCGCTGTCGACCGCGCGCCGGCCGCCGTCCTCCAGGGTCACCACCCCGGGGCCGGGCAGCGCCCGGGTGGCGCCGTGGGTGAGCACGACCGTCTCCGGCAACGCGCTCCGGTCGACCGCGCGAGCGGCGGCGAGACCGTCGGCGATGGCCGCCGGGCTGGTGGCGTCCACATCGAGCAGGCCGAGCACGCCCACCACGGTCTCCGGTGCGACCTCGACGCGGCGGTGCCGCCAGTCCTCGTACCAGGTGGACACCCCGTGCGCCTTCGCCAGCGCGGCCAGTTGTCGGTCCATCCCGCCCCCCGCCTCACGACGCGACCTTCGACCACCTTGCCACGACCAACCCCAACCCGCAGAACAGACCCGCGCCCCGCGCCCCGCGCCCCGCGCCCCGCGCCCCGCGCCCCGCGCCCCGCGCCCGTCGATCTTGCACTTTCTGTCCCGGCAGATGGGCGTATTCCGCCCTATATCGGCGACAGAAAGTGCAAGATCGACGGGATGTGGCGTTGTCAGTCGGCGAGCGCGCCGGAGGCCCGCCCCTCGTGCAGGGTCAGGTTGCGGCCGGTGGCCGGGTCGAACAGGTGGATCTTCTCCAGGTTGAACCAGACCCGGCGTGACTGCCCCTCGGCCGCCGGTGACTCCGCGGACAGCCGGGTCACCAGGTTGCCGCCGGCGCCGGCGAAGTCGGCGGCACCGGCGTCGGCGGCCAACTCCTCCAGCTCGGCGGCGCTGGCCTTCTCGCCCTCCACGGTGAAGTAGACGTACTTGTCGGAGCCCATCGACTCGACGATGTCGACGGGCGCCTCGAACTCCATGCCCCGGCGGCGGGTGTCGTCGTCGACAAGTTCGGCGTCCTCGAAGTGCTCGGGGCGGATGCCGAGGATCAGCTCCCGGGGTGCGTCGGCCGCCTCCAGCTCACGGCGGACGCGGTCGCCGAGCGGCACGTCACCGAGCGCGGTGTGCAGGCTGCCGTCCTGTACGGCGGCGTGCAGGAAGTTCATCGACGGTGAGCCGATGAAGCCGGCCACGAAGAGGTTGCGCGGGTGGTCGTAGAGCTCCTGGGGTGGGCCGACCTGCTGCACCGCGCCGCCGCGCATGATCACCACCCGGTCGCCGAGGGTCATCGCCTCGGTCTGGTCGTGGGTGACGTAGACGGTGGTCGTGCCGAGCTGCTTCTGCAACCGGGACACCACCGTACGCATCTGCACCCGTAGTTTGGCGTCGAGGTTGGACAGCGGCTCGTCCATCAGGAACGCCTTGGGCTGGCGGACGATCGCCCGACCCATCGCGACGCGCTGCCGCTGCCCTCCGGAGAGGTTGGCGGGCTTGCGGTCCAGCAGGGTGGTCAACTCCAGCACCTTGGCCGCCTCGTCGACCTTGGAGTTGATGGTCTCCTTGTCCAGCTTCGCCAGCCGCAGCGGGAACGCCATGTTCTCCCGCACGGTCATGTTCGGGTACAGGGCGTACGACTGGAAGACCATCGCGATGTCCCGGTCCCGGGGGGCCTTGTCGTTCACCCGCTGGCCGCCGATGCGCAGCTCGCCGGAGCTGATGTCCTCCAGGCCGGCGATCATGTTGAGGGTGGTGGACTTTCCGCAGCCCGAGGGGCCGACCAGGATCACGAACTCGCCGTCGGCGATCTCCAGGTCGACGTCCTGCACGGCGACGGTCCCGTCCGGGAAACTCTTGCTCACCTTGTCGAGCACGATGTCAGCCATGACTACTCACCTATCCCTTGACTGCGCCGGAGGTCAGGCCGGACACGATGCGGCGCTGGAAGAAGAGGACGAACAGGATGATCGGTACGGTGATCACGACGGCGGCGGCACAGATCGCCCCGGTGGGGTCCTCGAACTGCGACGCGCCGGTGAAGAACGACAGTGCCGCCGGCACCGTGCGGGACCGCTCGGTGGACGTCAGCGAGATGGCGAACAGGAAGTCGTTCCAGCAGAAGATGAACACCAGGATCGCCGTGGTGAACAGCCCGGGGGCGGCCAGCGGGGCGATCACCCGGCGGAACGCCTGGGCCTGCGTGGCGCCGTCCATCTTGGCGGCCTTCTCCAGGTCCCAGGGGATCTGCTTGAAGAACGCCGACAGCGTGTAGATCGCCAGCGGCAGCGCGAAGGTGATGTACGGGGTGATCAGCCCGAGCCAGGTGTCGAAGATGCCGATCGTCCGCTCGATCTCGAACAGCGGTGACACCAGCGACACCTGCGGGAACATCGCGATCAGCAGGGACACACCGACGAGCACCTTCTTGCCGGGGAAGTCCAGCCGACTGATGGCGTACGCGGCCATCGCGCCGAGCACCACCGCGATCAGCGTGGCGATCAGGGCGATGCCGATCGAGTTGACGAGTGCCCGGACGAACTGGTCGGTGTCGAAGATCGTCTTGTAGTTGTCCAGCGTCCACTCCCGCGGAATGAAGTTTCCGTCGGTGAGGGTGGCCGGTGTCTTGAACGACAGCGACGCGATCCACAGCACCGGGACGAGCGCGAAGACGACCACGACGACGTCCAGCAGCCCCCAGCGCAGTTTGGCCCGGGTGGTGGTTTCGACAGCCATGTCAGCGCCTCTCCCCGTCGTCGCTGCCGGGGGCAGCGGTGCCGAACAGCTTCACGAAGACGAACGCGATGATCGCCACGGCGATGAAGATCAGCACCGACATCGTCGAGCCGATCCCGAGGTTGAGGCCTCGGATCAGGTTGTTGTAGGCGAGCATCGACACCGACGAGGTCTCGTTGGCCCCGGAGGTCAGCACGAAGATGTTGTCGAAGACCCGGAACGCGTCCAGGGTGCGGAACAGCAGCGCGACCAGGATCGCCGGCTTCATCACCGGCAGCATCACCTTCGTGAACTTCTGCCAGGCGGTGGCGCCGTCGGTGGACGCCGCCTTGAGCAGGTCCTCCGGCACCAGCGCCAGCCCGGCCATCAGCAGCAGCGCCATGAACGGGGTGGTCTTCCAGATCTCCGCGAGCATGATGATCGCCAGAGAGCTGGCCCGTTCGGTGAGCGGCGCGCCGTCGCTGAACACGTCGGCCAGGTAGCCGGTGCCGGGCGTCCAGGCGTACCGCCAGGAGAACGCCGCGACAACCGTGACGATCCCGTACGGGATGAGCGCCGAGGTGCGGACGATGCCCCGCCCGACCAGGGTGCGGTGCATGATGATCGCCAGACCCATGCCGAGCACCAGCTCGACGGCCACGGTGACCACGGTGATCAGCGCGGTCACCCCGAACGCGGTCCACCAGAACTCGTTGGTGAGCACCGTGACGTAGTTTTCCAGACCGATGAACTCGCGCTGGTCGGGGAAGCGCAGGTCGTAGCGCTGCAACGACAGCCAGACCGAGTAGAGGATCGGGTACGCGGTCACCAGGATCATGACCAGCGCGGCGGGGGCGCAGAGCAACCAGCCCAGCCGGCGTTCGGATTTCTTGTTCGCGCTCAGTTGCGGCTTACGGCGACCACCGCGTTGGGTGGGCACGGCGGCGGGCGCTCGGGTCTCCTCCGCGGCGACGTCCGCGCCGGTCGGCGTGGCGTTGATGCTCACGGTGCCACCTTCTTTCGCGACTGCGGGGCTCGCAGGACCGGCTCACTCCTCGCGCTCACGGCAGAACCCCCTTCGACTGGAGGGCATCGGCGATGGCGTCGCGCAGCTCGTCGGCGGTCTGCTGGGGACGGATCGCCGAGGGGGGCGACAGGATCGCCGACATCACCGTGGAGATGCTCTGGTAGGCCGGGGTCAGGGGGCGGGTCGCCGGTTCCTTCAGCTCTTCCAGGATGGTGTCCTTCATCGGGTACGCCTCGGTCATCTCCGGGTCGTCGAAGACCGCCTCGATCGTGGGTGGCACGCCGTCCTTGATGGCGGAGAACTTCTGGTGCTCGGCGCTGCGGATGCACCGGGCCGCCTCGAAGGACATCTCCGGGTGCTTGGAGTAGGAGCTGACGGCCAGGTTGACCCCGCCGATGGTGACCTTGCTGGGGGTGCCCTCGTCGATGCCGGGGATCCGGGCCCAGCCGACCTGCTTGGCCAGGTCGGGGTTGGCCTCCTGCAGGGCCGGGTAGACGAACGGCCAGTTCACCTGGAACGCGCCCGAGCCGGACTGGAACTCCAGCCGGACCGGGTCCTCGGTGGCGTTGCTGAACGACGGCGAGGTCACGCCCGACGTGGCGAACTTCTTCAGTTGCTCCAACGCCCGGACGGTGCCGTCGTCCATCACGGCCTTCGTGCCGTCGTCGTTGAGGATCTTTCCTCCGGCGCTCTCGGCCAGGGTGTTGTAGAGGACGACCAGGCCCTCGTACTGGGCGCCCATGGTGAGCACCTGGTACGGCTTGCCCTGGTCCTTGAGCTGCTGTGCCGCGCTGATCATCTGGTCCCAGGTGGTCGGCGGCTGCGGCACCAGGTCCTTGCGGTACCAGAGCAACTGGACGTTCGTGTTCTTCGGCGCCGCATACAGCTTGTCCTCGTAGCGGGCGGTGGCCAGCGGCCCGGCGAGGGTGCCCTGCTCGACCTCGGCCTTGTCCTGGCCGGTCCACTCGCGGATCCAGTCGGCGCTGGCGAACTCCTGGGTCCAGGTGACGTCCAGCCCGAGCAGGTCCATTCCGCTGTCCTGGGCGGCGAGCCGGCGCACCATCTGTACCCGCTGGTCGTCGGCCTGTCGGGGCAGCACCTGGTAGGAGATCTCGTACCGCCCCTGCGCCTGCGCGTTGCAGTCGTCGACGACCTTTTGCAGGTTCTGCTCGGGCGGGTAGTACAGGTTGATCGTCGGCGGGCCGCCATCGTCGTCCGCGCCGCACGCGGCCAGCGGTGCGACAAGTGCCAACGCGGCGGCCGCCGCGCCCAGCCGAACGATCGATCGGCGTGGGTGTGGAGCCGTTTCGGGGTCCGTCATCGCCCTCCCCCTCTCCTCGGCGAAAGGCCGGGGAGGGCGTCCGTGCCCCGGCGCACGGCGAGCCATGTCCAGGTTCGATGAGCTGCGACAACGCCCCGGCCCGGATGCTCTGTGTGGCTACTCTGCCCCACCCGCGAAGTCGCGAAACCTGGCTGTCACAGCGGGAGTTCGTTCCGGTATATCGCGAGACCAATTAGCGGGGTAGTATGTGTCGCATGGTAGCGGCGGATAGCCAGTCCATCGACGACAACGACCGGCAGACCCAACTCCTGCGGGGCGCGCTCGACATGTGCCTGCTGGCGCTGCTGGCACGCGAGCCCGCGCACGGCTACGAGTTGGTGCGGCGGATGGAGACGGCCGGTTTCGGCGCCATCAGCTACGGCACCATCTATCCGCTGCTGACCCGGATGCGCCGACTCGGCCTTGTCGCTCACGAGCAGCAGGTCAGTCCGACCGGCCCACCCCGAAAGGTCTACGCGCTGACCGGGTCCGGTCGCACCCATCTGGACGCCTGGCAGAAACAGTGGGACCGCTTCACCGACACGGTCGACGCCGTGCTCACTCCGCTCGACCACACACCCACGAGGAGTTGACCCATGGACACCATCGACCGCCTGCTGGGCGAAGCCGACCAGGCGTGGCGCGGGTACGGGGTGGGCTCCGCCGATCGGGCGACACTCGCCGCCGACCTGCGCCTCGACCTGCGGGCCGCGGCCAACGACGGGGGCGATCCCGCGCAGTTGATCGGCGGTGACGTGGCCGGCTTCGCCCGCCGGCTCGCCGACGAGGCTGGCGTCCGACGGGTTCGCGGCGACTACGGCCGCGTTGTGGGCACCGCACTGATCGGCGCGGTGCTCGGCGCCGTGCTCGGCTACGGCCTCCTGGAGGCGGCCTACCCGGTGTTCGTCCACCTGATCGACATCCCCCGCTCGATCGACGTACCGATCCAGCTCGCCGTCGCCGTCGCCTACGGCACACCGGGCGCCGTGGTCGCCGCGGGAGCCGTCGTCGCGGTGCGGACCCGCCTCCGCGCCCTGCCCGAGATCCGGCGGACGGCCCGATTGATGAGCGTCCTCGTGCCGGTGGCCGGCATCGTCATCACGCCGATCACCGTCGGCTTCGCCTGGGCCACCGACTACAGCCTGGCCCCGTCAGTGGTGGTTACGGAGATCGCCATGGTCCTGGGCGCGATCGCGGGCGCCACGGCGCTGGCACGTCGCTTGTCACTCCGCGAGGCCCGGACCGCCGCCGCCAGCCCGCACCCGGAAACCACCAGAGTCAAACCCGCCTGACGTACGCGCAACGCCCGCCCTGAAGTATGACAGGTGTAGGCTGCGCGTATGACAGAGCCTCAGCGCCGCTTCACGATCTCCGTTCCCCCGGACGTGAGTCAGATCCTGGAGAGCCAGGGCAACCGCATGGCCAGCGCCTACGTCACCGAGGCGGTGCGCCGCCGCCGACGCGTGGAGCAGCACAGGGAGTTGTTGCTTGCCTCCGGCATCCACGTCACCGAGCAGGGTGTGGCCGAGGCGCGGGCCCGTCGCCTGGGCGTGGACGCCGAGTGGTCCCCGGAGCGGTTCGAGGCGGAGCGCGCCAAGATCCGCGCCGCCATGGCGGCCGAGATGGACGGCGACGACGACGCTCCCCGCGCCGACGCCGCATGACCTCGGAGACGACGCCACCGGTCCGGCTGATCCTGGACCGGTCGGCTCTGCTGGGCTACGCCGTCCTCCGGACGGTGCACGTGGGCGAGCCCGTCCACGAGGTGATTGAGGACGGGGTGCGTTTCGGGGTGCCGGTGGTGGCAGCGACCGAAGCGTTGACCATCACGACCGGCAAGGACCTGGCGCTGCTGCACAAGCTGCTGGCCCTGCCCTCCTGCGCGCTGCTGCCGGAGCGGTCGGAGGATCTGCCGGAGCTGACCTTCTGGCAGCGCAGGACCCGCCGCTTCGACCTGGCCGCCGCAGCGGTGGCGGGCCTGACCCATGACTCCGCGGTGCTGACAAGTGAAGGTCCCGAATACTCCGACGGGGTGCCGCTGATCCACTTCCCGGGATGACCGACGGCGGGCAACGTCAGCCCCGGGCTCTCGCCCAGGAGAGGAAGCGCTCGGTCATCCGGGCCGGCGGGTGGTCCGGGTGCAGTTGGGTGAGCTGGGCCGTCGCCTCGTTCATGAGGGTGCCGAGGTAGATGAGCAGCGTGGTCCTGCTGGTCCGGTACTCCGACAGCAGGGCGAGTTTGGCCGGCTGGCAGGGCCATTCCCGGCCACAGTTGCGGCACCGCCACAGCGGACGCATGGCGACGTGCGGTACGGGGGGCCGGACCACCATCACCGCCACCTCGTTTCGTCGTGGTGCCCGGTCGGGCTCAGCACAGTGACCTCCTCGGGGTACGGGAAGGGGCCGCTCCCGCAAGGGGGAGACGGGAGCGACCCCGGGAGCAGAGCCCGCCGCCGCCCTCTCGGCCACCGGCGAGCCCGCCACTGGTGACAGTTTGCGAGGACCCGACTACGGTCGATACGTGCTCGCGGCATCCGTGCAGCTCAGCGGCCCGGTCGAGCAACCACGACGGACACGCCGGTTCAGGTTGGGCAGGGATTGGGGATTCGATGGGCAACGTCACCGACTACGTGTTGGAGGAGCTTCGCCTGTTCCGCACGGGGCTCGGGTTCAGTCAGGACGACTTCGGCCGGGGCATCGGCTATTCCGGCTCACACGTCAGCTCGGTGGAGACCGGCGGCCGGGCGCCCACCAAGGAGTACATGCGGGCCATCGACACGCACCACCCGACCGCGGGACGCTTCCAACGGATGCTGGAGAAGTTGGCCCGGCTCGACGCCGAGCCGGCCTGGCTGCGCGAGTGGATCGAGTTCGAGCGGGAGGCGACCACGCTGCGCTGGTTCGAGTTGGCGTACGTGCCGGGTCTGCTCCAGACCGAGCGGTACGCGCGGGCCACGCTGGCCGGTGGCCGGTTCGACGCCGAGGACGTGGATCGGATCGTCGCCTCCCGGCTGGAGCGGCAGGCGATCCTGCAACGCCCGCGCCCACCGCAGCTCATCGCCGTCCTGGACGAGGCGGTGCTGCGTCGGCCGGTGCTCGACCAGCCGGGGCTCATGGTCGAGCAGTGTGAGCACCTGGTGCAGTTGGCGACGGCGGAGCATATCCAGGTGCACATCGTGCCGGTGGATGCGGGAATGTATCTGGGGTTGGCCGGGCAGTTCATCATCGCCGAGATGCCCGACGGTGAACGGGTCGCTCACGCCGACAACCAGCTCACCGCGCAGTTTGTCGATGCGCCGACCGACGTCGCTAAGCTGGCGAAGACGTGGGAGATCGTGCGAAACGAGGCGCTCCCCCGCCGGCAGTCAACCGAGCTGATCAAGGAAGTGGCCAAGTCATGGACATGCTGACCCCACAGTGGCGCACGTCGACCAGGTCCGGCGGCAACGGCGGGTCCTGCGTGGAGGTCGCCGACAACCTGCCGAGCGTGGTGCTGGTGCGCGACACCAAGGACCGCGACGGCGGCACCCTGCGCGTCGACCCCACGGCCTGGAAGGCCTTCATCGCGTACGCCAAGCAGCACTGAGCCCCATCGACAGATGATCGCGCGCTTCAAGGACCTCTGCCTGGACGCCACCGACGCGCTCGCACTCGGCGCCTTCTGGGCCCGGATGCTCGACGGTGACGTGGCCGATGCCGGCGACGACGACACCCGGGTCGATCCCCGCTCGGCGCGTTCGACCGCCGAGTCGCTCTGGGTGAACAAGGTTCCCGAACCCCGGGTCGGCAAGACCCGCGTACACCTGGATCTGCGGTTGGCCGGCGCGGACCCGGCGGCGCTGCTCGCGGCCGGCGCACGGCTGGTCCGGGAGCCGGCCGGCGAGGCCACCTGGTGGGTGCTCGTCGACCCGGAGGGCAACGAGTTCTGCGCCTTCCCGGCTCGTGAGGGCACCGGGCCGGGCCCGTTCGAGCTGGTCGTCGACTCGGCCGACCCGCTCGCGCAGGCGACCTGGTGGGCCGGTGTGGTCGGCGGCGCCGTCGAGGACGAGTCGACCCACGCGGGGGTCACCGGCGCGGCCGGGTTCCCCTGGGACCACTGGGTTTTCGCCGGGGTGCCCGAGCCCAAGACGGTCAAGAACCGGCTGCACTGGGACGTCGACCTGCTCGACCCGGAGCCGATGGCGCTGATCGCGGCGGGCGCGACGCTGCTGCGGGAGCCGCTCGACGCGACACACTGGTGGTGGGTGCTGGCCGACCCGGAGGGCAACGAGTTCTGCGCCTTTCCGCCGCGCCCCATCGGGTGACTGGCCGACTACCGGGGGCGGCCGGCGTCGGCTAGCGTTTTCCTCACGCCGCAGCCAGGGCGCTCGCCGCCGCCGTCGACACGCCTCCGGCCGACCCCCGTCCTGCCCGATCGGTTGGTAATCGCGGGAACGTCCCACCGCCGCTCCCCCGGTTCGGCAGGATCGTCCCAACGAGGAGGTGCCGTCGTGCAGGACACCCGCGCTCTCGCCCTGACATTCGAGGTGAGCGGCCTGCCACCGGTCAAGACCGAAGCGTTGTCCATCTTCGCGGCCGGGCATCGGCAGGCGACGAGGGTCCGCACCCTGCTCCAGGCCGCCCTCATCGCGGCTCAGCGCACCGGCTGGACGCCGTTGGGCGGGCCGATCGCGGTGGAGATGGTCCTGCGGTGTCCGCCCGGGCACCGCACGGGCGACGCCAGCACCCTGCTCGGCGGCGTCTGCGCAGTGCTGCAGGACAAGAAGCGGGTGTCGTCCATCGGCCTCACCCACCTCGGTGTGCTTGTGGACGTCGCGCTCTACCAGGACGACCGGCAGATCCGCCGATTGTCGTACCAGGAGGAGCCGGCCGAGGACTTCTCGTACCGGGTGCGGGTCGCTGCCGTACCGGACGGGGTTTGACCGACGACCGCGGTGGGGTATCGCGGACGCCGACGAAGGGAGCACCGATGTCGGAGCCACATGTCACGCTCGACCCACGCGGGCTCGACCCTGTGCAGCAGAAGCTGCGGGGCCCGCTGGAAGAGCAGTTGACCTCGGCGCTTCAGGCGGCCACCGACCGGGTTCGCGCCGGCTACGGCGGCGAGCCGGTCGAGCAGGTCTGCCAGCGACTGTTGGAGGAGACCCGCTCCGGGTTGCATCCCGACATCGCGGCCGGGTTCAACCCGGACATGGACGAGTTCTGCCGGGTGGCGGTGTCGATCGTCCGGGGCGGGGCCTCCTGAGGTCGCGACCCACCACGCCGCCCGGCCTGCGCCGCACGATCGCCCGGCCTGCGCCGCACGATCGCCCGGCCTGCGGCGCTTGGTCTGCGCCGCTCGACCGGGCGCGGTCGATCGGTGGCCGGGTCAGGATCGGGTCCGCAACTACCCGACCCTGACCCTCGGCCGTCCGGATGGGAGCGGACAGCTCCGGCACTCAGCTCCACGGTGCCAGCCGCCGAACGCCGGCGCGCTCCCGGCAGACACCCCGAAGGCCGTGAGCGCCGGGCCAGGTTAGGCCGACCCGGACCGGGCGGACAAGCCGCGCCGGGCGACCGACGGCGGGACTGATCCCAGGGTGAAAATCAGACAAGCCGGCGTAACGCGACCATGATCGTCGACGCTGTTCGCTTTCGGCACCGGCCTTAGAAGTGGTGCAACAGGTCACGGAACGCGGCGAGCCGCAACACCCCGCCGTCGGTGGGGTCCAGTTCGTCGTTCTCCAACACCCACGTGTTCACGTTGGGAATGAAGACCGCGTTCAACCCGGCCGCACGTGCCGGCAGGATGTCCGACTTCGGGGAGTTGCCGATCATCCAGGCCCGGGTCGGATCAAGCCGGTGTTCCCGGACCAGCCACCGGTACGTCTCGACGTCCTTCTCGGCGACGATGTGCGCGGCCCGGAAGTGGTGCAGCAGCCCGCAGGCGTCCAGCTTGCGTTGCTGATCCGCCTGGTCGCCCTTGGTGAGCAGCAGCAGCTCGTGCCGGCCGGCCAGCTCGTCGAGCGCGTCGGCCACCCCCGGCATCAGCTCCACCTTGTGCTCGACGAGGGCGACCGCCAGGCGCTCGATCTCCTGGCGCTCGGAGTCGGTGGCCGGCCGTTCACGCAGCCGCTCCAGGCACTCCGCCAGACTGCGCAGGAAGACCTTGCTGCCGTACCCGTGCGCCACCGTGTTGGCCCGCTCGATGTCGTCGAGGATCAATCGGATCTCGGTGCGATCCAACGTCGGGTGGTCGAGCCACCCAAGAAAGTCGTCGATCACCCGCTCGAAGACCACGTTGTTCTCCCACAACGTGTCGTCCGCATCGAAGATCAGCACCTGCGCCTGCCGCCGCGCCGCCGCGCCGTCCGTCATCCCGTCCCCTCCCCATGCCTTCGCCGCCCCGTCGAAGGGACAGGATAGGCGGGAGATCCGCTGTGAATTTCGGATTTTTCCGTGAACCGTCCCGGCCTGACTTTCGTCTGGTGGGTGGGAGAATTCCTCGCGGCCGAGAGGTCGGGACAGCTCATGAGGAGTACGACGTGATCACGATGAACTGGGGTGCCGGCGCGGCGCTGCTGGCGTGCACCGGCGCGCTTGTGGCGTGCGGGAGCGACGCCGACAAGGCGCCGAAGGCCACGCCGACGCCGTCGGGTGCCGTGGCGTCCCCGTCGACGCCACCGGGGGGAACGCCGTCACCGGCGGCACTCGCGACCGACCCCCTGCTGTCCGGCAAGCACGAGGTCACCATGGCGCGGGTGCAGGGACCAGGGAACGCGCTGGAACTCAGCGGCCGCCTTGAGGAGGGCGGCGACACCGGCGGACGCGTCCTGTTCGTTCCGACGCCGATCGGCAACGACCAGTACGTGATCAAGGCTTTCGGCACGAAGGACGATCACCCCGCCAACGACGATCCGTCCTGCTGGCAGGTGAACGCTCTGGACATCGAGCCCGAGCTGACCGTCGAGGCCGCCGTCTGCGATCCGGACAACCCGATCCAGCGGTTCAGCATCACTCCCATGGACGCCGGCACGTACGCGATCGGCAGTGAGACCCGGTTCCTTCTGTACGCCGCCGGCAACGGTCTGATCCTCAAGGAGTTGAGCACCGCGCCGCTGGACAGCACGTTCCGGTTCGTCGACAAGGGGCCGTCCGACCGCCAGCCCCTCAACTGACCAGGGCGCCCGTCACGGCCACCGCAGCAACCGCTTGGCGATCAACACCTCGCGTTCCTCCTGCCCCTCGGGTCGGAGTCGTCCGCCCCGGGTGAGCATCACCACGCCGTGCAGCAGGCTCCAACCCACCTCGGCGAGGGTGTCCGGGTCGCGCCCCTCGGCCAGCGGGGTCAGGGCCGCGCGCAGTTCGGCGAAGACCGCCCGCGGCGCGGCCGGGACCCCACCGACGCCGAGGGCCAGGTCGGGGGTCAGCGCGAGCATCGCGTCATAGACCTCGGGATTCGTGTACGCGAAGTCGAGGTACGCGGAAGCGACAGCCGGCCAGGCCCCCTCGGGGCTGCCGGCGCCCTCCGCGTGCGCCTCCGCCAGATCGGCGGCCAGGTCGGCGAAGGCGCAGACGGCCACGGCGGCGAGGAGAGCATCGAGATCCGCGAAGTGCCGGTAGAGGTCGCCGACGTCGATGTCGGTCCGCTCGGCGAGGCGTCGGGTGCTCACCCCCGCCCAGCCCTCCGCCTCGGCCAGCTCGCGCGCGACCGTGACGATGAGGTCACGCCGGTCCTGTTCGGTGGCCTTCTCGGCAGGTCCGGGCACGCAGTTGAGCGTAAGGGCGGACACCGACAGCAGTCGCCTGGTGACGGATTGGCGACTGTCCGCCCCGGTCAGACCAGCAGTGCCAGTCGTCCGATGAGGGCCTCCCGCAGGTGGGGTGGCCAGGGAAACAGCGGCGTCGCCACCTGGAGTTGGGCGAGCCCGTGCAGCCCCACCCAGAGCGCCGTCGCGTCGGCGAAGGGATCCGCGCTCGTCGAGAGTCCCTTCGCGGCACACTCGGCGACGGTGCGGTGGATGACCTCGAAGGCGCCCATGCCGAGCACGGCGAGGTCGTCCGCCAACGCCGGCGTCCGATCGCGGGCCTCGCCGGCATCCCAGACCGCCCCGAACATCAGCCGGTACCGGTGCGGCTGGCGCTCGGCGAAGGTCAGGTAGGCAGCGCTTATCGCCCGCAGCCGCTCGGCCGGGTCCCTGTCGTCCGGCCCGGCCAACTCCTGCTCCAGGGCGGCGAACGCGCGCTGGGCGACCACCAGCAGAATCGAGTCCAGGTCCGGGAAGTGCGCGTAGATCGACGGCGCCGAGATGCCGGCCTCCCGGGCCACCGCCCGCAGCGTCACGCTCTGCGGGTCGCCACCGTCCAGCAGCGTGCCGGCGGCGCGGACGATCTCCTCGCGCAACTGGCTGCCTTCGCCACGCTTGTTGCGAGCGCGCGTTCTCGGTGTGGTCACCGTATGACCTTACAGCCGTAAGGCGAACGAAGCCGTTCCTCCGGCCCCACGTGCCACCGCCGACCGTCGCTCGTTAGGTGAGGGGATCATCATGACGGGAGGCCACGTGGTCGTTCGACGGCACCGGCCCGCGGCGGACGGATGAGCGAGCAGCGCGACGAAGGGCTGGTGCGCGACGCCGCCAGCCGGCAACGAGCCACGTTCCTGGAACTCTTTCTCGACCTCGTCTTCGTCTTCGCCCTCACCCGGATCTCGGCACGCGTGATCAGCGACTTCACCGACGGTGGGCGCGGCGTGGTCGCGGGCCTCGGTCAGGCACTCCTGCTGTTCCTGGCGCTGTGGGCGGTCTGGTCGCTGACCGTCTGGTCGACAAGTTGGCTGGACCCGGAGGCGCCGATCGTCCAGGTCGTCATCGTGATGACGGCGGTCGGCGCCATGACGATGGCGGTCGCGGTGCCCGACGGCTTCGGCGCGCGCGCCTCCCTCTTCGCCATCACCTACGTGAGCCTCCAGATCGGCCGCGTGGTCTACTTCCACATCGCCGGGCACGGCCGGCCCGATCCCCGGCAGACCACCCGGGTCCTGGTCTGGTTCGCTCTGAGCGCACCGCTCTGGATCATCGGTGGTCTGGCCGACGAGGGCACGATCCGTGGGCCACTCTGGATCATCGCCGTGCTGATCGACTACACCGGGCTCTACCTCGGGTGGCCGACCCCCCGCATCGGCGCGCAACGGATCGGCGGCCGGGCGATCGCGGCCGGGCACCTGGCCGAGCGCTACCAACAGTTCCTCCTCATCGCGATCGGTGAGGCGATCTTCGTCATCGGTCTGGCGTTCAGCGGCAGCGATTTCCACGCCGACCAGACGGCCGGCTTCGTCCTGGCCCTGGCGACCACAGTGCTGCTCTGGCGGATCTACTTCCACCTGGCGGGGAAGGTGATGGACACCGCCGTCAGCCGCTCGGGCCACGCCGATCGGCTCGCGACCGAGATGGCGTTCGCCCACCTGGTCATGATCGCCGGGATCGTGCTCACCGGCGTTGGCTTCGAACTGCTCATCACCGAGCCGCTCGGGCACCTGCCAGCGGCGTGGCTCATCGCCATCCTCGGCGGCCCCGTCGTCTTCCTCGCCGGACGATCAGCCCTCGAATACCAGGTGTTCGCCCGGGTCTCCCGCTCCCGGCTGGCCGGCCTCCTGGCCCTCGGCCTGCTGGTGCCGGCAACGATGCGCCTCAATTCGCTCACCGCCGGTGCCGCCGCCGCGGTGGTGCTGCTCGCGGTGGCGGGCGCGGACTCCCGACGGTCACGCCGGCACGCACCGGAGATGCCCACCCCGCCCTACTAAGGCCTGTCTCATCAGGGCGGCCGAGCCGAGGCGGAGTCGGGCGGCCAGTTCATGAAGGCTGGTGAGGACGGGGAGTCCATCTACCGGTCCCTGGGCTTCGCACCCATCGCCGCTCGGACGCTGCGGCTGACCGTGGTCGACGACCCTGAGCGAATCAGGGCTCGCCCAGCTCCTTGATGCCATGTGTCTTAAGCAGCGCCGGCATCGGGTCGGCGAGGTGCGCGCGTCTCGCTTGCGAGATGCGTGCCACGGTGACTGACGCATTGGGTCCCGGGACGTCGTAGGGGCCGCCGCGGGGATAGACCACAAGGGAATTCCCCTGCCAGCCCATTCGCTCGATCTCCGACCACGCGTACGAGCGCCGCAAGCCGCCACGGTCGCGTACCAGCAGCCCGGTGTCGTCGGCCAACACCGCGTTTCGCCATCGGACGAACGCGAGGACCATCGACGCGGCACTGAGCACCAACCCGCCCCAGCTGACCCAGTCGAGCAGCACCGCGACGACGACCAGGCCGACCACCATCGCGGACGGCACCGCGACGGCGGGCCAGACCCGCGACCGCCCGAGCACGAGCACCTCACCCACCGGCTCCGCAGACTCCCCCATGGACCGAGGGTAGACAGAGGCCCGGTTCGCCGCCCTGCGGGACGTAGGAAGGCATCGACGGCCGCAGGGCGCGGCCACAGATCGAGCACCAGTCGTCCAGCTCGCCGATCTCACTGAGCTGGTCGAGCACGCCGGACAACCCGGATCTCGTCCGGGAGAAGCACCGCAACACCCAGCGGTCCCTCCCGGCGGGCCAGCCACGAAGGGAGAGGCACGCCGCCACCGCACCGTCGTACCACAGACGATCGGCTGGGCCGGTGGCCTCGCGCACCTCCGGGACACCGCTCAGGGTGACCGTCGGCGACACCAGGGTCGCGGTCTCGTAGGTGAGCGTGACGTGCGGCCAACGCCGCACCTCCGCCAGGAGCGCGTGTTTCTCGAGCCGCTGCTCGATGGTGCGGTCGATCAGCCGGTACGGCCAGTTGCCCGGGGCCATGGCGGTGCGCCCGTCGAGCAGGACATCGACGCCCCACGTCCAGGCTCCGTCGAGGGCTGCCGGGAACATCCACCCGAGGTCGGCGGTCCAGCGGAAGTACGCCGGGCCCTCCAGGCCGTACTCCATGTGGTTGCCGTCTGTCTTGAGCCGGTAGGCGAGCCCGCCGTAGCGTTCCTCGAACGCGACGGCGACCGCGACCAGCTCGTCGGGCACCACGGCCAGCGGCCCGTCGGGTCCGTCCGCACTCGCCGACCGCCGGATCCGCTCGGCCGGGGTGCTCGGCCACCGCTCCCCGTGCGTGCCGAGGAAACGGGCCACCCTGGCGGACACCGTCGGATCGTCGAGCACGTGCACCGGAACACCGTACGCCCTCGTCGGGCGTCCACATGCGACCGAGTTGTCTATGCTGCACCGACACCACGACCGTGACCGGGGGCGCAGTGATCAACGCGGTTTTCTTCGATGTTGGTGGGACGATTCTCGACGAGTCCCGTGAGTTCGAGGCCTGGGCCGACTGGTTCGGCGTGCCACGGCACACACTCTCGGCCGTCCTCGGTTCGGTGATCGCCAGAGGTCTGGACTACCAGGAGACGTTCCGGGCCTTCCGGCCCGACTTCGACCTCGACACCGAGCTTGAGCGCCGGGCCGCCGCGGGCCGGGAGGAGTCGTTCGGCGAGGAGGATCTCTACCCCGACGCGCGGCGGTGCCTGACCTCCCTGAAGGACCAGGGCCTGCTCCTGGGCCTGGCCGGCAACCAACCCGCGCACGCCGAGGCGACCCTCCGCGCACTCGGCCTCCCCGTGGACGTGATCGGCACGTCGCACGGATGGGGGGTGGCGAAGCCGTCACCTGCCTTCTTCGAGCGGGTCGTCCGCGCCGGCGGCGGCGACGCGGCGTCGATTCTGTACGTCGGTGATCGGCCCGACAACGACGTACGCCCGGCCCAGGAGGTCGGGATGCCGACGTGCCTGATCCGGCGCGGCCCGTGGGGTCACATCCTCGACCTCCCCGACGTGGCCGCGCACTGCCTGTTCCGCATCGACTCGCTGGACGAACTGCCGAGCCTGGTCGCGAAACACAACGCCGCGAGCGGTTAGCTCCGAGCGCCGGTCCGATGCGCGCCGCGACACCGGTACACCCGCTGGTCGGCCTTTCGTGCCGTGCGTCCCGGTCAGGACCCGGAGTGGGTCCTGACCGGGACCGCCGGTCAGCCGATCCGGTCGGCGGGCCGCCTGCGCCGGGTCACCAGCACGAGGACCATGCCGAGGAGAGCCAGCAGCGCGCCGACGGCCAACGGCGCCGTGAGGGCGTCACCGGTCACCGGCAGGCTCCGCGGTAGGTAGCGGAAGGCCAGGCCACCGGAGACCCCGCCGTCGGTACGTACGGCGACAGTGGTGTTCCCGGCCGCGCAGGCCGGCGTACGGAAGGTCAACGAACGTCCGCCCGACGCCACGGTGACCCCGCTCGCCGGGATGGTCTGACCGCAGATGATGACCACGGTCCGACCTGGCACGAAGCCGGAGCCACGGACCGTCACCGTGCTACCGCCGGCGGCCGGCCCCTCGGCCGGGGTCAGCGCGTCGACGACGGGTGGGGCGATCCGGTACGTGAAGGCGTCCGCCCTGACGACGTCGTCACCGGGCACCTGCACGATCACGTCCACCGGGCCGGGCAGGCCGGGTGGGGTGACCACGGTGATCGTGGTGCCGGCCGGGTTCACGGTGAACCCGGTGCCGGGCACCCCGTCGAAGGTCACGCCGGTCGCGCCGGTGAGGCCGGTCCCGGTGATCGTCACAGTGGTGCCACCCGAGGTCGGCCCGGTGGTCGGGGTCAGCCCCGTCACGGTGGCGTTGCCGCCGCCGGCCAGGTACGCGTAGTCCAGCGGCGCGGACGCGCCACCGCCGGTGCTCACCACCACGACCGCCGGACCGACGGCGCCGGGGGGCGTGACCGCCGTCAACGACGTGCCCTGCGCGTTGACCGTGACGTTGGTGGCCGGGGCACCGTCGAACGTGACAGTCGTGCTCCCGGGCACGAAGCCCGTACCGGTGATCGTCACGGTCTGGCCGCCCGTCTGCGGCCCCTGGTTCGGCGCGATCGTCCCGGCCGTCGGAGCGGCCGCCACGTAGGTGAAGCCGTCCGGCGCGTCCGCGTTCCCACCCGGGAGGAGCACGGTGACGTCCGCCGTGCCAGCCGGCCCCGGCGGTGTGACCACGGTCAGCGACGTGCCGCCCGGGGCGACGACGAGGTTGGTGCCCGGTGTGCCACCGAAGGTCACGCCTGTCGCGCCGGTGAGGCCGGTCCCGGTGATCGTCACCGTCGTGCCCCCCGAGGTCGGTCCGGAGGTCGGCGAGAGTCCGGTGACCACACCGCCACCGGCCAGGTACGTGTAGCCCAGCGGGGGTGCCGTGCCGTTCACCGTGCTGATCACCACCGATGCGGGGCCGACCGCGCCGGCCGGGGTGACCGCCGTGAGGGACGTGCCGTTCGGCGCCACCGTGACACCTGTCGCCGGCACTCCGTCGACGGTGACGGTGGTGCCGCCCTGGATGAACCCCGTACCGGCGATCGTGACGGTCTGGCCGCCCGCCTGCGGGCCCTCGTCCGGCGTGATCGTCGCGGCGGCGGGCGCCGCGGGCGGACGCGCGCAGGTCGCCTCGGCCACGATCACGGTCCCGATCGGGATGGTCGTCTGTTCGCCGAGGAGGAGGCCCGTCAGGGTGAGGGCGGCCCGAAGGGCGACCGCGGCGGCACCGTCGGCTGTCGTCGTCTCGGTCCGGGTCAACGAGGCGTTCAGGCTCGCGCCTACCAACCCCGGCACCACCACGGGCACACTCGCCACGACGGGAGGGCCGTTCGGCTCCGGCGTCGCCGCCGAGCCGAAGAGTTCCAGCCCGACAAGCGTGGTGCCGGCGCTTGTCGCGCCGGCCTGCGGACAGGTCGCGGTGGCGGTGGCCTCGGTCAGGCCCACCACGTCGACGCTGAGCACGGCCAGGTTGAAGTCGGTGACGCGGGCGGACGCCGACGAGGAGGCCGCCGCACGGGTGGCGGACACCTCCACGGTGCCGCTGGCGGTCATACCGATCGCCCCGGGCAGCGAGACGGCCTGGTTGTCGGTGTCGGTGCCGCCTCCGGGCGGGGCGGTGGCCGTGCCGATTGTCGCGTCGGCGCTGATCACGGGCGTGCCGAGCACCACCGCGGACAGGTCGACGACCACACCTCGCGCACTCGCGTCACCAGGCGCCGCCCAGGCCGGCGTCCCCAATCCCAGGGTTGCCAGGCCGACGACAAGCATCGCCGTGGATGCGGTCGTGATTCTTCGCAGGACAGAGCTCACCAATTTCCCCCGTTCAGTTCGACTGACGGGCGTGCTCGGCGGTCGACACCCGTCAACGACTGAACGATGCCAAACGGGACAAGTTATGGCATTAGGTGCATTTCAACCCGGCCTGGCGACGACTCGTCGCTCCCGCCGCCCGCCCGCCGCCGCCCCCCGGGCATGATCGCGCTCGATCCACGTTGTAGTGGTGTCGCTGGCGCCCGGAGGCCACTCGATCCTGGATCGAGCGCGATCATGCGGCGGGCGACGGGGGACGGGCGGCGGGCGACGGGCGGCGGGCGGCGGGCGGCGGGCGGCGGGGGACAGCAACCGAGGACGATGGCCCTATTGCTGCGCCACCGGCCAGCTGGTCAGCGACGTCGACGGTCCGCAGTCCTGCTGATCGGCCTGACCCCGACAGACCTTGAGCTGACCGGTCACCGTCGGGAGGTAGCCGTAGAAGCGGGTGGCCACCGGCGTGGTCCCGGCACCGCACCGACTCGCGACCTGGGTCCAGGGCAACGGGAAGAAGTCGCGCCGCCACTGCACCCAGACCGCATGGCAGCCGGCACCTGTCGTCGCCAGTTGCCCCTCGACCACCACGTCGGGAATGACCTGACCAGGCCGGGTCTCCAACCAGCGTCCACCGCTCGCGGTGGCCGCACCGTGCGATGCCGACCACGGCACCACGGTCGGCGCCGCGACGGCCTGGGCCGGAGCCCCCGCGGCCGGGGCGGCGACGCCGATCAGGGAGAGTGTGGCGATTGTCGCCACGACGCCGGTACGAAACTTCTGCATGATTCCTCCTGTCGAGAAGTCTGCCCACGAGAACGGAGTCGACACCATGATCAAGCGTCGACGTGGCCTACGGTTTCTGGCGGTCTTCGCCCTGACCCTGCCGATCCTGTTGGCCGTCCTGCGCGACGGTGACCTCGACGGCGGCACCTGGGCGACGGCGCTCGTCATCGCCTTCGTCCTCGGAGCGGCCTTCGCGTCGATCGGTGGCCAGGAAGCGACACCCTCACCTCATCCCCGTGTGGCGGCAAGGATCTTTCGATCACGAACATAGCCGTACGCCAATGGGCCCGGCGTCCGCCAGATTGCTGATCCTGCGGTCAGCGACGCAGGGTGAGGATCAGGTCGGCCACCAGGGCCGTCCAGCCGGTCTGGTGCCAGGCGCCCAGGCCGGCACCGTTGTCGCCGTGGAAGTACTCGGGGAACGCGATCAGGTCCCGCCAGTCCGGGTGGGTCTGGAACATCTGAGCGGCGCCGTAGATCGGCCGTCGACCCCAGTCGTCCTGGGTGAACAGCGAGATCAGCCGGGCCGAGAGATCGTCGGCGATCTCGTCGAGCGAGCGTTTCACCCCGGAGCGGGTCGGATATTCCACCTGGAGGTCGTCGCCGAAGAACGCCGCGTAGTCGCGCAGCGCGCTGATCAGCAGGAAGTTCGTCGGCATCCAGATCGGTCCACGCCAGTTCGAGTTGCCGCCGAACAGTCCGCTCGTCGACTCGGCCGGCTCGTAGCCGACGGAGAACTCCTGCCCACCGAGGGTGACGGAGAACGGCTTGTCCAGGTGCGCGCGGGACAGCGTCCGCAGACCGAAGTCGGAGAGGAACTCGTCGGGGTCGAGCATCCGGGCGAGCAGCCGGACCACCTGCTCCTGGCCCACCATGGACAGCAGCCGCTGCTGCCGGCCGTCGGGGCCCAGCCGGCGGGTGCCGATCACCTCCGCGTACTCCGGGCGGTTGGTGAGGAACCAGCGCAACCGCGCGCCCAACTCCGGTAGGCGGTGCAGGGTCTTCGCGGTGAGCCGGGTGGTCGCGGCCAACGGCAGCAGGCCGACCACCGAGCGGACCTTCAGCGGCACCTTCGTGCCGTCGGCGAGGCGCAACACGTCGTAGAAGAAGGCGTCCTCGTCGTCCCACAACCCCTGCTCGTACGCGGCGGCGGCGATGTAGAGGAAGTGTTCGAAGAACTTGGTGGCGGTGTCCACCCAGGTCCGGTCGTGCTCGGCGAGGACGATCGCCATGTCCAGCAGGTTGAGGGCGTACATGGCCATCCAGCCGGTGCCGTCGGACTGCTCCAGCACGCCGGCCACCGGCAGCGCCGCCGACCTGTCGAACGGCCCGACGTTGTCCAGCCCGAGGAACCCGCCCTCGAAGACGTTGTTGCCGCCGGTGTCCTTGCGGTTGACCCACCAGGTGAAGTTGAGCAGCAGTTTGTGCATCACCCGGGCCAGGAACTCGTAGTCCTGCCCTCCGTCGATCTCGAACACCTTCAGCGCCGCCCACGCGTGCACGGGCGGGTTCACGTCACCGAACGCCCACTCGTACGCCGGGATCTGCCCGTTGGGGTGCAGGTACCACTCGCGCAGCAGGAGCAGGATCTGCTCCTTGGCGAAGCCCGGGTCGACCCGGGCGATGCTCACGCAGTGGAAGGCCAGGTCCCAGGCCGCGTACCAGGGATATTCCCACGGGTCGGGCATGGAGATGACGTCGAAGCTGGTCATGTGCCACCAGGCGCTGTTGCGCCCGTGTCGGCGCCCGGCCGGCGGCGTGGAGCCCGGGTCGCCTTCGAGCCAGCGTTTGACGTCGAAGTGGTAGAACTGCTTGCCCCACATCAGCCCGGCGATGGCCTGCCGGGCCACCAGCGCCTCGTCGGCGGTGGCGGCCGGCGGGATCACCCCGGCGAAGAACCGGTTCGCCTCGGCCCGCCGCGCCCACACGACGGCCTCGAAGCCCTCGCTGAGGTCGGCCGGCGGAGGCGGCGCGGCGGCCGGCGGCGACGCGGTGCGGGTCAGCCGCAACCGGATCTGGCGCTGCCCGCCGGCCGGCACGTCGAGCACGTAGTGCAGCGCACCCTTGGTGCCCTCCCGCGCGGGGTTGACGGTGGCCGCGCCGTTGACGACGTGGTCGTTGATGCCGTCCTTCGGGTACGGCGAGCGGCCGGGCAGGCCCCAGAGCCGCTCGGCGTTCGTGTCGTTGTCGCAGAGCAGCGGCACCGGCCCGCCGTCACCCTCCAGCAGCAGTTGACCGAGCACGCGGTGCTCGCCGACGAGCCGGGTGCCCTGGCCGGTCAGCGTCGGGATGCGGTCACCGCCGGGCAGGCCCCAGGCCCAGGTGTTACGGAACCACAGGGTGGGCAGCACGTGCAGGGTCGCCGCCCGGTCGCCCCGGTTGGCCACGGTGATCACCATGCACAGGTCGGTCGGGGACGCCTTGGCGTAGTCGACGGTCACCGCCCAGTACCTGTCGTCGTCGAAGATCCCGGTGTCGACAAGCTCGTACTCGGTGTCGTCGCGGCCGCGCAACGCGTTCACCGCGACGAGTTCGTCGTACGGGAAGGCGGCCTGCGGGTAGTGGTAGCGCCAGCGCATCCACGAGTGGGTGGGCGTGGAGTCCTCGTACCACCAGTATTCCTTGACGTCCTCGCCGTGGTTGCCGCTGTCGCCGCCGAGGCCGAACATCCGCTCCTTGAGGATCGGGTCCTTGCCGTTCCACAGCGCGAGGGCGAAGGCGAACGTCTGTCGTTCGTCGCAGACGCCGGCCATCCCGTCTTCGTTCCAACGGTAGGCTCTGGACCGCGCGTGGTCATGCGGGAAGTAGTCCCAGGCCGTACCGTGCTCGCTGTAGTCCTCCCGTACCGTCCCCCACGCCCGTTCGGACAGATAGGGACCCCATGCGCGCCAGTCCTGCTCCCCCGAGTCAGCCTGGGCGAGCCGGAGCCGCTCGGCGTCGGGTGGCGAGGCGTCGGAGGACGATCGGTCAGTGATCACGTGCACATCTTTGACGTCGCCGCGGTACTTGACCACAGCGGCCATTCTCGTCGTGGCGTGTTACACCCCGCCGCCGGTGGAGGAAAGTTGATTGACATTCACTTCGGCCCGCAGCTCTGCGGCGATCTGACCAGCGCGGCCAGCCGGGAGTGGCTGGTTCCCGACGGTCTCGGCGGCTACGCGATGGGCACCGTCGCCGGGCTGCGGACCCGCCGCTACCACGGTCTGCTCGTGGTCCCCGGCGAAACCCCGGCGTCCCGTCAAGTGGGACTGGTCAGTCTGGACCCGGCGGTCACCCTGCCGTCCGGGGCGCGGGTGCGGCTCGGCGCGCACGAGTGGTCCTCCGGCGACGTGGACCCGCGCGGCTTCGAGCTGTTGGAACGCTTCGACCTGGTCGACGGGCTACCCCGGTGGCGGTGGCGGATCGGCTCGGTGGTGATCGAGCGGGAGCTGGCCATGTTGCCCGGCCGCTCCTGCGTGGCGGTGGTGCACCGGCTGATCGCCGGCGGTCCCGTCCGGCTGGAGCTGTCCGCCGCCTGCACCTGGCGCGACGCGCACGGCGAGCGGCGGGCCGACGGCCCGATCCCGCAGGTCGAGGCGGTGGCCGACGGTGCGGTCGTCGAGGGCGCGTACCGGCTGGCCGGGCCGGGCTGGACGCCCGAGGGGCAGTGGTGGCTGGGCGTGCACCACCGCGAGGAGGCCAACCGGGGCCTGAACGCGGACGAGGACCTCTGGTACGCGGGACGTTTCGTCGGCGAGCTGACGCGCCCCGGCGACACGGTGTCGGTGCGGGCCTGGGCCGGCCAACTCGCCCTCGACCCTGAGCCACCGTCGGCGGAGGAGATCGTGGCGACGGCCCGGCGGCGCAACCGGCAGGTGGTGGCGACGGCGAAGCCGGTCGACGACGTGGAGGCCACCCTGGTGCTGGCCGCCGACGCGTTCGTGGTGCGCACAAACGATGCGGCGGCGGACGTGGTCGCCGGCTACCCGTGGTTCGGGGCCTGGTCCCGGGACACGATGATCTCGTACGAGGGGTTGTTCCTCTGCACCAATCGGGCCGCCGAGGGGCGCGAGCTGCTGCGGTCGTACGCGGCGACGCTGTCCGAGGGGATGCTGGCCAACACGGCCGACACCGGGCGGGTGGAGTACAACACCGTCGACGGCACGTTGTGGTTCCTGCACGCGGTGAGCCGGCACGTGACGGTCACCGGTGACACCGATCTCGGCGACGAGTTGCTGCCCGCACTGCGTGCGGTGATCGACGCCCACGTGGCGGGCACCCGGTACGGGATCGCCGTCGACCCGGCCGACGGGTTGCTCGGCCAGGGCGCCGCCGGCACCGCGCTCACCTGGATGGATGCCCGGGTGTACGGGGTGCCGGTCACCCCGCGTACCGGCAAGCCGGTCGAGGTCAACGCGTTGTGGATCAATGGGCTGGCCGGGCTCGCCGAGCTGACCGAGTTGGCCGGGCAGGACGCCGACGAGCTGTGGCGACGGCACGGGCAGGCGACCGCCTCGTTCCGGGAGCGTTTCCCGGCGCCGACTGGCTGGCTGCACGACGTGCTGGACGCGCCCGCGCCGGCGTACCCCCTGGGTGGCGCGGCCCTGCACGACGACGACGCGTTGCGTCCCAACCAGTTGCTGGCCTGGTCTCTGCCGTTCGCGCCGCTGGAACCGGACGAGGCGACGGTGCGCCGGGTGGCGGACGGGCTACTCACCCCGCTCGGGCCGCGCAGCCTTGCCCCGGATTCGCCGGAGTTCGTGGGCCGGCACCGGGGTGGCCCCGCCGAGCGCGACGGGGGCTATCACCAGGGCACGGTGTGGCCGTGGCTGCTCGGCCCGTACGTGGACGCCGCCCGCCGGGGCAAGATGTCGGTCGATGACACGTTCGTTGGGATTGAGTCTCATCTGACCGAATATGGATTAGGCTCGGTAAGCGAGACGGCCGACGGCCTCGCGCCGCACGCCGCGACCGGCTGCCCATTCCAGGCGTGGTCGGTGGCCGAGCTGCTGCGGGTGCGCCGAAAGGGCCAGTAGCGCTTTACACGACCGCAACGGTGGTGTCGCCGCCGGTTATCTCGATCCCGGCAGGATTGGCCCCGATCCAGACGCGACGGCGGCATCACTTCCGGTGTCGGTCGGCGCGCGCCCGGGGACAACTCAAAGGGGGCCGCATGTCACCCGACGCCCACGTGATCGACATTCACGCCGCCCGGCAACTGCGGGTGCTGATGCTGTCCTGGGAATACCCGCCGGTGCTCGTCGGCGGCCTCGGGCGCCACGTGCACGCGCTCTCCGTCGCCCTCGCCGCCGCCGGCCACGAGGTCACCGTCGTCACCCGCCACACCGACGGCGCACCCATGGAGGAGTACGCCGACGGCGTCCGCATCCTGCGCGCCCCCGAAGACCCGGTCGCCTTCCCCCTCGCCACCAGCTCCCTGCTGGCCTGGACCATGGCCTTCAACCACACCCTCACCCGCACCGCACTACGCGCCACCCAGGCTGGCGCCTACGACGTCATCCACGCCCACGACTGGCTCGTCGCCCACACCGCCATCTCCCTGGCCGAGCACCTGGACCTGCCCCTGGTCACCACCATGCACGCCACCGAGGCGGGGCGGCACCAGGGCTGGCTGCCCGAGGAGATGAACCGCACCATCCACGGCGTCGAGCAGTGGCTCAGCAGCGAGTCCGGCCGGGTGATCGTCTGCTCCGGTTACATGCGCGAGCAGGTGAAGGCCCTGTTCGACACCCCGGCCACCCAGGTCGACGTGGTGCCCAACGGAGTCGACGGCCGGGCCTGGCGGGCCCGTCCGCGCGCGGTCGCGTCGGCCCGGGCACGGTTCGCCGGGGACGGCCCGTTGATCGGGTACGCCGGCCGGCTGGTCTACGAGAAGGGCGTCCAGCATCTCGTGCACGCGGTCCCCCGGCTGCGCGAGCGGCACCCGGGTCTGCGCGTGGTGATCGCCGGCGACGGCCCCTACCGGCCCGAGTTGGAGGCCCAGGCCGGACGGCTGGCGCTCGGCTCGACCGTCCGGTTCACCGGTTTCCTCGACTCCACCCAACTGCCGGCGATGCTCGGTGCCACCGACGCGACGGTGGTGCCCAGCCTCTACGAGCCGTTCGGCATGGTGGCGCTGGAGGCGGCAGCCGCCGGGGCGCCACTGGCGGTGGCCCGCACCGGTGGCCTCGCCGAGATCGTGGAGTCCGGCGTGACCGGGGTGACGTTCCCGCACAGCGACCCGGACGCGCTCGCCGGAGCGGTCGGTCAACTGCTCGACGACGAGATCTTCGCCCGCCGGGTGGCCCGCCGAGCCCGCACCATGGTCGGCGAACAGTACGGGTGGGCCACGATCGCCGCCCGCACCGCCGCCAGCTACGCCGCGGCCCGCCGGGAGCACGGCCCCCTCCAGGCCCGGCGTGCCTCCGCCCGACTGGCCGGCGCACATGCCCGGATCGCCATCCCGGAGGGCAACCTGCTGGCGCGCGTCGACCACGCCGCCTGCTGAGCCGGGTCGGACTACCGATAGGTGACTTCCGATCCGCTGGTTAGGGTGTAGCCCGGACAGCGGTTGAGGAGGAGCGTGCGCAGGTGCTGATCGCCGGTCGGTACCGGCTGCTCGACCTGGTGGGGCGCGGGGGCATGGGTCGGGTGTGGCTGGCCCGCGACGAGATGCTGCACCGCGAGGTCGCGGTCAAGGAAATCGTGCCGCCGACGTGGTTGACCGACCACGAGCGGGCCGAGGTGCGCTCGCGCACCCTGCGGGAGGCGCGCGCCGCGGCCCGGCTCAACCATCCCGCCGTGGTCCGGCTCTACGACGTCATCCCGGTCGACGGCAGCCCGTGGATCGTGATGGAGTACGTCCCCTCCCGCACACTTCAGGACCTGGTGGACGCCGAGGGGCCACTGGAGCCGTCGCACGCCGCCCGGATCGGCCTCGCCGTCCTCGACGCGCTGCACGCCGCGCACACCGCCGGGGTGCTGCACCGCGACATCAAGCCCCAGAACGTGCTGGTGGCGCACGACGGGCGGGTGATGCTCACCGACTTCGGGCTGGCCACCTTCGACGGCGGCGACGGCGTGACGACCCGCCCCGGCATGGTTCTCGGCTCCCCGCAGTACGTCGCCCCGGAGCGCGCCGCCGAGGGTGCGTCCACTGTCGCCGCCGACCTGTGGTCGCTCGGGGCGACCCTGCACGCCGCCGTGGAGGGCCGCTCCCCGTACGCCCGCAGCACCGCGATGGCCACCCTGAGCGCACTGGCCGCCGGACCGCCGGACCCGGCACCGCACGCCGGGGCGCTCGCGCCGGTACTCGCGGGGTTGCTGCGCCGCGACCCGCGCGACCGCCTCGACCACGACGCGGCCCGCCGGTTGCTGGTCCGCGCCGCGACCGGCCACACCGACCCGACCCCGACGCCAGCGTCGGAGTCCACCTCGGCGTCGGGGTCCGCGCCCACGTCGGGGTCGGGGTCACGGTCGGGGACGGGGTCGCCGTCGCGGTCGGGGACGGGGTCGCGGTCGGGGTCGGGGTCGGCATCGGGATCGGGGTCCACGTCGGGGTCGGGGTCGGCGGGCCGGCTCGACCTGACGACGGAGGAAGCGCCCGCCGGGGCCGACGAGCTGGCCGGTCAGGAGCTGACCATTCCGCTGCCCCAGCCCGGTCCGGCCGCCGGACCGGGCACCGCGGTTACGGTGCCCGACGGATCGACGAGGCGGCGCACGACGCGGCGGGCCGCGCTGGTCGCCGTGGCCCTCCTGGTGGCCGTGGCCGCCGGTGTCGGCACCGCGCTGGCCATCACCGCCGACCAGCCCACCGACACCGTCGCCCGACCCTCCAACCCACCGCCGTACGCCCCGCCGGGCGGCGGGGCGCGGGACGGCCCGTACGGTCCCGGCCCGGACCGTCGCCGACCACCGCCCGGCGGACCCGCCGTGCCCCCACCACCGTTCGCCTGCGTCCGCCCGGACATCGCCGGCGCGCCGGTGCCGGCCCGCGTGCCGGCTTCCGGCGAACGGTTCCGGCCGCCGTCCGGCTGGGTCTGGCACGCCGACGCCGCCGGCTTCCGGGTCTCCGTGCCGGCGACCTGGCACTACTCCCGGGACGGGGTGGTGGCCTGTTTCCAGGACCCGGCGACCGGGCGGGCGTTCAGCGTCGCCGCGGGTGGCGCCGCCGATCCGCTGGCCGGCTTGCGGGCGGTCCGCGACGCGGCGGACGGGGCCGGGGCACTACCGGAGTACGACGAGATCCGGCTCGCCCCGAGCGACGGGGGCGCGGAGTGGGAGTGCCGCTGGAGGGCGCCGAACGGGCCACTGCTGCACGCCCGACAACTCGTCGTCGGCACCGACCCCTGGACGTTGGGTTGGATCACCGCCGACGAGGACTGGGCGGCGGCCGACGCCGACTGGGCGGTGGTGCGAAAGAGTTTCCGACCACCCCGCTGACCTGCACCGTACGGCCATGATCCGGGCCACCGTCCGGCGTGGATCGAGGCCGCTCAGCGGATGAGAATGCCGGCACCTGTGGCTATCGTGTAACCCGGGGTGACCAAGGGGGAGCGACCGTGCATCAGTTGCTGATCGCGGGTCGGTACCGGCTGCTCGACCTGGTCGGCACCGGCGGGATGGGTCGGGTGTGGCTTGCTCGTGACGAGATGCTGCACCGCGACGTCGCCGTGAAGGAGGTCGTGCCGCCGTCCTGGCTGGCCGAGGCCGAGCGCGAGGAGTCGCGGCTGCGGACGTTGCGCGAGGCACGCACGGCGGCCCGGCTCAACCACCCGAACGTCGTCCGGATCTACGACGTGGTGCACGACCGGGAGAGCCCGTGGATCGTGATGGAGTACGTGCCGTCCCGGTCGGTGCAGCAGATCATCGGCGCCGAGGGCCCCCTGAGCCCGCAGCGCACCGCCCAGATCGGATTGGCGGTGCTCGCCGCACTGCGGGCCGCGCACGCCGCCGGGGTGCTGCACCGCGACGTGAAGCCGCACAACGTGCTCGTCGCCGACGACGGGCGGGTGGTGCTCACCGACTTCGGGCTGGCCACCTTCGACGGTGGTGAGGGTGCGATGACCGGGCCGGGCACGGTGCTCGGCTCACCGCAGTTCGTCGCGCCGGAGCGGGCCCGCGAGGGGGTGTCGGATCCGCGTACCGACATGTGGTCGTTGGGAGCGACGCTCTACGCGACGGTCGAGGGCCAGTCACCGTACGCCCGGTCCAGCGCGATGGCGACCCTCAGCGCGCTGGCCACCGACCCACCGGACCCGATGCGCCGCGCCGGTCCGTTGCGCCCCGCGCTCAACGGCCTGCTGCAACGCGACCCCTGGCGGCGGTTGACCGCCACCGAGGTGGAGCCGCTGCTGCGCAGTGCCGCGGCGAGCCACGACCAGCCGGTCGGGCCGGCGCGGTCCTCGGCGGTGGCCGCGGTGCGCGACGCGAGCCGGTCCGTCCTGCCCGACCGGGCCGAGCCGGACACCCCACCCGGCGATTCGCGGACACCCGCTCGCCCGCCGGAGAAACGGCCCGGCAAACGGCGTCTGCTCGTCCTGGGCGCAGCGGCCACCGCCGTGCTCGCCGCCGCGGCCGTGACGCTGGCACTTGTCGACCACGACAGCGAGCGGACACCACCGTCGGGGTCGGGAGGCGGCGCGCCGACGCCCCGGCCGGCCGCGTTCGCCTGCGCGGCGCCACCGCCGTCGACTGCCACTCCGGTGGCTTCGGTGTCGCGCCCGGCGAACGCGCCGTACCAACTGCGCCAGGGCTGGACCTGGCACGACGATCCGACCGGGTTTCGGATCGCCGTGCCGGTGGGCTGGACGCGCTGGACCGAGGGGGCCGTGACCTGCTTCCGGGAGCACGACGGCGCCCGGGTGCTCAGTGTCGAGGCGGGGCCGGCGCGGGCCGACCCGGTGGCGTACTGGGAGGCCGAGGAGGCCCGGCTCACCACCGGCGAGGCGCTGCTGAACGGCTACCTCCGGGTGGACATCTCCGCGATGGACATCTTCGAGGGCGGCGCGGTCTGGGAGTGCGGCTGGGAGAACGCCGCCGGCGAACAACTGCACAGTTTCCGGTTGCTGGCCAACACCTCGGCCGACCGTTCCTACACCGTCTCGTGGTTGACAAAAGAGTTCGACTGGCAGGTCAACGCGGCATACTTGCCGATGATCCGGCAGAGCTTCACCCCCGCGATGTGACCGTGTCCGATGTGGACCTTCCGGGTGATGCCCCTGCGGCGCCGACGCTGACTACAGTGGCGTAGTTTTGGCGCTCAAGATCCCTGGGGAGGGTGAGCCGAGATGATGGGACCGCAACACGCGCTGTCCGGCGCGGCGGCGTGGTTGGCCGGGTCCTGGGCACTGGACCAGTTCGCCGACTATCACCAGTCGCCGCTCGCGTTGGCGGTGGGCACCGCGGTGTGTGCCGGTGGCGCGCTCTTTCCCGACCTCGACATGTCGGGCAAGGTGACCAAGAACCAGGGTGGGGCCACGGTGGCTCGTACCTTCGGCGTCTTCTCGCTCTTCGCCGCCGAGGTGATGGAGAAGATCTCGCTCGGGGTCTACTACGCCACGAAGCTCAGCAGAGACCCCCGCCGCAACAACGGGCACCGGACGCTCACCCACACGCTGCCGTTCACCCTGCTGGTTGGCTGGGGCACCACCGCGCTCTGCGCCGCGTACGGCAAGTGGGCCGTCATCACCATCCTGTTCTTCATGTTCGGCCTGGCGATGCGGGGGCTGTTCGACGAGTGGGCCGAACGCGCCGGATGGGTGATCATCACCCTCGCCTCGGCCGGGGCCGCCTGGTTCACCTTCGCCAACCTGCCGGGAGGTCGCGGCTATCCGCTGATCGGCACGGCCCTGGGCGTGGGCTGCTTCGTGCACATCCTCGGCGACATGATCACCAGAGCGGGCGTGCCGATCCTCTGGCCAATCCCGATCAAGCGGCGGATGTGGATGATGATCGGCCTACCGAACAGCATCGCCCTGCGGGTCGGCAGCAAAGCCGAGGTGGTCGGGATGCGCATCGCGCTGACAGTCGTCTCGGCGCTCGCCACCGTCGGCCTGATCGCGCCCTCGGTGCTGAGCCGGTTCGACATCGACCTCTGACCAACCCGCCCCCGCGCCACTCCCCGCACCGCCCCCGCGCACCGCACGGCGAGCCCGGCGAGCGTGGCGAGCCCGGCGAGCCCGGCGAGCCCGGCGAGCCCGGCGAGCCCGGCGAGCCCGGCGAGCAAGATCCGCTCAAGATCAGGGATGTTGCTGCCTCCCGCGCGCCGGAGGCAGCAACATCGGTGAAGTTGCGCAGATCTTGGAAGGCACGCGGTGCGGGGTGTGCGGTCCGCGGTGCGGGATGCCTGAGCGCGATGCCGCCTCGCCCTTGCCCGCGCCCTTGCCCGCGCCCTTGCCCGCGCCCTTGCCCGCGCCCTCGCCCTCGCCCTCGCCCTTGCCCTTGCCCTTGCCCTTGCCCTTGCCCTTGCCCCCAAGATCGTGCTCGATCCTTGTTGTAGTGGCCTCCGTTGCCAGCCGAGGGGACTACAACCAGGATCGAGCACGATCATGCGGGGTGCCCCCTCCGGGACGCAGCGGGGGACCCACCAGTGGGGCGCGAGGCGCCGTGGAGGGGCGGGCGCGGGGTGTCGCGGGACCGCTGAATTGTTTTCGACATCGGCTATTGACGTCGCCGTAACAGGTGGCCTAGCGTCCTGTCGAACCGCTTCGTCGAAACGTTTCGACGCACAGACGGGGGCGGTCCCGACCCGGCCGAAGGAGGCACGCGTGGCCACCATGCACGACGTCGCCCGCCTCGCGCAGGTCTCGGTCAGCACCGTCTCGTACGTGCTCACCGGCGCTCGGCCGATCTCCCAGGCCACCCGGGCCAAGGTGCTCGCCGCGATGGCGGAGCTCGACTACCAGCCCAACGCGATGGCCCGTGGCCTGGCCAGCCGGCGTAGCCGCATCCTCGGCCTGCTCATGCCGATGGACGAGCGCGGCCTCGGCGCCACGGAAACCGCCTTCGTCACCGGCGCCGCCTCGGCGGCCAGCGCGGCCGGCTACCACCTGGTGCTCTCGCCGGTCGGCGGCGGCGACCTCGACGACCTGCGGCGGCTGGCCACCCAGCGGATGCTGGACGGCGTCGTGTTGATGGAGGTCCAGCTCGCCGACGAACGGGTCGCCGTGGTCCAGGAGGCCGGCGTGCCGCTTGTGTTGATCGGTCGGACCGGCGACACCAGCGCGCTCTCCTACGTCGACATCGACTTCGACCAGACCGTCCGGGAGGCCGTCGCGCACCTGGTCGGCCTCGGGCACCGGCGGATCGTCTATGTCAACCACTCGGCCGCGACGGTCGCCAGCGGTTACGGGCCCGCGCTGCGTACCCGGGACGCCTTCGTCGCGGCGATGACCGCACACGGCCTCGACCCGCTGATGATCACGGCCGAGGACAGCGCCGCCGGCGGTCGTGCCGCCCTGGCCGACGCGTTCGCGCGGGCCCCGGAGCTGACCGCCGTGCTGGCCATGAACGAGACCGCGATCTTCGGCATTCTCGGCGAGCTGACCGGCCGCGGGTTGTCGGTGCCCGACGACGTCTCCGTCGTCTCGATGGTCACCTCGCCGCAGGTGGCCGAACTGGCGACCCCGGCGCTGACCGCGATGACGTCGCCCGGTTCGGCGCTGGGTCGGATCGCGATCGAGGCGCTGGTGCGCCACCTGGACGGCGCCGGCAGTCGGCTCCACCAACAACTGCTGCCGTGCGCGCTGGAGATCCGGGGCTCGACAGCCGCACCACGAAGCCGCCACCTCATGGGGGCTGATCAGTAGAAACGGCCCGCCGCCGCGCGGCAACGCGACGACGGGCCCCGATGCAGTACCGCTAGATACTCAACGAGGAGGATAGTAATGCAGCGATTCCGCCGGATCGTCGCCGCGCTCGCCCTGGCGGCGACCGCGACGACAACCGTGGCCGCCTGCGGCGGTGGTGACAACGGGGACGACAGCGACGCCAAGGTTCTCAAGCTCTGGCACTACGAGAGCGAGAACAGCGCCATGGGGGTCGGCTGGAACCGGGCCATCGAGATCTTCAAGAACGAGCACCCGGGCGTCGAGGTGCGCTTCGAGCGTAAGGCGTTCGAGCAGATCCAGCAGAACGCCGGCATGATCATCAACTCGTCCGAAGGCCCGGACATCATGGAGTACAACAAGGGCAACGCGACCGCCGGTCTGCTCTCCAGCCAGGGCCTGCTCTCCGACCTCAGCGCCGAGGCCGACAAGCGCGGCTGGGCCGGCAAGCTCAGCCCCAGCCTGCAGACCACCGCCCGCTACAGCGACAAGGGCGTGATGGGCTCGGGCAAGTGGTTCGGCGTGCCGAACTACGGCGAGTACGTCACGGTCTACTACAACAAGGACCTGTTCCAGCGCAACGGCGTCAAGGTGCCGACGAGCATGGCCGAGATGACCGCCGCGATGGACACCTTCGTCGGCAAGGGCATCACCCCGCTGGGCATGGCCGGCGCCGAGTACCCGGCCGGTCAGCTCTTCTACCAGCTCGCCCTGTCCAAGGGCGACCGGCAGTTCGTCGACAACTACCAGCTCTACAAGAACCCTGTCGACTTCAAGGCCGACCCGCTCAAGTACGGCGCGGACACCTTCGCCCAGTGGGTGCGGAAGGGCTACGTCGCGAAGAACTCGGCAAGCCTCAAGGCCGAGGACATGGGCACCGCCTTCATCGGCGGCAAGGTCCCGATGATCGTCTCGGGTAGCTGGTGGTACGGCCGGTTCAAGACCGAGATGAAGGCCAACTGGGACACCTTCCTCTTCCCCGGCAACACCCTGCAGGCCGGCTCCTCCGGCAACCTGTGGGTGGTCCCGGAGAACAGCAAGGCCAAGAGCCTGGCGTACGACTTCATCGACATCACCCTGCGTCCGGAGATCCAGGACCTGATCGGCAACAACGGTGGTGTCCCGATCGCCGCCGACGCGTCGAAGATCAGCGACCCGAAGGACCGCAAGCTGATCGAGGACTTCAACACGGTCAGCAAGTCCGACGGGCTCGCCTTCTACCCGGACTGGCCGGTCCCCGGCTACTACGACGTGCTGGTCTCCGGCTTCCAGGGCCTGATCAACGGGTCCAAGTCTCCCGACCAGGTCCTCGACACGATCGCCAAGCCGTACGCCGATGGCGTCAAGGAGATCACCGGCAAGTGACACGGCGAGCGGCGGGCGCGACCGGCACGACCGGCGCGTCCGCCCGCCCCGCCGGGAAGGATCTTCCATGGCAGTCTCCGAGACCGTCGCCGCCACACCGCCGGCCGCGACGCCCACCCCGCCCGCGCCCCGCCGCAGACGCCGCGGCCGCAACGCGGCGTACTGGCTCTACCTGCTCCCCGGAGCGGTGCTCTTCCTCCTGGTCATCGGTGCGCCGCTGATCGGCACCCTCTACCTGTCGCTGACCAAGTGGTCGGGCATCGGCGACCCCCGGTGGGTCGGCCTGGACAACTACCAGCAGTTGCTGCAGGACGACGTGTTCTGGGCGTCGTTCCGCAACACCGTCTGGATGATCGTGGCGATGGTGGTGGTGCCCACACTGCTCGGGCTGCTGCTGGCCGCGGTGCTCTTCGACGTCATCGGTCGACGGTTCAAGCCCCGCACCGCCGCCGCGCTGCGGGCCGCGTTCTACCTTCCGCAGGTGCTGCCCGTCGTGGTGGCCGGCATCGTCTGGGGCTGGATCCTGCGCCCCGACGGGGCGTTCAACAGCCTGCTCGACGCGGTCGGTCTCGGCGCGCTGCGCCACGACTGGCTCGGCGACCCGGGCACCGCCCTGCCGGCCGTGATGGCGGTGATGATCTGGGTGCAGATCGGCTACCCGGTGGTCGTCTTCATGGCGGCGCTCCAGCGGGTCGACCCCGAGCTGTACGAGGCGGCCGAGGTCGACGGCGCGAACTGGCTGCACCGGTTCCGGGCGATCACCCTCCCCCAGATCCGGCCGGAGACGTTCGTGGTGGCGCTGACCTGCACCATCGCCGCGTTGAAGGTGTTCGGGCCGATCTTCGCCCTGACCCGGGGCGGCCCGGACAACGCCACGAACGTGCCGTCGTACTTCGCTTACTACACGTTCTTCAAGAAGTTGCAGGTGGGCTACGGCTCCGCGATCTCCACGGTGCTGACGCTGATCATCGTTCTGGTGGCAGTGGTCTTCATCTGGATGCAGGCGCGCAGCGAGCGCCGGGACCGGGGGATCTGACATGGCCGTCACGCTCACACCAATCCCCACGCCGGTGAAGCACACCCGGCCCGTACCCGATCGACACCACCGCGGCGTCAGCCGGTGGGTGGTGCTCGCCCTGGTCGTCCTCGGCGCGCTGGTCATGCTCGTGCCGTTCGCGTTCATGCTGCTCAACGCGTTCAAGTCGCCGGGCGACTACTCGTCGGGTGGCCCGTTGAGCTGGCCGACGGAGTTCTACACGAAGGGTCTGCGCACCTACTGGACCGAGGTGGACTTCCCGCTCAAGCTCTGGAACTCGGCGCTCATCGCCGGTTCCGTGGCCGTGCTCGGCGTCACCGTGTCACTGCTCAACGCGTACGCCCTGGGCATCGGCCGGGTCCGCGGCCGGCTCTGGATCGTCGGTCTCTTCCTGCTGGCCAACATGCTGCCGCAGGAGGCGTTGATCTACCCGCTGTACTACGCGGCCAAGGAGGTCGGGCTCTACAACACCCGACTCGTGGTGATCATCATCTTCACGGTGATCCAGAGCGCGTTCGGCACGTACCTGCTCGCCTCGGTGCTGGGCACGTTCCCCCGCTCGCTGCTGGAGGCGGCGGCGCTGGACGGCGCCGGCAAGTGGACGGTGCTGTGGCGGGTGGTCTTCCCCAACCTGCGCCCCACCCTCTCGGTGCTGCTCATCTTCTTCTTCATCTGGACGTGGAACGAGTTCCTCATCCCGCTTGTCATGCTCATCGACAACCAGACGCAGACCATCCCGGTGGCGCTCGCGTCGTTGCAGGGCGACCGGCTGATGGACGCTCCGACCACGAACGCCGGCGCCCTGATCAGCCTGGTGCCGGCCATCCTCTTCTTCCTCATCTTCCAGCGCACCCTGGCGCGCGGCATCACGGCAGGAGCCGAGAAGTGAAGTTCACCGACGGGTACTGGCAACTGCGCCCCGGTGTCAGCGTCCTCCGCCCCGGCGTCGTGGAGTCGGTCGAGCCGGACGAGCGCGGCTTCACCGTCTTCGCGCCGGCCGGCCAGGTCACCGGTCGCGGCGACACCCTGAACCGGCCCCTGGTCACCGTCCGGTTCTTCTCCCCCGCCCCCGGCGTCGTCGGGGTGACCATCGCCCACCACACCGGTGGGCTGCCCCGCGAGCCGCACTTCGGGCTGAGCACCGACGAGACGCACCCGGTCACCGTCGACGTCACCGGGATCAGCGCGACGCTGACCACGGGTGAGCTGACCGCGCGGGTCGCGCTCGTCGACGGGTGGCGGGTCGAGTTCCTGCACGGCGACCGGCTGGTCACCGCGTCCACCGGGCGCAGCATCGGCGTCGTCACCGACGCCGAGGGCCGCCGGCACGTGCACGAGCGGCTCGCCCTCGGCGTCGGCGAGACGGTGTACGGGTTGGGGGAGCGCTTCGGCCCGTTCGTGAAGAACGGGCAGACCGTCGACATCTGGAACGCCGACGGGGGCACCGCCAGCGAGCAGGCGTACAAGAACGTGCCGTTCTATCTCAGCAGCGCCGGCTACGGGGTGTTCGTGGACCACCCGGAGCACGTGTCGTTCGAGGTCGGCTCCGAGGTGGTCGCGCAGACCCAGTTCAGCGTCGAGGGGCAGTCGCTCACCTACTACGTCGTCGACGGGCCCACCCCGAAGGACGTGTTGCGCCGCTACACCGCGCTCACCGGCCGCCCGGCCCGGATCCCCGCCTGGTCGTACGGGCTGTGGCTGTCCACCTCGTTCACCACCTCGTACGACGAGAAGACGGTGACCGAGTTCGTCGACGGGATGGCCGAGCGCGGGCTGCCGCTGTCGGTGTTCCACTTCGACTGCTTCTGGATGCGCCAGTTCCACTGGGTCGACTTCGTCTGGGACCCGGCGACCTTCGGAGACCCGGAGGGGATGCTGCGCCGGCTGCACGAGCGTGACCTGAAGGTGTGCGTCTGGATCAACCCGTACATCGCGCAGCGGTCGTACCTCTTCGAGGAGGGCCGCGAGGCCGGCTACCTGGTCCGCAACCCGGACGGTTCGGTCTGGCAGTGGGACAAGTGGCAGGCCGGCATGGCGCTTGTCGACTTCACCAACCCGGACGCGGTGCGCTGGTTCACCGGCAAGCTCAAGGCGCTGCTCGACATGGGCGTCGACTGCTTCAAGACCGACTTCGGTGAGCGCATCCCGACCGACGTGGTGTGGCACGATGGGTCGGACCCGCAGCGGATGCACAACTACTACTCCTACCTCTACAACAAGGCGGTCTTCGAGCTGTTGGAGACCGAGCGCGGCAAGGGCGAGGCGGTGTTGTTCGCCCGCTCGGCCACCACCGGCGGGCAGCAGTTCCCGGTGCACTGGGGTGGCGACTGCGAGTCGACGTTCGTCGCGATGGCCGAGTCGCTGCGCGGCGGTCTGTCCCTGGCCGCGTCCGGCTTCGGCTACTGGAGCCACGACATCGGCGGCTTCGAGGGCACCCCCGATCCGGCGGTGTTCAAGCGCTGGGTCGCCTTCGGGTTGCTCTCCTCGCACTCCCGGCTGCACGGCTCGGGGTCCTACCGGGTGCCGTGGGCGTTCGACGACGAGGCCGTCGACGTGCTGCGGCACTTCACCCGGCTCAAGCTCGGCCTGATGCCGTACCTGGCGGCCGCCGCGCAGGAGGCGCACCGCGACGGTACGCCGGTGATGCGCCCGATGTTCCTGGAGTTCCCGGACGATCCGGCCACGGCGCACCTGGACCGGCAGTACATGCTCGGCCCGGACGTGCTCGTCGCCCCGGTGTTCAGCGCCGACGGCACCGTCACCTACTACGTGCCCGCCGGCACCTGGACGCACCTGGTCAGCGGCGCTCAGGTCACCGGCCCGGCGTGGGTCACCGAGAAGCACGCGATCGACAGCCTGCCGGTGTTGGCCCGGCCCGGCGCGGTGATTCCGTTCGGTTCCCGCACCGACCGACCGGACTACGAGTGGGCCGACGATGTGCGGCTACGGCTGTACGCACCGGCCGAGGGGCAGCGGACCCGGGTACGGGTACCGTCACCCGGGGACGGGCCGGGCGCCGAGTTCGACGTGCGCTACGAGGCGGCGACGGCCAGTGTCGAACTGGTCGCCGGCACCTCGACGGGCTACAGCTGCGAGATCCAGGGGACGGAACGATGACGCGACACCACTTCCCGGAGAGCTTCGTCTGGGGGTCGGCGACTGCGGCGTACCAGATCGAGGGCGCCGCCACGGAGGACGGGCGCGGACCGTCCATCTGGGACACCTACAGCCACACGCCCGGTCGGACGCTCAACGGCGACACCGGCGACGTGGCCGCTGATCACTACCACAGGTGGGCCGACGACCTCGGGCACATCGCCGACCTGGGGCTCAGCGCGTACCGTTTCTCGGTCTCCTGGCCACGGGTGCAGCCGGGCGGCTCGGGCGGCTTCAACCAGGCCGGCATCGACTTCTACGCCCGGCTGGTGGACGGTCTGCTGGAGCGCGGCATCCGTCCGGTGGCCACCATGTACCACTGGGACCTGCCGCAGGAGTTGGAGGACGCCGGTGGCTGGGCGGCGCGGGAGACCGCGCTGCGCTTCCAGGAGTACGCGGCGGGCATCGTCGGTGCGCTGGGCGACCGGGTGCACACCTGGACGACGCTCAACGAGCCGTGGTGCTCGGCGTACCTGGGCTACGCCTCCGGTGTGCACGCTCCGGGTCGCACCGAGCCGGCGGCGGCGCTGGCCGCGGTGCACCACCTCAACCTCGCGCACGGGCTGGCCGGTCGGGTGGTCCGGGAGCTGGCGCCGGCCGCCGAGTTGTCGGTGACGTTGAACCTGCACGTCATCCGGGCGGCATCGGACTCGGAGGCGGACCGCGACGCGGCACGGCGGATCGACGCGTTGGCCAACCGCGCGTTCCTCGGCCCGATGCTGGACGGGGAATACCCGGCCGACCTGCTGACCGACACCGCGTCCGTCACCGACTGGTCGTTCGTCCGCGCGGGTGACGAGAAGCTGATCGCGGTGCCGCTGGACGTGCTCGGGGTCAACTACTACTCCAGCACCCTGGTCCGGGCGTGGGACGGGGTGTCGGCCCGCTCCGACGCCGACGGGCACGGCGCCTCGACCTCGACGCCGTGGGTCGCCGCCGACACCGTCGACTTCCTGCCGCAGCCCGGCCCGTACACGGCGATGGGGTGGAACATCGACCCGCCGGCCCTGACCGAGCTGCTGCTGCGCCTGCACCGCGAATACCCCAGTCAGCCGATGATGATCACCGAGAACGGTGCGGCGTTCGACGACGTGGTGTCGGCCGACGGGCGGATCCACGACGACCGGCGGATCGACTACCTGCGTCGGCACATCGGCGCGATGGCCGACGCCCGCGCGCAGGGCGCGGACGTGCGCGGTTACTTCGTCTGGTCGCTGCTTGACAACTTCGAGTGGGGCTACGGCTACGACCGTCGGTTCGGGATCATCCGGGTCGACTACGACACCCAGGTCCGCACCTGGAAGGACAGCGCCCACTGGTACCAGCGGCTCGCCACCACGGGCGAGCTGGACCAGGGACAGGACTGACTCGGCCCCACGGCGTTGGTGGGCCCAGGACCGTTGTCCTGGGCCCACCGTCGCCAGTGTCAGTTCTCGTTACGTCGCAGTCTCAGTCGGGCCAGCAGTAGCAGGGCCACGCCGAGGCCGACTCCGGCGGCCCCTATCCCGAGCATTGGCCCGGACGAGGTGCCGGTGACCGGCAACGGGTGCTTGGTCGGGTAGCCCGTCGGGCTCACCGGCGGCTGGGTCGTCGGTACGGAGGTCGGCCCGGTAGGTGTGGGCGTCGGCCCCGTCGGTGTCGGCGTCGGCCCGGTAGGTGTGGGCGTCGGCGTCGTCGGTGTGGGCGTCGGCGTCGTCGGTGTGGGCGTCGGCGTCGTCGGTGTGGGCGTCGGCGTCGACGGTGTCGGTGTCGGCGTCGACGCTGTCGGCGTCGGCGTCGGTTGGGAGCAGTTCAGCAGCGTGGAGAACGGAAAGTCGTGGATCTCCCCGCCGTCGTGCGTCAGAGTCCGGCTGATGACGCTGCCCTCGATGTTGCCGTTCGTCGCGGCATTCAGGGCGGCGTTGGGCGCGTAGATCGTGCCCTCCAGGGACGCGCTGTCCTCGGTGAGGGTGATCGAGGTGGCGGTCGGGAGGTTGAACAGGATGTATCTGGCCTGGTCTCCGCCGATCCCGGCGAAGTTCGGCACCCGCCAGACGAACGCGTCACCGACGCCGCTGGTGTCCACGTTGACAAGCAGTGGCGTGTCGGGGGTGGGCTGGTCGGCAAAGGTGAGCACCGAGATGTTGGCAAGGTCGCTGGCCGACAGATTGAGCACGTTCGTGACACCCGGGGCGAGGGTGACCACGGCGTTGCTGCCCGGGGGAACGGGCCGGGGCAACGGCGCACCCTCCGGGGTGGTCAGCACGACGTTCTGCTGACAGGTGGCCAGGCTGGTGGCGGTCGCGCGGAAACCCTCGAACGCGCCGCCGAAATCCAGCGGCGAGGAGGGCCCGACACTCGCCACCGGTTGCCTGGTCACCAGCTCGACCCGGGGTGATGCCTCGTAGTCGTTCGCCGGCAGGACCCGGGTGTTGACCGCGGCGCTGTTGTTGTCGGTGTCGCGGACGAACGTGCCGGTCAGGTCGCCGATCTTCACGTAGCCGTTCTGCAACACCTGCAGTCGCGACCCGGGGACGCTGGCGGCGAAGTCGACCTGGCCGCCCACCAGCAGGGCCGTCGGGTTACTGTCCGGCGGCACCACAAACGAGCCGGCGCTGCTCCCGGCGACCTGATAGTTGCCGAAGCTGAGGTTGCCCCCGACCGCGATGGTCCCCTCGTTCTCGGCGCCGATCAGCCGCGCGTCTCCGGCGGTCATGACCAGGAAGCCCTGCGTGCCGGCCACCGGATCGACGGCTAGCCGGGGCTGGGCCTCGGAGGTGGTCGCCAGCAGCGCCAGCACGACGGCGGTCGACCCTCCCACCAGGGGCAGAAGGAGGCGTCGAACGCCCACGCTGGTGCGCGCTCTCATTTTCACTGTCTCACCAAGTATCACGAACCGGTAACGAGCCGCTTCGCAGCAGGGGGCTGCACGAGGCGCAGAATCACCCTAAAAGGTTATTTAGTGCCGAAATCACCCCCGCGCTGGACTCGGAGCCCGCCCCACAGCAGCACCAGGCAGCCCCCGATCAGCACCGGTTCGAGGGCGAAGGCGGAGACCAGCCCGTACCGGTCCGCCAGACTGCCGAGCAGGAAGGGCGACACACCGGCGACCACGCCGAGGATCAGTTGCGAGCGGGCATTGGCCCGGTCCTCCTGCCCGCGGGCCGCGCCGAGGGTGAGCGCGAGCGCGAGCGGATAGAGGTTGGCGATGCCCACCCCGCACAGGAACAGCCCGAGGACGGCGAGGGCCGGCTGGTCGGTCAGCCAGAACAGCACGAAGCTGGGACCGGTGACCGCCAGTGAGGCGTACAGCAGCGCGACCGCGCGGCCGGGGCGGCGGGTGAGCCGCGCCCCGAGCAGGCGTCCGACCAGGATGCCGAGGTAGTTGCTGCTCAGCGCGGTGCTGGCGGCGGCGACGGACATGCCGGCGTGGATGAGCAACTGGGGGCCGAAGTACACCAGACAGAACTCGATCGCCGAACTGACCGCGGTCAGCACGGCGAACAGCCAGCAGGCCAGCGGCAGGCCCCGGTCTCCGGTCGCGGTGGCGGGGCGCGGCGCCGCCGGGAGCGGTTGGCGGCGGTAGCGCAGGTACAGCACCACGAGGACGGCGGCCGGCAACACGAACGTGGCGCGCCAGCCCACCGCGCTGGCGGCCAGCGCGCCGAGGAGCAGCGGGGCGAACACGGCGGACGCGCCAGCGCCCACGTTGGCCTCGGTCAACGCCCGGTCCCGCCGGTCACCGTGTCGGTCGGACAGCACCGCCTGGACCACGGTGAGCATCGTGGTGCCGGCCAGGCCGAACACGACGGCTCCGAGCAGGGTGACCGCCGTGCTTCGGCCCAGGGTGAACAGACCGGCGCCGAGCACCGTGGCGAGGGCCGAGCACCACAGCAGCGCACCCCGGGCCAGGCGGCGGGCCGCCCACACGAACCCGACCGCGGACAGCGCCGCGCCCGCGGCCAACAACAGTTCGTAGACGCCGAGCAGCGTGTAGGAGAAGCCCAGCTCCGCACGCAGGAGGGTCAGCGCCGGCCCGAAGGCGTAGAGCCAGAACGTCCAGCAGGCCAGGGCGGCGTACGCGAGTCTGGTCGGCGCGTCCCGGACGAACGTCTCGGTCTCGGTCGGCCGCCGTGACGTGGTCGGCCGCTGCCGTGTTGTGTATCGATACACAGATAGAGTCTGTGCCATGAACCGCCCCGCGGACAACCCCAAGCGGCCGACGCTGCGCCAGGTGGCGAGCGCCGCCGGCGTCTCGCCGATGACGGTTTCCTACGCGTACTCCCAGCCCGGAAGGGTTTCCGCCGAGGCCGCGGCGAAGGTGCGCGCGGCGGCGCGGGAGCTTGGCTATCCCGGGCCGCACCCGGCCGCCCGTGGGCTGCGTCGGGGGCGGGTCGGCACCCTCGGTGTCGTGCTCGGCGAGCGGTTGAGCTACGCCTTCGACGATCCGCAGGCGGCGCGCTTCCTCGCGGGGGTCTCCGACGTGTGTGCCGCGGAGGGCGTCGGACTCAACCTGGTCCCGATCACCGGAGCGCCCACCGACGCCCAGCGCGTCGCGCAGGCAGCCGTGGACGGGTTCGTCGTCTGGACCACGAGCGACGACGATCCCGTCCTGGACGCCGTCGCCGACACCGGCCTGCCCGCGGTGGTCCACGCCGGCCCGCACGGGCGGGGCATGCCGGTGATCGGCATCGACGACCGAGCGGCGGCCACCGCGATCGGGCAGATCGCGTTCGCCGACGCCCTACGTCCAGTCGTGCTCGGCTTTCCGCTCGACCGCGACCGCACCCGCCAACTGCTCACCGGCGACGACGTGGTCGACGTGCGGTTCCCGGTCACCCGCCACCGGTGGGAGGGTTTCCGCGACGCCTGGACGCACGCCGGTCATCCGGCCGGCCACCTGCGACTGGCCATCTGCCCGGTCAACCGCGGCAGCGAAGGGGAGACCTTCGCTCTGGAGCTGCTCCGGGGCACCGAGCCACCGGACGCCATCGCCGCGATGAGTGACGAACTCGCCCTCGGCGCCCTGCGCGCCGCCGCACGAGCTGGCCTGCGCGTACCCGACGACCTGACCCTGACCGGCTGGGACGACGCGGACGCGGCGGCGGACGCCGGGCTGACCACCCTGGCCCAGTCCCTGCGCGACCAGGGCACCCACTGCGCACGCGTGGCGCTCGGGCTCCCCACCGCCGACTCGACGCGGCACCGCTGGCACGTCGTGGCACGGGCCACCACGCGCCAGCCGCGCTGACACCGCCGGTCGGCGGTCTACACCTCGACGCGCTGCGGCGGGACGGTGAGCCCGTAGAACTCCATCAACGCCGGGGTGTCGACCCGACTGCCGTCGGCCACCGAGTCGCACGCGATGTCGACGATCTGGTCCTTGTGCGCCAGCAGGTACGGTCGGGCACCCACGTCGGCGCTGGCCAGCGTGGCGATGCCGGACCAGTGCCGGCGGCCGAAGAGCATCGGGTAGCCGCGCAGCCCCTCGTAGGTGGCGCAGACCAACACATCGGGGTACGGCAGCGCGGCCACCCGCCGGACGGCGACGGCGGTCAGCCCGGGCATGTCGACCGGAACCACCACCACCGCCTCGATCCCCTTGTCGTCCATGGCGGCCAGGCCGGCCCGGATGGACGAGCCGACCCCGGTGCCCCACGCCTTGTTGATGACGACGGTGACCCCGCCCAGGTCGGCGGTCTCCCGGACCTGCTCAGCGGCGGCGCCCAGCACGACCACGATCTGCTCGCAGCCCGCCTCGGTCATCGTGTCGATCATCTGGTTGACCAGTGGCTTCTCACCCTGGTGCAGCAGCGCCTCGGGACCACCGATCCGTCGGCCCCCGCCCGCGGCGATGATCATTCCTGCGATCCCGTTCAGCTGTGCCCCCTCCAGCGTGGGAGCGACCGCGACCGATCCGCCCCCTCCTACGGACACTGCAACGAGGACGGCCGGCCGAGAGTAGCGGGGCGAAAAGGAGAAATAGCACAACCGTTACACGCCCGGCATCTCCCGCCGTAGCCGGAGGATGCCCCGCGCCGGCCGACGCCGTGTCGTCGGCCAGCGGGAGTCCACTCGCCGTCGAGCGGCGGTCAGCCCGCCTCCGGAGACAGCGCGACCGCCGAGCCGCCCCAGTGCCGGGGCACCCGCCGGGCCACCCGAGGGCAGGCGCGGGTCAGGCCGCGTCGGCGTAGCAGTCCACGATGGACAGATCAAGCGGGAACCGGACCGGCGTCGCACCGAAGAGCAACGCGGAGGCCTGCTCGCCGCACCGGGTCACGGCCTCGGCAACCGCCTCCGCCTGCGCGGCGGGCGCGTGCACGACCACCTCGTCGTGCTGGAAGAAGACCAACTCCGCGTCGGTGCCGGCCAACTCCGTGCGCAGCGTGGCCAGCAACGTGGAGGCCCACTCGGCAGCGGTCGCCTGGATGACGAAGTTGCGCGTGAAGCGGCCCCGGGAACGCGCGGCACGAGCCCGGGGACTGTGGGGGTCGGCCGCCCCGTCCGGATCGGAAGGCGCGTCGTCGGGATCGCCGAACCCCACCGAGCCGGGCGGACACGTCCGTCCCAGCCACGACCGCACCAACCCACCCGCCTCACCTGTGCGCGCCGCCGCCTCGACGTAACCGAACGCCGTCGGGTAGCTGCGCTTGAGCACCGCCAACGCGGGCACCGCCGCGCCACCGGTCTGCCCGTACATCGCGCCGAGCAGCGCCACCTTGGCCTTGGCCCGGTCACCGCCGAACGAGTCACGCGCCAGCGCGGCATAGAGGTCGCCGGCCCCGCCCGCCGCCGCCAGCCGGGCGTCGCCGGACACCGCCGCCAGCACCCGCGGCTCCAACTGGCCGGCGTCGGCGACCACCAACCGCCAGCCCGGATCGGCCACCACCGCCTGGCGGATCACCTTCGGGATCTGCAACGCGCCACCGCCCCGGGTCGCCCAGCGACCGGAGACGACCCCGCTCGGCACGTACTCCGGCTGGAACCGCCCGTCGCGCACCCACTGCTCGAGCCAGGACCAGCCGTGCGCCGTCCAGATCCGGTAGAGCTCCTTGTATTCCAGCAGCAACGGCACCGCCGGATGGTCGACCCCGCGCAGCACCCAGGCCCGGGTGTTGGGCAGCTCCACCCCGGCCCGGGCGAACGCCTTCAACAGCTCCGCCGGGGAGTCGGCGTGCAGGCGGCGTACGCCGAACGCGTCGGCGATCCGGGCGGCCAGCTCGGCGAGCCGGCGTGGCGGGCCACCGACCGGGGACGCGTCACCGAGCAGCTCGTGCAGGATCTGGTCGTGCACGTCGGCACGCCACGGCAGCCCGGCGGCACCCATCTCCACCGCGATCAGCGCGCCAGCCGACTCGGCGGCCACCAGCAACCGGAACCGGCCCGGGTGCTCGGTCGCGGCGACGCGGGCGAGCTGATCGGCGTACACCCGGATCAGTGCGTCGATGCCCGGCCCCGACGGGCCGGGCAGTGTGTCGAAGAGCGCGCCCTGGCCGTGCCCGGGGGGCGCGGCGGCGCGCGGCGGTGGGTCGGGTGGCACCGACGCGCCGGTCAGCCGGGCCCAGGCCGCGGCCAGTGAGCGCGGCTCACCCCAGCGGCCGGCCTGCCCGAGCAGCAACGCCTCGGTCAACTCCACGTCGTGACACCTGTCGACCCGGACCCCGGCTCGCAGCAGCGGCGGGTAGACGGAGGTGGCGGTGGACCAGACCCACCGCGGATGCTCGGCGGCCTCGCGGGCGGCGACCGCGGCGGCCAGGTCGACGACGGCCTCGGCCGGGCCCGCCGGCCGACCGTCGACACCCAGGGAGCACAGCACTCCCCCACCTCGCTCGTCGGACACCACCGCCACCAGCACGAACGTGATTCTGCCTCCCCCTTGCGACAGAAACGGAGGCGCACCTCACCGGCGTCGGGTCGGCCGGGTGTCGGAGACGCTCGGTAGCGTGGTCAGGTGCCCCCGCAGATCCCGCACTCCGACCCTGGCACCCCCGACACCCGGGGTCCGATGCGATACCTGTGGTGGCTGGTCCGCTGCCAACCCTGGCGGGTGCTGCGCGGCAGCCTGATCGGCACGGCCTGGATGATCGGGCTCTCCGCCCGGCCCTATTTGATCTACCGGGCCGTCGACGACGGGCTGCGCACGGGTGACACGCGGGCCCTGGCGTTCTGGGTCGCGTCGATCGTCGTCGCCGGGGTGGCCCTGTCCTACCTCGGCATCATGCGGCACCGCACGATGACCTTCATCCGGGAGGACGCCAAGGCGCGCTCGGCGGAGGTGCTGCTGCGCCACCTGTCCCGGATCGGCGCGGTGCTGCCGCGCCGGATCGGCGCGGGCGAGGTGTCCACCATCGGCGGCTCCGACATCGACTGGTCCGCGCAGGTGCTGACGATTACCGGTCCGGGCTTCGGCGCGGTCGTCGCCTACGGGATCATCGCCGTGGTGCTCTGGTCGATCTCCCCGCTGCTGGCGCTCTGCGTGCTGCTCGGAGTGCCGGCGGTCGGCCTGGTCGTCGGCCCCCTGCTGCGCCGCCTGGAGCGGGCCGAATCGGTCTACCGCCGGCAGCAGGGCGCGCTCACCGCCCGCTCCGGGGACATCGTGGCGGGGCTGCGGGTGCTCGCCGGGGTGGGTGGGCGGGACCTGTTCGCCCGGCGGTACGTGGACAGATCCCAGGATCTGCGCGCCGAGGGTTACCGGGTCGGCGCGGTGAACAGCTGGATCGACGCGGCGACCGTCGCCATCCCCGGGTTGTTCCTGGCCGCGGTGGTGTGGCTGACGGCTCGGATGGCGGTGACCGGCGCCGTCACGATCGGCGAGCTGGTCGCCGTCTACGGCTACGTGGCGACCCTGATCGTGCCGGTCTGGTTCCTGCTGGAGGGCAGCCACCAGCTGATCCGGGGGCGGGTCGCCGCCCGACGGATCGTCGACCTGCTCACCGTGCTCCCGGACGAGGTTGGCGGCCCGGGTCGTCGGTGGTCGGGCTCGGTGCCCGACGCACGCCGGCCGGGTGCCCGGCCCGCGCCGGCCGACCCCGCCGACCTGCACGACCCGGAGACCGGTCTGACCGTGCCCGCCGGCCGGCTGACCGGGGTGGCCGCCGACGACCCGGCGGCGGCCGTGGCGCTGGCCGACCGGCTCGGCAGGTACGCCGTCAGCGACGCCACCTGGGGTGGCGTGCCGTTGACAGCTGTCGCCCTGGACGAGGTCCGCTCCCGGATCCTGGTCGCCGACCACGACTCGTACCTCTTCGCCGGTGCACTGCGGGACGTGCTGTGCCCCGGGGCCGACGACACACGGATCCCGGTGGCCCTGCGGACCGCCTCGGCGGACGACATCGTCGACGCCCTGCCCGCCGGGCTGGACACCCCGCTGGACGCCCGGGCCCGGACCCTCTCCGGCGGTCAGCGCCAACGGGTCCGCCTGGCCCGGGCGCTCCTCGCCGAGCCGGAGGTGCTGATCCTCGTCGACCCGAGCTCGGCGGTGGACGCGCACACCGAGGCGCGGATCGCCGAACGGCTGCGTGCCGCGCGGGCCGGGCGGACGACTGTGGTGATCGCCACCTCGCCGCTGCTACTCGGCCGGGCCGACCTGGTCGCGTACCTGAGCGCCGGCCGGATCGCCGCCACCGGCAGCCACGCCGACCTGCTCGACTCCGACGCCGACTACCGGCGCCTGGTGTCCCGGGGCAGCGCGGATCTCGACCAGCCCACCGACACCGAGGAGGTCTACCGGTGAGCCGGCTGCCGGTGGCCGACCGGAGCACCGTCCGTCGTGCCCTGCGCGAGATGATCAGCCGGCATCGCCGCGCGGTAGGTGTCGTGCTGGCGCTGCACGCCGCTGCCGCGGTCGCCGGGCTCGCCCCGCCGTGGCTGCTGGGCACCATCGTCGACCGGGTCACCGCGGGCGCCGGAGTGGCCACCGTGGACCGGCTGGCGCTGGCCATCGCCGGCTGCGTCCTGATCAGTGCGTTGCTCTCCCGCTACGCCCAGTACGCCGGCCACCGATTCGGTGAACGGGCCATCGCCGAGCTGCGGGAGGAGTTCGTCTCCCGGACTCTCGGCCTGCCCGTCTCGGTCGTCGAGCGCGCCGGCTCCGGCGACCTGGCCACCCGCAGTTCGGTGGACGTGTCGACGATCGGCACCACGGTGCGGGACGTGGTGCCCACGATCGTCATCTCCTCGGTGCAGTTGACCTTGCTGTTCGGGGCGATCTTCCTGCTGCACCCGCTGCTCGGCCTGGCGGCGCTGGCCGGGCTCCCGTCGATCGTGGCGGCCCTCCGCTGGTACCTGCACCGCGCCAGTCCCGCCTACCTCACCGAGGGCGCGGCGGCGGCCGAGTTGACCGAGACGCTGACCACCACCGCCGCGGGCGCGCGCACCGTGGAGGCGCTGCGGCTGACCGACGACCGGATCCGGCACGGCACCGACCGGATCACCCGGTTGTGGCAGGCCCGACGGGCGACCCTGCGGCTGCGTACGGTGTTCTTCTCCGTCGTCGAGGCCAGCTACCCGCTGCCGATCGCCCTGGTCCTGCTCGTCGGCGGCTACCTGCTCTCCCGGGGCCAGGTCACCCTCGGCGCGGTGGTCGCCGCCGCGCTCTACCTGCAACAGGCGATCGACCCGATGGACCGGATGTTGCAGTGGACCGAGCAGGCGCAGCGGGGTTTCGCGTCGTACGCCCGGGTGCTCGGCGTCGGCATGGTCCCGCCGGAGCCACCCGGTCGGGCGGCGACGTCACGTGGCGAACGGGTCGTCGTCCAGGGGGCGCGGTTCTCCTACTCCGGTGGGCCGGACGTGCTGCACGGCATCGACCTGGAGGTGCAGCCGGGTGAGCGGCTGGCCGTCGTCGGTCCGTCGGGCGCCGGCAAGTCCACCCTGGCCCGGCTGCTGGCCGGGATCGACGCGCCCCGCCACGGCGTGGTCAGCATCGGCGGTTGCCCGGTCACCGACCTCGACCCCGCCGAGCGTCGACGGCGAATCGCCCTGGTCACGCAGGAGCACCACGTGTTCATCGGCTCGGTACGCGACAACCTCGCCTTCGCCGCGCCGGACGCGTCGGACGAGCAGATGCGCGCCGCGCTCGGCACGGTGGGCGCCGACTGGTGTGCCGCGCTGCCCGACGGCCTGGACACCCAGCTCGGCGACGGAGCCCGGCAGCTCGGCGCCGCCGAGGCGCAGCAGCTCGCGCTGGCCCGGTTGGTGCTCGCCGACCCGCACACGCTGATCCTCGACGAGGCGACCGCCGCGCTCGACCCGAGCACCGCCCGCCGTACCGAACGGGCGCTGGCCGCCGTGCTGGTCGGGCGGACCGTCATCGCGATCGCGCACCGGCTCAACACCGCGCACGACGCCGACCGGGTCGCCGTACTGGCCGACGGTCGGATCACCGAGATCGGCAGCCACGACGACCTCGTGGCTGCCGGTGGGGCGTACTCGGCACTCTGGCGCTCCTGGCACAGTCGGGCCGACGAGCGCCCGAGGTGACCTGCTACTTGACGGCGCCCGCGGTGAGGCCGGCCTGGATCTGGCGTTGGAAGACCGCGTACACGACGATCATCGGGAGGATGGCGAGGGTCAGCGCGGCGAACAACCCGGACCAGTCCGCCTCGTAGCCGGCGTTCACCGAGATCTGTGCGATGCCCTGGGTGAGCACCCACTTGTCCTCGCTGGAGAGCAGCACCAACGGGAGCTGGTACTGCGCCCACTGACCGATGATGTTGAAGATCGCCACACTGATCAGGCCCGGCTTCGCCATCGGCATCATCACCTGGAAGAACAGCCGGGTGTGCCCGCAGCCGTCGATCAACCCCGCCTCGGCCACCGACGACGGCAGCGTCTTGAAGAACGCGGCCAGGAAGAACACCGTGAACGGCAACGAGTACGCGGAGTAGACAAGCACCACGCCGAGGTGGGTGTCCAACAGGTGGAGCTGCTTCACCACGAAGAAGAGCGGCACCAGCGCCAGGAAGACCGGGAACGCCAAGCCGGAGACGAACAGGTAGTAGATCGCCCGGTTGCCCCAGAACCGGTAGCGGGCCAGCACGTACGCCGCCATCGAGCCGAGCAGCATGGTGAGGACCGTGCTGCCCCCGACCACGATCACGCTGTTCAGGAAGTACCGGCCGACCCTCGCCTTGGTCCAGGCCCGCCCGAAGTTCTCCCAGCGCAGCTCCGCCGGGAGCGTCCACGGGCTGCTGAAGATCTCGCTGGTGTTCTTGAACGCGGCGAGGAAGGTCCAGAGGATCGGCACGATCACGATCACCGCCCACACGGCGAGCGCGATGTGCCCCAGGCCGGCGAAGAGCCGTACCTCGGAGCGGGGGCTCCGGCCTTCCCGTCCGCCGGGGGCCTTCGGGTCGCCGGTCTTCGGCGGTAGCGCCGCCGGTGTCGGCGGCAGCGTCGACTGCGGGTTCATCAGTACTCCACGCTTTCCCGCTTGGTGAGCCGCAGCGTCAACGCCGCGAACGTGATGGTGAGGAAGAACAGCGCCACACCCATGGCCGAGGCGTAGCCGTACTTCTGGTACGTGAAGGCGTTGCGGTAGATCTCCACGGCCAGCACGGTCGTCGCGCCGTCCGGTCCACCGGCATCGATCGAGAGCACCGAGACGATGGCGAAGCAGTCGAACGCCGCGATGCCGAGGTAGACCCAGGCCACCTGGAGGGTGTCCCAGAGCAGCGGCAGGGTGACCCGGAAGAACAGGGTCACCTTGCTCGCCCCGTCCATCTCCGCGGCCTCGTAGATCTCACCCGGGATGGAGGCCATTCCGGCCGAGAAGAGCACCACGTAGAAGCCGACGGCCTGCCAGACCAGCACCGCGATGATCGACCAGAGCGCCAGGTTCGGCTTGATGAGGAACAGGACCGGATCCAGCCCGAGCTTCATCAGTACGCCGTTGATCAGGCCGGACTCGTTCGGTCGGTACACGGTCTGGAACAGCACCGCGATGATGGCCACCGCCAGGACCTGGGGGAAGAAGAACACCACCCGGTAGAACTTCGACCCCCAGACCCCCTGGCGTTGACCGCCGCTGCTCTTGCCGCCCACGTTGAGCAGGAAGGCGAAGAACAACGCGATGGCGATGGTGATCAGCGGCAGGGCAAGGAGCAGTACGCCGTGGTGCTGGACCGCCTTCCAGAAGGCGCCGTCGTCGAACAACCTCCGGAAGTTGTCGAAGCCCACGTACCGCGGGGCCGACAGCCCCCGCCAGTTGGTCATCGAGATCTGGAACGCCTGCGCGTACGGCCAGATCACGAAGGTCACGTACAGCGCGACCGGGGCGAACAGGAACCCGATCACGAATGGGTATTTGCCGTGCCGCATGACCCTAGCTCCGATCGATCAGCGCTTGAACTTGGCGACCGAGGTGTCCTTCTTGATCGCGTCGGCGCGCTTCTGGATCCGCTCCACGAAGGCGTCCGCGTTGATCCGGCCGAACATCAGCTCGTTGGTGGCGGTCCGCGCCTCCGTGTCGAGCTCCTTGTACCAGCCGTCGAAGTACAGGTTGAACACGTCCTGGCCGGCCGCCTTGAGCGCGGCCTGCGAGCTGGCCACACCGGGCGGGAAGGCGAAGCCGTCCGAGCCGGCGGTGACCACGGTAGGGGCCTTGACCACCTCGGTGAAGCCCTTCGCGCCCGCCTTGGACAGCATCTGACGCATGTACTCCAGGCCGCCCTTGGGGTTCTTGCTCTTCGCCGAGACGAAGTAGCCCTCACCCGCGGTGGCCCGCAGTGCCGTGGCCGGCAGCTTGTCCGACGCGGTCAGGCTCGGCACCGGCATGAGCTGGTAGTCGAAGCCGGCCGGGGTGTCCTGCTTCTGCTCACCCTCCAGCCAGTCACCGCTGGGGTACAGGGCGACCTTGTACTGGTTCTGCCGCAGCTGCACGTCGGTGTGCTTGAGACCCTCGAAGCTCTTGTCGCTGAACTTCGCCCCGACCTCGGCCCACGCCGTGGCGGCCTGCTTGATCGCGTCCTGCTTCCAGGCGCCGTCCTCCAGGTTGTCGATGTTCTTCAGCACATCGGTGCCGCCGATCTTGGCAGCCTGGGTGAGGATGACGTTCCACTGGTAGTAGGCCGCGTTCGACCCGGCGTAGCCGTACGGGGTGATGCCCTTGGCCTTGATCTTGGTGAGCAGGGCGATGAAGTCGTCCCAGGTCTTCGCGGGCGCCCAGCCGTTGTCCTTGAACAGCTTGCCCGAGTACCAGATGCCGAAGACGGTGGAGACGTAGTACAGGACGAACGGCTTGCCGTTGAACGAACCCGCCTCGACGGTGCCCGGCACCACTGTGTCGCGGACCTTCTTGCTCGGGTCGTCCACCGACGGGGCGTCCCACAGCTCGGTGAGGTCCTGGAGCTGGCCGTCGTTGACCAGCGCGCCGAAGTCCATCAGCTTCTCGCCCGAGTTGTTCACGAACTCCGGCGGGTTGCCGGACGCGAACCGCGGCTGGAGCACCGTGGACACCGCCTGGGTGGCCTGGTGCTTCACCTCCGCCTTGGGGAACGCCGTCTTGTAGAGCGGCTCGTGCACGTCGGTGGCGTACTTCTCGCCGTAACCGCCGTTGAAGATGATCACCTCGATCGCGGCGTCCTCCTTGACGCCGAGCGGGTTCTTCTCGCTCTTGGTGCCACCGCCGACCTGCTCGGTCTCCTTGTCGCCGCTGCTCGTCGCGCAGGCGCCGAGCAGGCCGATGGCCGGAGTGGCGAGCATGCCCACGGCGGCGGCGCGACGCAGCACCGTGCGACGGTCGAGCGCGGCCGGGTGTTCGGGGGTAATCGACATCGTCGTCTCTCCTTGTGGAATTCGGGTCAGGCGGTACGCCGGAGTCGCCCGGCGTACCGCGACTCGAGGGCGATGTTGTGCTCGTCCCCTCCGGGGACGTTGGCGGAGAGGTAGATAGGGGGCACCTCTCCGGCCTGGTGGAACCGTCGTACGACCTCCGCGGTCAGCAGCTGCGCCAGCAGCGCCGTGGTGACCGAGGAGACCGCACAGACCGCGCCGCCGCCCTCGAGCGGCAGCAGTGCATCGCCGTACGGCGCGCCGTTGTCCAGCACGACGTCGGCGAGGTCGGCGAGCCGCTGACCGGACGGATGCCGTGGAGCGACCCGTGCCGTGTGCTCGACCGAGGTGACCGCGATCAACGGATGACCGCGCTCGGTGACCAGCGCCGCCAGCTCTACCACCGAGCCGTTGATGCCGGATTGGGACGCCACCACGAACACGTCACGCGGCTGCGGCGCCGCGAGCGCGTAGATCTGGTGGGCGATCGAGGGGTCGCGTTCCAGCTTCGGGTCGGCGAGCACGTCACGCGGGGCGTCACCGTGCAGCACCAGGTCCCGCAGCGAGAGCCGGTTGGTGGGGACCAGCCCTCCGGCCCGGGCCACCAGCTCGGCGGCGAACGCCTCGGAGTGCCCGGCGCCGAACGCCTGGAGCACCCCGCCGTCGCGCAGGCTGTCGGCGATGAGGTCGGCTGCTCTGCTGATCCCGTCCGCCTCCGAGTCGAGCAGGCGGTCGAGCACCGGGCGGACGGCGTCCGCGTACCCCTGGGCGCTGATCATGACAGGGTTCCCTTCGCTGCCTTGTGGCCGTCGACGGCCTGCGCGGTCCGCCGGAAGGCCGCGTGGGCGCGGTCGTGCGTACGTTGGGCGACGGCGATGTAGAGCAGGTCCAGCACCACCAGTTGGGGGTGCCGGGCGGAGAGGGCGTCCGGCCGGAAGGTGGTGGCCTGGCTGGCCGTGAGCAGCACGATGTCGGCCAGTTCGGCCAACGGTGAGCGCGGAAAGCCGGTGAGCGCGAGCGTGGTGGCGCCCCGGCTGCCCGCCTCGGCGAGCATCTCGATCGTCTCCCGGGTCTGCCCGGTGTGCGAGATGCCCAGCGCCACGTCCCCGCTGCGCAGCAACGCGGCGCTGGCCAGCCCCTCGTGTATGTCGTTCCACGCCCACGCGGCCACGCCGATGCGGTGCAGGCTGAACTGCATCTCCTCGCCGACGAGCGCGCTGCCGCTCGCGCCGAAGATGTTCACCCTGCTGGCCCCGGCGATCGCCACGGCGGCCCGTTCCACCTCGCTCAGGTCGAGCAGGGTGGCGGTGTCGTGCATGGCCCGGGTGTCGGCGGCCATGATCTGGTCGAGCACCCGGGCGAGCGGGTCGCTCGGCTGGATCTCCCGTCCGATGTCGACGGTCCAGCCGGCGGAGCGGGCCCGACCGGTCTCGGAGGCGATGCCCAGCCGCAGGTCGGCGTACCCCTCGAAGCCCATCGCCCGGCAGAAGCGGGTGATGGTGGCCGGTGAGGTGCCGCTGCGCTCGGCCAATTCGACGATAGTGGATCGAGCGGCGGCCTCCGGGTCGCTCAGCACATGCTCGGCGACGCGCCGCAGCGCGCCGGTCAACTCGGCGAGCCCGTTGCGAACCCGCGCCAACACCCCGTCGGAGGGCGAGTTCCTACGATCGATCGCGTCGGCGTCGACCACCGCGGTCCCCGCGGCGGTGTCCACCTCGTGATCAACCATGAGTCGCCTCAGCTTTCCGAAAAGACTGTTAACTGTTAGTGGTAAAAGTTCTTACTGAACGCCCCTCCGTGTCAAGACTGTGGGCGAAGTTTTCAAACTGTTACCTGGCGCACAGCCCGCTGCGCCCGTCGAAACTTGCCCCGCAACACGTCGCCGACCAGCATGAACAGGCCCAGTCGCCGTACCAACCAAGGAGGCTCCGTGCCGATGCCCGACACCCTCGTGATCGGTCTCGATGTCGGCGGCACGTCCACCCGGGCGACCGCCCTGACCCTCACCGGGGACCGTGTCGGCACCGGCCGCGCCGGCGGTGGCAACCCCACAAGTCACGGCGCCGAACGGGCCGCCGCCGAGCTGTTGACCGCGCTCCGCGAGGCGCTCGCCGACCTCGACCCGACACGTGTGGTCGCCGGCACCATCGGGCTGGCCGGGGCGGGCCGGCTGCTCGCCGACCCCGCCGGCCGGGCGGCCTTCGACCAGGCCTGGCACGACGCCGGCCTGCGCTGCCCGTACGCGGTGCACAGCGACGCACTTGTCGCCTACGCCTCCGGCAGCGCCGCACCCGACGGAACCGTGCTCATCGCCGGCACCGGCGCGATCACCGCACAGGTCCACGACCTGCGGCTCGACCGCATCGCCGACGGTCACGGCTGGCTCCTCGGCGACACCGGCTCGGGCTACTGGCTCGGCCGCGAGTCGGTACGCCGGCTGCTCGCCGACCTCGACGTCGGCCGCACACCCGGGCCGCTCGCCACGGCGGTGCTCACCGAACTGCTGGGCAGCGCCGAGATCGCCGCCCGCCCCCGGGCCACCGTAGACGCCGTCATCCAGACCGTCACCCGCCGAGCCCCCATCGAACTGGCCCAACTCGCGCCATTCGTCGTCACCGCCGCCGGCCACGACGAACCCGTAGCCGTCGCACTGATCGCCGAGGCCGCAGCCCACCTGGCCGAAAGCGTGAGCCGAATCCGCCCCGCCGACGCGACGACACCCGTCGTGCTCGGCGGCGGACTACTCACCGCGGACACCCCGTTGGCCGCCGCCGTCCGAACCGAGGTCGCCCGGCACTGGCCGAACGCGCCACTGCGTACCGCCGGCGACGGTGCCGCCGCCGCGGCCTGGCTCGCCGCCCGCGACCTGCCCGAGGTCACCGACCCGGCAGCCCTGCACGCCCGCCTGTTCCCGACCACCTGAAGCCCCGACGCCACGCCGCGCCACGCCCCGCTCCGCGACGCACGCCCATGATCACGCTCGATCATGGATATAGTCCCCACCTCGCGCCAGGAGGCCACAACATCCTGGATCGAGCACGATCAAGGCCCCTGCGGTCGCCCCGCGCCCACCCAAAGCCCCGAACCCGCCGCTCCACGCCCCTCGGCCACCCCTCGACCGAGGCCCAAGATCCGCGCACTTTCGGTGAAACTGCTGCCTCAGCACCTCGTGAGGCAGCAGTTTCACCGTAGTTGCGCGGATCTTGGACGCGCGAGGGTGCGTGCGACGCACGGGCGGGGTGGGCGGGAGTCGTCGGGAGTCGCCGCAATCGCGGCAGCACGATCGCGACACTGATCGAATTCGGACGCGCCACCCAGAGGAAGAGCTGGAAGTGGGTGCCGGCGTCGACCACCTCCGGCGGGCCGGCCTCCCGCACGACGAGTAGGTTCTGCCCGCCCTTGGCACCCCGGTTCAACCCCAACGTCTCCCACGACCGACAGCGTGCACCGCCACCGCCAGCGCCGCGAACGCCACCCATCCGGCCGCCAGCGCGGCGGCCGTCGAGGTGTCCTGCCAGACGTGGTACGCCGCCAGGAAGCCGACGAGCGCCAGGCTGTTGCGGGCGAAGTGCCGGGTGAACGCCACCAGGTCGCGGCGGCCTTCGATGGCCACCAGCACCCCGGAGTACGGAAAGGTCACCACCATCGCGCGCAGCAGCTCGCCGAGCAGCCCGGTGAGCGTCGCACCCACCAGGATCACCAGCAGCTTGACCGCCGCCGGCAGCCGGGTTCGCGTGCCGGCCACCACCGGGGCCCCAGCTCCCATCGACGGCACAGCCCCCGCCGGCAGCACAGCCCCCACCTGCGGCACGGCCCCCATCCACGGCACGGCCGACGATGCGACAGCACCGGCCTGGGGGACGGCCGGCGGCGGCACGATCGGCGGCGGCACGATTGCCTGCGGCGTTGTCGTCGCAGGGTGTTGTCGGCGCAGCAACAGCATCGTCACCACCCAGAGCGCCACCGTGCCGGCCAGCGCCGGCCAGAACGGCACCGGTACGGCGAGCAGGCCCGCGCTGAGCGCCACGTACCCGATGATCCCGGCCGCGTCAGCGATCAGAATCGGCCAGCGCAGCCGGTGGTGCGTGACCGCCACGACGACGAAGAACAGGTTGAGGCCGAGCACCCCGAGCAGTTGCGCGCCCTGCACCTGGTGCCCGGTGCTGACCAGGGCCAGCGTCATCGGCAGCGGGAGACTGTAGACCAGCGCGCGCATCCGCACCGACCGGATCAGACTGACCGCCCAGACGACCGCGGTCACCAGCAGTACGGCTTGGACGGTCATCGGCGGCCCACCCTCCGGTCGTCGTCACAGGCGACGTCGCGGTCAGCCAACGTCGTCGTCAGCCAACGTCGTCGTCAGCGATCAGCGATCAGCGATCAGCCGGCGCCGCGATCAGCCGGCGCCGCGATCAGCAGTCAGTCGACGTCGCGATCAGTCGAGGAAGGTCGCCGCCTCGACGCAGGCCTCGAAGACGTCGGTCAGCCGGGCCAGGTCCCCGGCGTTCAGGGAGAACTGGTTCTCGGTGATCTCGCCGTGCGCGCTCATCCGCCCCTCCCAGCACGCGGTGCCGTCCCACAGGGTCAGGTTGACGTGCCGGGAGGCGTCGACCACGCCCCACGGCAACAGACCCACCCGCACCCCGGCCCGGCGTTGGGCCCGCACCAGCTCGGTCAGCTCGTCGCTGAGGCCGGCGTGCAGGAACACGCGCGTGATCCGTACGCCCCGGGCCAGCGCCTCGGTGTTCGCCGCCCAGTAGTGCCGACCGATCTCGCCGCGCCACCAGCTCAGTTCGCCGCTGGCTCTCGGCATCACGTTCGTCACCGCGTCCAACCGCCGTACGCACTCGCGGGTGCCGCCGAGCAGGTCCTGGCAGTCGCCGCCGGGCCGGATGATCCGGCCGACGCGTAGCTGTTCGGTCTCGGCCCGCAACCGCTCGAAGCGACGTCGGGCCTCGTCGGCCACCCGGGTGCCCGGGTACCGCTCGACGGTCTCCCGGCTGCCGGTGACCACCTCCGGCACCGCGTGGACCAGCCAGTGCGGCCCTTCCAGGAGGGTCCGGAGGTGGAACCGGCGTTCGGCGCGGGCCAGCGAGTCGACGAGCAGCGAGATGGTGGTGCCCATCAGTCCCGCCAGCAGCGACTCCACCCCGGTTGCCGCGTTGGTCAGGTCCAGCGTCACGGAGAGCGAGAGGGACAGCAGGATGCCGACCAACGCGACCGGATCGGTGTGTGCCAGCAGTCGAACGAATCCACCCGCCGAGGCGATCCGGCCGGCACGGGGGCGGCGCAGCAGATCGGACATCGAGGTACCTCCCGGGCGCCGACTGAGGTCAGCGTACGACGGGACGACAACGCCGCCCCGGTACGATCCTGCGGTGCCCGAGCTGCCCGTACCGCTGCCTGTCGGTGCGCCGGGCGACCCGGCCGCCGGCGTCGCCCGCTGGGTGGGCGCGGACCCGATGCGGGCCCTGGTCGCCCGTTTCGGCGGTACCTGGCCCGACGGTGACCTGGCCGAGGTGCTGCGGTTTCTCGACGAGTTCTCGGCGACGCACTGGGACTTCCGGGGTGGCCGGGAACGGCCCGAGGCCCGGGAGCCGGACCTCGACCCCGAAACCGCCGAGCTGGTGCTCGCCGCGGCGGCGGGGCTCGGCCTGGTCCGGCCGGTGCCGCCCACCCGAGCGACGTACGCCCACCTGGTTGTCCTCGGCGGTCTGGCGCACGCCTGTGTGCGCCGGGTCGGCTACGCCGCGCACCTGCTGCGCGCCGGCCTGCGGGTGACCGGCGAGGTCGCCGTACTGGGTAGTTTCCGGCCGCTGTCGGACTGGGAACAGCGCACGCTCGCCGATGCCGGCCTGCCCGCCGACGACACCGAGGTGGACGTGCTGGACACGGCGGTCCGGCGGCTGTTCGGGGTGGCTGCCCCCAGCGAGCGGGCCGGCGTCGACGCGGGCCACCCGCACCACTCCTGGTCGTCGCGGACCTACCGGCCGGCGGGCCTGCCACCGGTACGGGTGCTGGCCGCGCCGTCCAGCGAACCGCAGCGGCGGCGCGCTCACACCGCCGACACGCAGCGCTTCTGGGCCGGGCACGCGCGGGTCGCCCAGGGTGACCAGATACTGATGGTCACCGCGCCGATCTACGTGCCGTTCCAGCACTGCGACGCGCTGCGCACCCTGGCCCTGCCCTACGGGTGCGGCATCGACACCGTCGGCGTGGACCCGGCGCTGGGCGACCTGGCGGTCCTCCCCGAGCAGACCCTCACGCCGGGGCGCTACCTCCAGGAGATCCGCTCGGCGATCCGCTCGATGCGCGCCCTGCACGCCCGGCTGCCCACACGCTGACAGCCAGCCGGCGTCCGCTGGGACAGGCTCAGCCGGCCGGCGTCCCCTGAGCCGGACTCAGCCGGCGGTGTCGGCGACGGCCTGGGCGAAGACCTCGGAGCGGTGCTCGAAGTTGCGGAACCGGCCGTAGCTGGGCGCGGCCGGCGACAGGAGCACCACCCCGCCGGCCGGGGTCACCTCCCGGGACAGTCGCACCGCGTCCACCAGGTCGTCGACAAGTTCGGTACGCACCTTCGGGAGGCCGGCGAGCACCTCGACGATGCGGGGCCCGCTGTCCGGGATCCCGATGACCGTCAACTCCCGCTCGGCCAGGTGCTCGGCCAACGGGGTGAAGTCCAGACCCCGGTCGTTGCCCCCGACGATCACCGTCAACGGCCTCCCGTCGTACGCGTCGATGGCGTGCATGGCCGCGTACGGGCTGGTGGCCAGAGTGTCGTCGACGAAGGTCAACCCGGACGGGTCGGTGATCTCGGTGAGCCGGTGGGCCAGCCCCTGGAACTCGGCGACCGCGACGGCGAGGTGGTCCTTGCCGGCCACCACGTCGATGCCGAGCGCGTCGAGCACGGCGAGCGCGACGCACAGGTTGCCCTCGTTGTGCCGGCCGACGAGCGGCAGTACAGCGCGCGGGAAGAGCGGCTGGTCACCGAGGTGGAACCACGGCGTACCGTCGATGCCGGGTGCCACGTGGGTGGTGTCGGGGCGACCCGCCCGGACCGCCGGCAGCTCCCCCAGCTCGGCGGCGAGCCGGGGGTCGCCGCCGTTGACCACGATCGTCTGCGGGTCGTGGGCGAGCAGGTTGAGCTTGTCCCGGTAGTACTCCCGCTCCCCGCCGTGCGCGTCCAGGTGCTCGGGGAAGAGCGCGGTGACGACCGCCACCCGGGGCGAGTCGGTGAGGTCGCTGCACTGGTAGCTGGACAGCTCCAGCACGTACAGCTCCGCCTCGGGCAGGTCCAGGGTCGGCACTCCGATGTTGCCGCCGAAGACGTTCGGCCGGCCCGTCGCGGTGAGCAGGTGGCTGATCAGGCTGGAGGTGGTGCTCTTGCCCTTGCTGCCGGTGACCCCGACGGTGCGCGCGGCGTGGTCGGCCATCCACAGCGCGGTGCCCTGGGTGACCGGGACCCCCCGTCGGCGCAGCTCGACGAGCCACGGGTGGGTCTGCGGCACGCCCGGGGACCGGACCACCACGTCGGCGGCGGCCAGCCGCTCGAAGCCCGCCTCACCTGTGACAAGCGGCGCCGCCTCGGCCAGCGGGCCGTCCCAGGGCAGCGACAGGAAGTTGGCGCTGTCGTCGACGGCGACCAGCCCGGCCGGGCCGTGCGCGGCGATGGCGGTCACAGCGGCCCGTCCCTCCCGGCCGGTGCCCCAGACGGCGACGGTACGTCCGCGCAGGTCAGACAGGCGCACTGGGCTCTCCTCGGGGGTCGCGGCGGCAGCGGGGCGGGCCCGGTCCGGACACGGCCGGACGAACCAGGGCCTAGTATGGCGTGTGCCCAACGAGCAGCTCCGGCGGATGGACGCCTTCACCTTTCCGTCCTACTCGATCGACTTCGCCACCGGCGAGGTGTTGTTCGACTACGCCCTCACCGGTCCGACAGGTGAGCAGCGGTTCACCGAGGTGATCACCCTTCCGCTGCCGGCGGAGCCGCCGTCGGACGAGACGGTGGCGACCCTCGGCCGGGTGCTGGAGGTGCTGCACCTGGTCGCCGGGGTCAGCTACTACAAGACCGCCGCGCCGCCCCGGCTGGTGCTGCCGACGCCGCTGGGCGCGGCCACCGTCGACTACGTCACGGCCGTCTACACCAAGGGCCTCGCCGAGTACGCGTACCGCAACCAACTGCCACACGTGCTCCACCTGCGCCCGGAGGTGCCGGCCGGCTCGCCGGACGCGCCGCGCGTCTACGACGACTCCGATCGTCGTCCGCTCTCGGCGGTCGGTGGCGGCAAGGACTCGATCGTCAGCCTGGAGGCGCTGCGCCAGGCCGAGTTGGACCCGGTGCCCTTCTCGGTCAACCCGAACCACGTGATCGTCTCGGTGAACGAGGCGTCCGGGCTGGTCCCGCTTGCCGCCCGTCGGCGGATCGACCCGGTGCTGTTCGACCTGAACACGGCCGGCGCGCTGAACGGGCACATCCCGGTGACCGCGATCAACTCGCTGATCGCGGTGGCGACCGCGGTGCTGCACGGGCTGGGCCCGGTGGTGATGTCCAACGAGCGCTCGGCGTCCGACCCGAACCTGGTCTGGGACGGTCACGAGATCAACCACCAGTGGTCCAAGGGTGTCGAGGCGGAGGGGCTGCTGCGGGCGTCGCTGGCCGAGCACGCCGGCCTGACCGAACCGTACTTCTCGCTGCTGCGCTCGCTGTCCGAGCTGCACATCGCGCGACTGTTCGCCGAGTTCACCCGCTACGACGACGTGGTGACCAGTTGCAACGCCGCGTTCAAACTGCGCGACGCGAGTGAGCGCTGGTGCCGCGACTGCCCCAAGTGCCGGTTCGTCTTCCTGGCCATGGCGCCCTTCATGCCGCGTGAGCGGATCACCCACATCTTCGGCGGGGACCTGCTCGCCGACGAGTCGCAAATCCCCGGCTACCGCGAGCTGCTGGGCGTGGACGGGCACAAGCCGTTCGAGTGCGTGGGCGAGGTCGAGGAGTCGGTGGTGGCCCTCGGCCTGCTCGCCGAACAGGACCAGTGGCGCGACGCCCCGGTGATCCGAGCCCTGGTCGACGCCGTCCCGGCAACAGCCTGGTCCGCGGTGGCCCACTCGGACGTCTTCACCCCGGGCGGCCCCAACCACATCCCCCCCACCTACGCCAAAGCCCTCAACTCCCTCACCTAACCCCGCCCCCACCCCCTGCGCTGCGCCCCCACCCCTGCCCCCCGCGCGTTGATCATGAGGTTATTGCCACTCGCATCGGCGTGTCGTGGCAATAACCTCATGATCAACGAGGCCCGGGGTGGGGGCGGGGGCGCAGCGCCGGGCGGGGTGGGGGTCGGGCTGGGGGTTAGGGGGTTCGGACTGCTTGTAGGGCTAGTAGGGCTACGTGTAGGGAGAGGCTGGCCTCTACCGAGTCGAGGTCCACGTCGAGGATGCGGGCGATGCGGGCCAGGCGTTCGTAGAAGGCCGGTCGGGACAGGTGGGCGGCGGCGGCGCCGGCGGACTTGTTGCGGCCCTGTTCCAGGTACGTGCGAAGGGTGTCGAGCAGCCGTTCCCGGGGGTGGCGGGCGTCGTACTCGAGCAGCGCGCCGAGTTCGCGCTCCACGAAGGTCTGCAACCGTGGCTCGTCGCGCAGCAGGTGCAGCAGCCCCGCGAGGCCGACGTGCGGCAGTCGGAAGACCGCCAGGTCACGCCGGTCCCGGGTGGCTGCCTCGGCGATCTGCCGCGCCTCGACGAGCGACCGGCGGGCCTCCCGCAGGGTGCCCACGCCCGATCCGGCGGCCACGATGACGGCACCCGGACCAGCGCCTCGGGCTCCATCGACACCTGACGGCACCGGGGACGTGTCGATGCCGGCCGTTGATCGGGGGGCTTCGCCGCCGGAGGATGCGCGACCGGCGCCGGCGTCGTGGCGTACTCGACGCAGTGCGCCGGCGAACGCGGACAGCGCGCGGTCCTCGGCGGCCGGGTCGGTCAGGGCCACCAGCACGCCCACCGAATTGTCGTCGACCGCGCTGGTGAGCGCGGTCAGTTTCGCCTCGCGCAGTGCCTGGCCGACCGCCTCGGACAGGTCCCGCAGCCGGGCCTGGGCGGCCTCGGGTCCGCTCTCCCCGGCCGGGTCCTCGGCCCGGTGTCGGACCATCACGCCCACCAGATGCCGGCGGTCGAGCGCCACGCCGAGCGCCTTGGCCCGCAGCGCGACCTCGTCCACCGGTCGGGAGTGGTCGAGGAGCGCGGTGAGCAGGGTGCGGTGGATCTGCCGTTCCAGCCCTTCGGCGTCGCGGCGGATCAACCGGCCCAGCGCGAGGGTGGACGCGGCCCGCTCGATCAGGATTGTCAACCGGGTGGGCGGGCCGGCGGTCGGCTCGCTGGACTGGGCGCTGGGCACGTCACCGCTGGCCGGCCAGCGCAGCAACAGCCGTCCCCAGTCCTGCCCGCGGGCGCCGACGACTGTCACCAACCAGCCGCTGTCCGGGTCGTACGCGGTCCGGCCGGCCGGTCGGATCCGCCGGGAGTGCTGCTCCCAGCCGTCCAGCAGCAGTTCGGCGCTCTCCCCGGCCGGGTCGTACCCGAGCACCTGACGGGACAGGTTCTCCAACACCACGGGGCAACCGGACAGCTCGGCGGCCTGCCGGATCACCTCGGCGGTGTCGGCGCCCTCGACGGACAGGTCGTTGAAGCGCTGGTGGATCTCCTCGGTGGCGCGCAGCTCGGTGAGCTGCGCGTCGACGATCAGCGCGTGCACGGCCTCGGTGATCCGCACGAACGGGGTGGCCCGGCGCAGCTCCACCAGGGGCAGTCCGCGCCGTTCGGCGGCGGCGACCATCACCCGGGGCACCCCGCTGACGTAGCGGCGGCCCAGCTCGACGACAAGGCCGGAGACGCCGACGTCGGCCAGGTCCCCGATGAACGCGCGGAGCCCGGCGTCGTCCCCGGGCAGGCCGATGCCGGTGGTGAGCACCAACTCGCCGCCGCCGAGCAGGGTGGCGATGTCGGGCACCTCGGCGACGTGCACCCAGCGGACCGGCCGGTCCAGCCCGACGTCCCCGGCGACCATGCGCGGCGCGCCGTGGCGGACCGGGTCCAGGGCGAGGACCTCACGCACGGTAGGGAACACGGCCGACACGCTACCCTCCGTGACGCCGGATCTCGACATTCGCCGGGCGGCGTCACGGAGGGGCGGTGCGGATTCGCTTAGGGCGTGTGTCAAAGCCCCTGGCCGGCCTGTGGCGGGCCCAGACGACGACCGGCCGCGTTGGAGATCGGTCCGGATACAACACCGGTATCCGGACCAATCTCCGCCTTGCCGGACCGCCGCCTGGACGCCGCCTCGGCTCGACCGAGGACTTTGACACACGCCCTAGTCGACGCCGAACTCCATGGCGGCCCGGTCGAGTGCCTCGTCGGCGGCGGAGGCGACACCCCGGGAGGCGATGGCTTCCGCGCCACCCTCCGGCATCGCGCCGATCAGCCCGGTCGAGGCCGCCTGGGCGGCGCCGACCATCCGCTGCGGGGTCCCCCCGCCGACCATGCCGAGGTTCGCGTACTGCTCCAGCTTCGCCCGCGAGTCGGCGATGTCCAGGTTGCGCATGGTGAGCTGGCCGATCCGGTCCGACGGGCCGAACGCCGAGTCCTCGGTACGCTCCATCGACAGCTTGTCCGGGTGGTAGCTGAAGGCCGGGCCGGTGGTGTCGAGGATCGAGTAGTCCTCGCCCCGGCGCAGCCGCAGCGTCACCTCGCCGGTGACGGCCGTGCCCACCCAGCGCTGCAGCGACTCGCGCAGCATCAGCGCCTGCGGGTCCAGCCAGCGGCCCTCGTACATCAGCCGGCCCAGGCGGCGACCCTCGTTGTGGTAGTTGGCCAGGGTGTCCTCGTTGTGGATGGCGTTGACCAGCCGCTCGTACGCGGCGTGCAGCAGCGCCATGCCGGGCGCCTCGTAGATGCCCCGGCTCTTGGCCTCGATGATCCGGTTCTCGATCTGGTCGGACATGCCGAGGCCGTGCCGGCCGCCGGTGGCGTTGGCCTCCAGCACCAGGTCGACGGCGTTGCCGAACTCCTTGCCGTTGATCGTCACCGGGCGGCCCTGGTCGAAGCCGATGGTGACGTCCTCGGTCGGGATCTCCACCGACGGGTCCCAGAACCGGACGCCCATGATCGGGTTGACCGTCTCGATGCCGGTGTCGAGGTGCTCCAGGGTCTTCGCCTCGTGCGTGGCGCCCCAGATGTTGGCGTCGGTCGAGTACGCCTTCTCGGTGCTGTCCCGGTAGGGCAGGCCGCGTTCGAGCAGCCACTCGGACATCTCCTTACGCCCACCCAACTCGGTGACGAAGGCGGTGTCGAGCCACGGCTTGTAGATGCGCAGCATCGGGTTGGCCAGCAGGCCGTACCTGTAGAAGCGCTCGATGTCGTTGCCCTTGAACGTCGAGCCGTCGCCCCAGATCTGGACGTCGTCGGAGATCATCGCCCGCACCAGCAGGGTCCCGGTCACGGCCCGGCCGAGCGGGGTGGTGTTGAAGTACGCCCGTCCGCCCGAGCGGATGTGGAAGGCCCCGCAGGTCAACGCCGCCAGGCCCTCCTCGACGAGAGCGGCGCGGCAGTCGACGAGCCGGGCGACCTCGGCGCCGTAGCTGAGGGCGCGGCCGGGCACCGAGTCGATGTCGGGCTCGTCGTACTGGCCGATGTCGGCGGTGTAGGCGCAGGGGACGGCGCCCTTGTCGCGCATCCACGCGACCGCGACCGAGGTGTCGAGGCCGCCGGAGAAGGCGATGCCGACACGTTCGCCGGAGGGCAGGGAGGTGAGAACCTTGGACACGGGGAAAATTATGCAATAGAACGCATGGCCATGCAAGTTGAAGGGGCCGTCAGACAGGGTCCTCTCGGCTCAACTCCCAGAAGGCGACAGCCGCCGCCGCGGCGACATTCAGCGAATCGACGCCCCGGCGCATCGGAACGACCACCCGGACGTCGCTGGCGGCCTGGGCCGCCGCGGTGAGGCCGGGCCCCTCGGCGCCGAGCAGCAGCGCCGGCCGCTCGCGCTGCGCCGGCGCCAACAGCTGGATGGGTACGGCGTCCGGGGCCAACGTCATGGCGAGAACGGAGAAGCCCGCCTCCCGTACCTGGTCCAGGCCGTCGGGCCAGCGCTCGATCTTCGCGTACGGCACCGCGAAGACCTCGCCCATGCTGACCCGGACGCTGCGCCGGTAGAGCGGATCGGCGCAGGTCGGCGACAACAACACCCCGTCGATGCCGAGCGCGGCGGCGCCCCGGAAGATCGCACCCAGGTTTGTGTGGTTGTTGATGTCCTCCAGGATGACCACCCGGCGTGCGGCGGCGAGCACCTCGGCCGCCGTCGGCAGCGGCCGGCGGTGGAACGACGCCAGCACCCCCCGGTGTACGTGGAACCCGGTGGCCCGTTCCAGCACGTCAGGCGTCGCGGCGTAGACCGGCGCGTCGCCGGTGTCCAGGTCGGCGAGCTGGTCGACGCGCTTGGCGTCGACCAGGTACGACCGGGCCGGGTAGCCGGCCCGCAACGCCCGCCGCAGCACCAGCTCCCCCTCGGCGATGAACAGGCCGTGCGGCGGCTCCCAGCGGGTGCGCAGTTCGACGTCGGTGAGCGCACGGTAGTCGGCGATGCGGTCGTCGTCAGGGTCGGTGATCTGGTGGACGGGCACCCGACGATTCTGCCGGACGGCACACCTCCCCCACCGATGCCCACCCGTGGGGTGTTTTGTCCGGTGGAGAAGGGGAACGACCGGGGAAGTAGCGGACCCGACGGGAAGGACCAGCCAGGTGAGCACAGAGCACACCGGACCGGGCGAAGCCGGCGCTCTGCCCCGGCACCCCACCGTCGCGGACCACATCGTGTCGCGCCTGTTCAGCTGGGGCGTACACCGCTATTTCGGCTACCCCGGCGACGGCATCAACGGCCTCACGTCCGCGCTACAACGCACCCAGGGTCGCACCCAGTTCATCCAGGTCCGCCACGAGGAGACCGCCGGCTTCGCCGCGTCGGCACACGTCAAGTACGGCGGCGGGCCCCTGGGCTGCGCCCTGGTGACGAGCGGGCCGGGCGCCATCCACCTGCTCAACGGCCTGTACGACGCCAAGCTCGACCACCAACCGGTGGTGGCCCTGGTCGGGCACACCGCGACCACCGCCGAGGGCGGCGGCTACTACCAGGAGGTCGACCTGCTCGCCCTCTACAAGGACGTGGCGGCGGCGTTCCTCGCCCAGCTCGACCACCCGGCGCAGGTACGCCACCTGGTCGACCGGGCGTGCCGCACCGCGTTGGCCAGGCGTACCGTCACCGCCCTGATCCTCCCCCTGGACATCCAGGACGAGCCGGCCATCCCGGACCCACCCCACGCGCACGGCTACTACCAGACCAGCAACGTGCCGAGCAGCACTCCCACCGTGCCGCCGAAGGCCGACCTGCGCCGGGCCGCCGAGGTGCTCGCCGGCGGGCAGCGGGTGGCCATGCTGGTCGGGCAGGGCGCCCTGGGCGCGCAGGAGGAGGTCCGCGAGATCGCCCATCGACTCGGCGCCGGGGTGGCCACCGCCCTGCTCGGTTTCACAGTCGTCGACCACCGCGAGCCGTGGGTCACCGGGGCGATCGGGTTGCTCGGCACCCGACCGAGCTGGCAGTTGATGACCGGCTGCGACCGGCTGCTGATCGTGGGCAGCAACATGCCGTACTCGGAGTTCTACCCGCCACCCGGACAGGCCCGCGCGGTGCAGATCGACCTGGACGGCACCCAACTCGGGCTGCGGTACCCGACCGAGGTGAACCTGACCGGCGACGCCCGCCCCACGTTGCGGGCGCTGCTCGACGAGCTGGGCCCCGGACCCGGGCCGACCGCCTGGCGGGCGGAGATCGCCGAGGCCACCTCGGCGTGGCGTCGCGTGCAGAGCGACCTGGCCGAGCAGAGCGCCGACCCGGTCAACCCGCAACTGCTCTTCCACACCCTCAACGAGCGGCTGCCCGACGACGTGCTGCTCGCCGTCGACTGCGGCACCACTACCGCCTGGTACGCCCGCCACCTCCAGGTCCGCCCCGGGATGCTGGCCAGCCTGTCCGGCACCCTGCTGTCCATGGGCGGCGCCATGCCGTACGCGCTGAGCGCCAAGTTCGCCCACCCGGACCGGCCGCTCGTCGCGCTCATCGGTGACGGCGCCATGCAGATGAACGGCGTCAACGAGCTGATCACCGTGGCGAAGTACTGGCGCGGTTGGGCCGACCCACGATTCGTGGTGCTGGTGCTCAACAACCGGGACCTCGCGTTCGTGAGCTGGGAGCAGCGTTCCACGGAGGGGACACCGATGTTCCCGGACAGCCAGCAGTTGCCGGACATCGCCTACCACAAGTGGGCAGAGGTGCTCGGGCTGCACGGTGAGCTTGTCGACTCACCGGAGCAGGTGCCCGCGGTCTGGGAGCGGGCACTCGCCGCCGACCGGCCGGTGGTCATCAACGCCCTGGTCGACCCGGCCGAGCTGATGCTGCCGCCGCACTTCACCGTCGAGCAGGCCCGCAAGACCGCGGCGGCGGTGCTGCGCGGCGACACCGACTGGGCCGGCATCATCCGCCGCGGCATCCCGTCGACGCTCGCGAGCTACCGCCCCCGCCGCCGAGACCGCTAACCGCCCCCACCCCGTCCCGCGCCCCCCTCCCGCGCCCCGCGCCCCCTCCCGCGATCTTGCACTTTCTGCTGCGACAAATGCCGCACTAGTGCGCTAATCGGCAACAGAAAGTGCAAGATCGCGGGGGGCGGGCGGGGGCGGGCGGGGTCAGCCCCGGCACGGTGCCGGGTCAGCCCCGGCGGTCGAGCCAGCGTTGCAGGGGCGAGCGGGGCTCCTCGGTGGCGGGCGGCTGTGGACGATCCGGGACCGCGGGGCGCTGCACCGGGCGGTGCGCGTCACCGGCCAACTCGTGGCTGGGCGCCACGAACGCCTTCTCCGGCTGTCCCTGCACGGCCGTGGCGATGACCCGGGCCACCGCGTCGATCACCTTGCCCTGCACGGCCGAGCCCACCGAGTCGGCCGGGTCGTCCGGGTTGGCGGCGATGCCGGCCACCGCGACCTGCGGGGTGAAACCGACGAACGTCTCCGTGGAGTTCTCCTCCGAGCTGCCCGTCTTACCGGCCACCGGCCGGCCGTCGAGGATGTCGTTCACCCCGGTGGCGGTGCCGCCGTTGCACTGCCCGAACGCCGACTGCTGGCCCACCGGACAGCGAGCGGCGTCGGTCGCGGCACGGGCGACGTCGGGGTCGAGGACGCGCTTGCAGGACGGCTGCCCGACCGGCACCTTCTCGCCGTTCGCCGCAGTCACCGAGACCACCGGCACCGGCGTGCAGTAGGTGCCCTCAGCGGCCACCGTGGCGTACGCGTTGGCCAGGTCAAGCGGGGTGGTGGCGGCCACGCCGAGGGTGAACGAACCCCAGTTCGCGGCGTTGTTCTTCGCGAAGGCGGCGTCCGAGTCGGCGCGGAACGTGATGCCGAGCCGCTGCGCCATCTCGACCACCTTGGCCTGGCCGACCTGCTCGGCCAACCAGACGAAGTAGGTGTTCACCGAGCGGCCGAAGCCGTCCCACATCATCCGGTACCCGTCCATCCAGTCCGGGTTGGCGTTCGCCGGGCACCAGTGGCCGTCGCAGCTACCCGGCCCCTCGGCGGCGTACCGGGTGGGTAGCTTGGCGGGCGCGTCGAAGCCGGTGGAGAGGGTACGGCCCGACTCCAGCGCGGCGAGCATGGTGAAGAGCTTGAACGTCGAACCCGCCTGGTACCCGTCGACGCTGGCCCCGCCGGAGATCAGCGGGTTGACGGTGTTCGGGTAGTTCGCCTGACCGGCCGGGTTGTCGGCCAGGCTGTAGTGCCTGTTGACCGCCATCGCCAACACCTGCCCGGTGCCCGGCTGGACCGCCGCGATCGGCAGTGCGCGCTTGTTGTCGTACGAGTAGACCTTTGTGGCCTGCTTCTGCGCGGTGGCCTGGATCTTCGGGTCCAGCGAGGTGACCACGGTGTAGCCCCCGGAGCGCAGGGCCTGCTCGCGCTCCGCGACGGTGGCCCCGAACGCTGGCTGGGTCAGCCACCACTGGCGCAGGTAGTCGCAGAAGAAGCCCCAGTCGTCGTGCCCCTGGGACACGGCGGTGCAGCCGTTGGGCTGGGCGGTGGCGTGCAGGGCCAGCGGCTCGGCCTTGGCCTGGGCGGCCTGCGCGGCGGTGATCGCGTTGGTGGCGACCATCGAGTCGAGCACGTACGACCGGCGGGTCAGCGCCTCGTCCTTGTCGCCGCTGATCGGGCTGTACGCGTCCGGGGACTGCACCAGGCCGGCGAGCAGGGCCGACTCGGCGAGGGTCAGCTGCGCCGGTGGCTTGCCGAAGTACCGCTGGCTGGCCGCCGCGACTCCGTACGCGCCGGAGCCGAAGTAGGCGATGTTCAGGTACCGGTCGAGGATCTCGTCCTTGCCGAGGCTCTTGTCCAGCGCGCTCGCGTACCGGATCTCCTGGATCTTGCGCCCGACGGTCGGGTCGGTGGCGGCGGCCCGCTCCTCGGCGGTGCGGGTGGGGTCGGTCTTCAGGACGTTGCGGACGTACTGCATGGTCAGCGTCGAGCCGCCCTGCTCGGTGCCGCCGCCCTTGACGTTCGCGACGAGCGCGCGGGCGAGGCCCCGCAGGTCCGCCCCACCGTGGTCGTAGAAACGCCGGTCCTCGGCCGCCACGATCGCCTGCCGCATCACCGGGGCGATCTCCGACAACGGGACGTCGGTGCGGTTCACGTCGTAGAACGTGGTGATCAGCGTCTTACCGTCGTTGGCGTACAGGTACGAGCGCTGCGGGGTGGCCGGGGTCTTCAGCGAGGCCGGCAACGCGGCGTACGAGCCGAGCGCGGAGCGGGCGCCGAGCCCGAGCAGCAGGTTGCCCGGTAGCGCGGCGACGGCCAGGGCAAGCCCTGCCAACACGCCGGCGAGCAGCACGGTGAACAGCCGCGACAGCGGCGAGCGGGAGGCGGCCATGCTCCCCAGGATTGCCACGACATTCGGAAATCGGCCAGCCTGGGCGGCAATTGTCAGGCAATTCACCGACAACTGCGGCGGCGACCCGACCGTCAACCACCCAGTACGCCGCTCCAGCGGATGAAACCGGGCAACAGGAGCACGGCGCACACAAGCGCCAGAACCGTCATCGCCAACGGCAGCCGTGCCCGCCGCAACGCCCGCCGCAGGTACTCCTGCCGGATCTCCTGCTTCTCGGGCTCGCTGAAGTCACGGTCGATGTAGAGGTCGGCGTCGCGTTCGGCCGCCTGGAACAGGTGCGCCGCCCAGGTCAGGAAGCCGGCCGCGACCACCCAGAGCGCCGAATCCAGCGCGATCTTGCCGGTGGAGACGTCCGTGCCCGCGGGGCCGGTGGAGACGGACGTGAGCATGTTGATCCCGGCTCCGGCGAAGAGCCCGGCCAGGAAGTTCAGCGTGGACGGCGCGGGCACCGCGATGCTCACGAGGTCGGGTCCGATCCCGCGTCCGGCCACGGCAGGTCCGGCCAGGCGACGCCGCAGACCAGGCGACCGAGCGCGTCGATCTGCTCCAACAGCTCTCGGTCGGCGTGCTCGTCGAGCCGGCTGGTCAGCTCATTGACCTGAGCCCGGTAGGCCCGCTGCTCCGTGAGCACCTTCTCCACCGCCGGCGTCCGCATCGGCCCGTCGCGCTTGGCGAGCCGTTCGCGGATGGTCCCCTCGATCTGCTCGCACCCGCGCTGCCACGCACGCAGTTGAGGCCCGGACAGCGTCGCCCCGGCGGAGGACGACGCGACAGTGTGCGGCACCACGGGAACCTCCGTTGGCTCGGACGGCTCCAGCCGACCCTGGTTGATGACGTCGCCGAACAGTTTCAGGCTCTCCAACTGCACGATCCGCCACACGATGTCGGCGAGTTGGGCTGCCACGAACGGGATGCGCAACCGCTCCTCGGGCGCGGTGGACAGCAGCGTCGGGCTCCGCTGCTCGGTGACGATCCGCTGGAAGAGCGTCTTGAGGTGTTCCCGGGTGCCGTTGGCGGCTCCGGTGCAGAGCAGTGTCGACTCCAACGCCTGCGCCATGTCGATCTCCCGCCCCCGGGTGGTCCACTCCCCCTCCCGCCCCATCAGCCAGGCGTGCGCGGTCTCCATCTCCGGTCGCATCGGCACCCCGGCGCGCAGCAGGGCGCTGAGGCACATGGCGGTGGTGGCCTCGTCGCGGTTCCACGTGCCGGTGCCGCTGCGCCACCAGTTGTCGAACGACCCGCCCTCGGACACCTGCCGCAGAAGCCAGTTACAGGCATCCCGGACCACCGGGTGGTCCATGCGCAGGTTCGCCTGACACAGACCGAGGATCACCCGCGCGGTCACCCACGGCACCCGTGCCGGGTAGAAGTAGCCGTCCTCGTCCTGGGCCTCGCGGGCCACCTCGATCAGGCGGTCGATGCGTTCCTGATCCTGGTGGACGGCCGGAGCGGAGCCCTCGAAACCCAGCAGGAGACCGAGCACCCAGTTGCGGTACATCAGCCCGGTGTCCAGGTCGTCGGCGCGCATGCCGGCCAGGTGCGGCGCCGCGCCGAGGATCGCGTCCTCCTTCGCCATCGACTGCTGGATCTTCACGAAGTCCTGGTAGTCGGCGGTGACGTCGCCGGTGGGCTCGGGCAACCCGTGGTCAGGCGCCTCGTAGCTCCAGCGGGCCCGCACCACACCGGCGATCGTCCACCAGGAGTCGACGTGGTTGAGCTGGTTGAGCGCGCTCGCCGCGAAGACGGCGGCGCCGGAATTGTCGCCCCAGGACGGGTCCACGGTGCTGCGTTTGCGCATCGTACGGCCGAGCCGGATCAGCGTTTCCCAGGTGCTCAGCAGGTGCAGCGTGTCGGTCCGCGCCGCGTCCGGTGAGACCAACTGGTCGAGCCGGCTCAGCGTCGCCTTCATCAGGCGCTCCCCGCCGCGCTGCAGGTGCAGCCACACGTTGTGCTGAGGGCTTTTCCACCGGCTGTCGGCGTTCCAGTGCCGGCGGGCATGGTTCATCACCAGTTGCGCCCGGCGGCGGGAGCCGATCAGGTAGGCGCCGTCGACCTGGTAGATGAGGCCGTCGTCGCGCAACCGCTCGAGCGCCTGCCGCAACGGGCCCGCCTCCCGGGCGGCCATCTGCAACTCCAGCACGCCCAGGCAGGCCACGCGGTAGAGCACCTCGCGCTGGTCGTCGCTCGTCACCTGCCGGGTGTAGTACGCCTCCAGGTCCGCCTCGGTGGGCACCGCGCCGCGCTGTCCGTAGAGGTCGATGGCTGTCAACGCGAGGTGCACGTCGTCCTGCGCCAGACGCCGGATCGTCGGCCAGTGCGCCTCGTCGATGCCGCTGTCGACGAGCAGTTGGCCGACCAACGGCCGGCCCTCGGCGAGGACCTGACGCAGCTCGCGGGTGGGTTCGCCACCGGCGAGGTTGGGGCCCGCCACCTTGTAGCTCGTCGCGAGCACCTGCACCTCGAGCCCGAAGTCCGAGCGCAGCCGGGTCACACAGTCGAACAGCTCGTTGAGCACCAGCGGGTTCGCGTGCAGGTTTTCCAGGACGACAAGGTAACGGCCGGTACGGCTGCGCTCCTGCTCCAGCAGGGCCAGCACGATCGACTCCGGACCGTCCGCCGGATCGGCGAGGTTGAGCCACACGACGCCGTCGTCGGCGCGCCGCTTGTCGGCGATGTTGGCCACCAATGCGGACTTGCCGCAGCCGTGCTCGCCGATCACCACCACGTCCCGACCGGCCTCGAGCTGCCGTTCCACCTGTGTGGAGCTGTCGGTCAGCCGGTCCAGTCGGGCGTAGTATTCCATCGCCTCGACCGAGGGCGGCTCGGCGTGCCCGACCCGCCGGGGCCGCCAGCCGGAGCCGAACGGATCCTTCTGCAGGGCGTACGCCACAAGCACCAACGGCGTGACACCGTGCGCGCCGTCGCCGGTGGTCGTGGCCCGGACGATCTTCTCGGCGATCCGCACCTCGGTGGGTTGGCCCATCGCCTCCACCCGCACGACAAGCTCGTGCCCCACGCCGTCACGGAACTCCGTCGTCGCGCTGAGCACCCGCAACGCGGCGGGCCGCTCGTCGAGCAGGGCCGTCTGGGTGGTGAGGTCCTTGTGGGCCGCGGTGAGCAACTCGTACGCGCCCGGGTCGGAACCGAGAGCGTTGACGGCCAACCAGGGCGAATAGTCGGGCACCGACCCCCCCTTCGGCGATCACCGTGGGTCAACCAGGACACCACGACATGTTGATGCTAACCGCCAGTCCTCCCGCTGTCGCAGGGCAGGTCCACGCGCAGTTGGAGGTACTGGGTCCGGACCAACTCCCCGTTGACGGATTTTACGTCCGAAGCGGACACTCGGAAACCGCCGCGGTCGAACGCGGCCCGCACCTCGTCGGCGTCACCAAGGTCGTGGCTGGCCATCCGTGTCGCGTACCGGCGGGCGGCGCCGGCGAGCTCGTCGAGCTCCACGGAGAGCAGCCCACGCCAACCGGCGGCCCGCTCGCGGAACCGCAGCTCGAAGTCGTCGACGAGATCCGACACCCGGTGGCGGCCGTCCTGCTCCTCGTCATCCTTCGGCCACTCGTTGCCCGGGTGCAGCCGGACGGTGGTGATCACCGAGCCGCCCGGATTCAGCAACGCGGACCAACTGCCGATCACCGCGTCCGCGGAGGCGCGGTTGAACCGGGTCAGGAACGCGTCGGCCAACACCAGGTCGAACCGGCCGCCCTCGACGATCCGGGCTACCGCGTCGGGGCAGGTCACGTCGGCCTGGTGCACCTCGACCCGGGCGCCGATCTGCTTGGCGTACCAGCCGCAGGCCAGTAGTGGTGTCTGACACATGTCGAGCACGTGCACGTCCAGGTCGGGGGGAATGCCCCCGATCGCCGACCGCACCGCCTCCAGGAGGAAGGCGAGGATCGTGTAGTCGGCGGTGCCGCTGATCAGCACCCGGCGCGCGCCCCGGCGGACCGCCTCGGCCAGTTGACGGGCGTAGAACTCCGCGTGCCACTGCGGGCTGCTGACCATGTCGAACAGGCGCAGGTACTGCCACGACTGGTGGTACCAGGAGCAGTTGCTCTGGTCCAGGTGGGACGGCCCGCAGGACATCGGCGCCATCGCGTACACCATGTTCGCCGACTGGAGCAGCCAGCGGGTGAGCTCGGGGCCGGGCTCGCGCGGCCGGCCCCGGTCGGGGAGGCAGGACCTGCTCATCAGACGATCCCAGAGCAGGCGGGCCCGGGTCACCTCCTCGGAGTGGCCACTGACCACCCAGGACGCCAGACCGTCCCCGCCCACCTCCTGCCGGACCACCACCTGGCCATCGATCAGCCACATGTCGGTCATCGGCACCAACGGGAGGTCGCCGGCGATGAAGATGGGCACCATCACCGCGTCCAGATCGTGCTCACGGTCCTCTGCCAACTGTTCGTCGATCTCCCCCGTGCCCACGTCCTCCCCCGGCACGAGGTACATGCGGCGCACCGTCACGCGCCGCGCCAACTGACGGAACAGCGCCCGGGAGAACGGATCGGCGGGACGACCAGCAGTGGTGTACGGGACGATCTGACACAGCTCGTCGTGCACCCCGGCGACCAGCCCCTGCACCAACTCGTCCATCGCCGCGTCGGGCAGCCGGACACAGTTCGGGTCGGTCCCCTCGTAGGAGGCCCGATAGAAGAGGCTGGCCCGACGCGCCCGGTCGATCAGGTCGACGGGCGAAACCCGGTCAGGCGCCCCCTTTCGCTCGGTCATGTCCGCCACTCCCTCACCCTCGCGACGCCGTGATCACCAAATGGTGGCTCCCCGACGCCAACGCGGCGTGCCGGATGCGCCAACCTGCGTCCCGAACGGCGGCAATGACGTCGGGATAGCTGAACCTGCGGGACTGGAAGCAGCGGATGCGGTGACCCGCCGGCAGCGGTGTGCCGTCCAGGACACCCGGCCGTCGCAGCACCGCCTCGCCGGTCACCGCCCCGTCCCGCCAGCGCAGCACGAAATCCAGGTCGACCTCGGGCAGGCCGGCGGCGAGCAGCGGCTCCAGGGCCGCGCTGCGGAACTCCGGGCAGCGGTACGGCGCCAGCACCGTCTCCGCCGGCTCGTCCGGCCGGCCCACCACCACGCTCAGCACCAGCACGTCGCGGGGGCGCAGGGAGGCACGGATGTTGGCCAGGGCCGTGGTGGGGCATTCCAGGTTGCCGAGGGTGTGCCCGAGCAGGCAGGCGACCACCGGCTCAGGCCCCGGCCGCCACCGCTCGACACCCTGGGAGGCGCCGGACTCGATGTCCCACACGTGGGAGTCAACGCTCATCTGGCCACCCGCGAAGTGGGCCAACCGGTGACAGGCGATGGCGAGCAGGGTGGCGCTGAAGTCCAACGCGAGGTAGCGCCGGCAGGGGTGGCCGAGACTTGTCAGCCGGTTGAGGAAGGCGCTGCTGCGCTTGCCGTTGCCCGGGCCGATCTCGGCGACGGCCAGCGCGCCGGCCGTCAGCGTCTGCGCGGCCAGCAGCGCTTCGGCTTCGTGGCGGGCGGAGGCGAGCATGCTCAGGTAGTCGTCGGTGCGGGCGTAGGCGTCGTGGGTGTGTGCGGCGCTCCCGGCGTACGCGAACTTGAGGGGCAGCCGGCCGGCGTGGATGGCCGCCAGCGCGGCGCGGCGGTGCCGCTCACACTCGAAGTGTGGTGACCGGCAGCGAGTCGCGTCACCCGTCGGACCTGATTGCGCTCGTAGGTTGGCACCCGTGCCCGCCTCGCCGATCGTCTCTGTCACAACGTCCTCCGACGAAGTCAGAGCTGCCGTCGACCTGATGGTAGGGCAATGACGTAGAACAATGGCTTTATTACCGTCGAGTACTTTCGCGATCTGTAAGCACAGCACCTCTTCCGGCAGAACTAGCAGACATAAAGACCCACTAACACTGGCCATCAGACTGCATTATCCGACCGAACGGCCACCTCGGTCACCGGCGTGTGAAATCGTCGCGGGCCGGCTCAGTCCGACCGGCCGCTGCGGTTGCGCAACTGCTGGACGGCGGCGCGGGCCGCCGTGGTGAACGTCGGCGCGGTGAACTGGTGCCGTTGCCAGTCGCCGTGCAGCCCACCGATGTCGTCCACCCCCTCCTCCACCAGCAGCACCATGTACTTGCTGAAGGCGAGGGCTGCGCCTTTCTCCTCGATCAACCAGGCGCTGGTCGCGAACTTCTCTCCGGGCTCGGCGAATTGCCGGGACCGGGTCATCAACGAGACGAAGAACTCGCACTCCCGAATCCGGTTGAGCACCGCCATTCCCACGTACCCGTCCGCGGCCCGACCGGTGATCACGGTAAAACCGTTGTCCTCCAACAATCCGCTGAGGCCGCGGACGTACCCGTCCTCCTCCTTGAACCGGTACGACAGGAAAACGCTGTTGCTGGCGACCTTCGGCCGTACCAGGCCCGGGTCGGGTCGGACGTGTTCCAGGATCCGTGCCTGATCCACGTCGTCGACAAGCCGACCCAATTCGTCGTCGCCGCTGCTGGTCGCCCGGTCGCGCACCTCGCCGATGAGCCGGTCCGCGTTGGATTTGCTGGTGGCGAGCAGCCGGAACGCCTGGCAGTTGGTCAGGACGGCGTCGGCCTCGTCCGCCAGCATGTCGGATGGAGTTCGCTTGTCGAGCGTGAAGGCATCCCGGAGGCGGCTCCGGTCGCCGTGGTAGAACGCCGCCGCCTGCTCCTCCACGCGCGCCAGGTCGACGTAGAGCACCACGGCCGCCCCCTCGCCCGACCGGGACAGCGCGAACCTGCCGGCCTGCACCAGATCGGTGCTGAGTGGATCGACGACGATCACGTCGAATGAGCCCGTGCCCGCCTCACGAACGGCGTCGGCCAGACTTCCGACCGCCACCACCCGCTCCACCAGAGTGCTCGAGGTCAGTTCCTGGTAGAGCCGCCCGGCGGCGGCGTCGTCACTATCGCAGAGCAGCACGGTCAATCGGGGAAACGCAGCCACGATATTGCTCCAGGAATGTCGACATCGCCGTGAATTGAGCACCAATGGTGGCACGGCTCATCGACTGGGTCACCTCCACGTTGCGTCCTTCGACAATGACCAAACGGACCCGTACCACGCCGTTGGGACGGGGCGGCATGGGCTGTGTGCTTTCCGGAGCCACACGCCCGGGCCCTGGGTGGATCCCCGCCCGGCGGAGTCGGCGGCACGACGAACGGACCGGCGCTCGGCCGCCGCCACGGCGCGATCCGGTCCGCCCAGCCCTGCCCCCACCAGCGACGACGCCCCACCGCACGTCGACTGAATTGTCGTCCGCGGCGAACGCGCCAGCCACCTCGCCGCTGTCGAGGATTGACGACAGCGGCGTCGACAATGGCTGGCATGGCCCGCGCCGGCAACAGCCAGGCGTCAAGGATCCGACAGTTCGAAGAACGCCATTCTCCGCTATCGGGCTGCGAACAAAGTAGTTCCGGCTTATGCGCCAGCCGTCGCCCGCCGTGGGGCGGAGTTTCGCGGCGCCAATCAGGCGGCGGAAATAGGCCCGCCCGGGGCGGCGGGCGGCGGGGCCGGGGTGGAGAGGCTGGCGCTGGCCGCGTCGCGGGCGGTTTCCCGGGGCATCAGGCGGCCGGAGCGATAGCCGATGCCGATGCCGGCGATCAGCACGAAGATCGCCCCGAACGTCTGGAGCGAACCGATGAGCGCGCCGCCCAGGCCGAGAAGGGGCGCGGCGATGATCAGCATGACGCCGTCGCCGAGGCTGAAGGTGCCCGAACGGGCCACCGCCCACCCGGTGAGGAACCAACCCACGCTGTAGAACGTCGCGCCGAGCAGCACGAGCGCCCGCGCGGTGGTCCCGAAGACCGGCGTCTGCTCGGCGAGCCCGGCGAAGGGCAGCATCAGCACGGTGCCGGCGATGCTGACCAGCAGCCCGGCGGCGGCCACCCGGCGGCTGCGGGTCGCCGCCAGCAGCCCGGTGAGGGCCAGCAGCGCGAGCAGGCCGAGCCAGACCGCGGCCACCCAACCGAGCAGGTACACCGCCCGGCCGTCGGCCGGATAGGGGTCGTTGCCCACCCCGCCGTCACTGGCCATCGCCACCACGCCGTAGAGGATGGCGTACGCGGGCAGCAGCCACACGGCCGCCCGCGCGAACCGGCGTACCGACCAGGCCCAACTGGCGTTCGTGGCCGGGCCGCCCGGGGTTGGCTCGTCGACGAACGGCAGTACGCCGAACCCGCCACCGGTGCTGCGGGAGCCCAGCGGGGCGACCGGGTCGTGCGCGCCGGGCACCGGGGCCGAGGACCACATCCGATTCGCCGGATCCTTCATGCGTCACCTCGCTCGTCCGCGAGTGGTGCGGAACGCGCCGGGGCGCCCCGATTGCCTGGTCACCACCCGTCCTAGGACCGATCGTGGCAGGCCTCGGAGCGCCCCATGAGTCTTTCTCGCATTAAGGCCGGGAGTCGACGCCTCGGTCGAGGCGTCGACACACCCTGTCGTGCCGGCGTACCGGTCAGCCGCGCTCGCGCTGGTCGGCCGGGTCCTCGGTCAGGCTGGCCGGAGACACCGGCTCCGGCGCGGGCAGCCCCTGCGGCTTGTTGCCGCCGGTGGCCTGCGCCTCGGCGACGCGTACCTCGTCGTGGATCTGCTGGGCGGCGTCCGCCGCGGCCTGCGCCGCCTCCGCGGCCTCCTGCTCGACCCGGCTCGCGTGTTCGGCCGCCTCCGGCGCGGGAAGATCCCCCACCATCTGGCTCAACCCGCCGAGCGCGCCGCCCATGCCCTCCAGCGCCTTGGTCAGCTCGGCCGGGATGATCCAGACCTTGTTGGCGCTGCCCTGGGCGATCTGCGGCAGGGCCTGCAGGTATTGGTAGGCGAGCACCTTCTGGCTCGGGTTCGCCTGGTGGATCGCGTCGAAGACCGTCCGGATCGCCTTCGCCTGACCCTCGGCCTGCAGGATCCGGGCCTGCCGGTCACCGTCGGCCCGCAGCACCGCCGACTGCTTGTCACCCTCGGCGGTGAGGATCACCGACTGCTTGTGGCCCTCGGCGGTGAGGATCGCCGCGCGACGGTCCCGCTCGGCGCGCATCTGCTTCTCCATCGAGTCACGGATGCTCGCCGGCGGCTCGATCGCCTTGATCTCCACCCGGGTCACCTTGATGCCCCACCGGCCGGTGGTCTCGTCCAGCACCCCGGAGAGGTGCCGGTTGATCTCGTCCCGGCTGGTCAGCGCGCGCTCCAGGTCCAACGAGCCGATCACGTTACGCAGCGTGGTGACGGTCAGCTGCTCGATGGCCTGGAGGAAGCTGGAGATCTCGTAGGTCGCCCGGACCGAGTCGACCACCTTGAAGTAGAGCACCGTGTCGATCGAGACCACCAGGTTGTCCGAGGTGATCACCGGCTGCGGCGGGAAGCTGACCACCTGCTCCCGCATGTCGACCTTCGTACGCACCGCGTCGATGAACGGCACCAGCAGGTTGAGGCCGGGGCTGAGGGTGCGCTTGTACTTGCCGAGCCGTTCCACCACGTCCTGGCGCTGCTGCGGCACGATCCGCACCGCCTTCGCCAGCGTTATCACGGCGATCAACGCCACCGCGATCACCAGCACCCCGATTAAGGTCATCCCGTTCACCCTCTCGCTTCCGGCAGCTCGCCGGCGGAAGAAATATCGTCCTGCCACACCAGGGCTGTCGCGCCCCGGACTTTGATCACCCGCACCCGTTGACCGGGGTCGAACGTCTGCGTCGTGTCGTACGAGCGGGCACTCCACAGCTCACCGTCGATCTTGACGAGGCCCTGGTCCGCGTCCACCCGCTCCAGCACCAGCGCCGTGGAACCCTCGATCGCCTCCAGGCCGAACGGCTGCTCGCCGCTCTCCAGCGACGACCGCTGGTGCCGTCGGAGGGCCGGCCGGGCAACCAACAGACTCAGCGCCGACACCACCGCGAAGACAAGCGCCTGCACCGCTACCGGCGCGCCCAGGGCGGCGGCGCCGCCGGCGGCGAACGCGCCAGCCGCGAACATGATCAGAAATAGCGTCGTCGTGAAGATCTCGGCGACGGCCAGCAGCACACCCAATACGATCCACACCACCGCGTCCACACCACGATCGTGACACGTATATGCACGCGCGGCCTCCCCAGGAAGATCAGTAGGCTCGACGCGGCCCGTTTTCGACAAAGATCCGGGCCCGACCGAGGAGGTCCCGTTGACCCTGCTGCCCGAGACCACCCGCCGGATCGACGCCCAGGTCGCCCAGGCGCAGCTCGACTGTCGTACCCCGGCACTGGTGCTGGGCGTGGTCCGCGACGGCGCGCTGGTCCACCTGGCCAGCGCCGGCGAACACCCCCGCCCGGACGCCGACCTCCAGTACCGGTTGGGCTCGATCAGCAAGACGATGACCGCGACCCTGATCATGCAACTGCGCGACGCCGGCCGCCTCGCCGTCGACGACGAGCTGGAAGAACACCTGCCGGGCACCGGCGTCGGTCAGCTCACCCTGCGCCAGATGCTCGGGCACGCCAGCGGCATGCAGCGCGAACCCGAGGGCGACTGGTGGGAACGGGCCGCGGGCGCCGACCTGGCCACGCTGCTCGCTGGCGTGAGCGCTGACAAGATCGCCTACCCGCCGCACACCGCGTACCACTACTCGAACCTGGCGTACGGGCTGCTCGGCGGGGTGCTCGAACGACTCACCGGGAAGCCCTGGGTCGACCTGCTCCACGAGCGGATCCTCGGCCCGCTGGGCCTGCGCCGCACCACCTACGCGGCCACCGAGCCGTTCGCCCGGGGCTACGTCGTCCACCCCTGGCACGGCACCCTGCGCGAGGAGCCGCGTACCGACACCGGCGCGATGGCCCCCGCCGGGCAGCTCTGGTCGACGGTCGAGGAGTTGGGCCGGTGGGCGGCGTTCCTGGCCGACCCCGACCCGTCGGTGCTGGCCGCCGGGACGATCACCGAGATGTGCGCGCCCGTGGCGATCACCGACCCCGACTCCTGGACCGGCGGGCACGGCCTGGGGCTGGAGCTCTACCGGGACGGCGAGCGCGTGTACGTCGGGCACGGCGGCTCGATGCCCGGGTACGTGGCGACCCTGATGGTGCACCGCCCCACCCGTACCGCCGTGGTCGGCTTCGCCAACTCCTACGGCTTCCCCATCACCGGGCTCGGCCGTCGGCTGCTGACCACAGTGCTGGACGCCGAGCCGGCGCTCCCGCAGCCGTGGCTGCCGGCCACCGCCGCGCCCGCCCCCGAACTGGCCGAGCTGACCGGCCGCTGGTGGTGGATGGGCACCTCGCTGGACCTGAGCTGGGACGCCGGTGAGCTGGTGGCCCACGTACGCGGTGAGCGGGTGAGCCGGTTCGGCGCCGAGGGGACGGACCGCTGGCGGGGACGATCCGGCCCGGAGAACGGCGAGATCCTGTCGGTGCTGCGCGACGAGAGCGGACGGGCGGTCGCAGTCGACATCGCCACGTTCGTCTTCACGCGCAGCCCCGACGAGGTCCCCTGACCCACCACCGGAAGGATCCGGCGGTCAGGGAGCCACGGATCCGGTGGTCAGGGGGCTTCGGATCCGACAGTCAGGGAGCCACGGATCCGGCGGTCAGGGGGCTTCGGTGACGAAGTCGATGAGGCGTTCCATGGCGTTGATCAGGGGCGTCTCGACGTCGGCGAAGCTGTTGACCCGGGACAGGATGTGCCGCCACATGTCGGCCGGCTCGGCGACCCCGAGGGCCGCGCAGACGCCCTCCTTCCACGGTCGCCCCGGCGGCACGACCGGCCACGCGGCGATACCCAGCGCCGCCGGTTTGACCGCCTGCCACACGTCCACGTACGGATGGCCGGTCACCAGCACGTACGGCGAGTTGACCCGGGCCACGATCCGGCTCTCCTTGCTGCCCGGCACGAGGTGGTCGACGAGGACCCCGAGCCGTCGGGTCGGGCCGGGGCCGAAATCGCGTACCTCGGCGTCGAGGGCGTCGATGCCGTCCAGCGGCTCCACGACGACGCCCTCGATCCGCAGGTCGTCGCCCCAGATCCGCTCGACCAGCGCCGCGTCGTGGATGCCCTCCACCCAGATCCGGCTCGCCTTGGCGACCTGGGCGCGGACGTTGTCGACCGCCACCGAACCGGACGCGGTCCGTCGACGGGCCGCCGGCACCGGCGCGCGGGCGGGGCGGCGCAATGTCACCGGGCTGCCGTCGAGCAGGAACGCCGCCGGCAGCAACGGAAAGTTGCGCCGTCGGCCATGCCGGTCCTCCAGCACGACCGCGCCGGCCTCGAAGCCCACCACCGCCCCGCAGAACCCGGAGTCGGCGTCCTCGACCACGAGATCCGGTTCGGCGTCCACCTCGGGGGTGACCTTCCGCCGCCGCCAGTCCCCCGCCAACACGTCCTCGCCGTATCGCCCCGCCATGGTGGATCACGTTAACCCCCCGACCTCCGCCCGAACCCCCCGACACACCCCACCTCGCCCCACACCCGCCCGCCCAACCCGCGAACTCGCCGGCTCACAAGTCCGCCCGCGCCGCGCCGGCATCGCCGCGAGTGGGGTGGCGGGAGCGCGAGTGGGGTGGCGGGAGCGCGAGTGGGGTGGCGGGAGGCGGACAGGAGGGCGGGTGGGGTGGGCGGGGATTCGGGCTAACGGGGCAGTTCGGGGCAGGCCGGGCGGTCGGAGCGGCAGTCGAGACAGGGCCGGTCAGGACCACGTACCCTTTCGGCATGTCCACCCCCGCAACGGGCGCGGCCACACTCACGCCGCGCCGGTCGAGCCGGTTCGTTGCCTGGGTGCGCGCGTGGCGCGCCGGGTTGGTGCCGTACGACGAGGTCGCTGACGCCATCGCCGGCGACGAGGAACATCTCGTCGCGGACGCCCCCGGCACCTGGACCGACGTCCCGCTGGGCGCCGCGCTGCCCACCCTGGCCAAACTCTCCCCGGACGACATCCGTCTGGTGCTGCCCGCTCCGGGCGACCCGCGGGGGCTGCCCGGTCCGGGCGACTTCGCCGGCGCGGCGTTGGTCACGGGCGAGGCGGTGGTCGCCGGAGGGCTCGGTCTGATCCCCCAGGTGCGCACGCACACCTCTGGTTCTGGGGACTGTTTCGAGACGGTGCTCTGGCGGGTCTACCCGTTGCCGGCAAACGCGCCCGCCGCCTCACTCTCGCTGCCCGGCGCCGCCGAGGCGGAGGCCGAGTTGGCCGCCGCGCTGGCCGAGACGACCGCCGCGCTGACCCGACTCGACGTGGCCCAGTGGCGGCCCGAGTTGGCCGGTGCGCTGGCCGCCCTGCGCCGCCCGGACGGCACCACCGACCTGCCGCCGGGCTTCGACCCCCGAGCCCGCCGACTCTTCGCCCGCGCCGCGGTGCTCGACCGGGTGCTCGCGTTGGCCGGACACGCCGCGCCCGGCGGCGCGATCAACAACTACGAGGCCCAGCAGCGCGACGCCGCTCTGCGCCCCCTCACCACGGCCTGTCGCCAGGCACTCGTGGCCGCCTGCAACGCCCCCCTGCGCCCCTGACGGAGCCCCGCCCCGCTCACGCCACGCCGGGCACGCCACACCCGCCCGGCACGGCCCCACGCCAGGCACGCCACACCCGCCCGGCACGGCCCCACGCCAGGCACGCCACACCCGCCGGGCAGGCCACACCAGGCCGGGCACGGCCCCACGCCACGCCACGCCGGCCATGATCGTGCTCGAACCAGGATGCCCTCCCGTGGGCGGAGGACCACTACATCCTGGTCAGCGCCGTTGTGTTATGGCGAGCGGTTGTTCGTCAATGGGCACTGTCCCGCCGATCATGCTTTTGTGCCGGGTGGTCTTGTTCTTCGACCCGGGTTGATCGGCCAGGGGTGCGCGGGGTGCCGGTCGACGGGGCAGGCTCTGCGTGTCCGGGGGGTGGTCGGGGGTCCTTTGCTCTGCACCCGCGGGTGCGACGGCTACGGTCTGCGACCGGCGCATATTGGGGTGCAGAGCAAAGGACGGGCGGCTCGTGCACCTTGCCCGAGGGGCGGTTGGTGATCGAGGTCGTGCCTGGCCAGCGCAGCGCCGCCGTAACCACGTTGAGATCCAGGACAACACCGTTGCTGTAGGCGGAACCGCTGCTCGTCAACCGCGCTGCCTCGCCGATCACAAAGTTGTGGCCTGCACAGAGCGCCTATAAGCCCCCAAGCCCTGCACCAGGACGAGGTGATTGCCGGGCCCGGACTGCCCCCGCTCCGCGATCTTGCACTTTCTGTCCCGACACAAGGGGCATATCACCTATATCGACAGCCGAAAATGCAAGATCGGCGCGACGACCGCCAGCACCGCCCACGCCACGCCACGCGACGTCACGACGAAGCGACTCCACGACGAAGCGACCCCTGGGACGCGCCGCTGGACTCGGCGGTCAGATCTCGTCGAGCAGGTCCGCGACCGAGTTGATGATCCGGGACGGGCGGTACGGGTAGCGCTCCGCCTCGGTGCGGCTGCTGATTCCGGTGAGCACCAGGATGGTCTCCAACCCGGCCTCCAAGCCGCAGAGGATGTCGGTGTCCATCCGGTCGCCGATCATCGCGGTGCTCTCCGAGTGCGCGTTTATCGTGTTGAGCGCCGAGCGCATCATCATCGGGTTGGGCTTGCCGACGAAGTACGGCTCCACACCGGTCGCCTTGGAGATCATCGCGGCGACGGAGCCGGCGGCCGGCAGCGCGCCCTCCACGGACGGGCCGGTCACGTCGGGGTTGGTGCAGATGAATCGGGCCCCGTCGTTGATCAGGCGGACCGCCTTGGTGATCGCCTCGAAGCTGTAGGTGCGGGTCTCACCGAGCACCACGTAGTCCGGGGCGAAGTCGGTGAGCACGTAGCCGACCGCGTGCAGCGCGGTGGTCAGCCCGGCCTCACCGATGACGTACGCGGTGCCGCCCGGCCGCTGGTCGGCGAGGAACTGGCCGGTGGCCAGCGCGGACGACCAGATCGACTCCTCCGGCACGTCCAGCCCCATCCGGCTGAGGCGGGCCGTCAGGTCGCGCGGGGTGTAGATCGAGTTGTTGGTCAACACCAGGAACGGCTTGCCGGAGGAGCGCATCCGGTTGATGAACTCCGGTGCCCCGGGCACCGGCTGGCCCTCGTGCACCAGCACGCCGTCCATGTCGGTCAGCCAACTCTGCACGGGCTTGCGGTCATGCATCGGTGCCCCCAGCAGGTGTCGGACGGCGGGTCGGTACGCAGCAGACGGTCGGGCAGCTGTCCCACATCGGCAGCTCGCCCAGGCGACGGCGGAGCTGCGCGCCGTCCGGGTCGGTCCGCTCGGTGATCAGCTCCCGCACCATTGTGACGAAGCGCGGGTCGGTGCCGGGGGTGGCGGCCCGGACGAAGTCCAGCCCGAGCTGCTTGGCCGTCTCCAGCGCCTCGGTGTCCAGGTCCCAGACGACCTCGAGGTGATCGGAGACGAACCCGATCGGGCTGACCACGACCGCTGTGGTGCCGCCCTGCGCGAGGGCGGTCAGGTGGTCGTTGATGTCCGGCTCCAGCCACGGCATCTGTGGTGGGCCGGAGCGGCTCTGCCAGACCAGGTCGTACGCGAGGTCGGGGGCGGCGGCCGCGGCCACGAGCCGGGCGGTCTCGTGCAGTTGCGCCTCGTACCGGCCGCCGTGCGGGCCGGCGTTCGCCGCCATGGAGGTGGGGATGGAGTGGGCGGTGAAGACCAGCCGGGTGGTGTCCCGCCGCGCCGGGTCGAGTTGGCTCAGCGCCGCCCGGACCGCGTCGGCGTGTGGGTCGACGAAGCCGGGGTGGTCCCAGAACTGGCGCAGCTTCTCGATCACCGGGGCGTCCGGGCCGACCGCGGCCCGCGCGGCGGCGATGTCCTCCTGGTACTGCCGGCAGGACGAGTAGCCGCCGTACGCGCTGGTGACGAAGGCCAGGGCCCGGGTGACGCCGTCGTCGCGCATCTGGGTCACGGTGTCGGCGAGCATCGGGTCCCAGTTGCGGTTGCCCCAGTAGACGGGCAGGTCGACGCCGTGCGCGGCGAGGTCGGCGCGGATCGCGGCCAGCAACTCGCGGTTCTGTTGGTTGATCGGGGAGACTCCGCCGAAGTGCTGGTAGTGCTCGGCGACCTCGGCCAGCCGCTCGGGCGGCACGCCTCGACCCCGGGTGACGTTCTGCAGGAAGGGCATCACGTCCTCGGGCCGCTCGGGCCCGCCGAAGGACACCAGCACCACCGCGTCGTACGACATGGGGTCATTCTTGCCGGTCGGCCGGGAGCACCCGGCGACGCCCCCTGCTCCGGCCGCGTGGGTCACGTCGGCGGCGGTCGGGGGCGTCGTCGGGGGAACGTCAGGAGCCGATGGCGTGGTAGCCGCCGTCGACGTGGACGATCTCGCCGGTGGTGGCCGGGAACCAGTCGGAGAGCAGCGCCAGGCAGGCCCGCGCGGCGGGCTCCTGGTCGGTGAGGTTCCAGCCCAGCGGGGCCCGCTCGGCCCAGACCTCCTCGAACTGGTCGAAGCCGGGGATCGACTTCGCGGCGATGGTGCGCAGCGGCCCGGCGGCCACCAGGTTGCTGCGGATGCCCTGCTTGCCCAGGTGCATGGCGAGGTAGCGGGATGCGGACTCCAGGCCGGCCTTGGCCACGCCCATCCAGTCGTAGACCGGCCACGCCTTCGTCGCGTCGAAGGTCAGGCCGACCACCGCGCCGCCGGGCGACATCAGCGGCAGCGCCGCCATGGCCAGCGACTTGTACGAGAAGGTGGAGACGTGCAGGGCGGTCGCCACGTCCTCCCAGGGTGCGTCGAGGAAGCCGCCGCCGAGGCAGCTCTGCGGGGCGAAGCCGATCGAGTGCACGACACCGTCGAGGCCGTCGACGTGCTCGCGTACGCGGTCGGCGAGGCCGGCCAGGTGCTCGGTGTTGGTGACGTCCACCTCGATGACCGGGGCGGGCTCGGGCAGCCGCTTGGCGATCCGCTCGACCAGGGAGAGCCGGCCGTAGCCGGTGAGCACGACCTGCGCGCCGTTCTCCTGGGCGAGCTTCGCCACCGAGAAGGCGATCGAGGCGTCGGTGATGACACCGGTGACGAGCAGCCGCTTACCGGCGAGCAGTCCGGACATCGCTGATTTCCTCCGTACTCAAAAAGGGTTAGTGGCCCATGCCGAGGCCGCCGTCGACCGGGATCACGGCGCCGGAGACGTACCCGGCGCTGTCGGAGGCCAGCCAGGTGACCACCCCGGCGACCTCGTCCGGGCTGGCCATCCGGCCGGCCGGGATCGACTTGCGGATCTCCGCCTTGCGGTCCTCGGGCAGGCCGGCCGTCATGTCGGTGTCGATGAAGCCGGGCGCCACCACGTTGGCCGTGATGTTGCGGCTGCCCAACTCCCGGGTGATCGAGCGGGCAACGCCGACCAGACCGGCCTTGCTGGCGGCGTAGTTGACCTGCCCGGCGCCGCCGGCGAGGCCGACCACCGAGGAGATGAAGATCATGCGACCCCACTTGGCGCGGAGCATCTTTCCGGAGGCCCGCTTCGCGACCCGGAACGCACCCGTGAGGTTGGTGTCCACCACACCCGTGAACTGTTCCTCGGTCATGCGCAGCAGCAGCGTGTCGGCCGTCATGCCGGCGTTCGCGACGAGCACCTCGACCGGACCCAGCTCGGCCTCGACGGCGGTGAACGCGGCGTCGATCGAGGCCGCGTCGGTGACGTCGGCGCGTACGCCGAACAGCCCCTCGGGCGCGTCGCCACTGCGGTGGGTGACCGCCACCCGGTCGCCCTGCTTGGCGAAGGCCTGCGCGATGGCCAGGCCGATCCCCCGGTTACCCCCGGTCACCAGCACGGTACGGGCCACTGTTCCCCCTTGCGAATGGTCAGCACGGACGCGTCGGAGCCTAGGGGTTACCGGTAGGTAAGCGCTAACGGGAGTCGCGTCACACCGTGGTACGACACCGGGATCAACCCCTGGTGGCACGCCTCGTGACGGGGTCGGCCCGTAGCCTCCGGATGGTGAACCGGCATCCGATCGCCACGGCCCTGCGGGCGCTGCGACAGACCCTGTGGGGCCCGGACGCCCCGCCCGGTCGACCGCTGCTGGCCCGCTGGCCCCGGCTGGCCCGACCCGCCGCCCCGGTCGGGCTGCTCGCCGTGCTCGGCCTCTTCTGGATCACGTTTGTCGTGGAGAGCGACTGGGGTCTGCCGCCTCCGATCGCGGTGCTGTTCGCGGCGATGACCGTGGCGCCGCTGCTGGCGCTGCCCCGGCGTCCGCTGCTGGCCTGGCGGCTGACGGTGCTGGCCCTGCTGATCTGCACGTTCAACGCCCCGGCCGGGCTGCCCGGCCCGTGGACGCCGCCGCTGGCGCTCGGGTCGGTAGCGGTGGTCGCGGTGGTCCTCGCACGGGTCGACCGGCCGGTGCTGGCCTGGGTGGTGGCGATCACCGCGGTGCCGGTGCTCACCCTGGTGCACCCGGAGAACCGGGCCGCCGTGCTGGCGCTGCTCGGCGCGTTGGCCATCGTCGGCGACCTGATCCGGCGCAACCGGCTGTCCCGGCGGGCGCTGGCCGCGCAGACCGAGCTGAGCGAACGGGAGCAGGAGCGCCGCGCGGTGTTGGAGGAACGCACCCGGATCGCGCGCGAGATGCACGACGTGGTGGCGCACCACATGTCGCTGATCGCGGTGCAGGCGGAGACCGCCCCGTACCGGCTGACCGACGTGCCGGCGCCGGCAGCCGCCGAGTTCGTGGCGATCGCCGCCTCGGCTCGCGACGCGCTCACCGACATGCGGCGACTGTTGGGGGTGCTGCGCAGCGAGGCGACCGGTCCGCAGACCGCACCGCAGCCGGACCTGACCGACCTGGGCGCGATGGTGGACGCGGCGCGCCGGGCCGGGCTGCCCGTCTCCCTGGACGCCGAGCCGATCGACGACGACCGGGTGCCCGCGCCGGTCGGGCTTGCCGCGTACCGCATCGTGCAGGAGGGCCTGGCCAACGCGGCCCGGCACGCGGTCGGGGCCGCGGTGCGCGTCACCGTCCGCACCGGTCCGTCCGGGCTGGGGGTACGCGTCGAAAACTCCCCGGCCGACGTCCGACCGACCGCCGACGGCGGCTCCGGGCACGGCCTGACCGGCATGCGGGAGCGGGCCACCTCGCTCGGCGGTACGTTCAGCGCCGGGCCGCTGCCCGACGGGGGTTACGCGGTGGCGGCCGAGTTGCCGTACGACGCGGAGGGCGGGGACGCGTGATCAAGGTTTTGATCGCCGACGACCAGGCGATGGTCCGGCAGGGCTTCGGCGCGCTGCTCGCCGCCCAACCGGACCTGCTGGTGGTGGGTGACGCCGCCGACGGCGCGCAGGCCGTCGCCGCCACCCGCCGGCTCGACCCGGACGTGGTGCTGATGGACGTGCGGATGCCGGTCATGGACGGGCTGGAGGCCACCCGCAAGCTGCTCGGCGACCGGTCGGCGCAGCGCCCCCGGGTGCTCATCCTCACCACCTTCGACCTCGACGACTACGTGTACGAGGCGCTGCGCGCCGGGGCCAGCGGTTTCCTGCTCAAGGACGCACCGGCGGCCGATCTGGTGCAGGCGGTGCGGGTGGTGGCGGCCGGGGACGCGCTGCTCGCCCCGGCGGTCACCCGCCGGTTGATCGCCGAGTTCGCGGCCCGCCCGGACCGCCGCCGGCCCCGCCCCACCGACCTGGCCGGGCTGACCCCCCGGGAGACCGAGGTGCTGCGGTTGATCGCCCGGGGTCGCAACAACGCGGAGATCGCCGGTGACCTGGTGGTCGCCGAGCAGACCGTGAAGACGCACGTCGGGCGGATCCTGGCGAAGCTGGGGCTGCGCGACCGGGCCCAGGCCGTGGTGCTGGCGTACGAGACGGGTCTGGTGGCCGCCGGCGAGTAGTCCCGGAGAGCCACCCCGGGGACGGCTCCGCGGGACGATGACCCCGCACCGCCCACCCGCGCACTGTGCCTCCGGACGACATTCCGGAGGGAGAACGAGATGCGACGACGAGGTGCCGGCCGGGTGGTGCTGGCCACGCTGCTCGGCGTGAACCTGGTCCTGCCGACCCGACCCGAGCCGGTCGCGGCGACGGGGTTCGTGGAGGCGTACCCGGTCACGGCTGCGGCGATGCGCGCGGCCGGCCCGCCGTACGCGGACTGGGCGGCCGGCGGGCGTCGGTTTCTGTCGTTCGACTCGCGTGGCGACGGCCGCGCGGTCGAGGTGCTCGGCGACCTGGCCGGCGCGGACCGGATCGCGGTGCTGGTGCCGGGGGTGGGCAGCACCCTGGCCGACTTCGACAGGGGGTTGGGCGGGGTGGCCCACCGGGCGCCGGCCGTGCAGGCCGGGCAGCTCTACCGGCAGGTGCGGGCGAGCGAGCCGTCGGCGCGGGTCGCGGTGCTGGCCTGGCTCGGCTACGACCCGCCCGACGGGGTGTGGACGGCCGCCGGTGGCCTCAGCGCCCGACGCGGCGCTGCCGGGCTGGCCGGGCTGCTGCGGGAACTGGCCGCGCGCCGTCCGGCGGCGACGATCACGCTGGTCGGGCACAGCTACGGGGCGCTCGTGGTGGCCCTGGCGGCGGCGGACGCCCCGGCCCAGGTCACCGATGTGGTGAGCCTCGGCGGCGTCGGCGCGGGGGTGCAGCGCGCCGACGAGTTGCCCGGCGGGCGGCGGTTCTGGGCGGCCGAGGCCGCCACCGACTGGATCCGGCGGGTTCCGTCGGTACGACTGCCCGGTCTCGGTTTCGGCCGCCGCCCCGGCGACCCGTCGTTCGGCGCCCGCAGCCTGCCGGTGGGCGGGGTGAGCGGGCACGACGGCTACCTCACTCCCGGCAGCGCCACGCTTGTCGCGGTGGCGGCGGTCGTGCTCGACGGTGTCGACGCCGACCGGATCGGGGACGCGCGATGAGCCGGGACCGCACCGTCGACGCGCTGCGGGCGTACGCCATCGGCGGGGTGGTGCTGGGGCACTGGCTGGTCACCGGGCTGGTGCTGACCGGCGACGGTGGGCTGCACCAGGCCAGCCCGCTCACCGCGTTGCCCGGGCTGGCCGCGGTGACCTGGGTGTTGCAGACGCTCGGGCTGTTCTTCTTCACCGCCGGCTTCGGGTCGGCCCGGTCGCTGGCCGGCCACCGGGGCGGTCCGGGTGGCTGGGTGGCCGGTCGGCTGCGCCGGTTGCTGCTGCCGATGGTGGCGCTGCTGGGGGTGGGTGCCGCCGTGCTGCTCGCCGCCACCGTCGCCGGCACCCCGGACGACACGCTCACCGTCGCGCTGCGGCTGGCGATCAGTCCGTTGTGGTTCCTGGCGCCGCTGGTGTTCCTGATCGCGGTGACCGGGCCGCTGCGCACCGCCGTACGCCGGTGGGGGTGGGGTCGTTGCGTCGTACCGGCGGTGGTCGTGGTCGCCGCGGCGGACCTGGCGGTGCGGCTGCTGCCGGCCGGCGGACACCTGCCACCGGTGAGTGTGGTGGCGGCCTGGTCGGTGCCGTACCTGTTGGGCGTGGCGCACGCCGACGGGCGGTTGGCCGGCCCCCGGGCGGCGGGCACGCTCGCGGCCGGCGGGGTGGCCGCGCTTGCCGCGTTGCTGGCCCTGGGTTACCCGGTGAGCGCTGTCGGCGTGCCCGGGGCCGGGGTGTCCAACCTGAACCCGCCGTCGCTGCTGGCCGTGGCGCTGGCGGTGACCCAGGTCGGGCTGGGGCTGCTCGCCCGGCCGGCGCTGGAACGGCTGCTGGCCCGGCCGTTGCCGGGCCGGGCGGTGACCGAGGTGAACAGGTGCGCGTTCCGGATCTATCTGTGCCACCAGCCGATACTCGTGGGGGTGACCGCGCTCACCGCCCGCGGCGGGCTGGCGCTGCCCGGGTTGCACACCGTGCCGGACGACGCGGGCTGGGTGCTGGCGCGCTTCTGCTGGCTGCCGGTGCTGGCCGCGCTGCTGGTCACGGTGGTACGAACCGGCCGGCCGCAGCCGCGACGCCGACCGGCCGGCCCAGGGGTCGCCGACCGGTCGGCCGAGTGCGTCTCGGCGGCGTCGCAGGTGTACGATCATCGACGTTCCGGCCCGCCCGACTTGCAGGAGGTGATCGCTGTGCGAGATAGCGATCCTCCCAGTCGTGGCCGGGCCGATGGTCAGCCCCGCTGAGCCACGACTCAGTCTGGTGAGCTGACCCCGCTCCGCTCCCCCACCCCTCGGCACACGCCGAGGTGTGTCGCGCCGTCCGGTTCGCCGACGGTCGCCGGGAGCCGCCCGGTCACGACTTCGTGTGCGCGTCCCCACCCCCTGCGGTCCGCCCCCGCACGCGGACCGTCCAGCCGCCACCCGGAGCCGTCCATGAGCCGCTACGTCGCCCCGCTGGGCTTCACCCTCGCCGCCGTCTGGGTGGCCATCGTCTTCGTGCTGGCCGGCGGCGGCCACTGAGGTGCTGATGGCCGGCGGCGGCCACCGAGGTGCTGATGGCGGCCACTGAGGTGGCGCTGACCGGCGGCGGTCGGTGACCGCCGCCGGTCCACCGCTTCAGATCATCCGCGACGACCACAGCAGGCTGAGCGCCCCGGCGCACAGCGCCAGCAGCAGCGCCAACCCGGCGTACCACTGGGTCACCTCCCGCGGCTCGGTCCGGAAGCCGATCGAGCTGCCCATGTCCTGGTAGACCTGCTTCAGCTCGCTCACCGAGGCCGCCTCGTAGAAGTAGCCCTCGGTGGTCTCGGCAAGCTCGGCCAGGGCCAACCGGTCCACCGGCACCCGCTGCAACTGCCCGCCGATGTCGACCTGGCCGGTGTCGGTGCCGAACGCGATCGTGGAGACCGGGACGTTCGCCGCCTGCGCGGCCGCCGCCGCCTCCTCCACCGCCCGCCCGGAGGTGCGGAAGCCGTCGGACAGCAGCACGATCCGTGCCGGCGGGATGCCCGCCGCGCCGTCGGCCGGCACCGACCGGATCGCCTCCAGACAGGTGAACACCGCCTCGCCGGTCGCGGTCGCCTCGGCCAGCACCAGACCGTCGATGGCACCTGTCACCGCGTCCCGGTCCTTGCCCGGCGGCACCAGCACGTTCGCCGCCTTGGCGAACGACACGAGACCCAGGTTGTAGCTCTCCGGCAGCTCACCGACGAACTGCTTGGCCGCCTCCTGGGCCGCCTCCAGCCGGTTCGGCGCCACGTCGTCGGCCTGCATCGACAGCGACACGTCGATGGCGAGCATCACCGTGGCCCGTTCCAGGGGCTCCCGGGTGTCCACCGCCGGCCGGGCCAGCGCGGTGGCCAGCACCAGCAGGCAGAGCAGGAACGCCGTCGCCGGGACGTGCCGACGCCAACCGAGCCCCTTCGGCGCCACCGTACGCAGCAGGTCCACGTTCGTGAACCGCATCGCGAACGCCCGACGGTGCAGCTGCCGCCAGACGTAGAACGCCGCGAGGGCGAGCACCGGCAGCACGGCCAACAACCACCACGGTTGCATGAAACGGATCATCGTGTCGTCCCCCGGGTACGCGCGTGCCGCTGCGCGGCCACGAATCGCACCATGTCCAGCAGCCAGTCTCGGTCCGTACGCAGACGCAGGTGGGCCGCGCCGGCGCCGCGCAGGGCGGCGGCGATCGTGGCCCGTTGGGCGGTCGCGGCCTCGGCGTAGCGCTGCCGCAGCCGTGGATCGGCGGTCTGCACCTCGTGCAACTCGCCGCTCTCCGGGTCGACCACCGGCAACACACCCACGTCGGGCAACTCCAGCTCGCGCGGGTCGATCACCTCGATGGCGAGCACGTCGTGGCGGACCCGCAGCTTGCGCATCGGCCGGGCCCACTGCTCGACCGGCGCGAGGAAGTCCGAGATCACCACGACCACCCCGCGCCGGCGGGGCGGACGGTTGAGCATCTCGATCAGGGCGCCCAGGTCACCACGGCCCGGCTGGATGGCGGTGCCGGCGAGGGTACGCAGCAGGCCCTGCGCCTCCTTGCGGCCGGAGCGGGCCGGCAACCGGGTGAACACCCCCGGTCCGGCCGGCGGTGGTGGTCTGCCACGCCAGCGGCGGGCCGGTGCGGACACGCCGCCGCCGGTGCCGACCACCGCGCCGATCCGGTTGCCGCCGCGCACGGTCAGGTGGGTGATGGCTGCCGCGGCGGCCACCACCACCTCGCGTTTGAGCCACTGCCCGGTGCCGAAGTCCAGACTGGCGGACAGATCCACCGCCAGCCAGGTCTCCAGTTCCCGGTCGGCGACCGTACGCCGCACGTGGGGTGTGGTGGTCCGTGCGGTGACCGGCCAGTCCATCCGGCGCACGTCGTCGCCCGGGCGGTACTCCCGGGATTCGCCCGCCTCGCTGCCCGGCCCGGGCAGCAGACCGGCGTAGTCGCCCTGAAGCAGACCGTCGAGTTTGCGGGTGACGAGCAGTTGCAGCCGGGACAGCACGGCCTCGCTGCGATCGGGGACGGGACGAGGGGTGGGTGAGGTCACGGCCGCTGCCCGGGCCAGCCAGCGCCCGGCGGCGGCGCGATCGTCGACGGGGTGGCCTGCTGCCGGGGCGCGACCGCCGGCAGGGGGATCGTCGACATCACCCGGTGCACGATGTGGTCGGCGGGCACGTCGTCGGCGAGCGCGTCGTAGCTGAGCACCAACCGGTGCCGCAGGATGTCCGGCGCGATGTCCTGCACGTCCTGCGGCAGGGCGTAGTCGCGTCCGCGCAGCAGCGCCAGCGCACGCGTCGCCCGGACCAGGCCCAGCGAGGCGCGAGGGCTGGCCCCGTACTGGATCAGTTGGGCGACGTCGGGCATGCCGTGCTCGGCGGGGGCGCGGGTGGCCAGCACCAACCGGACCGCGTAGTCGACCAGGGCGTTGTGCACGAAGACCTGGTCGGCCTTGCGTTGCAGGGCGATCAACTCGGGTGTGTCGAAGACCGCGGTCGGCTCGGGCGCGGACACGCCCATCCGGTAGACGATCTCGCGTTCCTCCGCGTCGGTCGGGTAGCCCACCACGATCTTCATGAGGAACCGGTCCCGCTGCGCCTCCGGCAGCGGGTAGACGCCCTCCTGCTCGATCGGGTTCTGGGTGGCCATCACCAGGAACGGGTCGGGCACCCGGTGGCTCTCCCCGCCGATGGACACCTGCCGCTCGCTCATCACCTCCAGCAGCGCGGACTGCACCTTCGCCGGCGCCCGGTTGATCTCGTCGGCGAGCAGGAAGTTGACGAAGACCGGGCCCAGCTCCACGTCGAACTTCTCGCTGGACTGCCGGTAGATGCGGGTGCCCATGATGTCGGCGGGCACCAGGTCCGGGGTGAACTGCACCCGGGCGAAGGACCCGCCGACGACCTTCGCGAGGGTCTCCACCGCCAGGGTCTTGGCGACCCCGGGCACCCCTTCGAGCAGGCAGTGGCCGCGAGCGAGCAGCGCGACGAACATCCGCTCCACCATCCGGTCCTGCCCGACGATCACACGTTTGATCTCGAACATCGCCCGCTCCAACAGGGTGGCGTCCTGCGCGGGTGTGGTCACCGCCGCGGGTGTCTGCGGTGCCGCCCCGTTCGGCGTCGGGGCGTCGGGCATGGTCGGCTGGGCCACCGGTCCTCCACAGCGTTTGTCGGTCGTCGCGGCTCGTGCGGTATCAAGACTCGCATGCCTTGCTGAGTGTCGAGGTGGGGAGAAGCCGATTTTCGCCGCGCCGTCCCCAGCAGCAGAATCGCCCGACGAGGGTGTACAAGGACCGGCCTGCCGCGTGTACGATTCACCCCGTCGCCGGGCGGCTCCCCCCGTGGTCGCCCGGCGATCAAACTTTCCGTCCGGCCACCCTAGACTGGCCCGGATGAGCATCCCCTCCACCGCCGACGACGCCCTCGTCTGCTCGGCCCGCGGCTGTCGGGCCGCCGCTGTCTGGGCCCTGGAGTGGAACAATCCCCGGCTGCACGACGCCGATCGGCGCAAGACCTGGCTGGCCTGTGCCGACCACCGGACCAGCCTCGGTGACTTCCTGGACGCTCGCGGCTTCCTGCGTGCCGTCACCGCGGTGCCCGGATCGCCTACGCTCGACACGTGAGCACCCCCGGCGCCCCACCGCCCCCCGGATCCGACGCCCCGACGGCCGCACCGGCGGGCCCAGGGCCGCTGGAGCCCTGGCCCGACACGGTCCACTGGCAGCCGATCTCCACCGACCTGATCTGGGTGGAGCTGATCCGGTTGGCGATCGTGGTCGCCATCGGGCTGGCCGCGACCGGGGTCGGCTGGGCGTTGAGCGGGCACTGGTCGCTCGGGCTCGCCGTCGCCGTCGTGGTGCTGCTCGGCGCGTGGCGGGCGGTGGCGATCGTCCGCGCGGTCCGGGCCTGGGGGTACGCCGAAAGGGACACCGACCTGCTGGTCCGCCACGGGCTGCTGGTCCGCCGGCTCTCCATCGTCCCCTATTCGCGGATGCAGTTCGTCGACGTCAGCGCCGGGCCGCTGGAGCGCGCCTTCGACCTTGCCACCGTGCAGTTGCACACGGCCGCGGCGGCCAGCGACGCCCGGGTTCCCGGGCTGCGCCCGGCGGAGGCGTCCCGGCTCCGCGACCGGCTCACCGCGCTCGGCGAGGACCGGGCGGAGGGGTTGTGAGCGCTGCGACGGGGTGGCGTCGCGGGCCGTACCGCGACCGACCCGGCACGTCCGGCGGGGAGCACCGACCGGGCCGGGGGCCGGCCCGATGAGCGACCGTCCCGCCGAGCCGAGCACCGCGCCACCCGCCGACACGGCACCGCACGGGCCGACGCCACCCGCCGACACGGCCCCGGTGCCATCTGTCGACGCGGCACCGTACGGGCCGGTGCCGTCGGCGGACGCGGCCCCACCCGGGCCGACTTCGTCGGTGGACGCGGCACCGCACGGGCCGGTGCCGTCGGCGGAGTCCGTCGCGTGGCCGGCACCGGCGGTTGATGGCGAGGGCGAGCCCCGGCAGCGACTGCATCCGCTCAGCCCACTCCTGCACGGCGCCAAGTCCCTGGCCGTGGTCATCGCCGGGTTGTCGTGGTCGACGCTGTCCCGGGTGGGTTTCGGCTGGTTCGCCGCCATGGTGGCGGTGCTGGCGCTCGGCGCGACGGTGCTGTCGGTGATCAGCTGGTACAACACCGGCTACCACGTGGTGGGCCGCGAGCTGCGGGTGTACGAGGGGCTGCTCTGGCGGCGTACCCGGGCCATCCCGTTGGAGCGACTACAGGCCGTCGAGGTGGTCCGGCCACTGCTGGCCCAGCTCAGCGGTCTGGCCGAGCTGCGTCTGGAGGTCGTCGGCGGCGGCAAGACCGAGGCGCCACTGGCGTACCTCGGGGTGGCCGACGCGGCCCGGCTGCGCGAGCGGCTGCTGGCGCTGGCCGGGCGGGTGACGCAACCGAGCGGGCGGGGCGACGCGGCGCCCGCGGTGGTCCCGGGGTCGGCGGCGCCGCCGGTGCTGGCCGCGCCGGGCCGGAAACTGCACGCGGTACGCAACCAGGACCTGCTGGTCAGCCAACTGCTCACCCCGCAGGCGTTCCTGCTCCCGTTCGGGGTGGCCTTCGTCGTGGTGCAGTTCGTCACCGCGGGGTCGTGGTCGTTCGTCGCGGTGGCGAGCACGCTGACCGCGATGGCGGGCGTGCTGCTGCAACCGGTCCGCCGGGTCCTCGACGACTGGAACTTCCGACTGGCCCGCGACGGTGGCACGCTGCGGGTGCACAACGGCCTGCTGGAGACGCGGGCGCAGGCCGTGCCGCTGGCGCGGGTACAGACCGTACGGGCCACCTGGCCGCTGCTCTGGCGGATGAAGGGCTGGCTGCGGCTGCGCCTGGAGGTGGCCGGGTATTCCCTCGCCGACGCAGACGACCGCAACCGGCCCGACCGGCTCCTGCCGGTCGGTGACCTCCCGACGGCGACGATGATCGTCGCCGAGGTGCTGCCCGGGGTACGCCTCGACACCCTGCCGCTGACCCCTCCACCGACCCGCACCCGCTGGCTGCACCCACTGGGCCGTCGCGCGTTCGGCGCGGGTCTGTTCGACGAGGTGTTCGCCACCCGGTCCGGGCGGCTCACCCGGCAGTTGGTGATCCTGCCGTACGCCCGCATCCAGAGCGTGCGCGTGGTGCAGGGGCCGGTGCAGCGCCGCCTGGGGCTGGCCACCGTGCACGCGGACACCGCTGGCGGTTCCGGTGCCACCGCCCAGGACCGCGACCTGGCCGAAGCGTGGGCGATAGCAGCCGAACTGACCACAAGGTCCCACCAAGCCCAAACCCAGACCTAACCGACCCCCACCCCACACCCGGCCCCGCGCCCTCCCCCTCCCCCTCCCCCGCGTTGATCATGAGGTTATTGCCCTGACACGCCGTGTGGGAGGGCAATAACCTCATGATCAACGGGGAAAGCGCCGGGGGCCGGGAGCCCGGAGGCCCGGGGGTGGGGTGGGGTGGGGTTAGTGGTCGGCCGGGACTGGGGGGTGGGTTCTGGGGGTGTCTGGGCCGCGTGTGGGTGGGGGCTCGGGTTGGTCGGGCGGGGGGTTGGTGGGGTCGGTGGGCCGTGGCGCCTTGGCGCTCGGGTGGCGGGCCCGCCAGGCCGCCCAACCGCGCTCCGCCAGGCCGACCGCCAGGAAGGTCAGCCCCACGTACGCCCAGCCGACCAGCACGTCGATCACGTAGTGCTCACCCGAGTAGACCAGGGTGAAGGTCATCGCCAGCGGGTACGCGAGCAGCAGCGGCCACCAGCGGCGGCGGGTGGTGGTCAGGAAGAACAGCACCACGAACAGCGCCCACGCGGTGTGCAGCGACGGCATCGCGGCGACCGGGTTGGACGCGATCTGACCGGCGTTGAGCACGTTGCCGGCACCGTGCATGCCGAACGCCTTCCAACCCCGGGTGGAGATCCGGGCGACCTCGGTGAGCAGGCCGTTCTGCGCCGCCCACCAGGGCGGGGCGGCCGGGTAGATGAAGTAGGTCACCAGGCCGGCGGCGCAGAGGAAACCCCAGCGCCGCATGTACGCCGCCCAGCGGTGCCGGTCGCGCAGCCAGAGCACCGCGGCGGCGGTCAACGCGACCACGAAGTGGGAGAAGTACACCCAGCTCGCGGCGATGTCCCACCAGTGCACCTGCGGACGGTAGAGGTGCTGCTGCAACCAGACGGTGGGCACCTCACCGCCGGTGGCCCAGCCGAACATGAACCGGTCGGCGACGACCAGCTCCATCGCGTGCGGGGTGGACCCGTTGTCGGCGAACCCCCGCGAGAGGTTGTAGACGACGAACAGCAGCACCACCGGCACCCAGTCCCGGGCGAAGCGCAGGTGACTACGCCACGGCCGGTCGCTGTTCCAGGCGATCGTCGCCGCCCAGATCCAGACGAAGGCGTACGTGGGGTCGGTCGGCAGTCCGATCGCCAGCCACGCGGCGACGAAGGCGACGGCCCACACGCTCATGGCGACGACACGTCGACGACCCCCGTCGCCGGACGCGGGCGGGTCGGTCCGGGCGGGGGGCTGGGGGTCAGTCACGACGGCCATCGTCGTCAAGGTTAACGACGGGTACGGCATCGACAGACGGGGACCACCCGTCGGTCGTCCGGGGTGGGGTGCGAGCGGATCGCCGGGCGCGTGCCCGACGCCTGCACCGAGCACCTAGGCTGACGACCATGCAGGAGCAGCCCGAGCCGGCCTTCGCGCCGGGTCTGACCGCCCAGGTCGAGTTGACGGTCACCGACGCGGACACCGCCCAGGCTGTCGGTTCCGGGGACGTACCGGTGCTGGGCACTCCCCGGGTGCTCGCCCTCGCCGAGGCCGCCACCGTCGCGGCGACGGCGACCGGGATGCCGGCGGGGTCGACGACCGTGGGGACGCGCGTCGAGCTGGAGCACCTGGCGCCGACGGTTGTCGGCCGCACGGTCCGGGCGCAGGCCCTGCTGGCGACGGTCGACGGCCGTCGACTGTCGTTCGAGGTCACGGTCAGCGACGGGGACCAGACGGTGGCCCGGGGCCGGGTGGATCGGATCCTGGTGGACCGGCAACGCTTCGTCGAGCGCGCCGGACGATCGTCGTGACCGCCGGGTTCGTCGAGGTCGCCGACCGGGTGCACGTCCTTCGCGAACCACTGCTGCGGGTCAACGTCACACTTGTCGTCGGCGACGACGAGGCGCTCCTGGTGGACACGCTCTCCTCGGCCGCGCAGGCCGCCGAGCTGGCCGCCGCCGTCCGGGCGGTCACCGACCGCCCGCTGACGCTTGTCAACACCCACCACCACTACGACCACTGCTTCGGCAACGCCGTCCTGGCCGGCGACCCACCCCGCCCGGTGTACGCGCACGAGCTGGCCGCCGCGGCCCTGCGCCAGGACCCGGAGCGGCTGCGCCGGGAGGCGTACGAGGAGTTGCGCGAGGAGCATCCGGCGCTCGCCGCCGAGCTTGCCGACACCCCACTGCTCGCCCCGACGCACACCGTGCACACGGAGACGTCGCTCGACCTGGGTGGCCGGCGGGTGCTGCTGCGCCACCCGGGGCGTGGGCACACCGACGCGGACCTGGTGGTGCACGTGCCGGACGCCGACGTACTCGTCGCCGGTGACCTGGTGGAGCAGAGCGGCCCGCCCGCCTTCGAGGACGCGTACCCCCTGCGGTGGCCGGACGCGGTCGCGGACCTGCTGCGGCTGACCACCGCGCGCACGGTGGTGGTGCCGGGTCACGGCGACCCGGTGGACGTCGACTTCGTCCGCGCCCAGCATGCCGACCTGGTGCGGCTGGCCTGGTTGATCCGGGCCGCGCACACCGGCAGCGCGCCGCCGGAGCGGGTGGCCGCCGAGGCTCCCTTCGGCGCCCGCGCGGCCCTGGTCGCCGCCCGCCGCGGCTACCGGGAGCTGGACGGCGAGGTCTAGGCCGGAAAGCGACGGTCGACGTCGGCGCGGGTGGGCATGGCGGTGGCACCACCGGGTTTTTCGCAGACCAGGCCCGCCACCCGCACCGCGAACGCGACCCGCTCGACCCAACCCGCCGGGGAGTCCGGTTCGCCGTCGAGGAGCAGGTCGGCGATCAGCGCGGCCATTACCGAGTCGCCGGCGCCGGTGGCGTCGATCGCGTCGACCTTGGGGGCCGGCACCCGGACCGGGTCGGCGTCGGCGGCGGCCAGCACCGCGCCGGCCGCGCCGAGCGTCACCACGACGGTGGCCGCCCCCAACTCGCGCAGGTACGCGGCCACCCCCTCGACCGGTTCACCGGGATAGAGCAGCGCGGCGTCGGCGGCGCTCAGCTTGACCAGGTGCGCGCCGGCGGCGAACTCGGCCACCACCTGGCGGAGCCCGTCCAGGGCCTCCGGCCCGTGCAGCAGCCGGGGGCGCACGTTCGGGTCGAAGACCCGCAGGCCGGCGGCGAGCGACCAGGCACGGCGGGCGGCGGCCAGCGTGTCGGGTTGAAGCAGCACGATCGAGCCGCAGTAGAGCACGTCGGCGCCCTCCAGCAGCGCCAGGTCCAGGTCGTCGGGGCCGAGCAGTCCGTAGGACGCCGGTTCGCCGTAGAAGCGGAAGTCGGGTTCGGGACCGGCGTACGTGACCACCGCGAGCGTGGTCGGCGCCGGCACCGTCACCGCACCGGCCACCCCGACGTCGGCGGCGGTCAGGAAGGCGCGGATCCGGCCGCCCAGCACGTCGTCGCCGAGGGAGCCGACGAACTGTGCCGCACCACCGAGGCGGGCCACCCCGACGGCGACGTTGAGCGGCCCGCCGCCGATCGCCTGCCGGTAGACCCGTTCCCCGTCGCGCTCGCTGTCGAGCAGGTCGACGAGCGCCTCGCCGAGCACCACCGCGTACCCCATGCCGATCCTCCCGTCGTGGCCAGCCCACCGCCGGCCGTCGCCCGCCGAGCCGGTCGCCGTGCCACCAGGCTGGCACAGCGGGCCGCTCGGCGGGCGCCGAAGCGGCGCACGGGCTACCCCGGCCGGTGGACCGGCCCGTCGAGCGCCGCGAGGGGACGACCGCTGCCACCCCAGCGGGCCGCGACGATCTGCGCGGCCACGCTCACCGCGGTCTCCTCCGGGGTACGACCACCGAGGTCCAGCCCGATCGGGGAGGCGAGCCGGGCGAGTTGCTCCGCGTCGAGCCCCGCCTCGCGTAGCAGCTTGTGCCGCTCGTCGTGGGTACGCCGCGAACCCATCGCGCCGACGTACGCCAACCGGTGGCGCAACGCCAGTTCCAGCACCGGCACGTCGAACTTCGGATCGTGGGTGAGGACGCACACCACGGTCCGCCCGTCGGCCCGGCCCGCGTCCAACTCCGTCCGCAGGTAGCGGTGCGGCCACTGCACCACCACCTCGTCGGCCTCGGGGAAGCGCCGGGCGGTGGTGAAGACTCCTCGGGCGTCGCAGACGGTGACCCGGTAGCCGAGGAACGCGCCGATCCGGGCGACCGCGGCGGCGAAGTCGATGGCCCCGAAGACGATCATCCGAGGCGGGGTGGCGTACGCGGTCACGAAGAGGCTGACGCCGCTGCCGCGCCGCTGCCCGTGGTAGCCGTAGCGGAGCACCCCGCTGTGCCCGGCGGCGAGCAGCCCGGCGGCGTCGACGGCCGCGGCGTCGTCGAGCCGGTCGTCACCCAGCGAGCCGATCGACCGCTGGCCGGTCAGCACCAGCCGCCGCCCCAAGCGCCGAGCCGGATCGGTCGGCACCGCGCCCGGTGGATCACCGGCGTCGGCGGCCACGCAGGTGACCACCGCCGCCGGTTGGCCGCCCCGGCGGGCGGCGGCGACCGCCGCCAACTCCGGCAGGGCAGCGGGGTCGACGCGCTCCACGAACACGTCGAGGATGCCACCGCAGGTCAGACCCACGGCGTACGCGTCGTCGTCGCTGATGCCGTAGCGGATCAGCTCGGCCGCGCCGGTGTCCAGCACCCGGCGGGACCGTTCGTAGAGGTCCGCCTCGACGCAGCCGCCGGAGACGCTGCCGGTGACCGTGCCGTCGATCGCGACCGCCATCGTCGCGCCGGGCGGCTGCGGCGCGGAGCGCCAGGTGGCCACGACGGTGGCCAGGCCGACCGACTCACCGGCGCGGCACCTGCGGTGCACCTCGTCGAACACGTCCGGCACCGGCCGCCGCCTCTCCGCCTCCGTCGTCCCCGTCCGCAGGATATGGCGTTCGACGGCGGCCGGTGGGTCAACCCATCCATCGAGGAACAGCTATTGCGCGGCGCGGCGGGGCGTGGTGGGATGACGGGTACCGGGCGGTGCGAGGGCTGCCGCGCCACCGGTTGCCGGGTTCGACACACGCGAGGGCGCCGGTCCCTGACAGGACCGTTGATGGCGCGCGTCCACCGGCCGGTCTTCCGCCGGGGCACGTCGCCGTGATCGTCGCACCGTTCACTTCAGCGGGGCGAGCAGGCCACGTCCCACCCACAAGCGGGCGGACGGCTCGGGCGGCACGCCTCGCGAGTCAGGAGAACCCGTGAACCGTTCCCGTACGGCCGCGTTGCTCACCGCGGCCATGACCCTCGCGCTGGGCGCTGTCGCCCTGGCGTCCAGTCCCCAGCCGGCCGCCGCGCACGGCGCGGCGATGACGCCGGGCAGCCGCACCTACCTGTGCTGGCAGGACGGCCGCAGCCAGACCGGTGAGATCCGGCCGAACAACCCCGCGTGCTCCGCAGCGGTGGCGCAGAGCGGGGCGAACTCGCTCTACAACTGGTTCAGTGTGCTGCGCTCCGACGCTGGCGGCCGCACCACCGGCTTCATCCCGGACGGGCAGCTGTGCAGCGGCGGCGCCACCGGTTTCCGCGGCTACGACCTGCCCCGCACCGACTGGCCGCTGACCCACCTGACCTCCGGGTCCCGGCTGGACTTCAAGTACAGCAACTGGGCGCACCACCCGGGCACGTTCTACTTCTACGTGACCAAGGACAGCTGGAGCCCGACCCGGGCCCTGGCCTGGAGCGACCTGGAGCAGCCGTTCCTCACGGTGACCAACCCGCCGCAGCGCGGCGCGGTCGGCACCAACGACGGGCACTACTACTTCAGCGGCAACCTGCCGTCGGGTAAGAGCGGCCGGCACATCATCTACTCCCGCTGGGTCCGCTCGGACTCGCAGGAGAACTTCTTCGGCTGCTCCGACGTGACCTTCGACGGCGGCAACGGTCAGGTGACCGGGGTGGGCCCGGGTACCGGTTCGCCGACGCCCGACCCGACGACCCCGCCGCCGGACCCGACCACCCCGCCGCCGGACCCGACGACCCCGCCGCCGGACCCGACCACCCCGCCGCCGACCACCACCCCGCCGCCGAGCGGCGGTGACTGCATGGCGGTCTACAAGGTGAGCAGCACCTGGCAGGGTGGCTTCCAGGGCGAGGTCACGATCATGAACCACGGCAGTACGCCGTTCAACGGCTGGACCGCGAGCTGGACCTGGCCCAACGGGCAGTCGATAAGTCAGATCTGGAGCGCCACCCAGACGACGTCCGGCTCGACGGTGACGGCGACGAACGTCAACTACAACGGCACCGTCGCACCGGAGAGCACCACCACGTTCGGCTTCCTGGCCAGCAGCACAGGAACGAACGGACTCCCGACGGTCACCTGCGCCCGCAAGTAGCCGCCACCACCACCTGAAATGACCAAGAGGTTTGCGTCACCGGAACTGCTCCGGTGACGCAAACCTCTTGGTCGACAGGGTGTCAGCGGACCATCGAACCGACCACCGGCTTCGTGAGCAGGGCGGACTGGTTGCGCTGGATGCCCGGGTCGAGGGTCTTGGCCACGAAGATGGCGTGCCAGATGCAGAAGATCAACACCGTCCACACCTTGCGGGAGTGGTCGGCCTCCTCCCGCTTGTGCTCGTCGAGCAGCCGCAGCGCGTACGACAGGTCGAGCAGGTCGCCCGCGCCCGAGGTGCTCAGCACGTGCCGGGCCCACTCGTACATCTCGCCGCGCAGCCAGACCCGGGTGGGGGTCGGGAAGCCCAACTTCTTGCGGTTGACGATGGCCGGCGGCACGACACCCTGCAACGCCTGACGCATCGCGTACTTGGTGGCGTCGGAGCGCGGCGGCAGCTTCAGGTCCACCGGGATCTTCGCCGCGACGTCGAACACCTCGCGGTCGAGGAACGGCACCCGCACCTCCAGCGAGTGCGACATCGAGATCCGGTCGGCCTTGACCAGGATGTCGCCGCGCAGCCAGGTGTACAGGTCGACGTACTGCATCTTGGTGACGTCGTCCAGCTCGGTGCACTCGGCGTAGATCGGGGCGGTGACGTCGGTGTAGCGCACCGAGGGGTCGTAGCGGCGCATCAGGTGCTGCTTCTCCTCCTCGGTGAACATCCGCGCGTTGCCGTAGTAGCGCTCCTCGATCGGGGTGGTGCCCCGCTCCAGGAAGCTCTTGCCCTTGACCCCCTGCGGGATCGCCTTGGAGACCGCGCGCAGGCCCTTCTGCACCCCGCCGGGCAGACCGTTGACGGTGCCCAGCGACAACGGCTCCCGGTAGATCGTGTAGCCGCCGAAGAACTCGTCCGCGCCCTCACCGGAGAGCACCACCGTGACGTGCTCGGCGGCCTTCTTGGCCACGAAGTAGAGCGGCACCAGCGCCGGGTCGGCCACCGGGTCGTCCAGGTGCCAGACGATCTTCGGCAGCGCGTCGATCATGTCCTGCGGACCGATCTTGGTGGGGATGGTGGTGACGTCCAGGTGCCGCGCCGACTCCTGGGCGACGTCGATCTCCGAGTAACCCGGGACGTCGTAGCCGACGGTGAAGGTCAGGATGTTCGGGTTGAACTCCCGGGCCAGCGCGACCACGGCCGTCGAGTCGATGCCGCTGGACAGGAACGAGCCGACCGGCACGTCGGAGCGCATGTGCATGCGCACGCTCTCCCGCAGCGTCTCCCGGATCTCGTGGTAGAGCTTCTGCTCGTCGTCGACAGGCGCCGGCCGGAACACCGGCCGGTACCACCGGCGTACGTCGATGCGCCCACCCGGGGTCCAGTTCAGGTACTCCCCCGAACCGATCCGGCTGATGCCCTTGTGCAGGGTGCCCGGCTCCGGGACGTACTGCAGGGTCAGGTAGTGGCTGAGGCTGGCTCCGTCGACGCCCGCGTCACCCTGGTAGCTGCTGTGCGCGAACGGCAACAGCGCCTTCTTCTCCGACGCCAGGTAGAGCCCGTCGGCGGTCTCCAGGTAGTGCATCGGCTTGATGCCAAAGTAGTCGCGGGCGCCGAACGCGCGCCGCTCCTGCCGGTCCCAGATGACGAAGGCGAACATGCCCCGCAGCCGGGTGAGCACCTGCTCGCCCCAGAAGTGGTAGCCCGCCACGATCACCTCGCCGTCACCGGCCGTGGCGAACTGCGCGCCGAAGTTTCTGATCAACTCCTCGCGCAGCTCGATGTAGTTGTAGATCTCACCGTTGAAGGTGAGCAGGTAACGGCCGTTCGCGTAGGGCAGCGGCTCGTGACTCGACGCGACGTCGATGATGGCCAGCCGCTTGTGGGCGAACACGCCGTCCGCGTACCGGCCGGAAGCGTCGCCGACCACCTCGACCCCGGTCTCGTCGGGGCCGCGGTGGTGCAGGCATTCCAACGCTCCGGCGATGTGGTCGCGGTGCGCGGCGGCGTTACCGTTCGCGCTGAAGAAGGCCAGAAGTCCGCACATGGTGGTCATCTTTCCACGCGCGCTGTCGGCCCGTCGCAGCCGTCCGTCGATCCGACTCCCGGGGTCGCCACCGGGAACCGGGCGCGCGGTACCGTCGAGATCAGCAACGAGGCGGAGGGAGCGGCGCAATGACCGAGGGACAAACCGACGGTACGCCGACGGACGGCACGGAATCGCACGATCCGGACTTCCCGGAGGCGTTCCTGTCCTTCATGCGGCAGGGCTGGCGCGACACCGCGCTCCCCGTGACGCCCCGCCCGGAGACGCCCAACTACGCCAAGCGGCGTGCCGCGCTCTCCGCGGCCTTCCCGGGCGAGACGCTCGTCATCCCCACCGGCACCGAGAAGGTCCGGGCCAACGACACCGACTACCCGTTCCGGCCGGGCAGTGACTTCGCCTACCTGACCGGCGACCACGACGCCGACAGCGTGCTGGTGCTGCGCCCCAACGGCTCGGGGCACGACGCGACGCTGTACATGCGGCCCCGCTCGTCCCGGGAGACCGACGAGTTCTTCCGCAGCCGCAACGGCGAGCTGTGGGTGGGCCGGCGACACACGCTCAGCGAGAAGTCGACCGAGCTGGGCCTGCCCACCGCCGACCTGACCGGGCTGGAGGCGACGCTCGCCGACCTGGCGCCGGGGCGTACCCGGGTGTTGCGCGGGTTCGACGCCCAGGTGGACGCGGCCGTCCGCGCCTACGACGGACCGCGCGCCGAGGGCCAACCGCCCCGCGACCGGGAGCTGGCCATCGCCCTGTCGGAGATGAAGCTGGTCAAGGACGAGTGGGAGATCGGCCAACTCCAGGATGCGATCGACGCCACCGTACGCGGCTTCGAGGACGTGGCCCGGATCCTGCCGGCCGACCGCGCCGTCTCCGAGCGGCTGTTGGAGGGCGTCTTCGCGTTGCGGGCCCGCCACGACGGCAACGACGTCGGATACAGCTCGATCGTCGGCGCCGGCGAGCACGCCACGATCCTGCACTGGGTACACAACCACGGCGCCACCCGGCCGGGTGACCTGCTGCTGATGGACATGGGCGTCGAGGGCCGCAACCTCTACACCGCCGACGTGACCCGGGTGCTGCCGGTCAACGGGCGGTTCACCGCCCTGCAACGCCAGGTCTACGACATCGTGTACGCCTCGCAGCAGGCCGGAATCGACGCCATCCGCCCCGGGGTGGCGTTCAAGGACGTCCACCTGACCTGCATGCGGGTGCTCGCCGAGGGCCTGTCCGAGCTGGGCCTGCTGCCGGTGAGCGTGGACGAGGCGATGGACGAGAAGTCGACCGTCTACCGGCGGTGGACGCTGCACGGCTTCGGCCACATGCTCGGCCTCGACGTGCACGACTGCTCCAACGCGCGCAAGGAGACCTACCGCGACGGCGCGCTGGGCGAGGGCTACGTGCTCACCGTCGAGCCCGGTCTGTACTTCCAGCCGGAGGACGAGCTGGTCCCCGCCGAGCTGCGCGGCGTCGGCATCCGGATCGAGGACGACGTACTTGTCACCTCGACCGGCGCGGTGAACATGTCGGCCGCGCTGCCGCGCACCTCCGACGAGGTGGAGACCTGGCTGGCCGAGCAGCGCGAGGCAGGCCCCCGCCTGCCCGGCTGACCCGCACGAGCCCTGACCCGGCTCCAACCCGCACCGCACCGGCGTCGCCGCCGGCCGACCACCGGCCGCCGGCGACGCCGCTGCCGTTCTCGGCAAGATCCACTCGGCTTCACGGACGTCGCGCTGCCCCGACCACGCGGACGCCGCGTCATCCCTGAACCCGAGTGGATCAACCCTCCTGCCTGCCCGACCTCATCCAACCTGCGCCGAATGCGGGGTTATCTCGGATAAGTCCGCATCGCGAAGATGGTTCTCATACGGTGGGGATCAGAGGCTGCAACCCATTTGTAGCTGGTCGTGGCGCCTCGGGCGGTGCGATCCCGTCTGGTAGCAGGAAAGGGCGGAAGGCTCTGATGTCCAACGACGTAACGAGTACCGACGGCGGGGCCTCGGCGGCTCCGCCGACACGACGACGGCGGGCGCTCTGGGTCGCCGGCGTGGCTGGGCTGACCGGCGTGGTGGGCCTGGCGGCTCTCGGCGGCGTGGCCGCTCGGGACGACAAGCCCGCCTCCAACCGGGCGTCCGACACGCAGCCGTCGACAAATCGGCAGACCGTCAGCGACTCCGCTGGCACGAAGGACGACGGTGCCAAGAAAGACGGCGCCCACGAGGACGGCGGTCGGGACGACGACTGGAGCGGCGACGATTGGAGCGGCGACGGCGACCGGTCGGGCCGGGACGCCACGCACGAGGAGAAGGACCGCGGCAGGCAGGTCCCGTGCGACAGCGACAGACTGATCCAGGCGATCACCTTCGCCAACAACGAGGACGGCGGGGTGCTGGAACTGGCCAAGGGCTGCACCTACACGCTGACCCGCAACCAGGACGGCAACGGCCTCCCGGTGATCACCGAGAACATCACCCTCAAGGGCGAGCACACCACCCTCGGCCGTGAGGCCACCGCCGACTACTTCCGCATCCTCAACGTCGGCCCCGGCGGGCACCTCACCCTCAAGGGCCTGAGCATCAGGGGCGGCCAGACCCTTCAGGAATCGGTGACCGCCGACCCGGCCACGGTCTGGGCACCCTACTCGGCCCGGTCCGTCGCGGCCGGCACGGCGCCCAAGCCTGCGGTCACCACCGCGCCCGCCGGCACGCCGGCCTCGGCGTCCACCGCAAAGGCGGCAGCGGCAGCCAAGCCGGCGGCGGCTACGGCCGCCAAGCCCAGCGCGGCAACAACGGCCGCCAAGCCCACGGCTGCAAAGCCCACGGGGACAACGGCCGCGGGGACAACGGCCGCCAAGCCCACCGCGGCCACACCCACGACGGGTGCCAAGACCTCGACGGCAGCGGTCAAGGCCAGTGAAGCCGCAGCGGTCAAGGCCACTGAGGCCAAGGCCACAGCGGTCAAGGCCGCTGAAGCCGAAGCCAAGGCCACAGAAGCCAAGGCCGCAGCGGTCAAGGCCACAGCGGTCGAGGCCACAGCGGTCGAGGCCGCAGCGGTCGAGGCCGCAGCGGTCGAGGCCGCAGCGGTCAAGGGCGCTGGAGCCGAGGCCGCAGCAGCCAAGGCCAACGCCGCGGTAACGGCCGCCACGCCGGTAGCCGCGGTGGCGACGCCGGCGCCGGCCGGGGCTGCGGTGGTGCCGCTGGTGGAGGAGCCCGGGTTCAACGACGGGGCCGGGGTGCTGGTGCAGCCCGGTGGACGGGCGGAGATCCTGGAGAGCGAGTTGCTCTACAACCAGTCCGGCGGCAACGGCGGTGGGCTGGCCAACTTCGGCAGCACCAGGCTCAGCAAGACGACTGTCGCGCACAACACCGCCTTCTTCGTCGGCGGCGGCATCTTCAACGCCGGCGTACTCCAGGTCGACGAGTCGAAGATCAAGGACAACACCGCAATCATCGGTGGCGGTGGCATCTCCAACGGCGCGCCGGCGATTCGCAGCGAGGGCGTTGTGGGCGGTTCGGTCTGGGTCTACAAGAGCGAGGTCACCGACAACGAGACGCTCGGCTTCGGCGGCGGCGTGCTGGATGTCGAGGGCACCACGACGTTGCACCAGACGACTGTCAGTGACAACAACGCGGTGATCGAGGGTGGTGGCGTCGCGGTGGCGGACAGCCAGCTCACCCTCAAGGACGCCACGGTGGCCAAGAACAGCGCGGCTCGCGACGGTGGCGGCGTGTTCGTGACCTCCGACAGCGTCGCGACGATCGAGAACAGCAGGATCAAGGACAACACCGCGGGCTCCGGCGGCGGCGGCCTCTTCAACGAAGACGGCGTCACCACGCTGCGCGACAGCGAGGTGGTGGGCAACCGGGCCGTCGGTCCGTTCGCCCGCGGCGGCGGGATCGTCAACGACGAGGGGAGCGAGGTCAGGCTCCACCGGACGACGGTCGCGCACAACTTCTCCACCCTGGAGCCGGGGGGCATCTTCAACAGCATCGGCGGCACCGTGACGCTCGACGACGAGTCCGCGGTCACTGCCAACCGCCCGACCAACTGCTTCAACGTTTCGGACTGCTTCGCCTGATCGGGTGGGGCTGAACCACATAGAGAGGGCACGCCCCTCCGGCCGGTTGCGGTCCGGAGGGGCGTGCCTGTTTAGGCAGCTCAGGGGGCCTGCGGTCGGTCTTGGGGCTCGTGTGCCGGGCCGAGGCGTCCACGACGCCGTGGACGGCATATGAACCGAATGTGGGGTTCTCTCGGATAAGCCCGCGAGGCGAGGAACCTTCTCATACGGTGGTTTTGGGAGCTACAACCGATTTGTAGCAGGGGACACCCGTCTGACGGCGGCGACCCTGTCTGGTACGAGGAGAGGGCAGAGAGCTCCGATGTCCAACTACCTAACGAACAACGAAGCCTCCGGGCGGGCGACGGCCAAACGCCGTCGCAAGCTCTGGCTCGCCAGTGGCGTGGCCGGTTTGACGGGCGTGATCAGTCTCGCGGCGGTGGGCGTCGCGGGCAGCGCCGGAGCGGTCGGCCTGAACTGGAACACCGCGCAGGTCAGCAAGGACGGCGACCAGCGGGGTGACGAGGGGCGCGACTGGGACAAGGACAAGGACCGGGACAAGGACAAGGACCGGGACAAGGACAAGGACCGGGACAAGGACCACGAGCGCGGGAAGGAGGTGCCCTGCGACACCGACAAGCTGATTCAGGCCATCGTGTTCGCCAACAACAAGCACGGCGGTGTGCTGGAGCTGGCCAAGGGCTGCACCTACAACCTGACCCGCAACGACTACGAGGGCAACGGCCTCCCGGTGATCACGGAGAACATCACCCTCAAGGGTGAGCACACCACGATCTCCCGGGAAGCAACTGCCGACTACTTCCGCATCCTCAACGTCGGCGCCGGTGGTCACCTCACCATCAAGGGCCTGACCATCAAGGGCGGCCAGACCCTCGAACTGTTCAACGGTGTCGAGCCGAACGCCGTCTGGGCCGCCTACTCGGACTCCGAGGCGCTCGCCGCGCAGGTGAAGGCGGGCACCCCGTTGACCCAGGCGCTCACCGTCCGGCAGGCCAACCCGAAGGCGGGCCTGAAGGCCGCGCCGAAGGTCACCAAGAAGGTCACGCCGGGCGTCGTCACGCCGCTCGTCGAGGAGCCCGAGGAGAACGACGGCGCCGGAATCCTGGTCCAGCCGGGCGGCACCGCCGAGATCCTGGAGTCCGAGGTCGTCCTGAACCAGTCGGGCGGCAACGGCGGTGGTGTGGCCAACTTCGGCACCACGAAGATCTGGCACAGCACCGTCACCCGTAACACCGCCTTCTTCTTCGGTGGCGGCGTCTTCAACGCCGGCCTGCTCAAGGTCGAGGAGTCGAAGATCACCGACAACACCGCAGTCATCGGTGGTGGCGGTATCTCCAACGGCGCCGCGGAGATCTTCACCGACGACGTGGACGGCGGAACGGTCGAGCTCAAGAAGGCCGAGATCACCGACAACGAGACGCTCGGCTTCGGTGGTGGCTACCTCGACATCGAGGGCAACACCACGGCGTACGAGACCAAGTTCGCCTCGAACACCGCGGTGCTCGCTGGTGGCGGTATCGCCGCGGCGGACAGCCAGCTGAACCTGCACAACGTCACTGTGGAGAAGAACAGCACCGCCGGCGTCGGTGGCGGTGTGGCCATCGCCTTCGACAGCGTGGTCACGTTCGAGAAGAGCAACATCAAGGACAACACCGCCGGCTTCTTCGGCGGCGGGCTCTTCAACGCCGACAGCGTCACCACGCTGCGCGACAGCGAGGTTGTCGGCAACCGGGCCGTGGGCCCGATCGGGGTCGGCGGCGGCATCTTCAACATCTTCGGCGAGGTCAACCTGTCGAAGACGAAGGTCGCCCACAACTTCTCCACCTTCGAGCCGGGCGGTGTCTTCAGCTTCTTCGGAGAGGTGAACGTGGACGACAAGTCCGCCATCACCGCGAACCGTCCGACCAACTGCCTGGCCATTCCGGGCGGCACCATCGAGAACTGCTTCGCCTGATCAACCGGCACAGCACCAAGGGTGACAAGCACAACGGACCGGCCCCCTTCCGCACCACGCGGAAGGGGGCCGGTTCACGTCGTCACCTCTGCACGAACACCGCCACGCTGCGCGCCGGTACGGTGAACGTGCCGGCCGCCCGGTCGAACGAGGCGGTACGCAGCACCTCGTCGGCCGACTCGACGAGCACCGGGTGCAGTGCCACGTCCGCACCGCGAAGTCCGGTGACGGTCTGGGTGGCCGCCGACGGGGTGCCGTTGAAGACGACAGTCACCGACGTCCACGCCCCGCCCAGCCCGCGGGCGTCAAGCGTCATGGTCAGCACGGCCGGCGTCTCCTGCTCACCGGACAGCGGGAACGCCACCCGCCGCTGCACCTGCTCGGCGGTGGCCAACCCGAACACCGGCGACGACGCCCGAATGCGCAGCAGCTCGGCGTACCGGGCGTTCGTGGTGTCGATCGCCGCGCAGTCCGGCACCAGCGCCGGGTCCGCCAGCAGGGGCACCGCGTACGGCCACTTGTCCTCGTTGTCGGGCGCGGGCGGCAGGCCGGCGCCGAACCCGTTGCCCCGCTCGCATCCCCAGCGGATCTGGTTGAACCAGTCGCCGGAGTTGTACGAGTTGCGGTCCAGCGACTTCGACCGCAGCCGTTCGGTGCCGGCGGTGACGAACCCGGTGCCCTGTCCCAGCACCACCGTGCCCAGCGCCAGCACCTGCATCCGGGAGCGGTCGGCCGCCGAGGTGGCCTGCGGCAGCTTGTACGCCAGCGCGTCGTACAGGATCTCGTTGTCGTGCGCGTCGACGTAGGTGACGGCCTCCCCCGGCGCGGCGGTGTACCCGGCCGGGGAGCCGTTGTAGTCCACCTGCGCCCCGGTGACCTGCCGCCCGGCGGTGTCGGTGAACCGGTAGCCGCGCAGGTTGCCGGTCAGACCCACCTTGATCAGGTCGTGGGCGTGCAGCAGGCGGGCCTTCTGCTCGGCCGGTGACCCGTTGACGTCGTCGCCGTTCGGGTCGGTGTAGAGCCCCGACGCGAAGCCCTGCGCCCGCGGGTTGGCGTCGAACGGCCCACCGCCGCGCACGGCATCCCGCAGCCGGTCGTTGAAGGTGCCGATGCCGGTGCCGGCCATGTTGGCCTGGGTGGCCTGCACGAACCGGGCGTCGTTGGCTACCTCGCCGAAGTTCCAGCCCTCGCCGTAGAGCAGGATCGACCGGCCGTCCACGCCGTCGCGGGCGACTGTCAACCGGTCCAACGCCCGGCGTACGGCCAGGATGTTCGCCTTCGGGTGGTGACCCATCAGGTCGAACCGGAACCCGTCCACCCTGTACTGCCGCGCCCAGGTGACGAGCGAGTCGACGACCAGCTTGCCCATCATGGCGTGCTCGGGGGCGGTGTTGGCACAGCAGGTGGAGTTGGCGACCGTGCCGTCCTCCACCAACCGGTGGTAGTAGCCGGGCACCACCTGGTCGAGCACCGACTTCGGGTCGGTGCCGGCCGCGGCCGTGTGGTTGTAGACCACGTCCATCACCACCCGCAGCCCGGCGTCGTTCGCCCCGGCGACCATCCGCCGGAACTCGGTGGTCCGCGCCGCGCCGGCCGGGTCGACGGCGTAGCCGCCCTCCGGCACGGTGTAGTGCAGCGGGTCGTACCCCCAGTTGTAGCCGTCGGTGTCGGCGACCGCCGCCACGCACGTCTGCTGTTCGGCGGAGTCCGGCGGGAGCGCGGCCAGGTCGCAGGCCGGCTGACGCTGGTCGGCCCGCCGCTCCGGGATCGTCGCGAAGTCGAACGCCGGCAGCAGGTGCAGGTGGGTGACACCGGCGTCGCCGAGGGCCCTCAGGTGGGTCATGCCGGCGGTCTTCGGGTCGGTGAAGGCGAGGAACGTGCCCCGCCGCTCGGCCGGCACGGTCTCGTCGGCGATGGAGAAGTCCCGCACCGACAGCTCGGTGATCTGCGCCTTCGCCGCCGGCACCGAGGCCGGTTTGCGCAGCGTCCCCCAGCCCGCCGGGGCCAGCGCCGGGTCGTTCAGGTCGACGAGCTGGCTGTGCGTGGAGTCCGCCGCCAGGGCCACCGAGTACGGGTCGGTCACCACGGCGGTGACCATCTTCTGCGCGGCGGGCTGCCACGCCTGCACCTCGTACCTGTAGTACCTGCCCACCCAGGCGGCGGTGCCGCGCGCCGACCAGACACCGGTGCGGTCGTCGCGGCGCATCGGCACGATCCTGGGCGACGCGCTCGGCGAGTCGAACAGGTGCAGCCGCACGGTCCGCGCGGTCGGCGCCCACAGCGCCAGGCTCGGCGTCCGGCCGTCGAACGTCGGGCCGAGGGTGGCGTCGGTGGCCCGGGAGTACACGTCGTCGAGCACCCCGGGGATCTGCACACCCGTCGCCGCGAGCAGGGCACCCTTCGCGTCGCGCTCGGTGACGAGCACCTGCCCCCGCAGCGCCGCCGGGACCTTCGCCAGGTCGCGTCGATCAAGGGCGAAGCTACGGTACGACCACAGGTGCGGGAATCTGTCGCGTTGCGCCTCGGTGAGCCCGTTGCGCTGCGCCCGCAACGGCAACGTGGTGTACGCCCCGCTCAGCTCCCCGTCGACCACGCTGACCCCGCCGGTGGGCGCGGCGACGAGCGCGTACGTCCTGCCGTCGGTCGGCGGTGTCTGCCACGCCACCGTGGACCTGTCGATCCAGTGCGCCTTCTGCTTGCCGATGTCGGTGTCCCCGCCCGCGGTGGTCGCCGTCTTCGGCAGCAACCGCCCCGGCGTGGCGGCGAGCAGCCACACCTCCCGGCCGGCGCCGCCCAGGTCGAGTCGCTGATCGTCGGGCAGGTCCTTGGTGTCGCCGTTGTGGATGATGTAGTTCAGCCCGGTCGCGCCGGCGGCCAGCGGCACCCGGAACACCGCCCCGAACGCGTCGGTCCCGGTGGGCTTCAGTGGCGTCGACCACTCGGTCGGGTTGGCCGCGCCGTCCCACACGTGCAGACCCCAGCCGTCGTAGGTGTTGTCGGCCCGCCGGTAGTGGATGACCGCGGTGCCCTCCTCGACCGGCGGGTCCGGCTCACCGGTGGCCGCCTGCCGGCTCGGGTAGACGGCCGGGTCGCCCTGTTTCAGCCAGACCTCGCCGGTCCGGGTGACGTCGATGCTGCGGTCCTGGGCGACGTCCTTCGTGCCGGCCTTGTCGACAACGAGGAAGTTCACCGACGTCGCGCCCGGCTTCAGTTTCACCCAGGCGAACCGGCCGTAGGAGTCCTCCCCGGCGAACGGCTGCCCCTTCGGCCACTCGGTGACGTACGCCGGGTCGATGTCCCCCCAGGCGTACAGCCCCCAGTCGTCGTACCCACCCGCGGGGCGCTGGTAGTGCACCACCGCCCACTCCCGGGAAGCGCCCTGCGGAGGCGTACCCACGGTGGCGGTGGACCGGGCGGTCGCGGTACGACCCCGGCCGTCACGGACCACCGCCTTGTACTCGACCCGGGTGCCGCCGGCCAGGCCGGTCAGGTCGTGCTGCACGGTGTACGGCGCGTGGTCGGCGCTGCCCAGCACCGTCCACCGCCCACCCGCGACCCGGGCGGCGACGGTGACGGTGGCGAGGGGGTCACCGGTGACCTGGGCGGTGACCGCCGCCCGGGTGGCGACCGGCGCGTCCGGGGCGGGAGAGGTGATGGTGACGGTCGGCTTGCCGGCCGCCTGCGCGACGGGGGTGCCGGCCCGGTAGACCACCGCCGACAGCGGCGGCACGGTAAGGGTCAGCCTGCCGTCGGCGCCAGTCTGTTCGCCGCTCGCGCTGCCGGCCTGTTCGCGGCTCGCGCTGCCAGTCTGTTCGCCGCTCGCGCTGCCGTAGATGCCGGTGAAGGTGGCGCCGGCCGACCAGGTGTCCACGGTGACAGTCTGCGCGGTGTCGGCGTTGTTGACCGCCACCACGTACTCGGTGCGGTCGGCGGGGGCGATCCGGGAGGCGGCGAACACCCCCGGGCCGTCGGCGGCGTACCGGGTGACCTGCACGCCGTCGCGCAGGGCAGGGTGCTCCTGGCGCAGCCGGCCCAGCTCGGCGATGGTCCGGTACAGCGGGTGGTCGGTGTCGAACTGGTCGCTGCCGTGGGTGCGGTCGGTGCCGAGCAGGTCGTCGTCGAGGTAGTCGGGCACCAACGATGCGAACATGTCCTGCCGGGCGTCCTTGTCCCCGCCGGGCCCGGTGAAGCCCTGCTCGTCGCCGGAGTAGATCACCGGTTGGCCGCGGGTCAGGAACATCAGTTGGTGCGCGAGCTGGTCGCGGCGCAGGTGACTGGCCGGGTCGGTGCCACCGCCGGCGACGAACGAGCCGATCCGGCCCATGTCGTGGTTGCCGAGGAAGGTGGTCAGCCGGCCGGCGTCGGTGTCCCGGGCGGCGTAGAGGTCGTCGCGGGCGTACACGTCGGCGAGCGCCCGCGCCGAGCCGGCGCCTGTGGTGTAACCGCGCGCGGCCTCCTGGAAGGCGAAGTCGAGGGTGGCCGGCAACCCACCCTGACGGACGTAGCGGGAGCTGATCTCCGGGTCGGCGCTGTACACCTCACCGAACATGAAGAAGTCCTTCTTGCCGGCCTTCTCGGCGGCCCGCTGGATGCCCTGGCTGAACTGCGGCCAGAACTCCATGTTGACGTGCTTCACGGTGTCCAGCCGGAACCCGTCGACGCCGATCGCGCCGATCCAGTCCCCGTACGCCTTGGTCAGCCCCCGCACCACCTCGGGGCGCTCGGTCCACAGGTCGTCGAGGCCGAAGAAGTCGCCGTACTCGCTGTTCTCGCCCGCGAAGGTCGAGTCCCCCCGGTTGTGGTACATGGTCGCGTCGTTCAGCCACGCCGGTACCTTGACGCTCGCGTCACCCGGCTCGGGAAGAACCGGGGTGTACGGGAAGGACTCCTTGTCGACCGGCGGGAACGCGCGGCTGCCGTCGGCGTAGTTGCGGTCCTCGAACGCCCGCCCCTGCGCGTCGGTGTACGGCGAGGTCGCCTTGTCCACGTACGCGTAGGAGTTCTCGGCGTACTTGATCACGTCGGCGGTGTGGTTGACGATCACATCGAGGTAGATCTTGATGCCACGCCGGTGGGCGAGTGTGACCAGCCGCTTCATGTCCTCGTTGGTGCCGAAGTGCGGGTCCACCTGGGTGAAGTCGGTGATCCAGTAGCCGTGGTAGCCGGCCGAGATGTCGTTGCCGGCGCCCTGCACCGGCCGGTTCTTGAAGACCGGGGCGAGCCAGATGGCAGTGGTGCCCATCCCCTGGATGTAGTCCAGCTTGTCGATGACGCCCTTGAGGTCACCGCCGTGGTAGAAGCCCTTGTCGGTCGGGTCGAGCCCGGTCCGCAACCGGTCACCGGTCAGGCCGCCCCGGTCGTTGCGGGGGTCGCCGTTGGCGAACCGGTCCGGCAGCACGAAGTAGAACTGCTCGGCCCGCGCCGAGTTCCCGCCCGCCTTCAGCAGCGCCTCGGTGGAGGGTTCGGTACGCCACTGCACCGCTCCGGTGCCGGCCTTCGTGTCGGTGCCGGCCAACGTGTCGGTGCCGGACGGCCGGGGGTCCGTGGCGGCGCCGGGCCGGTGCGCGGCGACCGGAGTGCCGACGAGCGTGAGGGTGAGCAGAGGGACGAGAGCCAGCAGGGCGGAACGCGGTATCGGCGAGGGTTTCATCGACGCCTTCCTCTGGTCGCTGATGCGCCGCACGCTAACCCTTGCCGAAACATTCTGCAATCACTTGCAAACACGGTCGCAACACAGCAGCATCCTTGCGGAAGGGCCGCTCAGAATCCGCTACAGCGCACGCCGTCGACCGTGCAGACCCGCGGGGTGCTGGACGTCCGCTCCAGGTGGAACCGCAACGACACCGCACCGCCGGGCCGCACGTCCACCCCACTGACGTAGGTGAAACCGTCGCCGGACTGACGAAGCGTCCCCTGCGGCACACCCTCCACCCAGGTGGTCACCAACCGCCCACCGGAGAACTCCAACCGGACCGTCCAACCACGACTCACGGCGGACCCGTTGACCATCGCCACCTCGCCGATGAAACCGCCGTCGAAGCTCTGCACCACCCGGTACCGCCCGCTCATCGCCGGCTGCCCCTGCGGCGCCCCACTCGGTGACCGCGTGACCACCGGCGCACCCCCCGTCGCGCCGGCAGACGCGCCGACCGACGGTGACCGCGACCCGGACGGGGTGCTCGGCGGCAATCCACTCGCCCGCCCGGACAACCCCGGCCGCACCGGCGGGGGCGACGACGACGCCGGGCCGGGAGCGCTCGACGCACCCACGCCCGTGGGCAGCGGCACCACCGGCGGCACCGGCGCGCCGTCCGGCGCGGGACTACGCCCCCGGTACGCGCCCAGAGCCATGAAGAGCAGGACCACCATCACGAGGACACCAGCGCCCACCACGATCCAGGGCGACGACACGATCGCAGCCGGACCGTGCGACAGTCGCGGGGCACGACGCATGCCGGACATGTACCTCCCTCAGCGCACCGTCCGGGCAGCCTAGCGATCGGCGGCCGGAGCCGGAAGCGGCTCAGCCGAGTCGACAGTCGACCCCGTTGATCGTGCACCGGAGCGGCCGTTGCGCCGACTCACCCCAGCCGACGCGCAGCCGCAGCGTCCGGGAGTCACCCGCCTCCAACGAACGCGTGCCACGCACCACGAACCTGCCGTCCCCCCGACCCCGCACCGAGATGCCCGAGTCGTCGGTGATCCGCAGAGCCCACAGGTCGTCGTCGAACGCCAGCTCCACGAGCCAGTCCACCGACCGACTCGACTCGTTCACGATCGACAGCACCGCGGCGTCACCGTCCCAGCCGTTCGTACCGACCTGGTAGCGGGCACCCACCGCGCCGTCCGCCGGCACGACCGACGCCGTCGGCACGACCGGCACCGCCGACGCGCTCGTCCGTCCCGGAGTCGGTGCGCCGGTCACGGTGGCCCGCGGCGACGGCGCCCGACTACTGCGCGACGGCCGCGGCGACACAGAGCGCCGCTCCACGGCGGCCGGAGTCGGCCCGCCGGTGGCCGACGCGGCGGCCGGCACGGTCGGCAGGAACACCGAAGGCGCGGCCCGCGGCGCGGCGTCCCGCTCCCTGGTCCGGAACGACAGCAGCGCGATCACCAGGAGCACCACGAGCGCACACACACCGAGCAACACCACGACCCACGGCATCGACGCCAACAATCGCGCAGCTCGTGACCCTGCCGCACCGTCCGGCCGCACCGCCATCAGGTCTCCCCTCGTCCCACCGAGGCGACAGCGTAGCCAGCACCGTACCCAGCGGAAACCCGGCGGGTACGGATCGGGCCAACCGGCCCGGGTCGGTCAGCCCGTCCGGACAACCGTGCAGATCAGTGGTCCACCATCCGCGAGCCGCAGCAGGTACCGGTACCGCTCCCCCGGCACCGCCTGCCCGCGACTGTCCAGGAACTCCCACTCCACGGCCACCATCGTCAACGACGCGGACAGCGGCTGCACGTCCTCGATCCGGGCGTGGGCCGCGACCAACTCCCGGTCCTGGTAGTCGGGCGCGGCACCCACGAAGGACAGCGCCACCGCCGCCGCGGACGTGAACGAGAAGCTGTAGGTGTCGGCCACCACCAACCCCGGCAGGGCGTAACAGCCAGCGATGGCCGGCAGGTCGCCGGAGGTCAACGCCACGCCGTACCTGTCGAAGAAGTCGGCCAACGTGTCAAGATCCGTGGAGGCGGTCACGGTCACAGCAGTTGCCAGTCACCGCCCAGGTCAAACCTCAGCGCGGCGGCACCCGTACCTCGATCTCCGAACCCAACCGGGCGTCGGCGGCCAGGCCAAGGTCGTCCCCACTCCAGAACCGCCCCGGGTCATACCAGTTCGGACGCCGCCCCGCCGGCAGCAACCCCATGGCTTCATAGGTCACCGCCACCACCTCGGCGCAGTACGCCGTCTCCAACGCCCGGTCCCGCTCCCCCGCCGAGGTGGCCGTGCTCCCGGGGGTGGCCGGGCTACCGGGGGCGGTCGGGCTCCCGGGGGCGGCCGGGCTGCCGGGGGTGGCCGGGCTGCCGGGGGTGGCCGGGGTTGGTCCCGGGGTTGGCGCAGGTGTTGGCCGAGCGGGGCGCGCCAGCGCGGACAGGCGACCGGCGAGCGGCAGCGCGGACAGGCGGCCGGGAAGCGGCAGCGCGGACAGGCGGCCGGGAAGCGGCAGCGCGGACAGGCGGCCGGGAAGCGGCAGCGTCGGCACCCGACCACGTACCCAGCGCCACGCCAACTGCGCCGTCGACGGGAACGGCGTGCCGTCCAACCGCGCGATCGTCCGCAGCACCGCCCGCTCCATCTCAGCGTCGGCCGGCGGGTCGAGCTGCCGCAGCCAGGCCCGTTGGCCGTACCTGTTCGCCCAGACGCAGACGGCGTCCCGCAGGTCGTGCAGTTGGACGCCGCGCTGGTGGGTGCCCGACCACAGGTCCGGCAACGACCTGCCCAGCTCCGCGTGCCACATCAACGGGGGCATGTCGTCCAGCACGACCGCCATCCCGACGTGGTTGACCGGACTGTTGGTAAGGGACTGGATCGCCCGGTCCGGCACGCTGCGACCCCGGAACACCCACACGTCTCCGGTACGGGTCAACTCGACGGCCTCATCCAGGCTGATGCTCATGAGGGACTAGCCTAGGCCGATGCGGCAAGGATTGCGGTGGTGGAAGGTCCTCGGGCTGGCCGGCCTCGCTGGCGTGGCGGCCTCCGGCGTGGTCATCGCGCGGGCCGAACGACGTCGGCGCGCGTACACCCCGGAGGAGATCCGGCAGCGCCTGCGGGAACGGCACGCCCAGGCCGGCGACGCGGCAGAGCGCCGCGACCCCGCCTGACCACCTCCGCCCTCTCTGGACGGTCCACCTGCCCCCAGCGGCGGATCCCCGGCGCAAACCACGCATTCGGGCATGATCCACTCGCGTTTCATGATGTCGGGGTGTCTCCGGCGCCGGGACACCGCGCTTTCACCAAACCCGAGTCGATCAAGCTGGAGAGGCTGCCGAATCGGAGGGTGCTCAGCGGGCGAAGTGGTGCCCTGTCTGGTTTGTCTGGTTTACCAGCGGGTGTCGGGCGGTCGGGCCGTCTCCGGGGCGGAATCGTCGGCCGGGCGGGGTCGTTATACCTGGCACGCCACGGCGACCATCAAGTCCTGGTGCCCGGCCTCCACCGCTGACGAGTCCCGAGTGCGCGACCTCGGCCGGGAACACCCGGCAGGCCGCCCCGGTTACATCCCCCGCACCGCCAAGTGCCACAACGGCCGGGCCCCGGTAAGGCGGAATGCGCAGCCGGTCCGGACGGTTACACCACCACACGGCCGAGCACCCCTGACAGCCGAGGGCCCCTGACAGCCGAGCACCCCTGACGGCCGAGGGCCCCTGACAGCCGAGCCGCCGGCTAGGCGGCATGACCCGCCAGCCCGCACCGTTACACCCCCGCCCGACGCCGGCCCCTCCAGGGCTGCCGGGCACGAACTTCCCCGC
>NZ_JBNCNO010000010.1:46729-269489 GCF_049847025.1 Micromonospora sp. DT231 | reverse complement strand
CCCGAACAACATGATCAACAACCCATGACACATCTATCGGGACTTCACCTTGACACATGTCTCGGGACAGCACAGTTACGCGCTAACGGAAAGTGTCCAAGATTGGCACCACGCGGGACCGACAGACATCGGCGGACGGACGTTCAGCGGTCGGCAACGAACACGCCGAGCCCGTGAACACCTTGCACCCAACCCTGAGTCTGAAGGACGAGGATGGCTTGCCGAACCACGGTCGTCGAAACACCGTGCTGAGCCTTGAGCTGCACCGTGGAGGGCAACTGGTCCCCCGGCGCAAGCTCCCCTGACTCGATCTGGCCCCGGATGTGGTCCGCGAGCCGTTCCCACTTCGGTTTGACGGGCATATGGACTCCCAGGTCTGCCCCGTCATTTGATCACGCGCTACTACTCGTGACAAGTAACGTGTTGTTGTGCTTGCTATCCGTGACTAGTTGTGTAAAGTTCGAAGCGACCGGCTCCCAGGTCTGCAAACCCGGAGCTGGTCGTTCCCACCGCGCAGGAAGCGCCCGGTCGGTCGGTCCCCCCGTTCGGCCGGGCGTCCCGGGGCGTGCCCACACGCCGCCCCGACGCAGGAGCCGTGAGCAGCTAGGAGACAACCCCCGACGGGAGCCACCCGATGCCCGATCGACCCGACGAATCCCCCACCGACCCACCAGCCCCAGCCCCAGCCCCAGCCCCAGCCGAGCAAAGCCATCGTCTCGTGTCCGATCAGGACGTCGAGGACGCCGACGACGTCCTCTTCGCCCATCCGCCCCGGGTGGTGCGTCGCTGGCTGTGCGAGTGCGGTGTCGACTACCCCTGTACCGATGTGCGCTTCGCCCTGCTGGTCAAGTCCAGTGCCGAGGCGGGCGAATGAGCGCCGACACTCTGGACGATCTACGTGCCGCCTGGCTGGCGACCATCTCCGCCGCCGATCGGGCCGGTGCACAGTTGCACGGGGCAGGGCCGCCCGGCCGGCGGCTGCCCTGGCAGGACGCGGTCACGGAGTGCTGGCGGGCGCTGAGCCTGGTCTACGCCGGCTTGGCCGCCGATCGGGAATCACCGGGAGGCTCGGTCGGGGACCTGCTCGCCGGTCTGCACGCCGCTCGGGTCGACGCGGACCGGGCCGCCGCGCTGGCCGCCCGGGTCCGCTGGCGGTTGGGTGCGACCGAGGACCGGCTGCGGCGTACCCGGGAGGTGGCGGACGTGGTCGCGGCCCGGCGCCTCGCGGCGGCGATCACCCGATTGGACCTTGTCGTTGCCCGCCTCGCGGTCGGCGGGTGCCGGATCGAGCGTTCGGTGGCGGCGCTGACCGGATGTTCGGTGACGGCACCGCCCCCGCCGACCCAGCCCACCAGACACGCCGACGCCGACCACGACAGGACCAGCCACCGCGACGACGCCGACGCCTGCGCCGACAACCACGACAGGGTCAGCCACGCCGACAACGACAACGACAGTGCCAGCCACGCCGACCACGACAACGACAACGACGCCGGCGGCGCCGACGTGATCGCCCGCGGCTGCCGGGCGGCGAGCGCGCTGGTGACCAGGCGGCATCGACTGACCAGGCCGAGCCCACACCGGAGAGCACTCGCGATGATCAGGGAGCGACGATGGTGACTGACGCGCATGCGGCGCTACGCGGCCTGCTGACTGGTCGACTGCGCGGCCACGAGCGCCGGCTGGGCCGGTTTGCCGAGTCGGACTGGCGGCGGTACGCGGATCTGCTCGCCGGTGCGCTGTTGGTAGCGGTCCGGCGTCGGTTCGTCGCCGGGCAGGATCGGGCGCCGGTGATCCGGTTCGTGGCGTCCGCCCGGGAACGCTACGACGCGACCGGGCACGACGTCGACCCGGTGCTGGCCGAGGCGCTGGTGTGGGCGGCGCTCGGTGAGCGTCCGCCGGTGCCCCACGACGCGGCGGCGGTCGTCGCGCGGACTGTGCTGCTGCTCGGGCTGCTCGAAGACGAATGCCTCACCGACCGCGAACTCGACGAAATCCTGGTTACCGCCGCATACACCGCCGACGATTCGCCGCAGGGCACGGATCGCCAGCGGGCAGGCGCACCGGTCCAGTCCGACCGGCAGTGAGCGCAACGGAGCGAAAGATCGACTCGGTTTCCTTGAAGGCGGCGTGTCCAAGCGGCCCGGACACCCCGCCTTCCTGAAACCCGAGTCGATCAAGCCGGGCGCGGGTCGGGCAGGACCGCGGCGGGGCTCAGCGCAGGCCGCGGACCAACAGCAGGTAGGCGCAGTACGCCATCGGCACCAGCAGGAAACAGATCAGGAACCCGAGCGGCAGGTAACGCGGCGGGGTGCCGGCGACCATGGCCGGCCGCCCCCACCGGCCCAGCACCAGATACCCACCGAAGAACGCCACCGCCGGCAACCCCGCGCAGATCCACGCGCCGAGGGTGAACCCGTCCACAATGCCCACGCCGGAGGCCAGCACCAGGGCCAGCATGACCACACCGGCAGCGGCCCCACAGCCGGCGTAGACGGCGACCGCCCGCGCCAGCGGCGACCACGTCGGCAGGAGCGCCGGCCGCTGGGCCAGCAACTCCGCCTGCTGCCCGTGCCGGTCGGCCTCGTCGGCCATCCGCCGGGCCAGCTCCAGCTCCACCACCGGGTCGACCGCCGCCGCCCGCTGCGCCGGCACCCCGGCGCCCGCCGGGCTCGCCGTCGTCGTCGGCAACGCCAGCCGCCCCTCCGCCGCCGGCACCTGGAGGTACGCCCCGACCCCCGCCCGCCCCGACCCGCCGGCTGCGCCGTCGGATGCCCCGTCCCCGGTTCCCGGCACCCTGACAGCGTCGGAAACGGGAGACGACCCGGAGCCGGGAGCGGAGGGCGACCCGGCGCCAGACGGCGGGCCGGGCCAGGCGCCAGTCTCGTCAGCCGTCCACGCCCTCTGTCCCGCCCCCGGTCCCGAGGCAGGGGCAGGGCCCGAGGCAGGAACAGGGGCGGCGGGTGGCTGGTCGACGCCGATCGCGTGGCCGAGCTGGTCGAGGCGCTGGCCCTGGGCGGTGAGCCGCTGGTGCAGGTAGTCGACGGCGGCGTGCAGGTCACGGCGGCGCGCGGACTCGGCGGCGGCGTGCTGTTCCCCGGCACGGTGCTGCTCGGCGAGCTGTCGGGCCAGCGCCGCGTACTCCTCGAAGGACACCGTCACCGCTCCCTGTCCGGCTCGTCTGCCTGGCCGGCGAAGTCCGGCTCGTCTGCCTCGCCGGCGAACGGGACGATCAGTCGGGTCCGCTGGTCGTGCCGGTCGATCAGCAGCGCCCGGTCGGCGCGGGGTGTGTAGGCGAGGTCGTGCGTGCCGAGGTGCAGGGCCAGCTCGCTTCCGGGCACGTTGAGCGCCACCAGGCAGGCGACGTCGTCGCGGTTCTGGGTGCCGCCGAGGTCGTCGGCGAGCCGGCGCAGCCCACGCCACCAGCCGAGCAGGTGCACTCCCTGCCCGGGGCCCTGGCGCAGGACGGTACGCAGGTCGTCCAGGCCGGAGCGGAAGGTGCTCGGGTCGGTGGCCCCGAGGACGGGCGCGGCGGCGTCCATCCCGAACACCACGAGGTATTCGCGGCCGGTGGGCTCGGCGGCCAGCGCGGCGATGCGCTCGCGCAGCCCGACGGCGTCGAGGCGCCGCACCTCGTGGCCGGCGGCCCGGAGGGCGGTTTCGGTGTCGTCGGCGACACCGGCGGCGGCGGTGACCAGGGAGGCCACCTGGAACCGGACGTCGCCGGGGTGGTGCTGGCGGGCCAGGCTGAGCGTCGCGGCGCGCAGCACGTCCGCGCCGGCCGGCGCGGTGCCCACCACGGCGAGGTGCCGGCCGGGGGTGGCGTCCATCAGGAACAGCGCGGTGGTGCCGTGCACGTCGACGGTCCGGCCGACCAGGGCCATCGGACGCCGACCACCGGGGCGCAACCCGGCGAAGGTGGGGTCGTCCTCGACCCGCGCGGCGTCGTACCCCTTGAAGACCGCGGGTGCCCGCGAGCCCGCCGGCCGGGCCTGCCACAGGTCGTGGCGCAACGCGGCCAGGTCCGCCGCCGCGGCGTGCGCGTCGGGGAAGCGCAGCACCGTGTCGGCGCCGACCGCGCCGGCGGCGGTGTTGACCACGGCGGAGCCGATCGGCAGGGCCGCGGCGGCGGTGTTGAGCTGGTCGAGCACCCCACCACCACCGGGCAACGCCACCCGCAACGCGAACTGCCCGAAGATCGCCTCGGCCCGCCCGTAGAGGGCCTCGATGCCGGTCATGCTCTGGCTGGCCAGCACCAGGTGGATGCCGTACGAGCGGCCCTTGCGGGCCAACTCCTCCAGCAGGTCCACGGATTCACGGGCCAGCGCGTCGTTGCCGGCGAGCAGCACGTGGAACTCGTCGATGACCGCCACGATGCGCGGCAGCGGATTGTCCCGGGGCAGGTCGCCGAGTTTGGTGACACCGTGCCGCTTCAGGGCGGTGGCCCGGCGTTGCGCCTCCCGGCGCAGCTCGCGCAGGACGGCGAGACCGTACTCGCGGTCGGATTCGATGCCGACGGCACGGGCGTGGGGCAGCCAGGACGGATCCCGACTCGTGGGCACGAACTCGGTGAAGCTCACGCCCTCCTTGAAGTCGAGCAGGTAGAGCTGCAACTCGGCCGGGGAGTATCGGGCGGCCAAGCCGTAGAGGACGTCGAGGAGGAAGACGGTCTTGCCGGCGCCGGTACGCCCACCGACCAGCCAGTGTGGGGTGGCGTCGTCGAACGCGAGCGTCAGTGGGGTGTCGACGGTCGGCGCGGTACCGCCGGCCCGACCGATCACCGTGCGCAGGCCGTTGCCGGCCGACTCGACCCAGCGCCGCTCGGGCAGCAGGTCGGTGAAGGGCAGCGCGTCGGAGCGGCGGGCGGCGGTGGCCAGGTGTTCGGCGAGCGCGCGTACCGAGGCGGACGGGGGGTCACCGTCGAGCAGCACGGGAGCGGTGAGACCGGTGCCGTCGGCGCTGAACGGGGCGCCGGGCGGGTCGCCGACGTGCGCGTACCCCTGGTTGAGCCGGATCGCGGTGGTGCCGCCCAGCGGCGTCGGGGTCTCGCCGGGCAGCCGGGACGGGTGGCCGGCGAGCAGCACGCAGACGGCGGCGGCCGGGCCGGCGTGGGTGAGCGCGGCGAGCCGGGCCAGTTCGCGCGGCGGCGGCGCGGCGGTGGCGACCACCACCAGCAGGTGCCGGGCGGCGGGCTGGGCGTGCTGTGCCGCGCGGGCGTGCCGCTCGGCGGCGTCGAGCAGCGCGGCCACCTCGGCCTCGCCGGTCGCCGGCGGGCTCAGCACCCCGGCGTCGAGCAACGGGCGCAGCGGGCCGAAGGTGGCGCCCACCGCGGCGGTGTCGATGCCGGCGACCCGGACCTGACCGGGTGGCGCGGTGGCGACCAGCCGCAGCACCAGCGCCCGCAACAACCCGGCGACCTGCGGGTCCCGGACGTCGGCGTCCAACGCCAGGTGGTGGCCGCCGCCGAGCGGCACCAGCACCGGGAAGCCGCCGTCCGGGGTGGACGCCGCGCCGATCCGTACGGCGGTCGGCTCGTCCGTCAGCGGCCTGACGCCCGGCGCGGGAGTGGCCAGGGCGCCACCGAGGTGGGCGAGGCGGGCCACCAGCTCGGCGGCACCTGTCGGCGCCACGGCCGCCGGCGTCGCGCCGAGGGCGCTACGGGCGGCGTCCAGGTGCGCTCGGGCCGCCCGGTGGGCATTGACCGCCTGCCCGTACGCCGACGCGAGCCTGCCCAACCTCTGCCCCCAACGCCAACGCCGCCTGGTCCCAGGAACCCTAACGGACGTCGGTGGCAACCGGACAGTCCCGTGCGGACGTGTCACACCGGACCGCACGCCGCCGGGGTGGACGCGTCGGCCACCCCGCAGCGGAACACCTCCACGGGTGCCGTCGCCACGTCGGGCACCCGCTCCACCCGCATCAGGGCCAGCCGCTTGTCGACCGGCTCACCCGAGTCGGGGGTGAACCGGATCAGCCCGGCGACCCCCGGGTAGCCCTGGCCGGCGTTCTGCCGGAGCACCTCGGCGTGCACGCCCACCGGGTTGACCGAGGTCGGCTCCCAGCGTTGCCGGGGGTCGGCGTGGTGCAGCCGGGCGGCGAGGCTCTCCACCGCCCGGACCATCATCATCGACGCGTCGTAGGCGAGGCTGACCCGCTCGCCGACCTGCTCCTCGGAGCCGGGCCGGCAGCGCGGCGGGTCGAGCAGGTCGTCGGCCTGGATCCAGGACAGGAAGCTGGCCCGCGCGTCGTCGTCGCGCCGGTCCTGGGCGGCCCGCAGCGCGGCGCAGGTGGCCAGCGCGGCCTTGGAGACGTACGTGACGGGCAGGTTCCCGGGCGCGGCGGCGCGCAGACCCGGGTTGGCCATGTACCGGTTGGCCGAGTCGTCGGCCACGAGGTGGCGGGGCGGGTTGCCGCCGCACTCGCGCAGCGCCCGCAGGAAACCGTCGAACTCCGACCATCGACCCGCGTAGAAGAGCAACCCGGGATAGCCGCACTCGTCGACAAGCCGCTGCCCGTTGCGCCACTCGTCGAGGCGGGTGATCCGGGGGCCGAACTGTTGTCGGAGCCCGTCGACGAGGGTGCCCACGTAGAGGTCCTCGGTGAGCGTGCTGCCCTCCAGTGTGGTGTAGAAGACGTGCGCCTCGTTGGTCTTCAGCACCTGCTGGGCGTACGCGTCGACAAGCTTCACCTGGTCCTTGTTCGGTGCGGAGATCTGGAGGTAGAGGCGGGAGTTGGCGTCCATCTTGTCGGCCGACAGGGTGGGCGCCAACACCGGCAGGCCGATCTGGTTCAGCTCGCGCAACGCGCGGGCGGTGCTGGTCCGGCTCTCCACCAGCCCGACCACCCCGAGCACCGTGGGGTCGTCCCGGGCCAGCTCGGCGAGCATCGCCACCGCCCGGTCGGCGTAGACCATCTGCCGGCCACCGTTGGCCACCACGATCCGCAGCAGCGCGGCGCCGTCGGCGCCGGCCGACTCCTTCAGCAACGCGTACTGGGCGGTCGCCATCCCCTCCAACTCCTCCCGCTCGGAGACGTACGACTCCTCGTCGGCGCGGGTCCGGTTGCCGGTGAGCGTGCCCAGGTAGACGAGGGTGAGGAAGGGCCGGCGTCGGTCGCTGCGCTGCCACACCTCCTCGGCGGCGCGGTTCTGCGCGAAGATGCGCTCTTGAACGGTGCGCAGCCGGTCCTGGCCGGGGTCGTTGTTGAACACCTGCGCCGCGCTGTCGCTGTAGCCGACGCACTCGCCGCTGCCGGCCACCTCGACCGAGACCCGGCCGCCGGTGAGCGAGGGGTGGCAGCCCGGCCCCCACCGGCTGCCCACCCACACACCACCCGCGGCGAGCAGCACCAGGCAGAGCGCGGCCGGCAGGAAGCGCCGCGACCACCAGGGCGGGTCGGGCGCGGAGAACGGTCGCATCCCGCCCCGCGACGGCGGGCCGGTCTCGGTGTCGTCGGGCCGCAACGCCACCAGCCAGGCGGCCTTGCGGCGCAGCCGCCGCATCTCCGGCAACGCCTCGGCCCACTCGTCGTACGCCTCGTCGGCCTCGGTCAACGGGTGCGGTTCGGGCAGCTCCGGTGGGGGTTGCCCGCCGGAGGCGACGATCAGCAGCGGGTCGTTGCGGCCGGTCTCGGTGCGGACGTCGCCGATCAGGCGGACCAGCTCGCCGCCGACGTTGCCGGGAGCGACGTGATCGAGCAGCAGCGCCGGGTACGCGGTGCGCCGCCAGTCCGACGGGCGCCAGGGCCGACGCCGGTACGCCTGCCGCAGGTCCTCCAGGAACGCGTGCAGCAGCAGCTTGTTGACCTGGTCGGGCTGCTCGCCGTCGCGCCAGCCGGCGGTGAGGCGCTCGGCGAAACCGAGGAAGGTGACCGACTGCCGGGGCGCCAGGTACTGCTGGCGCATGAACCAGTTGTAGTGCCGCCCGAGCACCGGCACCCGACCGGAGACGGCGGCCCGGAAGACCACACTCGGCACGGCGCGGCGGACCAGCCAGAGCACCACCTGCGAGGCGATGCTCACCGCGTCACCACCGGAGGGCGGCGCCTCGGGGGTACGCGTCCCCCGGCGATCGCGCAGCCGGCGTACCAGGGCCGCCCGGCTGTCGTCGGCGTCGGTGCCGAAGCTGAGGCTCTGGTGCATCAGCCAGTCGGCGAGCGGATAGTGCCGGAAGCGCAGCCGCGCGGCGCCGAACGCCTCCAGGGAGAGCTGCCGGTGCAGTTCGCGCAGCAACGCCGGCACGTCCCCGGCGCCCGGGGGCGCGTCGGCGTCCAGCACGGCGTGCGGCACCCGCCGTCGGGGCCCCTGGCCGAGGAACCGGCGCAGCGGCGCCATCAGATCCGAGGTGTCGGCGCGGACCAGGGTGTCGGAGTGGACCAGGGTGTCGGAGTGGACCAGCCAGAGCAGCGGCAGTCGCCGGTCACCGCGGCGGGGTCGTCGCAGCAGCCGTGCGAGCAGCGCGAAGAACTCCAGCCCGCCGGCCGGTAGCCGGTCCCGCCCTCCGGGCGGCTGTCGCTGGCCGATCAGCTCGCGCCTGGGCACCTCGGATCGCCGCACGCGTCACCTCCGATCCACACAGTGTGACCTTGCGCCGCAAGGCACGCCAGCGGCCGGCGGCCGACCGTCCACCGGGGACGCCGACGACAGGCCGGGCGCGACGGGCCGCGACGTCCACCGTTGTCGATTAGGTTTGCGTGGCGAACACCCGATGGAGGGAGTCCACCCCGTGCGACGAATGTTCACGGCGGCCACCGCCGCCCTGACCCTCACCACCGCCGGCACAATGCTCGCCGGCACGCCCGGCCAGGCCGCCCCGACCGGCTGGGGGCGACCCGTCGTCACCGCCGCGCCGCAACCCGGCGCACCCGGCCTGGGAGACACCTACTTCCCCGACTACGGCAACGGCGGCTACGACGTCGAGCACTACGACGTCCGACTGCGGTACGACCCGGCGTCCGACCAGCTCAGCGGCACCACCACGATCCTCGCCACCGCCACGCAGGACCTCTCGGCGTTCAACCTGGACTTCCTGCTCGACGTCGAGTCGGTGCGGGTCAACGGGTGGGCGGCGACCACCAGCACCGCGGGCGCACACGAACTGGTGGTCACCCCGGCCCGCACGGTGACCCGGGGCCAGCAGCTCACCATCGTGGTGCGCTACTCCGGCATCCCGTCGGAGACCCTGGTCGGCGGCTACACCGGCTGGACCCGTACCGACGACGGGGCCCTCGCCGTCAACGAGCCCGAGTCGGCGTGGTGGTGGTTCCCGAGCAACGACCACCCACTGGACAAGGCCACCTTCGACATCTCCGTGTCGGTGCCCACCGGCGTCGAGGTGATCAGCAACGGCGTGCAGCCGAGGCCGCCGGCGGCCGAGGCCGGCAACCGCACCAGGTGGATCTGGCGCACCACCTCCCCCACCGCCCCCTACCTGGCCTTCATGGCCATCGGGCAGTACGACATCGTCACCGACACCACCCCCGGCGGCCAGCCGGTGGTCAACGCGTACAGCACCTCGCTGGGTGCGCTCGGGCCGGCCGCACGGGCCAGCATCGAGCGGACCGCCGAGATCGTCGACTGGGAGAGCGGGATCTTCGGCCCGTACCCGTTCGAGGCGCAGGGCGGCGTGGCCGGCCCGGTCGACGGCATCGGCTTCGCGCTCGAGACGCAGACCCGACCGGTGTACGGGCCCGGCTTCTGGCGGCGCGGCGCCAACACCTACGTGGTGACGCACGAGAACGCCCACCAGTGGTTCGGTGACTCGGTCTCGGTGGCCGAGTGGCGCAACATCTGGCTCAACGAGGGCTTCGCCTCGTACGCCGAGTGGCTCTGGTCCGAGGAGCAGGGCGAGGGCACCGCTCAGGAGGTGTTCGACTTCGCCTACGCCAGCTACCCGGCCGACGACGAGTTCTGGCAGGTGCTGCCCGGTGACCCGGGCGCGGACCGGATCTTCGACGACGCCGTCTACGACCGGGGCGCGATGACCCTGCACCAGCTACGGCTGGCCGTCGGCGATGACGCGTTCTTCGAGATCCTGCCGGCGTGGACCGCCGAGCACCGGTACGGCAACGGCACCATCGAGCAGTTCCAGGCGCTCGCCGAGCAGATCTCCGGGCTGGACCTGGACGACCTGTTCACCACCTGGCTGTTCACCGCCGGCCGACCCGACGTGGCCACCGCCGCCCGCAAGGCCACGGCCGCGCCGACCGAACCGAAGTCCTGGGACAAGATCCGCGAGTCCCACGACCTGCTGCCCCACTAACTAGGGCCCGTTTCATAGGGGCGGTCGAGCCGAGGCGGAGTCCGGGCGGCGATCCGGCAAGGCGCGGTTTCGTCCGGATACAACACCGGTATCCGAACGAAACCGCAACGCCGCCGGTCGTCGTCCGGGCCCGCCGCAGGCCGGCCAGTTCTGATGAAACAGGCCTTGGGAGTCGGTGCCGACCGGAAGCGCCCGCCGCCCCGCCGGAGGGCGCTTCCGGCCGACCGACGGCCTGCCCCCGCCGCGCTTCCGGCCGCCCGACGACCTGCCCCGACGCCCTGCCTCCCCTGGCGCGCGCTCGCGGTGTCCCACCGCTCCGGCGTTTGTCCGCCCTGCCGAAGCGCTGCCCCCGCAACCCGGCAGGCCCGACCACTCTGGTGCTTGCCTGTAGAGCTGCCCCAGCAATGGGGCAACCAGCCAACCGCCCAACCGGCCAACCGGCCAACCGGCCCACCAGCCCACCGGGCCACCGGCCAACCGGGCGACCGGGCGACCGGGCGACCAAGCGACCAAGCGACCAAGCAGCCAGAGCCAGGACAACGGGCAAACCGGGCTGGGCCCGAACGTCGCTGCCCCATATCTGGGGCAGCTCTACAGGTGCCGCAGGGGTATTGCTCACCCCGCCCGACCAGTTAGCTGACGACGCCCGTTCGGGGAACGGCGGGGGCAGTTGGCGCATCCGCCGTGCTCGCCTCGATGGCGCGGATGTGGCGGTAGGCGAACCAGAGCGGCGGGAACGCCCCGACTGCGAAGGACAGGTCGATGAGCGTCCAGAACCAGGGAATGTCCCGGATCGGGCCGCAGATCAACGCCAGTGGGACGATGCCCGCGCAGGCGATCATGCCGACCTGCACGACCCAGACGTTGCGCACCGGGTCACGCAGCGGCCCCCAGAACGCCACCGCCAGCACCAGGTGGGCGAAGGCCAACCAGTCGGTGCCGTAGAGCAGGAACGGGTAGTCCTCGCCGGCCGTCACCAGCCCGGTGTGCACCCGCTCGATCCAGTCGACCAGGGCGGGCAGTTGGCCGGCCAGCGGGTCCAGTACGCGCAGGAGCCAGCGCACCTCGATCTCCAGCGGAAAAGCGGTGGCACCGCTCAGGAAAAGCCCGATCAGCACGATCCACAACCACCGACGGGTCCACCGTAGGCGCTCCTCGATGTCCATGATCGCAGCGTAACGACGATCTTCGTGCCGTCAGGTCCCGCGAGCCGGCCTCCCGGGGTGACAGCCGTCTCAGCGACGCGCCGCCGGTCCGGCGGTGGCCAACACCCCGAGTCGGGGCGCGCCCACCCCCACCCCGGCGGGCGCGATGACACAGACCGCCCCGGCGGGTCGGACGAGGCGGGCGGCCCGGAACGCCACTCGCCGTACCGGATGACGGGGGCGTGGCGCGACAAGCGCGAGGGCCGCGCGGGCGTGCTGGCGGTCCAGGGCGACGGCCGCCGCCACCGTCGCGATCGCGGCGGCGGATCCGGCGAGCACGAGCGTCTGGCGCGGCCCGGCGTGTTCGGCGAGCCAGCCGAGCAGCGGAGCGCCGACCGCGGCCGAGACCGAGCCGGTGACCGCCAGCGCGGCGAGCACCCGGCCCCGCATCGCGCCGTCGGTGTCGAGTTGGGCGCGGGTGCCGACGGTGGTGTCGATGACCACCGCGGCGGCGGCGATCGGCAGGATCATCGCGGCGAAGCTCCAGGTTCCCGGCGCCAGGCCGGCGACGATCTGCAGTCCGCTGGCGAACAGACCCGCGGCGACCAGGGTCCGGTAGTCCAGGGACCGTCGGCGGGCCGCGACGAGCGCGCCCACCACGGTTCCGACCGCGAACACTGTCGACAGGACGCCGTAGCCGGACGCGCCGGCGTGCAGTGGCCCGTCGCTCATCGCGGCCATCGTCACCTGGTAGTTGCGGCCCAGGCTGCCCAGCACGAACGACAGGGCGAGCGCGAGCAGCAGCACCGGCTGCCCACGCAGGTACGCGAAACCGGCGCGGACGCCGTCGTGGGCCCGGCCGCCGCTCGGCGCCGTGACCATCGGCGGGGTGCCCGGACGTACCGCGAACAGCGCCACCACCACGGCGGCGAAGCTCGCCGCGTTGATGCCGAACAGCAGGGCTGGCCCGACGGCGGCCACCACCACGGCACCGAGGCTCATACCGAGGATGCGCCCGGCGGAGTTGGTGAGCGACCCGAGCGCCAGGGCGTTGCCGAGTGTCTCCCGGTCGACGAGGGTGGCGGCCCAGCGGCCCATCACCGGGCCCTCGATCGCCGAGACGGCACCGGTGCCCAGCGAGATCGCGAAGATCAGCGGCAGGCCGCCGACCCCGGTCAGGGCGACCGCCGCCAGTCCGGCGGCGAGCGCCGCGTGGGCGACCTGGGCGGCGATCAGCAGCGGGCGGGCCGGCAGGCGGTCGGCCAACACGCCGCCCCAGACGCTGAGCAGCAGCGTGGGCGCCGCCTGGAGCAGCACGGCGAAGCCCATGGACGTCGCGGAGCCGGTTTCCTTCAGGACGTACCAGTTGACCCCGAGGACCTGCATCCAGGTGCCGATGACCGAGACGAATCCGGCGAGCGCCCAGATCCGGTAGTTGCGGTGGCGCAGCGCGGCGAAGGTGGCACCTCTGGCCACGACGAACCTCCAGCGATCGGCAGCATGATCATTCATGCCGATCGCAGTGCGGTTCGGCAGCCGGCAAGTCTTGCCGGCCTAAACCTCTTTGCCCACCTTTGTGAGTGGCTTCACCAGCGGGAATGTCCGGTCGGTGCGGCGGCGGAACCGCCCCACCGACCGGACGCCCGCACCTCAGCGAACGGCGAGAGCCTGCGCGGCCGGACCCACCGGGGCCGGCAGCGCACCGACACCGCCCAGGTAGCCGTGGATGGCGGCGGCCGCCGCCCGCCCCTCGGCGATGGCCCACACGATCAGCGACGCGCCCCGGTGCATGTCACCGGCCACGAACACCCCGTCGGCGTCGGTCTGCCAGTCGTCGCGGGCGTCGACGGCGCCCCGGGGATTGCGGGTCACGCCGAACTGGGCCAGCAACGGCTGCTGCTCGGTGCCCTCGAAACCGATCGCCAGCAGCACCAGATCGGCCGGCAGCTCCCGCTCGGAGCCCGGCACCACGGTGACGACCCGCCGACCGTCGCGCTTCTCCACGGTCACCTCGGCGATCCGCACCGCCCGCACCTGGCCGGTGCCGTCGTCCACGAACTCCTGCACCGCGACGGCGAACACCCGCTCGCCACCCTCCTCGTGCGCCGGGTAGCTGCGCAGGACCCACGGCCAGGTCGGCCACGGATCCCGTGCCTCGTCACGCCCCTGCGGCGGCTGCGGGTACAGGTCGAGCTGGTGCACGCCAGCGGCCCCCTGCCGGTGCGCCACACCGAGACAGTCGGCCGCGGTGTCACCGCCACCGATGATCACCACGTGCTTGCCGGCCGCGTCGATCGGGGTGCCGTCCGGCAGCAGCGCACGCGCCGGCCGGCCCTCGCCGGTGGCCGGGACGCCCGGCTCGCCGCCGGCCCCGGTGGCGACCGCGCGATTCGCCGCGACCAGGTGCGCCATGGCCTGGTGTACGCCCCGCAGCACCCGCCCCGGGGTCTCCGGGGTGTCCCGGCCCTGCAACGCGCCGCAGGCCAACAGCACCGCGTCATGCTCAGCGCGCAACTGCTCGGCGGTGACGTCCACCCCGACGTTCACCCCGGTGCGGAAGCGCACCCCCTCGGCGGCGAGCTGCGCCAGCCGGGCGTCGATGTGCCGCTTCTCCAACTTGAAGTCGGGGATGCCGTACCGGAGCAGGCCGCCGATCGCGTCGTCGCGTTCGTACACCGTCACCGCGTGACCCGCGCGGGCCAGTTGCTGGGCGGCGGCCAGGCCGGCGGGCCCGGAGCCGACGACGGCGACCGACCGACCGGACGGCGCCGGCACCGGGCGAGGGGTGAACCCGCGCGCCGCGGCGGCGTCGGCGATCTCCACCTCGACCTGCTTGATGGTCACCGGCTGGCCGCCGGAGATGCCGAGCACGCACGCCGCCTCGCATGGCGCCGGGCAGAGCCGACCGGTGAACTCCGGGAAGTTGTTGGTGGCGTGCAGTGACTCCACCGCGGCGTCCCAGTTGCCGGTGCGGACCAGGTCGTTCCAGTCCGGGATGCGGTTGCCCAGCGGGCAGCCGTCGTGGCAGAACGGGATGCCGCAGTCCATGCAGCGGGTGGCCTGCTCACGGACCAGGTCCTCGCCGGCCGGCGGGTACACCTCGCGCCAGTCGCTGATCCGCACCGACACCGGGCGGCGGGCCGGCAGACGCCTGTCGTAGCGCAGGAAACCGTTCGGGTCAGGCACGTGCCACCTCCTGGGCCGCCACCCGCGGGGCGGGCGGCACCGGCGCGGCGGACGGCACGCTGAGCGCGCTCATCACCGCGTCATCGACGTCGCGGCCGGCGGCTTCGGCGGCCTTCATGATCTCCAGCACCCGGCGGTAGTCGCGGGGCACCACGGCGGTGAACTCGGCCACCGCCTCCGGCCAACGCTTGAGCAGCTCCTCGGCGACCGCCGACCCGGTCTCGGCCACGTGCCGCTGCACCAACTCGTGCAGGAGCGACTGCTCCTGCTCGCCCAGCGGCGCCAGGTCGACAAGCTCCCCGTTGACCCGCGAACGATCCAGGTGGTGCACGTACGCCGTGCCGCCGGACATGCCGGCCGCGAAGTTGCGGCCGGTCGCGCCGAGCACCACGACCGTGCCACCGGTCATGTACTCGCAGCCGTGGTCACCGACGCCCTCGACCACGGCGACCGCGCCGGAGTTGCGGACCGCGAACCGCTCCCCCACCCGACCGCGCAGGAAGACCTCACCCGCCGTGGCTCCGTACAGGATGGTGTTGCCGGCGATGATCTGGTCCTCGGCCCGCTGCCCCGGCGCGGCGTCCGGGTCGAGGAACGGCGCGGCGGCGTCCGGACGGACGATGAGCCGGCCCCCGGAGAGGCCCTTGCCCACGTAGTCGTTGGCGTCGCCGTGCAGGCGCAGGGTCACCCCGCGCGGCAGGAACGCGCCGAACGACTGCCCGGCCGTGCCGTGCAGCACGAACTCGATGGTGTCCTCGGGAAGGCCAGCACCGCCGAAGCGACGGGTCACCTCGCCGCCGAGCATCGCGCCGACGCTGCGGTGCTCGTTGCGCACCGCCACCTCGACCCGCACCGGCGCGCCCTCCGACAGCGCCGGACGGGCCAGCGCGATCAGCTCGTTGTCCAACGCCTGGTCCAGGCCGTGGTCCTGGGCGCGGATCCCGCGTCGGGACGCGCCGGCGGGCAGCTCCGGCAGGTGCAGGACCGGCGTCAGGTCCAACCCGTGCGCCTTCCAGTGCGTCAGCGCCGGGGCCACGTCGAGCAGCTCGGACTGCCCGATCGCCTCCTCGATGGACCGGAAACCCAGCTCGGCCAGGTAGCCCCGGACCTCCTCGGCGAGGAACAGGAAGAAGTTCTCCACGAACTCCGGCTTGCCGGTGAAACGCTCCCGCAGCACCGGATTCTGGGTGGCGATGCCCACCGGGCAGGTGTCCAGGTGGCAGACCCGCATCATCACGCAGCCCTCGACGATCAGCGGCGCGGTCGCGAAGCCGAACTCCTCCGCGCCGAGCAGCGCCGCGACCAGCACGTCCCGGCCGGTCTTGAGCTGGCCGTCGACCTGCACCGTGACCCGGTCGCGCAGCTTGTTGAGCAGCAGCGTCTGCTGTGCCTCGGCCAGCCCCAGCTCCCACGGGGTGCCGGCGTGCTTGAGCGAGTTCATCGGCGACGCGCCCGTGCCGCCGTCGTGGCCGGAGATCAGGATGACGTCCGCCTTGAGCTTCGCCACCCCGGCGGCGACCGTGCCGACGCCGACCTCGCTGACCAGCTTGACGTGCACCCGGGCCGCCGGGTTGACGCACTTCAGGTCGTGCACGAGTTGGGCGAGGTCCTCGATGGAGTAGATGTCGTGGTGCGGCGGCGGGGAGATCAGACCGACACCGGGGGTCGCGTGCCGGGTACGGGCGATCCACGGCCAGACCTTGTTGCCGGGCAGCTGTCCGCCCTCGCCGGGCTTGGCGCCCTGGGCCATCTTGATCTGCAGGTCGTCCGCGTTGACCAGGTATTCGCTCGTCACACCGAACCGACCGCTGGCGATCTGCTTGACCGCCGAGCGGCGCCGCGGGTCGTGCAGCCGGTCGACGTCCTCGCCGCCCTCACCGGTGTTGGACTTGCCGCCGAGACGGTTCATCGCGATGGCGAGCGTCTCGTGCGCCTCCGCGGAGATCGACCCGTACGACATGGCGCCGGTGGCGAAGCGCTTGACGATCTCGGTGGCCGGCTCGACCTCCTCGATCGGCACCGCCGGGCGCAGCCCGGTGCGCAGGGTGAACAACCCCCGCAGCGAGCCGGCCTGCGCGGCGAGCGCGTCGACCTTCGCGGTGTACTGCCGGAAGACGTCGTACTGCCGGCTGCGGGTGGCGTGCTGCAACAGGAAGACCGTCTCCGGGTTGAACAGGTGCAGCTCACCCTCGCGGCGCCACTGGTACTCGCCGCCGACCTCCAGTCGGGCGGAGGCCGCGGTGCCGGCCGGGGGCCAGGCCAGCGCGTGCCGGGCGGCCACCTCGGTGTGCACGCCGGCCAGGCCGACCCCGCCGATCCGGCTGGGCGTGCCCCGGAAATAGCGTTCGACCAGCCGGGTGTCCAGGCCGACGGCCTCGAAGACCTGCGCACCGCAGTACGACGAGACAGTCGAGATGCCCATCTTCGACATGATCTTCAGGACGCCCTTGCCGAGCGCCTTGGCGTAGTTGCGTACCGCCGCGGCGGGCTCCACGCCGGCCAGCGCGCCAGTGTGGATCATGTCCTCGACCGACTCGAACGCCAGGTACGGGTTGACCGCCGCCGCGCCGTAGCCGATCAGGACCGCGGCGTGGTGCACCTCCCGGCAGTCGCCGGACTCCACGATCAGCGCCGCCTGGGTGCGGGTCTGCTCCCGCACCAGGTGCTGGTGCACGGCGGCGGTGAGCAGCAACGACGGGATCGGCGCCAGGTCGGCGTTGGAGTCCCGGTCGGAGAGCACCAGGATGCGGACGCCGTCCTCGATCGCCTCGGAGACGTGCCGGCAGATCTCGGTCAGCCGCGCCTTGATCCCGGCGGCGCCCTCCCGGATGCGGTACAGGCCGGACACCCGGACCGCCTTGAAGCCGGGCAGGTCGCCGTCCTCGTCGATGGAGAGGATCTTGGCCAGCTCGTCGTTGTCGATCACCGGGTGCGGCAGCACGATCTGCCGGCAGCTCGCCGCGCCCGGGTCGAGCAGGTTGCCCTCCGGCCCGATCGTCGACGCCAGGCTGGTCACCAACTCCTCGCGGATGGCGTCCAGTGGCGGGTTGGTGACCTGGGCGAAGAGCTGATGGAAGTAGTCGTAGAGCAGCCGCGGCCGGGTCGACAACGGCGAGATCGGGGTGTCCGTGCCCATCGAGCCGAGCGGCTCGGCGCCGGTGCGGGCCATCGGCGCGAGCAGGATCTTCAGCTCCTCCTCGGTGTAGCCGAAGGTCTGCTGCCGGCGGCGCACCGAGTCGTGCGTGTAGACGGTGTGCTCGCGGGCCGGCAGGTCACCCAGCTCGATAAGCCCGGCGTGCAGCCACTCGGCGTACGGCTGGGCGGCGGCCAACTCGGACTTGATCTCCTCGTCGTGCACGATCCGGCCCGCCACGGTGTCGACCAGGAACATCTTGCCCGGCTGGAGCCGCCCCTTCGCGACCACGTGCGCCGGGTCGAGGTCGAGCACGCCGGCCTCGGAGCCGAGCACCACGAGCCCGTCGTCGGTCTGCCACCAGCGCCCCGGGCGCAACCCGTTGCGGTCCAGCACCGCGCCGACGATCTCGCCGTCGGTGAAGGCCACCGACGCCGGACCGTCCCACGGCTCCATGAGGCTGGCGTGGAAGCGGTAGAAGGCACGCTTCGCCGGCTCCATCCCCGGGTCGTTCTCCCAGGCCTCGGGGATCATCATGAGCACCGCGTGCGGCAGGCTCCGCCCGGCCAGGTGCAGCAGCTCCAGGACCTCGTCGAAGTTCGCCGAGTCGGACGCGGCGGGGGTGCAGACCGGGAAGACCCGCCGGATGTTGCCCGGCACGTTCGGCGAGCGCAGGAGCGCCTCGCGGGCCTGCATCCAGTTGCGGTTGCCCCGGATCGTGTTGATCTCACCGTTGTGGGCGATGAACCGGTACGGGTGCGCCAGCGGCCAGGACGGGAACGTGTTCGTGGAGAAGCGGGAGTGCACGAGCGCGATCGCGCTGTCCACCCGCTCGTCGCGCAGGTCCGGGTAGAACGCCGGCAACTGGTCGGGGGTGAGCATTCCCTTGTAGACGATCGTCCGGCTGGACAGCGACGGGAAGTATGCCGGCACGCCCCGCTCGGCGGTCTCCCGTTCGGCCTGCTTGCGCAGGCAGAACGCCACCCGGTCCAGCTCGATGCCGCTCAGCGCGGAGCCGGCCGGGCCGGCGGGTGAGTCGGTGAGCCGGCGCGCGGCCACGAAGACCTGCCGGACCCGGGGCATCGCCGCCAGGGCGGTCTCGCCGAGCCCCTCCGGGGCGATCGGCACGTCCCGCCAGCCGAGCACCTCGGCACCCTCGACAAGCGCGTACTTCTCGACCACCTGCCGGGCGCGCGCCTCGCCGGCGTCGTCGTCGGGCAGGAAGACCAGCCCGGTGGCGTATTCGCCCGCCGGGGGCAGCGCGACGCCGGCCGCCGCGCGCAGGAACGCGTCCGGGACCTGGATCATGATGCCCGCGCCGTCGCCGGTGTTGGGCTCCGCGCCCCGGGCGCCGCGATGGTCCAGGCGGCAGAGCGCGCCGAGCCCGTTGGCGACGACCGCGTGTGAACGGCGGCCGTGCAGGTCTGCCACGAAGGCCACCCCGCAGGCGTCGTGCTCCTGCCTGGGGTCGTAGAGGCCCTGGGCGGACGGGCGGGCGCCGGGCATCGGGGACGCCTGCGGGCTGTGCGGGTGCGGCTGTGTCATTTCCGCGTACGGCTGAGCCACCGGGCCTCCTGTCGTCACTCAGGTTGATCACATGATGGGGACGACGTCGGCCCGTGGGTCTATTGAGTCTACGTTAGGGCCAGGCGCGTACTGCCACCCGAGATTGATCACACCGTCCAAGGGTTGGGACGTGTAGTCTCGCGCGGTGGATCCGTCACACAAGGACATCTTCGACCGGTTGGAACGCTTCTACGATGCGGTGCCCCGCGACGTCGCCGCCGCGGAGGAGCATGGCGCTCTGGTGCTGTTCGTCCGCGAGGGTGCCGGCTGGCCGTTCTACGCCCGCCCCCGCATCGGCGCCACCGAGCCGCCGTCCCTCGCCGACGTGACCTCGGTACGCGAGCGGCAGCGCAAGCTGGGTCTGCCGGAAGCCTTCGAGTGGGTGCACGAGACGAATCCCGAGCTGCTGGCGGTGGCCCGCTCGGCGGGGCTGCAGGTGCTGGAGGCGCCGCTGATGGTGCTCGACCCGGCCGCGCTGCCCGACCCGGCGACCCTGTCCGACGTGGCGGTGCGGGTGCTGGCCGCGGACTCCCCCGGCCTCGCCGCCGACGTCGCGGCCCGGCGGGCGGTGGCAGCGGTGGCGTTCGCCGCCGCCGGCACCGCGCCCGGTGCGGCCGGCCCGGCCGAACGGGACGCCGCCGTCACCGAGTTGGAGGTGGCCGCGCTCGACGAGGAGCGGACCCGGATCGCCGACGGCCGACGGATCTCCGCGCTCGCCGGCACGTCGACCGACGGCGCGCTGGCCAGCGGCATGGCCATGCGCGTGGGCGACGTCGCGGAGATCGCCGGCGTGGCCACGCTGCCCGCCGCCCGGCGACGCGGGCTGGGCGCCGCGCTCACCGCCACCCTCGCCCGGGAGTTGCACGCGGCCGGCACCGACCTGATCTTCCTCTCCGCGGGCAGCGACGACATCGCCCGGGTCTACCTGCGGGTCGGCTTCCGCCGCATCGGCACCGCCTGCATCGCCGAACCCGCGGCCCTCATCGCCTGACCGCTCCCGCCGCCCGGGTCAGGCTGGGGGCCGCCACTGGGCGGCGGAGGCGGCGGCGTTGGAGAGCAGCCGGGAGTTGATCGTGCCGAGTGCGGCGTCCCGGGCGCGCAACGCCAACCGGCCCCGGGCCTGGAGCACCGCCGACATGCGCCGGGTCTGCCGGACCACGGTCGTGGCCCGGGGGCGACGAATCCGGTCGTACGCCTGCACCGCGTCGGGCAGTCGCGCCTCGCGCAGCAGTGAGGCGAGCGTGGCCGCGTCCTCGAACGCGAGGCAGGCGCCCTGCCCGAGGTGCGGCGGCATGGCGTGCGCCGCGTCGCCGAGCAGCACCACCCCGCCCGGCCCGACTCCGAAGCCGTAGGCACGAGGCAGCGGACGTAGCTCGCGGACCTCCTGCTGGACCAGGTCGGCCGGGTCGGTGGCGTCGAGTAGCGCGCCGATCGGGGCGGGCCAGCCCGCGTACCAGCGGCGCAGCAGGGCGAGCTGGGTCTCCGGGGGTTCCGGACGAGGGGCGCCGGCGGCGGTGGCCACCCAGTAGATCCCGCCCCGGCTGGACCCACCGGAGGAGCCACGATCGCCCAACGACGCGGCCACGAACCGGTAACCGGCGCCGAGGATCTCACCGGCCAGCGGTTGGTCGTCGGGGAGCCGCGGCGCCTGGTACCAGGGGATGACGGCCCGCCAGGCGGCGCATCCGGAGCTGACCACCCGGGACTCGGGGGCGAGTTGGCGGCGGATGCCGCTGTCCGTGCCGTCGGCGGCGACCACCAGGTCGGCCTCGATGGTGTGCCGTCCGTCGCTGACCGCGGGCCGTTCCCCCGGCTCGACCCGGACGTGCCGCACGGTCACGCCGGTACGCAGCTCGACCCGCTCACCGAGGCCCGCGATCAGCGCGTCGTGCAGGTCCTCGCGGTGCACCACCACCGGCATCCGGTCGGCCGGGATGGGCCGGGGCTGCACGAGCCAGTGCCCGTCCGGGCGACGGACCCCGCCGTCGGACAGCGGGGTGGCGATGGCGGCCAGGCCCGCGCCGAGGCCGAGGGCCTGCAACGCGCGGACGCCGTTGGGCCAGAGCACCACCGCGGTCGGCTCGGGGCGAACCCGCTCGGCGCGTTCCAGCACGGTGACCTGCCAGCCGGAGCGGGCCAGCGCACCGGCCACGGCGAGGCCACCGACCCCTGCGCCGACCACCACCGCGCTTCGCATCGGTGCCGCCTCCGCTCAGCTGTCCCGGTCGGCGGGCCGTACGCCCGCGGCGTCGGCCCGGTCGGCACGCGGAGCCGACAGGTCGTCCACCGACTCGTCGTCGGTCGACGGGCCGTCGACGGATGCCGCGTCACCGAGTGGCTCGTCGCCCGGGTTGGCGGCCCGCTCCGGCGGGATGACGCCGGTGTCCTGCCAGGCGGCGTACTGCTCCTCGCTGACCACCCGATATCCCTCCGGGGCGGCGGCCCGCGCGGGGGTCTCCCGCTCCGAGAGGTCGACCTGGGACAGGTCGGACGTGGGGGACGGGGTCGGCGTCCCCGCCGCGCCGAGCGGGATCAGGTAGTCCTGCGGGCCGCGCACCCGGACGAAGTAGATCAACGCGCCGAGGAAGACCAGGCCGGCGGTCCAGACGTTGAGCCGGACGCCCAGAATGTGGTTGGCCTCGTCGGTGCGCATCAGTTCGATCCAGAACCGGCCGACGGTGTAGCCCATCACGTAGAGCGCGAACGCCCGGCCGCGGCCCAGCTTGAGCCTGCGGTCCAGGAGGAGGACCAGGGCGACGACGCCGAGGTTCCACAGCGCCTCGTAGAGGAAGGTCGGCTGGTAGAGGCCCGGTTCGAGGATCGGCTGCCCGGCGTCGTCACGCAGCGCGTGCCCCGGATTGTCCGGGTCCATCCGGTGGATCTGCAGGCCCCACGGCAGTGTGGTCCGGCCGCCGAACAGCTCGTTGTTGAACCAGTTGCCGATCCGGCCGACCGCCTGGGCCAGCGCCAGCCCGGGCGCCACCGCGTCGGCCACCACGCCGAACGGGATGCCGAGCTGCCGGGCGGCGATGTAGACACCGACCGCGCCACCGGCGACGGCGCCCCAGATGCCGAGGCCGCCCTCCCAGATGGCGAACGCCTTCATCGGCTCACCGCCGGCGCCGAAGTATTTCTCCGGTGAGGTGACGACGTGGTAGATCCGGGCACCGATGATGCCGGCCGGCACCGCCCAGACGGCGATGTCGAGCACCGCGCCGGGCGCGACGCCGCGCTGCCGAAGCCGACGCTCCGTCACCCAGCAGGCCAGCACGATGCCGGCGATGATGCAGAGCGCGTACGCCCGGATCGGCACCGGCCCGAGTTGCCAGACCGCGGTGCTGGGACTGGGCAGGGCCGCCTGGGGGGACAGCGAGGCGAGGGTCACGGGTGCACACGCTACCGCTGCACACCCCCTTAGCGGCACCCCGGGCACGGGGAGCCCGCATCTCGGTGACTTCTGGTTTGCGCCGCCGTACGCTCTTTGTCCATGAGCGCGCTCACCTGGGCGGTCGCCGCGGTCGTCACCGACGACGTCGGCCGGGTGCTGCTCTGCCAGCAGGGCCGGGGCACGCGCCGCTACGCGTTGCCCGGCGGACGACTGCGTCCGGCCGAGAGCCCGGTGCGGGCGGCCCTACGGGACATCCGCGCGGAGACCGGCCGCGCCATCGAGCTGATCGACCTGATCGGCGTCTACCACCTGGCCGACCCCTCGGGGGAAACGCCGGCCGGACGGGTCGGGCCGTCGCCGGACGTACTCGTGCACGTTTTTCGGGCCCGCGCCACCGACGGCCGCCCGCCGGCCGACCCACCGCCGGGTTGTCGGTTGTCCTGGCACTCCCCCGACGCGCTGCCCGAGACGGTCACCCCGCTCACCCGTGCCGCCGTCGCCGACGCGACCGCCGGCCGCTCCGGCGTGCTCCGCGACGTCCTCCGGGTGCCCGGCGTCGTCGAGGCCGCCCCGCCAGCGGCTCGCCCACCCGAGGAGGGAGCAACGGCGACTGGCCCGGAGAGCCGGCCGGCGACAAACCAGGACGGCCAGCCGGGAGCGGGGCAGGACGTGCGGTGGGGCGTGGGGCAGCCACCTGAGCAACGCGGCGAGGCCGCGGACCCCTCCCGGCGCCACTGACACATCCGGCAACGACCGCACCTCCGTCAGCGACGGATCGGCGGACGGCGTCAGCGGGTGGGGTTGCGGACGCCCTCGGCGAGTTCGGCGCTGAGGGCGCGCAGGGCAGCCAGCCCCTCCGCCTCGGTGGGGGCGTCGAGCAGACACCTGATCAGCGCGCTGCCGACGATCACCCCGTCGGCGTAGCCGGCGACGGTGCCGGCCTGCGCGCCGGTGCCCACGCCGAGACCGACACCCACCGGCAGGTCGGTGACCTCGCGGACCCGGGAGACAAGCGTCGGTGCCGCGTCCGAGGTGCCCGTCCGGGCTCCGGTGACACCCATGACCGCTGTCGCGTAGACGAAACCGCGGCAGTGCCGCACGGTCATCGCCAGCCGCGCGTCGGTGGACGACGGGGAGACCAGGAACGTGCGGTCCAGGCCGTGCGCGTCCGAGGCGGCCAGCCACTCGGCCGCCTCGTCGGGAATGAGGTCGGGGGTGATCAGACCGGTGCCACCGGCGGCGGCGAGGTCACGGGCGAACACGTCCACGCCGTACCGCTCGACCGGGTTCCAGTAGGTCATGGTGACCACCGGAGCGCCGGTGGCCGCCACCGCCTCGATGATGCGCAGGGTGTCCCTGGTGCGGACGCCGCCGGCCAGCGCGATGTCGCTGGCCTTCTGGATCACCGGCCCGTCCATCACCGGGTCGGAGTAGGGGATCTCCACCTCGATGACGTCCACACCGGCCTCGACCATGGCGGTCATCGCCGCGATGCTGCCGTCGACGGTCGGGAAACCGGCCGGCATGCAGCCGACCAGCAGGGCCCGTCCGTCGGCGCGGGCCTTGTCGAAGGCCACCCCGATCCGGCTCATCTCACCGCTCCTTGTCGAGGATGCCGAAGTAGTCGCCGGCGGTGTGCACGTCCTTGTCACCCCGACCGGAGAGGTTGACCACGATGGTGGGCTCCCGACCCAGCTCGGCGGCGAGCTTCGGGGCCAGCGCGACGGTGCCGGCGAGCGCGTGGGCGCTCTCGATCGCCGGGATGATCCCCTCGGTGCGGCAGAGCAACTCGAACGCGGCCATCGCCTCGGTGTCGGTGACCGGGAGGTAACGCGCCCGGCCGGTGTCGTGCAGCCAGGCGTGCTCGGGCCCGACGCCCGGGTAGTCCAGGCCGGCGGAGATCGAGTGCGACTCCAGCGTCTGCCCGTCGGCGTCCTGCAACACGTAGGTGCGTGTGCCGTGCAGGACACCGGCCGACCCGCCGGTGATGCTCGCCGCGTGCCGGCCGGTGGCCACCCCGTCGCCGCCGGCTTCGAAGCCGTACAGCCGCACGTCCTCGTCACCGACGAACGCGTGGAAGATGCCCAGGGCGTTGGAGCCGCCGCCGACGCAGGCGGTGACCGCGTCCGGCAGTGCGCCGGTCAGGTCGAGGCACTGCTGACGTGCCTCGTCACCGATGCCCCGGACGAAGTCGCGGACCATCGCCGGGAACGGGTGCGGACCCGCTGCGGTGCCGATCAGGTAGTGCGTCTCGTCGACGTTCGCCACCCAGTCGCGCATCGCCTCGTTCATCGCGTCCTTGAGGGTGCGCGAGCCGTTGGTGACCGGAACGACAGTGGCGCCGAGCATCCGCATCCGGGCCACGTTGAGCGCCTGCCGTTCGGTGTCGACCTGGCCCATGTAGACCACGCACTCCAGGTCGAACAGGGCGGCGGCGGTCGCGGTGGCCACGCCGTGCTGGCCGGCACCGGTCTCGGCGATCACCCGGGTCTTGCCCATCCGCTTGGTGAGCAACGCCTGGCCGAGCACGTTGCGCACCTTGTGCGCGCCGGTGTGGTTGAGGTCCTCGCGCTTGAGCAACACCCGCGCGCCGAGCTTCGCGGAGAATCGCCGGGCCTCGTAGAGCAGCGACGGCGTGCCCGCGTAGTCCCGCAGCAGCGCGCCGAACTCCGCCTGGAAGGACTCGTCCGCCATCGCCGTGCGCCACGCCCCGTCGAGCTCGTCGAGCGCGGCCACCAGGGCCTCGGGAACGAACCGACCGCCGAAGCGGCCGAAGTGGCCGGCGGAGTCGGGCTGCGGGCCGGCCACCGGGGCCAGCGCGTCGGCGCTCATCGGAAATCCTCTCGATCGGGGCGTCCGGTGCGAGGTCAGCGCACCGGCCGTGGCGTTGCCGGGTGGTTGCCCGCGTTGACCAGCTCGGCGACCGCTTCGCGAGGGCTCTTCTGGGTGACCAGGCCCTCGCCCACGAGGACCGCGTCAGCACCCGCGGAGGCGTACCGGATCAGGTCGTGCGGACCACGAACGCCGGATTCGGCGATCTTGACGACGCTGCTGGGCAGGCCCGGCGCGATCCGCTCGAACACCGACCTGTCGACCTCCAGGGTACGCAGGTCACGGGCGTTGACCCCGATCACCTGAGCGCCCGCCTCCAGCGCGCGGTCGGCCTCTTCCTCGTCGTGCACCTCGACAAGCGCGGTCATGCCCAACGACTCGATCCGCTCCAGCAGACCCATCAGCACGTTCTGCTCGAGCGCGGCGACGATCAGCAGCACCAGGTCGGCACCGTGTGCGCGCGCCTCGTGGATCTGGTAGCTGGAGACCACGAAGTCCTTGCGCAGCACCGGCACGGTGACCGCGGCACGGACGGCCGCCAGGTCGTCGAGCGAACCGCCGAACCAGCGCCCCTCGGTCAGCACACTTATCGCGCGCGCCCCACCTGCCGCGTAGTCGACCGCCAGGTCGGCCGGATCGGCGATCTCGGCCAGCCGCCCCTTGGACGGCGACGAGCGCTTCACCTCGGCGATCACTGCCACGCCGGGCTTACGCAGCGCCGCGTAAGCGTCCAGCGGCGGCGGCGCGGCCGCTGCCAGTTCACGGATCCGCTCCAGCGGAACCTGCTCCTGGCGTCGGGCGACGTCCTCACGCACGCCGGCCAGAATCTCATCGAGCACGCTTACGGACGCTGCCTGACCGGCCTCGTCCCCCTCCGCGTGCGCATGCTCAGCAGTCACCAACGGACTCCCCTCTCCGGGCGTCATGGGCCGATGCTAGGGGCAGCCGACCGACACCGAATGCCGGGGGTATGGCGCTGCTCACGAAAAGGGCTCCGGCATAATGGCCGACTTGCCGTGAACGGTATGTCACGCAGCGCCACCTCCCGTATCGACAATCGTCACGCGGTATGGAGCCTTGGCGGCCGTGGTCCGACCGTGCCGTCGCATCGATCATGCCACCAGTTCCGGACCGGCGCCCGACGACAACGGCGTCGGTCGATGTTGTGAGCAAGCTCAAGGCCGAACGGACGGCCCCTGGTCACGGCCGGGGCGAGACAGTTGACCGGGCGGTCACGACGGCGAAACGTCAGCCGGCCAGCATCGTCCTCAGGCAGACTCGATGACGCGCCTGCCCCGACCATCGCCACTCCTCGTGCGAGGTGACCATGAGCATGTCCGAGCCGCAAGCGACCATCGGCCTGACGACCATCTCGCGGACGGTGGCGTCGCTCGCCGTCGGGGTGGTGCACAGCGTGGAACGCGCCGTGGTGGGCGAGGGTCGGATGCGTACGGCGCGGGGCAACGCCTGGGAGGCGGTCTGCGCCGACCGGGCCCGCGCCGACCAACGCGCCGAACTGAACCGCCTGGTGGCCGAACTGACCGCCGCCCGCGCCGCCACGTCACGACCGCGGCGGGACCGTCAGTCCGTCGGCTGACACCCACCGGCCGCAACGGGCCGCCGCCGTCAGTCGGCCGTCGGGTCCTCACCCCGATCCAACGCGTCCCACGCCTCGGTGGTCCGCCGCCCGGCCATCGGCGCGGGCGACTCCGGCGTACCGGTCGACGCCGGCGCGGCCCGCGGCGCGGTGCGGGCCGGCCGCTCGTACCGGGCGCCCATCGCCGGCCAGCCGCCACCGCGCGCCGCCGTCCAGAAACCGCCCGCGGCGGCCAGCAGGCCGCCGAGCAGGCAGAGCACCGGCCACTGCCGGTTCACCGAGCCGTCGACGTCGACACCCAGCCCGTACCCACCGCCGGCAGCCACGGCCAGCGCGAGCACACCGAGCAGCGCGCCGAGCACCTGCCGCAGCCGGCCCCGGGTGGCCAGCACCGCGCCACCACCGGCCAACGTCACCAGGGCCAACGCCGGCAGCCAGGGCAGCAGCCCGGCCCCGCTGCGGGTGTCGCGTACCGGCGGCAGCGGCGCCGGGCGCACGGTCAGCTCGACCGACCAGGTCCGCGTCGCCGCCCACAGCGCCAGGGCCGCGCCAACCAGGCAGAGGAGTACGGCGTACGCCAACTCACGCCGGCCCACGGCGGACCGCTCGCCACCCCTCATCGGGCCGGCCTTTCGTTCGCGACTGCGGGGCTCCGCTGCGCTGCACTCCTCGCGCTCACCGGTGCCGGCCTTTCGTTCGCCACTGCGGGGCTCCGCTGCGCTGCACTCCTCGCGCTCATCGGGCCGGCCGCAACGTCTCGGCGGCGGCGATCGCCGCCAGCACGGCGGCGGCCTTGTTCCGCGTCTCCTGGTCCTCGGCGGCCGGGTCCGAGTCGGCCACCACCCCGGCGCCGGCCTGCACGTAGGCGCGGCCGTCGCGGATCAGCGCGGTCCGGATGGCGATCGCCATGTCCAGGTCGCCGCCGAAGCCGAAGTAACCCACCGTGCCGCCGTAGAGGCCGCGGCGGACCGGCTCCAACTCCTCGATGATCTCCATGGCCCGGACCTTCGGCGCGCCGGAGAGGGTCCCGGCCGGAAAGGTCGCGGCGAGCGCGTCGAACGCGCTCTGGTCGTCACGCAACGTGCCGGTGACGGTGGAGACGATGTGCATGACGTGGCTGTACCGCTCGATGGTGGCGAACTCGGGCACCTCCACGCTGCCGGGCTGACACACCCGGCCCAGGTCGTTGCGGCCGAGGTCGACGAGCATCACGTGCTCGGCCCGCTCCTTGGGGTCGGCGAGCAGCTCCGCGGCGAGCACGGCGTCGGCGGCGGGGGTGTCGCCACGCGGCCGGGTGCCGGCGATCGGGTGCAGCAACGCGCGACGCCGCCCGCTCGCGCCGCCGGTGACCTTCAGGTGCGCCTCCGGGGACGAGCCGACGATGTCGAACCCGTCGAAGCGCAGCAGGTACATGTACGGGCTGGGGTTGCTGGTGCGCAGCACCCGGTAGACGTCCAGCGGGTCGGCGTGCGTCGACCGCTCGAAGCGCTGGGACAGCACGATCTGGAAGCACTCACCGGCCCGGATCGCCTCCTTGGCGGCCTCCACCGCCTTCGGGTAGCCGCCGTCGGGCGTACGGCAGAGCACCTCCCCGGCCGGCGGACGCTCGACCGTGGAGATCATCGGTGGGATGGGCCGGGACAGCGCCGTGGTCATCGCGTCCAGCCGGCCCACCGCGTGGTGGTACGCGGCGGCGACCTGCGGGGCGCGGTCCGGGGCGTCCAACGGCGGCAGCACCGCGTTGGCGACCAGGATCGCCGAGCCGTCGTAGTGGTCGAGCACCACCAGGTCGGTGGCGAGCATCATGCCCAACTCGGGCACGCCCAGGTCGTCCTCGGTCAGCTCGGGCAGCCGCTCGAAGCGGCGCACCAGGTCGTAGCCGAGGTAACCGACCATGCCCCCGGTCAGCGGCGGCAGATCGTCGGACGGGTCGCCGACCGGGCCGGCGAGCGCCGCCACCGTCTCCCGCAGCACCCGCACCGGGTCGCCCTCGGTGGGCAACCCCGCCGGCGGCTGGCCGAGCCAGGTCGCCACGCCGTCCCGCTCGACGAGCGTGGCGCTGCTGCGGACGCCGATGAACGAGTATCGCGACCAGGCCAGGCCGGCCGAGCCGACCCCCTGCTCGGCCGATTCCAGCAGGAACGTGCCGGGCCCACCGGCCAGCTTCCGGTAGACCCCGACCGGCGTCTCCGCGTCGGCCAGGAGCCGCCGGGTCACCGGCACCACCCGCCAGTCGGCGGCCAGCTCGGTGAAGGTGCCCAGGTCGGGGCTGACGGTGCCGTCGGTCATGGCTGGGTCTGCCTTTCGTTCGCGGCTGCGAGGCTGCGCCGGGCCGCGCTGGGCGCGCTCACCGGGCCTCCGGGGCGGTGACGGGCAACTCGGTGAAGAAGCAGGTCCGGTGTCCGGTGTGGCAGGCCGCCCCGACCTGGTCCACGCTGACCAGCAGCGCGTCTCCGTCGCAGTCCAGCGCGACCGAGCGGACGTACTGGTGGTGCCCGGAGGTGGCTCCCTTGACCCAGTATTCGCGGCGGCTGCGCGACCAGTAGGTGGCCCGGCCGGTGGTGAGGGTGCGGTGCAGCGCCTCGTCGTCCATCCACGCGACCATCAGCACCTCGCCGGTGTCGTGCGCGCGGACCACCGCGGCGACCAGACCGTCGGCGGTGCGGCGCAGCCGGGCCGCGATGGCCGCGTCGAGTCGGGACGGGCGGGCCGACCCGGGTGCCATCGGGTCGCTCGGTGCGCTGGGGACGCCGGTCGCCGGCGAGTCAGGTACGGACACAGTGTCCAAGTGTCCCGCACGTGGCGCGGGCACCGGCGACCGCTCCCGGTGCGGCGGCGGCGCGGGCACGTCGGGCCGGGCCAGCTGGGCCACGTACCGGTCCAGCCGGCCGTCGACAAGGGCGGCGGCCAGGTCCGCGCCGGCCACCTCGGCGATCTCCTCGGCGTACGGCCGGATCAGCGGCAGGGTGCCGGCGACGAGTCGTACGGCGGCGGAGAACAGCTGGGCGGTGGCGCCCGGTCGCAGGCCGAGGCAGAGCAGCATGTCCGCCCGGTAGCCCGGTGGGGCGACCGGCAGGTCCAGGGCCGCCGCGAAGGCCGCCCGGCGGGAGTGGACCCGCACCGACGGGTTGGCCGGGCGCAGCACCGATGGGCAGAGCCGGGCCAGGTCGGCGACGGCGAGCCGGATTCCGAGTCGGTCGTGGGCGGACCGGGCGGCCGCGGCCTTACCGAGCGTGGCGATCAGCTCCTCGAGGCGGGGTGGTTCGGCGGGCTGGCAGAGCACCGGCAGGTCGATGCGGGGCCGCCAGTGCGGGTCGGCCCAGAGCAGCCGCGCCGGGGCGGTGACCGGGAGCCCGAACGCCCAGTCGGCCGGTTCGCCGAGTCGATGCACCCAGGAGCGGACGTCGCGCGCGGCGACCGAGACGTGGGTGACCCGGCCTGCGGATTCGGCCAGGTACGCCTGCCGCGCGGCGTACGGCGCGCCACCGACAAGCACGTCGAGGTCGACGTCGCTGTGTGCGGTGGCGGCTCGGCGGGCGTGGCTGCCGCGCAGCAGGATGCCGACGACCGGCCGCTCGCCGGTCTGCCGCAACCGCGCGGCCCAGTCTTCGAGAAAACCGCTATTCGGTAACGGAGCGTGACCCACGGCGCCATCGTGCCGTACGCCCCATCAGTACGCAATGCCCGTTGGCGGACTCGGTGTCCGGTCCGAAGCCTACTGCCCGTTCTAACGCCGGGCGCACGGTAGCCGACCGATCGTCGGTCCTGGCCGTTGCACCGGGGGCAGCATTTCATCTACCGTTGAGTTCAACGGATGATGAGTTTCTTGGGAGGTATGTGATGGACGACGCGATAGCCGTCCGTGACCTGGTCGTCGACCGGGGTGGGCGGCGGGTGTTGGACCGCATCAGCTGCCGGGTCCCGCGCGGCGCCGTCACCGGGCTGCTCGGCCCCAGCGGCAGTGGCAAGACCACGTTCATGCGCGCCGTGGTCGGGGTGCAGGTGGTCAGCGGCGGGACGGTCACCGTGCTCGGTCAACCGGCCGGCGCCCCGGCGCTGCGGCACCAGGTGGGCTACCTGACCCAGGCGCCGAGCGTCTACGCCGACCTGACCGTTCGGGAGAACGCCCGCTACTTCGCGGCCCTCTACGGGCGTGGGCGGGTCGAGGCCGACCGGGCGATCGGCGATGTCGGGCTGGCCGAGGCCGCCGGCCAACTGGTCGCCACCCTCTCCGGCGGCCAGCGCAGCCGGGCGTCGCTGGCCTGCGCCCTGGTCGGGGAGCCGGAGCTGGTGATCCTCGACGAGCCGACAGTCGGTCAGGATCCGGTGCTCCGGGCCGACCTGTGGGCCCGGTTCCACGCGATGGCCGCCGCGGGCACCACCCTGCTGGTGTCCAGCCACGTGATGGACGAGGCGGCCCGCTGCGACCGGTTGCTGCTGATCCGCCAGGGGCGGTTGATCGCCGACGACAGCCCGGCCGCCATCCGCGCCGCCGCCGGCGTGGACGACCTCGACGAGGCGTTCCTGCGCCTGATCCGGGCCGGCGAGGCGGCTCCGACCACCACCGCCCCGCAAGCCGGACAGGAGCAGTCATGAACCCCCGGATCCTGGCGGCCACCACCGGCCGCATCCTGCGTCAGCTCCGGCACGATCGCCGCACCATCGCCCTGCTCGTGGTGGTGCCGGCCGTCCTGCTCACCCTCGTCTACTTCATGTACGCCGACCAACCGACCCCGCCCGGGCAGCCGACGACGTTCGACCGGGTCGCGCTGGTGCTGCTGGGCATCTTCCCGTTCGTGATCATGTTCCTGGTGACGAGCATCGCGATGCTCCGCGAACGCACCTCCGGCACCCTGGAGCGTCTGCTCACCACACCGCTGGGCAAGCTCGACCTGCTCTTCGGTTACGGCATCGCGTTCGGGCTGGCCGCCGCCGCGCAGGCGGCCGTCGCCGCCGCCGTGGCGTACTGGATCTTCGATCTGGACACCGCCGGCAGCAGCTGGCTGGTGATCGGGATCGCGGTCGTCGACGCCGTGCTGGGCGTCGCCCTCGGGCTGCTGTGCAGCGCCTTCGCGCGCACCGAGTTCCAGGCAGTACAGTTCCTGCCGGTCGTGGTGGTCCCCCAACTGCTGCTCTGCGGGCTGTTCGTGGCCCGCGACGAGATGGCCGGTTGGCTCCAGGCGCTCGGTGACGCCTTCCCCCTGTCGTACGCCATCGAGGCGTTGCAGGAGGTCGGCGCCCACGCCGAGCCGACCGGCACAATGTGGCGGGACGTGGCGGTGGTGCTCGGCGCGGTGGTGCTGGCGCTGGTGCTCGCGGCGGCCACCCTGCGCCGACGCAGCGGGTGAGACCGCGGCAGCCGTGGGCCGGCCGGCCCACGGCTGCCCAGGTGGACGAACGAAGGGCGGCGATGACGCGGCGGACCGGCCGGCGACCCGGCAACCCGGACACCCGGGAGGCGATCCTCGACTCGGCGCGCACGGCGTTCGCCGAGCGGGGCTACGACGCCGCCTCGATCCGCGCCATCGCCAGCACGGCAGGCGTCGACCCGGCGCTCGTGCACCACTACTTCGGCAGCAAGGACCAGCTCTTCCTCGCCGCGATGAACTTCCCGTTCGACCCCGGTCAGCTGGTGCCGAAGGTGCTCGCCGGCGACCCGGACGGCGCCGGTGAGCGCCTGGTGCGCACCTTCCTCGGCATCTGGGACTCCCCGGCCGGGGCCGCCGCCCAGGCGCTGCTGCGCTCCGCGGTGAGCAACGAGTGGACCGCCCGACTGCTGCGGGAGTTCATCGCCACCCAGGTGCTGCGGCGGGTGCTCGAACAACTCGACGTCGATCCGGCCCAGCTGCCGCTGCGCGGTTCCCTGGTGGCCACCCAGATGATCGGCCTGGCCATGATGCGGCACGTGGTGCGCCTGGAGCCGGTCGCCTCGGCCGACCCGGAGACCCTTGTCGCCGCGGTCGGCCCGACGATCCAGCGCTACCTGACGGGCCCCCTGCCGACCTGACCCCGGACGCCCTCGCGATCTTGCACTTACTGTCCCGACAAAAAGGGATAACTAACGCATTCCGGCGACCGAAAGTGCAAGATCGGCGCACGGCAGGGGTGGGGACGGGGTGGGTCGGGGTGGGTCAGCGCGGCGGGCGGGTGTTGGCGGGGAGGTGTAGCGGCGGCAGCAGTCGCGGCAGGTCGGCCGGGTCGGCCACCGGGCCGGGGAACGCCAACCGGATCCGCCGTCGGGCGCCGGGGTGGCCGAGGGCGACCACCAGCCCGTAGCGGTCGATGCGCACCACCCGGGGCGGCCCGTCGACGGTCTGCTCGGTCAGGCCGAGCTGCTGGCGCAGGTACGCGGTCACCTGGGCGCCGTGGCACTCGGCGAGGTCGGCGAGCAGACGTGCCTCGACCGGGTGCACCGGGTCCGGCTCCGCCTCCGCGTACTCCCCCGGGTCGATCCGGCGCACGAGGCCGGCGCGCTCCCAACGGACCTCGACCACCTCGAAGCGGAACAGCCGGAACCGGGTGCCCAGGTCGAGCAGGTCGCCGGTCGGCTCCACCGCGGCGAAGTCGAGCGCCGCCTGGCGGGCCTCGTCGCCGTGCAGCTCGCCGGCCCAGCCGGAGACCCAGGCCCGACCCAGACCCGGCGCGCCGGCGGCGGGTGGCAGGTCGAGCACGTCGAGCACCACCGCGACGTCGCTGACCCCGGCGGCCGGTCGCAGCGCGGCGGCCAGGTGGCTGGCCACCGGCACCAACAGCAGCACCCGCCCGTCCGGGTCGGTCACGTGCCGGGCGTGGTGCGGGCCCGGCCGGTGCGCGAGATGCACAAGACCGGGCAGGCGGCCGGCGACGAGGGTACGGACGATCTCGGCGGGGTTGGGCCGCATGGCGCGACCTCCTTCGAAGGTTAGGCTTGCCTAACCCGGAGCCTAGAGCACCTCGCCGTCGGCGTCCACCAAGCCGGCGCAGCCGGAGCGCGTCATCGGGTCTGCTCCAGCCAGGACGCGTAGAGCAGGCCATAGACCGAGTCGGCGTCACGGACCAACTCGTCGTGCGGGCCGCGCTGCACCACCCGACCCCGGTCCACCACGATCACCTCGTCGGCGGCCTGCGCCGTGGAGAGCCGGTGCGCGATCGCGAGGGTGGTCCGCCCCCTGGTGACCGCGTCCAGGGTGCGTTGCAGACGCACCTCGGTCGCCGGGTCCACGGCGCTCGTCGCCTCGTCCAGCACCAACAGGTCCGGGTCGGCCACGTACGCGCGGGCCAGTGCGACCAACTGCCGCTCACCGACGCTGAGCGCCTCGCCGCGCTCGCCGACCGGCGTGTCCAGACCCGCCGGCAGACCCTCCAGCCAGTCCGACAGGCCCAGCTCGGTGAAGGCCACGCTCAGCTCCTCGTCGGTCAGCTCCGGCCGGGCGAACCGGACGTTGTCCCCCACCGTCGCGTCGAAGAGGAACCCGTCCTGCGGCACCATCACCACCCGGGAGCGCAGCGAATCGAACCGCACCTCCGCCAGCGGCACCCCGGACAGCAGCACCGCCCCGGCCGACGGGTCCATCAGACGGGTCAGCAACTTGGCGAACGTGGTCTTGCCACTGCCGGTCTCGCCGACCACCGCCACCCGGCTCTTCGCCGGAATCTCCAGGTCGATGTCGTGCAGCACCGGCGGGCCACCCGGATAGGCGAACCGCACACCGGCGAACCGGATGTCCAGCGGCCCGGCCGGCAGCTTGCGCCCCTGCTCCCCCGGGTCGGCCACGTCGGGGGCGACGTCCAGCACGTCCAGCACCCGACGCCAGCCGGCGATCGCGTTCTGCGCCTCGTTGAGCACCTCGGTGGCGATCTGCACCGGCTGGATGAAGAGCGTCACCAGGAACAGGAACGCGGTCAACTGGCCGATCGACAGCGTGCCGTCCACCCCCAGCGTCACCCCGAGCACCACCACACCCGCCAGCGCGAGCCCAGCGGCCAGCTCGCCCACCGAGCTGCCCACGATGCTGATCCGGATCGCCCGCTGCTGCGCCAGCCGCTGCCCGTCGATGGCCTCGTCCAACCGCCGCTCGGTGCGGCCCGCGATCCCGTACGCCCGGATCACCGGCGCGCCCACCACGCTCTCGCCGATCGTGCCGAGCAGCGTGCCGGTGCGCTGACGCACCGTCGCGTACGCCGAGCCCAGCCGGCGTTGCAACCGCCGGATCACGAACACCGCGGGCAGGAAGGCGGCCAGCACCACGAGCGTCAACTGCCAGGAGTACGCGAGCATGACGGCTGTGGTGACCACCAGCTGACCGAGGTTGACGAGCAGGATCACCCCGCCCCACTGGAGGAACTGGGTGATCTGGTCGACGTCGCTGGTGACCCGCGAGACAAGCGAGCCGCGCCGCTCCGACTGCTGGTGCAACATCGACAGGTCGTGCACGTGCCGGAACGCCCGCGTCCGGACGTTCGCCAACGCCGTCTCACTGACCGTGAACAGCCGGCGCATCATCAGATAGCCGCAGACCGTCGTGACCGTCAGGATCGCCGCGGTGACCGCCACCACCGACCAGACCACGTCGAGGTTCAGACCGCCGACGAGGCCCCGGTCGATGCCCTGCTGCACGGCGACCGGCACCGCCACCCGGCCGATCATGTAGACCAACGCCAGGGCCAGGGTGCCGGCCAGGCCGGTCCGCAACTCCGGTGAGAGCGCCAGACCCCGGCGCAGGGTCTGCCAGGTCGTCTCCTCCCGCTTGGCACCGTCCACGGTCGTCGTCACCGGATCCCGCCTCTCGTTCGCGACCGCGGGGCTCCGCTTCGCCGCGTTCCTCCCGCTCACCGGTCCACCTCGATCTCCAGGCCCGAGGGCAGCGGTGTGACCTCGTCGCCGTAGGCGCTCTCCTGCGCGCGCTCGACCTCCGCCTGCTCGTAGGCGGTGACCAGGTCGACGTACCCGGGCACGGTGGCCAGCAACTCGCTGTGCGTGCCGCGGGCGAGCACCCGTCCCTGCTCCACGTAGATGACCTCGTCGGCGAGCGCGATGGTGGCCCGGCGGTACGCCACCACCAGGATCGACGCGACAGGCACCCCGGGCTCGGCCGCCGACGACCGCAGCCCGGCCAGGATGGCCGCCTCCACCCGCGGGTCGACAGCGCTTGTCGCGTCGTCGAGCACCAGCAGGCGCGGCCGGCCGGCGAGCGCGCGGGCCAGGGTGAGCCGCTGCCGCTGCCCGCCGGAGAGCGAGGTGCCCCGCTCGCCGACCATGGTGTCCAGACCGTCGGGCAGCGCGGCGACGAACCCGTCCGCCTCGGCCAGCCGCAGCGCCGCCCAGACCGCCTCGTCGTCGATGCCCGGCCGGTCGAGGGCGATGTTGGCGCGGACCGTGTCGTCGAAGACGAACGGCACCTGGGCGACCAGCGCCACGGTGCCGGCCAGCGAGGCGGCGGTCAGCTCGCGCACGTCCACCCCGTCCAGGGTGACGGCGCCGGAGTCCGGGTCGACGAGGCGCACCGCCAGCGAGGCGATTGTGGACTTGCCGGCGCCGGTGGGCCCGACCAGGGCCACCGTCCGACCGGCCGGCACCGTGAAGCCGACCTCGCCGAGGACCTGCGCGCCGGTCTGGTGCGCCTCGGCCGGCGGGTAGGAGAAGTGCACGTCGCGGAAGGTGAGGGTGGCCGCCCCGGCGCCGTCCTGGTCGAGCACGCGCTGCCCGTACGGCATCTCGCCGGTCGCGTCGAGCACCCGGCGGACGCGGTCCCAGCCGGCGACGCTGCGCGGCAGCTCGGCCAGCACCCACCCGATGGCCCGGACCGGGAAGGCCAGCACGGTGAAGAGGAAGGCCACGCTGACCAACTCGGTCACGCTTATCGCGCCCTGGCGCAGCCGGAACGCCCCGACCACGAGCACGGCGAGGGTGCCGAGGCTGGGCAGGGTCTCCAACAGTGGGTCGAAGACGCCGCGCAGCCGACCGACCGCGATCAGCGAGTCGCGCAGCTCACCGGCGCGACCCGCGAACCGGGCGGTCTCCTGGGCTTCGCGGCCCATGGTCTTGACCACCAGGGCGCCGTCGAAGCTCTCGTGGGCGATGCCGCTGACCTCGGCGCGCAGGCGCTGCGCCCGAGCCTGTCGGGGCGCCATCCGGCGGGAGTAGACGACGTTGAGCGCGAACAGCGCGGGAAAGACCGCGAGGCCCACCAGGGCCAGCGCCCAGTCGGTGGCGAAGAGCGACACGATCGCGCCGACGAGCATCACGAGCGTGCCGACGGCGAACGGCAGCGGCGCGATCGGGTACCAGGCCGCCTCCACGTCGGAGTTGGCGTTGGACAGCAGGGTGCCGGTCGAGTTGCGGTGGTGCCAGGACAGCGGCAGCTCCAGGTAACGGCGGGTGACCCGGCGCCGGTAGGAGGCCTGGAGGCGGTACTGCATGTAGCCGGCGCCGAGCCGACGCCCGAAGATGCCCGCCACCCGCAGCACGCTGATCCCGAACAGCGCGGCCGCGGCCAACGCCAGGGTCCCGGCGCCCACCTCGCCGCGCGAGATGGCCGGCAGCGCCACCTCGCCGATGACGGTCCCGACGACCCGAGCGCTGACGATGATCATGCCGCCGAAGAGCACGCTGCCGACGACCGCGACCGAGAAGATCCGGGGCTGCTCGCGGATCGCCTGCCGCAGGACCCCCAGCCCTCGGCTGAGCACGTCCCGACTTGTCTTGCTCGCCACGCTTTCCCCCGCCGTAAGCCGCAATTATCTCCCTCATCCTTACCGGTCGGGGCCAGCACTGCCGACCCGGTCGGGATATGTCGACCGTCACGTACCCGGATGACGACGGGCGGCGGGCGACGGGCGGCGGGCGGCGGGCGACGAGTCGGCGGCCGGTGTCGCGCGCCGACGAGCGACCGGGCCTACGATCGGCAGATGCCGCGGTACGCCCGAGCCGAGCGCGAGGCGCTGGCCGATCTCCTGCTGGCCCTCGGGCCGGACGCCCCGACGATCAACGAGGGGTGGGTGACCCGTGACCTCGCCGCGCACCTGGTGCTGCGGGAACGCCGCCCGGACGCGGCCGGCGGGATCCTGCTGCCGCCGCTGCGCGGCTACGCCGAACGGGTGCGTCGCCGCCTCGCCGCGCGGCCCTACCCGGAGCTGGTGGCGCAGGTACGACGTCCGCCGCTGTGGAGCCCGGTCAGCAATCCCCTGACCGACGAGCTGGCCAACACGATGGAGTTCTTCATCCACCACGAGGACGTGCGGCGGGCCGGCTCCGGGTGGCAACCGCGCGACCTGCCCGCCGGCCTGCAGCGCACTTTGTGGAAGCGTGCCGCCCCGCTGGCCCGGCTGGTCCTGCGCCGCTTTCCGGCGGACCTCTACGTGCAGGCGCCCGGTCACGGCGAGATCTCCGTCGGTCGGGGCGGGGAGCCGCTGCGGTTGGTCGGCGCCCCCGCCGAGCTGACCCTGTTCCTCTCCGGTCGGCAGCGGGTGGCGCGGGTCCAACTGGACGGCACGACAGCCGCCGCACGTCGCCTGCGGGCCGCCAACCTGGGCATGTGACTCCCTGAGCTTAAACGGTCACAAGTCAAGTGTGGCGTTGCCCACACCCAGCGAAACACGCTGATGCCTCCTCCCGTACGCTTCACCGCGCCGCGCCGCTCCGCGCCGAGCGGTACGAAGTGGGGGCGCACTGTGCGGAAATTTGCGATTTCGGCGCTGCGGGAGCCTCCTTTTCGTGCGGGGCGCCATGGGGCCACGGAGCAGGTGGCGGGCGAGAGCGTCGAGTGGGCGCGCGCGTTCGGGTTGGTCGATTCCAGCCAGCGTGTGCAGCGGCTGCACCGGGCCGACGCCGCCGGCCTGGCCGGCCGCGCCTGCCCGGACGGATCGGTGGACGGGTTACGCCTGCTCACCGACCTGATCAGCTGGCTCTTCGTGATGGACGACGCCTGTGACGAGGACGGCCTCGGCGCCGACCCGGCCCGGCTGGGGCCGGCGATCAGCACCCTGATCGACGTGCTGGACCGCTGCGGGGACCCGGACGTCGTACCGCCCGCCGTCGGGCCGCTCGGCGACGCGCTGCACGACCTGTGCCGCCGCACCCGGCTGCACGACCACCCGGCCCTGCTGTTGCGGTTCGTCAGCCAGATGCGGGAGTACCTGTTGGCGTTGCTCTGGGAGGCGGCCAACCGGGAGCGTCGGCGGGTGCCCGAGGTCGCGGAGTACGTGCAACTGCGGCGACACATCGGTGGCGTACGGCCGTGTCTCACGCTCACCGACCTGGCGGCGCCCCAGCAGCTCGGGCCGACCCAGCGCGCCCATCCGGCGCTTGTCGCCCTCGACGTGCTGGCGGTGGACCTGGTCTGCTGGTGCAACGATCTCTTCTCCTACGGCAAGGAGAGCCAGGTGGACCCGGACGCGCACAACCTGGTGACGGTGCTCGCCCGGGACAGCGGCGCGGACGAGGCGAGCGCGCTGCGGGCCGCGGCGGACCGGTTCAACCGGGGGCTGGACGCGTACCTCGATGTCGAGAAGACGCTGCTGGCAGACGAGGACGAGGGCCTGCGCCACGCGCTGGCCGCACGGCGGAACTGGGTCCGTGCCACCTACGACTGGTCAGTCGTGGCCGCCCGGTACGCCTGATTCGCCCGTACCGGTCGACGGGGTCGGAGGGCCGGACGATCACCGGGGCTAGCCGACGCACCGCGCCAGGCAATACTCTTCGGTAACCATCATGACGTGACGACCGTCACGCCACCACCCCCGAAGGCGGCTACAGCGATGGCTCTCGATGTACCGTACCGTTCCATCCCGGACATGTTCCTCAAGCGCGTGGCGGCCACCCCCGACCGGCACGCGTTCGCGTCCCCGAACGCCGACGACTCGGGGCCGGTCTGGTTGACCTGGGAGCAGGTCGGCCAGCGCGCCAAGGCGGTCGCCGCCGGCCTGCACGGTCTGGGCATCGGCCAGGAGGACCCGGTCGCGATCCTCGCCAACACCCGACTGGACTGGGTGATCATCGATCTCGGCATCATGTGTGCCGGTGGAGCGACCACCACCATCTACCCGACCACCGAGCCGGCGGACGCGACGTACATCCTCGCCGACTCCGGGTCGAAGGTGCTGTTCGCGGAGAACCCGACCCAGGCGGCGAAGGCCGGCGGCGCCGACCTGCCCGCGCTGACCCACGTGGTGCTCCTCGACGGCGCCGTCGACCCGACCGCCACGATCCCCCAACTGACGCTCGCCGAGCTGGAGGAGCGGGGCGCCCGTGCGCTGGCCGCCGAACCGGAACTGATCGACATGCTCGTGGCCGGCATCGGCCCCGACCACCTGGCCACCCTGATCTACACCTCGGGCACCACCGGCCGGCCCAAGGGCGTCGAGCTGCTGCACGGCGGTTGGTGCTGGGAGGCCGTGGCACAGGCCGAGGCCGGGCTGCTGCTCGACGACGATCTGCAGTACCTGTGGCTGCCGCTGTCCCACTCGTTCGGCAAGACGCTGCTCTGCGGCGCCACCCACGTGGGGCTGCCCACCTACGTCGACGGGCGGGTGGACAAGCTCGTCGACCTGCTGTCGGTGATCCGTCCGACGCTGATGTGCGGCGCCCCCCGCGTGTTCGAGAAGGTCTACAACCGGGCGGTGACCACCGCGCAGAGCGCGGGCGGCGCGAAGGCGAAGATCTTCGCCTGGGGCGTCCGGGTCGGCAAGCAGAAGGTGGCCCTGGAGCAGGCCGGCATGCCGGTGCCGGGCGGGCTGAAGCTGCAGTACGCGCTCGCCGAGAAGCTGGTGTTCAGCAAGCTCCAGGCCCGCCTGGGCGGCCGGATGCGGGTGCTGGTCTCCGGCGCCGCTCCGCTCAGTCCGGAGATCGCCAGCTTCTTCGCCGCGGCGAACCTGCCGATCTCGGAGGGCTACGGCCTGACCGAGACCAGCGCCGGCAACTTCGTCAACCCGCCGGGCGGGCTCCAGATCGGCACGGTGGGCCGAGCGATGGGCGACCTGGAGTGCCGGATCGACAGCGACGGCGAGATCCTGCTGCGCGGTCGGCCGGTGATGCGCGGCTACCACAACCTGCCGGAGGAGACCGCCGCCGCGTTCACCGAGGACGGGTTCTTCCGTACCGGTGACATCGGCACCCTCGACGAGCAGGGCTATCTCCAGATCACCGACCGCAAGAAGGACCTGGTCAAGACCTCCGGCGGCAAGTACGTCGCGCCGTCGCACATCGAGGGGCTGTTCAAGGCCATCTGCCCGTACACCTCGCAGGCGGTCGTCGTCGGCCAGGCGCGCAACTTCTGCACGATGCTGATCACGCTGGACCCGGACGCGATCCGGGGCTGGGTCGCCGGCGGGCCGCTGGAGGGGCGTGGCTACACCGAGATCGTCACCTCGGCGGAGGCCCAGACGATGGTCGAGGAGTACGTCGCCCAACTCAACGCCAAGCTCAACCGCTGGGAGCAGATCAAGAAGGTGGCCATCCTGCCCCGCGACCTCACCATCGAGGACGGCGAGATCACCCCGTCGTTGAAGATCAAGCGGCGCGGTGTGGAGAGCAACTTCGCGGGCGAGATCGACAAGATGTACGCCGGCACCCTCGCCGAGCTGTGACGCGTCGCCGGTGGCCCCGCACCCACGCCCGGGTGGGGCCACCGGCTTCCCGTCGATGGGGCTCAGGCGATGACGGCCGGCTCCCGCCACCGCTGCGGCCCGGTCCGGTCCAGGTCGTAGCGGACCGCCGCGATCCGTCCGACGGCCTCCACCAGGTCCGCGGCGGGCAGGGTGAACGGCAGTCGCAGGAAACGCTCCATGGTGCCGTCCAGGCCGAAGCGGGGGCCGGGCGCCAGTCGTACGCCGACCTCCTCGGCGGCCCGGGCCAGCGCGCTGGAGACCGGGCCGTCCAACTCGGCCCAGAGCGTCACGCCACCCCGCGGCACGGTGACCCGCCAGTCCGGCAGCCGGTGCGCCAGCGCGCCGAGCAGGGCGTCGCGCTGGCCGGCCAACTGGACGCGGCGGTCGGCGACGATGGCGTCGGCGTCGGCGAGCAGGTGCACCGCGACCAGTTGGTCCAGCACCGGGCTGGCCATGTCCACCCCGACCCGGACGGCGGCCAGCCGCTGCACCTGCGGCGCGGAGGCGCGCACCCAGCCGATCCGCAGGCCACCCCAGTAGGACTTGCTCATCCCGCCGATGCTGATCACCCGACTGTGCCGGTCGTGGACGGCGACCGGGGGCGGCACCTCGGTGCCGTCCAGCGCGAGGTCCACGAAGGACTCGTCGACGACCAGGTCGGTGCCGACGGCGTGGGCGGCGGCCACCACACGTTCCCGCAGCGCGGCGGGCATCAGGTGCCCCGTCGGGTTCTGGAACTCCGGGATCAGGTAGGCCAGCTTGGGCCGGGTCTGGCGGAGGCTGCCCAGCAGCAGGTCAGGCTCCCAGCCGCCGCCGTCGGCGGCCAGGCCGTGGGTGGTGATCCGGGCCCGTCTGCCGGCCAGCGCGGCGAGCGCGTTGGGATAGGTCGGGGACTCGACCAGGACGTTGCCGCCGGGGGCGAGCGCGAGTCGCAACACCAGGTCCAGGGCGTGCTGGGTGCCGCTGGTGACCATGATCTGGTCGGCCGAGGTCGGCAGACCCCGAGCGGTGTACGCGCCGGCCACCGCCTCGCGCAGCTCGATGATGCCGGTCGGGTGGTAGCCGGCCCCGCCCAGATAGCGGGGTAGGTCCTCGGTGGCCGCCCGGGCGGCCGTCAGGAGTTGCGGCGGGGCGGCCAGCGCCGCGACGCCGAGGTCGAGCATGTCCCGGTCGTCGAGCGGGGTCCACAGGCCGGTGCTGGCCACCCGGTGGTTGCCGGGCAGCATCGTCCAGCTCCCGGCGCCCCGGCGGCTGGCCAGGTGCCCGGTCTCCCGCAACTGCCGGTACGCGGCGGTGACAGTGGTCCGGCTGATCCGCAGCGCCTCGGCCAGCTCCCGTTCGGCCGGGAGTCGGACGCCCAGCGGCAGCCGGCCGTCGGCGAGCAGCCCGCGCACCGCCCCGGCCAGAGCGGCGTAGTCGGGGCTGCGCCGACGGCCCGGCAGGGCGTGCCACTGGCCGAGCAGACGGGCCAATTGGACGCCGCGTACCTGCCCAGTCATGACCACTCCTCGGATATTGGCATCTTCCTCGGCGAGGATTGGCACCTAGAGTGGCATGCATGGCACTGATTGGCAATCTGCGGCAGCGGCCGGTCCGGCGACTGACGCAGCTCTATCTGGGGCTCGTCCTCTACGGCGTCAGCATGGCCCTGATGATCCGCTCCACCCTGGGCCTCGACCCCTGGGACGTGTTCCACCAGGGGCTGTCCAAGCGGACCGGGCTCTCCTTCGGCACCGTCACCATCGCCGTCGGCGCGCTCGTGCTGCTGCTGTGGATTCCGTTGCGACAGCGGCCGGGCCTCGGCACGGTCAGCAACGTCGTGGTGATCGGCCTCGTCGTGGACGCCACACTGGCCCTCCTGCCGACCGGTGGCCCGCTCGGCGTCCGGATCGCGCTGCTGAGCACCGGGATCGTCGCCAACGGTGCCGCCACCGGCCTCTATCTCGGCGCCCGACTGGGGCCGGGGCCACGAGACGGGCTGATGACCGGCTTCGTGGCCCGCCGGCCGGGCCGGTCGGTCCGGCTGGTGCGCACCGTCATCGAGGTCACCGTGCTGGCGCTCGGCTGGCTCCTCGGCGGCAAGGTCGGCGTGGGCACCGTCGCGTACGCGCTGGCCATCGGTCCGTTGGCCCAGCTCTTCATTCCGCTGTTCGCGGTGCCCGACGCCGCGCCGGACGACGCCGCGCCCTCGCCGGGCAGCCCCGCCCCGGTCGCCCCCGCCGGCTGAATCCTCACCCACCGTCCGTGAGCCGGTACGTCGTGGTGGTGCGGCAGACCGGATGGGAGGGTGGGTGTTCCCTTCCGCGACGCGCGCCGTCATCATCTCTGCATGGGGGAGAACGGTTGGCGATGGACGGACGCCTGGATCTTCGTGTCGCTGGTGATCGCGAGCGGAGCGGGCCGGCACCGCCGGTCGGCGACGAGTCGACGGCCGGAGGGCGTCCGCCTGACCGACGTGCTCTCCACCGCCGACCACCTCAACCACGCGATTCCACAGCGGCACGAGGTGGAGGCCGCGGTCCAGCGGCTGGTCGGGGCCGGGCTGGTGAGCGTCGCCGACGGCTGGTTCCGGATCACCACCGAGGGTGAGCAGCTCTGGCGCACCCGCCCCCGGGCGGGCGTGGCGACCATGGTGGACACCGTGCAGGGCGTGCTGACCCGCCGACACGCACCCGGCCGGGCCGACTGGAGCCTGGACGAGGCCGACCACGCGGCGGCCGTCCAGGAATACGCGGTCCGCTCGATCCCCACGCCCCGCCGGTCACCGGAGGGGCACTCCGGCGGGCACTGACCCGCTCAGCGCACCGGGTGGCCGCTGTGTCGCAGCGCGTCCTTGACCTCGGCCACGGTCAGCTCGCCGAAGTGGAAGACGCTCGCGGCGAGCACCGCGTCCGCGCCCGCGCCGATCGCGGGCGGGAAGTGGGCCACCTCGCCGGCGCCCCCGCTGGCCACCACCGGCACGTCCACCACCGCCCGCACCGCGGCGATCAGCTCCAGGTCGAAGCCGGCCTTGGTGCCGTCGGCGTCCATCGAGTTGAGCAGGATCTCCCCCGCGCCCAGCTCGGCGCCCCGCTGCGCCCACCGCACCGCGTCGATGCCGGTGCCCCGCCGGCCGCCGTGCGTGGTGACCTCGAAGCCGCTGGGCGTGCCGCCGCCGGGCGACCGACGCACGTCGAGGGAGAGCACAAGCACCTGCCGGCCGAACCGGTCGGCTATCTCGGCGATCAGCTCCGGCCGGGCGATGGCGGCGGTGTTCACGCCGACCTTGTCCGCGCCGGCGCGCAGCAGCGTGTCGACATCGGCGACCTGGCGGACACCGCCACCGACGGTCAGTGGGATGAACACCGACTCGGCGGTGCGGCGCACCACGTCGAGCATGGTGCCCCGGTCGCTGGAGGACGCGGTGACGTCGAGGAAGGTCAGCTCGTCGGCGCCGGCCCGGTCGTACGCGGCGGCCAACTCCACCGGGTCGCCGGCATCGCGCAGGTCGAGGAAGTTGACACCCTTGACCACCCGCCCGGCGTCCACGTCGAGACAGGGGATCACCCGTACCGCCACCGTCATGCCGCGAGCCTATCGCCCGCACGCGCGGCGACGACCGGCCGGTGCGGCCGGTCACCGCCGCGCGTCGGGTCGGGACTCACACCTTGACGAGCATCTTGCCGAGGTTCTCGCCGCGCAGCAGGCCGAGGAACGCCGCCGGGGCGTTCTCGATGCCGTCGACGATCGTCTCGTCGTAGGACAGCGTGCCGTCGCGCAGCCAGCCGGCGACGTCGCGGACGAAAGCCGCCCGCATGTCGTTGTGATCGTTGACCAGGAAGCCGCGCAGGGTGAGCCGCTTGCCGATGACGAGTGCCAGGTTGCGCGGCGCGGCGGGCGGCTCGGTGTCGTTGTACTGGGCGATCATGCCGCAGATGGCGGCCCGGCCGTGCAGGTTCATGGCCGAGATCGCCGCCTCCAGGTGGTCGCCCCCGACGTTGTCGAAGTAGACGTCGACGCCGTCCGGGGCCGCGCTACGCAGCGACTCGCGGACCCCGTCGTGGTAGTCGAAGGCCGCGTCGAAGCCCAGCGCCCGCAGCCGCTCGACCTTGGCCGGCGAGCCGGCGCTGCCGATGACCCGGCCGGCGCCCTTGAGCTTGGCGATCTGGCCGACCAGGCTGCCGACCGCGCCGGCCGCGGCGGAGACGAAGACCGTCTCGCCAGGCTTCATGGCGGCGACCCCCAACAGCCCGGCGTACGCGGTCAGCCCGGTCATGCCGAGCACGCTCAGGTACGCGCTGACCGGCGCGACGCTCGTGTCGACCGGCCGGGCGGCGCTGGCGTCGAGCAGCGCGTACTCCCGCCAGCCGAGCCCGTGCAGGACTGTGGTGCCGACGGCGGTGCCCGGCGCCTCGCTGGCCACCACCTCGCCGATCGCGGCACCGTCGAGCGGCGCGTCGAGCGCGAACGGCGCGACGTACGACTTGACGTCGTTCATCCGCCCCCGCATGTACGGGTCGACGGACAGGTACTGGTTGCGGACCACGATCTCGCCCGGTCCGGGCTTCGGAATGTCGGTGTCGACGATCCGGAAGGTGTCCTCGGTGGGCCAGCCCTCGGGGCGGCTGGCCAGGTGGATCTCACGATTGCCGGTCACGTGGTGTCGTCCTCTCGTCCGCGGGTGGGGGCCTGGAGCCGCGCGGTCACGCGGCCAGGGTCTCGCGGACGGTCAGCGCGACGTCGATGTTGCCGCGGGTGGCGTTGGAGTACGGGCAGACCTGGTGGGCCTGCTCGACGATCTGCTCGGCGGTCTCGCGGGAGACGGCGGGCAGGTCGACGACGAGCCGCACGGTGAGCCCGAAACCGCCGCTGCCGTTCGGGCCGATGCCCACCTCCGCGGCGACGACGGAGTCGCTCACGTCGGCCTTGGCCCGGCGGCCCACGAGCCGCAGCGCGCTGTGGAAGCAGGCCGCGTAGCCGGCGGCGAAGAGCTGCTCGGGGTTGGCGGCCCCACCGGCGCCGCCCATCTCCTTCGGCACGGCCAGGTCGAGCGCCAGGGTGCCGTCGGAGGTCTCGACGCGGCCGTCGCGGCCGTCGCCGCTGGCGGTCGCGGACGCGGTGTAGAGAACCTGCATGAGAGTCACTGCTCCTTCTGTCGGTGGATGGTCTCGGTGACCCGGGTGAGGGTGTCGCGCAGCGCGACCAGCTCGCCGAGGCCCAGCCCGGTGGCCTGCGCGATACGCAGCGGGACGTCGCAGACCCGCTCGCGCAGCGCCCGGCCCTGCTCGGTGAGGCCGACCTCGACCCGCCGCTCGTCGCGGGCCGACCGCCGCCGGGCCACCAGACCCGCCCCCTCCAGCCGCTTGAGCAGCGGGGAGAGCGTGCCGGAGTCCAGTCGCAGCTCGGCGCCCAACTCGGACACCGTGGGGGCGTCGTCGGGGCGCTCCCAGAGCACCAGCAGCACCAGGTACTGCGGGTAGGTCAGCCCGACCTCGTCGAGGATCGGCCGGTAGACGTCGGTCAGGGCGCGCGACGCGGCGTAGAGCGCGAAGCACACCTGCCGGCGCAGCACCAGGTCATCGGTCACCGCATAACCGTAGCCCACAATTAAGTTGTGCACAACTTATCGGGCCGGGAGGCGGCCAGCGTCGCGCTCACCCGGCGACCTCAGCGATCGCCGAGGTACGCCTCCAACTCCACCTCGACCAGATGCTCCGGGTCCAGCAGCCCGGCCACCACCACCAGCGTCGCCGCCGGCCGGACCGCGCCGAAGACCACGTTGTGCGCCCGGCCCACCTCGTCGGCGTGCCGCCGGTCGGTCACGTACATCCTGGTCCGGACCACGTCACCCGGCTCCGCACCCACCTCGGCCAGCGCGTCCAACCCGATCCGCAGCGCCTGAGCGGTCTGCGCGGCGGCATCACCGACGTGCACCACCCGGCCATCCACCGTCGCGGTGCAGCCGGACGTGAAGGCCCGATCGCCGGCCCGGACCACCCGCGAGTAGCCGTAGATCCGCTCCCACGGGCCACCCGAGGAGAGCCGGGTGACAGTCACACCTCGGCCAGGGTCCGCAGCGCCTCGGCCACCGTGAAGGCACCCGCGTAGAGCGCCTTACCGGCGATCACGCCCTCCACCCCGATCGGCTCCAGGGTCGCCAACGCCCGCAGGTCGTCGAGCGTGGACACCCCGCCGGAGGCGATCACCGGCCGGTCGGTGCGGGCGCACACCTCGCGCAACAGGTCCAGGTTCGGACCGCGCATCGTGCCGTCCTTGGTGATGTCGGTGACCACGTACCGGCTCGCGCCCGCCTTGTCCAGCCGCTCCAGCACCTCGTAGAGGTCGCCGCCGTCGCGCGTCCAACCCCGCGCGGAGAGGGTGTGGCCGCGTACGTCCAACCCGATGGCCACCCGGTCGCCGTACTCCCCCACCACCCGGTCACACCACACCGGGTCCTCCAGGGCCGCGGTGCCGATGTTCACCCGGGCCGCCCCGGTGCCCAACGCCGCGCGCAGCGACTCGTCGTCACGGATGCCGCCGGAGAGCTCCACCTTGACGTCCAGTTGGCGCACCACCTCGGCGAGAAGGTGCGCGTTCGTGCCCCGACCGAACGCCGCGTCCAGGTCGACCAGGTGGATCCACTCGGCGCCGTCCTGCTGCCAGGCCAGTGCCGCGTCCAGCGGCTCGCCATAGTGGCTCTCGCTTCCGACGGCGCCCTGCACGAGCCGGACGGCCCGGCCGTCGGCGACATCCACGGCGGGTAACAGAGTGAGGCTCAACGTCTTCTCCTCGATCAGGTACGGCGGTCCAGGGCGATCACGACGATCGCCGGCAGTACGAGCAGCAACAACACGATCAGCGCGATCCGCAACGCCAGGTTGTCGACGAACGACCAGATCAGAATCAGCGCCGCGCCGGTGAGCAGCACGATGGCGGCTCGCTCACCCCGGCTGTGCCGGGCCAGCCGCCCGGAACGGCCGCGTCGCAACCGTGGGGTCAACCGGCGGACCACCGCGCGACGACGCTGCCGGCGCGCCACCCGACGCTGCCGAGCCGCCCGCTCCCGGGCCTGCTCCGCCTCCCGCTCCGCCCGCCGGCGAGCCCGTTCCCGGCTCACCGCGACGCCCTCGAATCGGGCGTCGGGCAACGACGCTCAGCCACCGGTGGGCAGCGTGGCGAGCCAGTTGCGCAGCAGCGCGGCACCGGTGTCGGCGGACTTCTCCGGATGGAACTGGGCCGCCGAGAGCGGCCCCCGCTCCACCGCGGCGACGAAATCCGTGTCGTGCCGCGCGGTGGTCACCACGGCGCCGGCGGCGGCCAACGCCGCCGGGTCGCCCATCGCGTACGAGTGGACGAAGTAGAACCGGCTCTGCGCGGTCAGCCCCGCGAAGAGCACCGACTCCTCGGGCGCCCGGACCGTGTTCCAGCCCATGTGCGGCAGCCTGGTGGCGGCCAGTCGGGTCACCCCGCCGGGCAGCAACCCCAGCCCCTTGGTCACCACCCCGTGCTCGTCGCCGTGCTCGAAGAGCACCTGCATGCCCACACAGATGCCGAGCACCGGCCGGCCGGCGGCGATCCGCTCGGCGATCACCGGGCCCGCGCCGAGCGCCTCGATCCCGGCCATGCACGCGGCGTACGCGCCCACCCCCGGCACCACCAGACCATCGGCGGCGGCAGCGGCGGCCAGGTCGTCGGTCACCCGGACGTCCGCGCCGGCGGCGGCCAGCGCCCGCTCCGCCGAGCGCAGGTTGCCCGAGCCGTAGTCGAGCACCACCACGGCGCTCACGCGTCGCCCCCCGGCAACAGCCGGAGCACCCCGGCGACCGTGGCGAGCGCCGCGAGCACCGCGGTGACGAACACCGCCGCCTTCGGCGCGCCCTGGCGGTACAGCGACCAGGCGCCGCCGACAAGCACCCCGGCCAGGATCAGCAGCAGCGTCGGCAACGCGGCGCCCATCAGAGCGCGCCCTTCGTGCTCGGGATCGCGCCCGCCGCGCGGGGATCGATCGCGGTCGCCTCGCGCAACGCCCGGGAAACGGCCTTGAACTGGGCCTCCACCACGTGGTGCGCGTCCGGGTGGCCACCCGGCCGGGCCGCCCGCAGCACGTCGACGTGCAACGTGACCCGGGCCGCCTGACCGAAGGACTCCCAGATGTGCCGGGTCATGCTCGTCGCGTAGACCGGCCCGATGTACGGGGCCAGCGCCGGCTCGTCGTGCACCACGTACGGCCGGCCGGACAGGTCCACCGCGGCCCGGACCAGCACCTCGTCCATCGGCACCGTCGCCGAGCCGTACCGCCGGATGCCCGCCTTGTCGCCAAGCGCCTGGTCGAACGCGGCGCCCAGGGCCAGGGCGGTGTCCTCGATCGTGTGGTGCGCGTCGATCTCCAGGTCGCCCACCGTGCGGACGGTCAGGTCGAAGCCGCCGTGCCGGGCGATCTGGTTCAGCATGTGGTCGTAGAAGCCGACCCCGGTGCTGATCTCGGCGGTGCCGTTACCGTCGAGGTCGATCTCGACGAGAACCTTTGTCTCCTTGGTGATCCGCTCCACCCGGGCGGTCCGGCTCATTGCGCTGTCTCCATTGCAGAAAGGAAGGCATCGGTCTCGGCCGAGGTGCCCGCGGTCACCCGCAGCCAGCCGGGCAGGCCCACGTCGCGGACCAGCACCCCCTGCGCCAGCAGGGCATGCCAGACGGTGGTCTGGTCGCCGCCCACCTCGAAGAGCACGAAATTGGCGTCGCTGTCGGCGACCCGCAACCCACGCTCGCGCAGCGTCGCCACGATCCGGTCCCGCTGCACCATGATCGCGCTCACCGTACCGAGGAGGGTGTCGCGGTGGGTCACCGCCGCACGGGCGGCAGCCTGGGTGAGCGTGGACAGATGATACGGCAGTCGGACGAGCTGCACCGCCTGCACCACCGCCGGGTCCGCGGCCAGGTAACCCAGCCGCCCGCCGGCGAAGCCGAACGCCTTGCTCATCGTCCTGGTGACCACCAACCGGGGGTGGCCGGGCAGCACCGCGAGGGCACTGACCGTCCCGGGGCGGGCGAACTCGGCGTACGCCTCGTCCACGACCACCATGCCGGGCGCGACGTCCAGCACCGCCGCGATCACCGCCGGGTCCAGTGCCGTGCCGGTGGGGTTGTTCGGAGAGCAGAGGAAGACCACGTCGGGTCGGTGCTCGCGGACCTGGGCGACCGCCTCCCCGACGGTCAGACCGAAGTCGACGCCGCGCCGCGCGGGCACCCACCGGGTGCCGGTGCCGAGGGCCAGCAGCGGGTGCATCGAGTACGCCGGGACGAAGCCGAGCGCGCTGCGCCCCGGCCCGCCGAACGCCTGCAGGAGCTGCTGCTGGATCTCGTTGGAGCCGTTGGCGGCCCACACCTGATCGACGGTGAGCCCGTGCCCGAGATATTCGGCCAGGTCGGCGCGGAGCGCCACCGCGTCCCGGTCCGGATAGCGGTTCAACTCCCGCAGCTCGGCCGCGAGCGCCTTGCTGATCGCCTCGACCACCGGCTCCGGCACCGGGTGGGAGTTCTCGTTGGTGTTGAGCCGCACCGGCACGTCCAACTGCGGCGCGCCGTACGGCGAGAGCCCGCGCAGGTCGTCGCGGATCGGCAGGTCGTCCAGGCCGGTTCGCTCGCTGCGCTCGCTCACGCCGACGCTCCCGGGAAACGGGCCTGGACCGCCTGGCCGTGCGCGGGCAGGTCCTCGACTCCGGCCAGGGTGACCACGTGTGGGGCCACCTCACGCAGAGCGGCCTCGGTGTATTCGATCAGGTGCACGCCGCGCAGGAACGACTGGACCGACAACCCGGAGGAGTGCCGGGCGCAGCCGCCGGTGGGCAGCACGTGGTTGGACCCGGCGCAGTAGTCGCCGAGCGACACCGGCGACCAGGCGCCCACGAAGATCGCCCCCGCGTTGCGGACCCGCAGCGCCCACTCCCGGGCGTCGACCGTCTGGATCTCCAGGTGCTCGGCCGCGTACGCGTCGACCACCCGCAACCCCGCCTCCAGGTCGTCCACCAGGACCACGCCGCTCTGCTGGCCGGTCAGCGCGGTGGTGACCCGCTCGGCGTGCTTGGTCGCCGGCACCTGCCGGGCCAACTCCCGCTCGACCGACTCGACGAGCGTCAGCGACGGGGTGACGAGCACGCTCGCGGCGAGCGGGTCGTGCTCGGCCTGACTGATCAGGTCGGCGGCGACGTGCGCCGGGTCGGCCGTGTCGTCGGCCAGGATGGCGATCTCGGTCGGCCCGGCCTCGGCGTCGATGCCGACCACGCCGCGCAGCAACCGCTTGGCGGCGGTCACCCAGATGTTGCCGGGGCCGGTGATCAGGTCGACCGGGTCGCACCGCAGCTCACCCAACGGGTCGACCGCCGCGCCGTACGCCAGCATCGCCACCGCCTGGGCCCCGCCCACGGCGTACACCTCGTCGACGCCGAGCAACGCGCACGCGGCGAGCACCCGGGCGTCGGGCAGACCGCCGTTGTCCTTCTGCGGCGGGCTGGCCACCACCAGCGACCGCACACCGGCCGCCTGGGCCGGCACGACGTTCATCACCACTGTCGACGGGTACATCGCCAGGCCGCCGGGCACGTAGAGGCCGACCCGGTCGACCGGCAGCCAGCGCTCGGTGACCGTGCCGCCGGGCACCACCTGCGTGGTGTGGTCGGTGCGCCGCTGGTCGTCGTGCACCCTGCGGGCTCGGGCGATCGACTCCAGCAGCGCGGCGCGCACGGCCGGGTCGAGCACCCCCTCGGCCTCGGCGATCGCCTCGACCGGCACCCGCAGCACCTCCGGGGAGATGCCGTCGAAGCGCTCGCTGGCCTCCCGGATCGCCGGGTAGCCATGCTCGCGGACCGCCTCCACCAGCGGGCGGATCCGCTCGACGGCAACCGAGACGTCGAGCTGGGCACGGGGCAGCAGGCGGCGCGGGTCACCGAGACCGTCGCGCAGGTCGATCCGATTCAGCACCCTTGGGAGTCTAGGCGGCCGGCGCGGAGCGCACCCGAGCCGCCCGACCGCCGGGACGGTGAGCCGGGCCACGCCCCCGGGGGCGAGATTGGTTAGGCTCGACCATGTGACCGCACGGCTGCCGGTGTTCCCGCTCGCAACAGTGCTCTTTCCCGGGTTGGTGCTGCCGCTGCACATCTTCGAGGATCGCTACCGGGCGCTGGTGCGGCACCTGGTCGACCTGCCCGAGGGTGCTCCGCGTGAGTTCGGCGTGGTGGCCATCCAGTCCGGCTGGGAGGTCGCGCCCGCCGGTCCCGGCGCCCGCTCCACGCCGGGCGGCGGTGACGTCACCCTGCACGAGGTGGGCTGCACCGCCGAGCTGCGCCAGGTGACCGAGCTGGCCGATGGGGGCTTCGACATCGTCACGGTCGGCCGGCGTCGCTTCCGGATCGCCGAGGTCGACGACACCGTCGCGCCCTACCTGACCGCCGACGTGGAGTGGTTGCCCGACCCGGCCGGGCCGGACGAGGTGGCCGAGCTGCTGGCCGCCCGGGTGATCGCGGTGTTCCGGCAGTACCTGGGCCTGATCCGCTCCGATCCGGAGGAGATCTCCGAGCAACTGCCGGAGGACCCGACGGTGCTCTCCCACCTGGTGGCGGCGACCGCGGCACTCACCGTCGACGACCGCCAGCGGCTGCTGGCCATCGACGACACCGCCGCCCGGCTCCGTGCCGAGCTGCGGCTGCTCAACCGCGAGGCGGCTCTGCTTCGTCAGGTGCGGGCGGTGCCGGTGCCGCTGTCGGAGTTGGCGTCCCCGCCGACACCCAACTGAACCCCGCCGGGTCCGGCTCCGGGCGCAGCCCCGGCCACCGCGACCAGCCGGCCAGCAGGGTGTACAGGATCGCGGCGCCGAACGCCGGCAGCAGCAGGTTTCCGTGCGGCACCGGCAGCACGCCGAGCACCCAGTCGATCCCACCGGCCCGCAGGTCGGCCGGCTTGGTGAAGGCCTGCCCGGCCGGGGCGGTGGCCAGCAGCCGGTCGAAGGTGGCCAGGCCGACCCGCCTACCCACCTGCCAGGCCACCGGTGCGGCGACCAACGCGCCGAGCACCGCGGCGAGCAGCCCCACCGGGCCGCGCCGCCGCCGCAGCACGAACCACAGGGCGAGCGCGACAAGCAGCCCGAAGCCGAGCCCGAGCAGGCTGAACCACCCGTCGGCGGCGATCGGCTGCTCCGGTTGCGGGTCGGCGTAGATCGCCCCCTCGACGGTCTTGACCACCGGCGTGTCCGGCGCGAGCGCGGCCCAGAGCAGGCCGAACGGCACACCCAGCACGGCGAGCGCGAGCACCGTGCCCAGCACCGTCACCACGGCGCGCAGCGGACGGCGCGGCTCGTCGAAGCTCAGCTCCAGAGAGCTCTGGTACGCCCCCGGAAAGGCACCACCGGACGGCTGCTCACCCACGGCCGGCGGCTCGACGGACGGCGGCGCACTCACGGACGGCGGCTCGGCGGACGGCGGCTCGGCTGCCGACGACTCACTCGCGGATGGCGGCTCGCTTACGGACGGCGGCGCACCGACGGGCGGCGGCTCGGCGGTCGGCGGTGTCGTGCCCGACGCTCGGGGCGGCGTGGACTGGTCGGGCTCGTCGACGGGCCGCTCACGGTCGGGGTTGTCCGGGCTCACCCGATGATCCTCTCAGGCCCGGTGTGGGGCCGGGGCCCCGGTGGCGACAGACCAGCTCACCGGGCGAACGGCTCCACCATCATGGCCGCCGCGCGCAGCCACGCCTGCCGGGTCTCCGGCTGGAGCTGGTGGTACTCGATCGACGACCCGGTCTCCAGCGCCGGGTCGTACGGCACCACCGCCACCCCCCGGGTACGGGTGGCGAAGTGCCGCTCCAGGTCGTCCTGCAGGGGCGAGCGGCCCGAGGTCGGGCAGGAGATCAGGGTGATGGCGTTGTCCGCCAGCTCGCCCATGCCCTCCTCGTGCAGCAGGTCGAGCATCCAGTCGGCGCTGAACGCCGCGTCCTCGCGGGGGACGGTCGTCACCACCAGCTGATCCGCGGCCTGCATCACGGTGCGCCAGTTGGGGCTCTCCACGTTGTTGCCGGTGTCCACGCAGACCACGTCGTGGGTGCGCCGCAGCAACTCCAACACCCGCCGGACGGTGAACTGGTCCAGTCGCTGGGCGAAGCGCGGGCTCTCCTCGCCGGCCAGCACGTCGTACGAGCCGTCGGAGGCGTGCCGCAGGTAGTCGTCGAGCCGACCCAGCAGGGTCGAGTCCTCCAGGATCTCGATGTGGGCCAGGTCGCTGACCAGGTGCCGGATCGTCCGGGCGTGCCGGGCGCTGCCGGCGCGCAGTCCGAGGGTGCCGCGCAGCTCGTTGTCGTCCCAGGCCAGTACGCCCTTCCCGCGCACGCTGCCGACGGTGGCCGCGGCGAGCACGGTCGCGGTGGTCTTGTGCACCCCGCCCTTGGGGTTGGCGAAGGCGAACACCCGGGGCGTGCCCAGGTCGCGGCGGAGCACCCCGTTGGCCCGCTCCAGCTCCGGGTCGGCGCCCTGCGAGCGCCACTCGACCCGGGCCGGGTAGGCGCGTTCGGAGACCGCCGAGCCGACGGACGGGGTGGTCGGAGGCGCGACCGGCGGGGTGACCGGGGGTGCGACAGGTGGGGGTGGCGGCGCGGCCGCCGGGTAGCCGGTCTCCGGCTGGTAGCCGGTCTCCAACAGCGCGTACCGCGACTCCACCGGCGGGTCGCCCGGCCGGTAGCCGTTGTCCAGCAGCGCGTAGCGGGACTGGGCGGCCTCGGGCGCGCGGGGCGGCGGCTCGGGCTCGGCCCGGTACGCCGGTTCCGCCTGGTAGCCCGGCTCGGCGCGGTACGCCGGCTCGGCCCGGTAGTCCGGCTCCGCGCGGTAGCCCGGCTCCGGCTCCGCGCGATAGCCCGGCTCCGCCCGGTAACCCGGCTCGGCCCGGTACGCCGGATCCGCGCGGTAGTCCGGCTCGGCGCGATAGCCCGGTTCCGCGCGATAGGTCGGCTCGGCCCGGTAGTCCGGCTCGGCGCGATAGGTCGGCTCGGCCCGGTAGTCCGGCTCCGCCCGGTAGTCCGGCTCCGCGCGATAGGTCGGTTCAGCGCGGTACGCCGGTTCCGCCCGGTACGCCGGCTCGGAGCGGTACGCCGGCTCCGACCGGTAGTCCGGCTCGGCCCCGTAGGCGGGATCCGCCCGGTACGTCGGTTCAGCCCGATAGGCGGGGTCGACGCGGTAGGTCGCCTCGGCCCGGTAGGCGGGGTCCGCGCCGTACGACGAATCCGCCGGATGCCCGACGGCGGGCGCCCTCCCGGCGTGCCCGTTCGGGGCCGCACGTCGCGGCAGCGGGTCCGGCGGCGCCTCGTCGGCCCGCCGCTCCGGCTCGGTCTGCTCCGCGCCGCGACCGCCCAGCCGGGCGCGGTCCAACAACGCACGCCACCGCGGCGCTGGTTCGGCCGGCCGGCCCCAGCCGGTCTCACTGCCCTCCACGGCCCGCCCTCCCAGCACCATCGATCTTCGTCTGACAGGCTACGAAGCAAACCCTATTCGGACCACACCTCAGAACGCACACCAGCCGACGCAGATCACGACGGCGTGGGCGTCGGCGGCTCGCCGGCGTCGGTGACGTCCGGCGAGGTGGTGACGCTCGACGGGGGCGGCCCGGTGGGCTCCGGCGAGGACGGCACGGGTAACGGAATCGTCACGACGGGTGCGGGTTCCGACGATTCGCCCACCGACGCCGTGGGCGCCGGGGTGCGCGAGGCCGGCTCCGACCGCTGGGCTGGCGTCGGCTTCGGACTCGCTCCGGTGTCGGCGGGCGGGCGCACCACGTCACGCTGCTCCGGCAGGGGCGGCGTGAAGACCGTGCGGTCCAGCCGGTGAACCTCCGGGGCGGGGTCGACCGCCCGCACGTCCGGCCGGGCCGCCATGCCGCGCAACACCGCCGGCGCCGCTCGTACCACCGCCGCGTAGACGCAGGCGCAGCCGGTGCGGTACGCGGCCGCCTCGGCCGTCGCCACCTCGGCGCCGCTGACGTAGAGCGCGCGCAACTCCCGCTCGCTCTCGCCGTCGCCGTCGACAGCGGTGGCCCTGGCCCGGTAGTCCGCGGCCTCGGTCTCCTTGCGGGCCGCCACCTCGCCCATTCCGGCGACCACGTCGTCCGGCACCCGCAGCGCGGGAATCTTGACGATCTCGGTCTGCCGCCCCGGCAGCGGGACCCGCCCGAAGACCGTCGAGACCGGAACGTCGCCGAGCACCGTCGCCAGACGCTGCGGCGGCAGGTACGCGACGAGTGTGACGAGCGCGTAGGTCCCGTCCTCGGCGGCCGGGGGAGTCTCGGCGAGCGCGGCCAGGTCGGCGGCGGCGGACCGCAGGTAGCCGGGCACGGAGTCGCCGTCGGAGACTCCGACCCGGGTCACCTCGCCCACCGTCCGGTCGCCGAGCGGGGTCTCGTCGGCGGCCCAGAGCGCGGTGCCCAGCACCGCCGCCGCGGACAGCGCGGCCGCCCAGGTGAGCACCCCGGACCGGGTCGGCCGGTCGCCCATCCGGGTCACGGCCCGGGTCAGCGGCGGCAGCAACCGTTGGTCCAACTGCCGCAGCAGGTTGCCGGCGCGCACGGGCGGGATCCCCTCGTCGGATCGGTGTCGGGCGGTCGCCGCTCAGTCACGCAGGATCTGGAGCGCGCGGTCCAGATCGTCAGGGTAGTCGCTGACGAACCGGACCTCGTCCCCCGTTCGGGGGTGCAGGAAGCTCAGTTCGCGGGCGTGCAACCACTGTCGGGCCAGGCCGAGACGGGCCGAGAGGGTGGGGTCGGCACCGTAGGTCAGGTCACCCACGCACGGGTGCCGCATGGTCGAGAAGTGCACCCGGATCTGGTGGGTCCGGCCGGTCTCCAGTCGGACGTCGACGAGGCTGGCCGCCGGGAACGCCTCCAGGGTGTCGTAGTGGGTGATGCTCGGCTTACCACCGGAGACCACCGCCCAGCGGTAGTCGTGGGTGGGGTGCCTGTCGATCGGCGCGTCGACGGTGCCGCGCAGCGGGTCCAGGTGACCCTGCACCACCGCGTGGTAGCCCTTGTCCACCTCGCGGTACTTGAAGGCCCGCTTCAACGCCGTGTACGCGTGTTCGCTCTTGGCCACCGCCATGATCCCGGTGGTGCCGACGTCGAGCCGGTGCACCACGCCCTGCCGCTCGGCGGCGCCGCTCGTGGAGATGCGGTGCCCGATCGCGGCGAGGGCGCCGATCACCGTCGGACCGGTCCACCCGGGGCTGGGGTGCGCGGCCACCCCCACCGGCTTGTCGACCACCACGATGTCGTCGTCGGCGTAGACCACCCGTAGGCCGGGCACCGCCTGCGGCACCACTGTCGGCGGTGCGACCGGGGCGGGCAGGGTGACCTCCAGCCAGGAGCCGGCCTTGACCTTGTGCGAGTTGGCGCGGGAGGCGCCGTCGACAAGCGCGTCCCCGGCGTCGACAAGGGCCGCGGCGGCGGTGCGGGAGAGCCCGAAGAGCCGGGACACCGCCTGGTCCAGTCGCATGCCGTCGAGGCCGTCCGGGACCGGGAGGGAACGCTTGTCGCCGCCTGCGGCGAACGCGGAGGTCATGCCCGCTCCCGCTGGTCCGCGCCCTGGGTGGCGTCCGTCTCGACCGGGGCGCCGTCGCGCCCGGCCCGTCGACCGTCCCGCTGGCGGCCGGTCAACTCCAACAGCATGGCCAGCAGCACACCGCAGACCAGCGAGCTGTCGGCCAGGTTGAACACCGGCCAGACCTGGCCGTACGGGTCGAAGAGGCTGATCATGTCGACCACGTGCCCGTGGAAGGGCGCGGGGGCCCGGAAGATCCGATCGACGAGGTTGCCGAGCGCGCCGCCCAGCACCAGGCCGAGGCAGATCGCCCACGGCAGCGAGCGCAGGCGCAGGGCCATCCAGACGATCCAGCCGACCACACCGATGGTGATCAGCGGGAAGATCCAGGTGTGGTCCGCGCCGATGCTCCAGGCGGCGCCGCTGTTGCGGGTCAGGCTCAGGTAGACGGCCCCGCCGAGCAGCCGGACCGGCTCCCGGTCGGTCAACGCGGCGAGCGCGAGGTGCTTGGTGACCAGGTCGGCCAGCAGGGCCACCAGGGCGACTCCGGCGAGAATCGCGATGGCCCGGGGGCGACGTTTGTCGCCGCCCGGGTCGGTGCGGCCGGGTTCGGCGGACGGTGCTGCGGTCATGCGCTCCCCATCGAGGTGTCTCGGCGGTGATCGCTCACCGTCTCATCGCCGCCGGGGAGCGGACCTCAGCGCCGCTCCTCCAGCTGCTTGCACGTCACACACTGGGTGGCCGACGGGAAGGCGGCGAGGCGCTCGACCGGGATCGGGTTGCCGCACCGCTCGCACCAGCCGTAACCACCCTCGTCGAGACGCTCCAGAGCGCGCTCGACCTGCGTGATCCGTTCCAGAATGCTGTTGGCGAGGGAGATCTCCTGCTCCCGCTCGAGCGTCTTGGTGCCCGTGTCGGCCTGGTCGTCCCCGGCCGAGTCGGTCAGCCGATCGCGCTGCAGCTCGGTGATCTCACTCAGCGTCTGATCGTACTCGGCGCGAAGCTCGTCCCGCCGCGCCGCCAGCGCCGCCCGGATCTTCTCGGTCTCCGCGGTGCTGCGGGTGGCCTTGGCCACCGGCTTGCGCCCGGCGGTCCTGGTGTCGGCTGGCTTCGCCATGGGTCGCTCCCTCGGCCGCGGAGCCGCGTTGTCCGCGGCACCTGGTCAGGGGGCGTCAACCACGACGTCCCCTAGATGTACGAAAAGGGGCGCACGGCGACGATGGCCGCGCACTCCGGAGGTTGGCAAGAATACGGAACGTACAGGCGTCCGACAACGTGCCGCACCGTCGCACCGCTTAACTACCCCGAGCCCTGCCTAACTGGGGCAAAGGGAACGCTAGCAGGTCAACCGACCGCCTCATCCCCGTACTCGCCAAACCATCGGGCCAGCCGACCCCGCCGACTGACCGCCCGCAGCCGCCGTTCGGCCGCGTCGCGCACCCCGGCCGTCGCCACGATCAGCAGACTGTCGCCGGTCTTCAACCGGGTGCCCGGGCTGGGCACGAAACCCACCCCGTCCCGGAGCACCAGGGTGACCGACGCGCCCAGCGGAAGCCGCAACTCGTCGACGTGCACACCCGCCAACCGTGAGCCCGGCGGCACCTCCAACTGCAGCAGGTCCGCCCGCATCCGCTCCAGCGGCGCGGTCTCCAGATGGATCTCGGTGGCCTCCGCCGGCGCGGTCACCCGCAACCGGCGGGCGAACGGCCCCAGCGTGCCGGTCTGCACCAGCGTGAAGATCACCACCAGCACGAAGACCACGTCGAAGAGGCGCTCCGCGCCGGGCACCCGCTCGGAGAGCGGAATTGTCGCCAGCACGATCGGCACCGCCCCGCGCAGCCCGGCCCAGGACAGGAACGCCTGTTCCCGGAGGCCCACCCGGAACGGCAGCGCCGAGACGGCCACCGACAGCGGGCGGGCCAGCAGCACCAGGGCCAGCCCCGCGACCACCGCCGGCACCACCGCCGCGTCCAGCCGGCCCGGCGAGGCCAGCAACCCGAGCAACACGAACAACCCGATCTGGGCGAGCCACGCCAACCCGTCGGCGAAGCCGAGGATCGCCCGCCGGTGCGACAGCCGGGCATTGCCCAGCAGCACCCCGGCCACGTAGACGGCGAGGAAACCCGAGGCGTGCAACACCGCCCCCGCGGCGTACGCCAGCACGGTGATGCCCACCGCGGCGATCGGGTAGAGCCCGGCCGAGGGCAGCGCGGCCCGGCGCAGCGCCCAGATGCCGGCGACGCCCACGCCCACGCCCACCGCCGCGCCCACGCCCAGCTCGTAGCAGACCAGCAGGACCTCGTACCACCACGGGTGCGACCAGCCCTGGTGCGACAGCAGCACCACGAGCAGCACCACCGGGGCGTCGTTCATGCCCGACTCGGCCTCCAGCGTCGCCACCAGGCGGGGCGGCAGCCGCAGCCGGCGCAGGGTGGCGAAGACGGCCGCCGCGTCGGTGGACGAGAGCACCGCGCCGTAGAGCAGCGCCAACCGCCAGTCCAACCCCAGCAACAGGTGCACGGCGACACCGACCACCACGATGCTCACGACCACGCCGACAGTGGAGAGCGCCGACGCCAGCCCGAGCACCGGTCGCAGCGTGGACCACCGGGCGGTCAGACCGCCCTCCGCGATGATCACGATAAGCGCGCAGAAGCCGAGGGTACGGGTCAACTCGACGTCGTCGAAGTGGATGCCCAGCCCACTCTCGCCGATCGCCACGCCCAGCGCCAGATAGACCAGGAGGCTTGGCACACCCAGCCGGGTGGAGAGCCGCACCGCGCCGACGGCGACGAGCAGCACGGCCGCCCCCAGCAACAGCGCGATGTCGAAGCCGGGCGTCACGGCTGCCCGGCCTGGGCGTTCCTCACTCGGCGGATCCGTCGCGCAGTAGGCGCAGCGCCGCGGACAGCTCCGGGCTGGGCCGATCGACGAGGAAGAGCTTGTCCCGACTGGCCGCGCCGGCGCGTAGGGCGACCTCGGCCCGCCGGACACCCAGGGCAGCGGCGAGGGCCCGGCGAGCCGCCTCGGTCGCCCGACCGTCGACTGCCGGTTCGTGGACCGCGATCACGAGGGCGGGCCCGTGCGGGCCGTCGAAGCGGCCACCCACCCGGGCGGACGAGGCGCCGGGCTTCACGCGTACCGCCACGGTGAGCGTGTCCTGCGCGGGCACCGGGGGCCGCTTCAGATCGGCCGGGCGTCGGCGAGCAGGGCGGTGGCCGGCGCACAGGTCGCGCACGGGGTGAAACCGAGTTCGGCGGCCTCGGCGACCGGCAGCGTCTCGGGCACCCGGCCGGCGAGATGCGGGCAACTGGCGAGGTGGTAGCGGGGGTGGCCGTCCACCACCTCGACGGCGTCGGTCAGTCGCGCCACCCGGGCGGCCTCGGCGGGAGTGACCCGCTGCTCGGCGGGCTCGTCGGCGGCCGGGGCGCCGTGGCTCGGATCGTCGTCGGTCGACGGCGCGGGGCTGACCGGGCGGACCGGCGGGGACGTGTCGTCGGCCGGCGTCCCCAACGGCGGCCACTCTCCGAACGGGGGCGCGTCGTCGAGCCGCGCGTCGAAGCCCGGCACGTCGTCGGCCCGCCCGTCGAACGGGGACGCGTCGTCGGCCCGCCCGTCGAACGAGGGCGCGTCGTCGAGCGGCGCGTCAGCGGGCGCGTCGTGGTCGACCGGCGGCGCGGGTGGTTGCCGCCACCCGGTGCCGCCGGTACCGACCGTCGTGGGCACATGCTGGACCGGCACCTCCGGCTCGACCAGCGGCGGCCCGTACGCGACACCCTGCGTGGCCTGGCTGGCCGTGCGGGGTGGGTCGGGTTGCCACCGGCCGGTCCGGCCGGGATCCGCCGTCGCACGGTTGGCGGCTGCCTGACGGGCACCCACCACCAACGCCACGGCGGCCAGCAGACTGGCCGCGATAGAGATGATCAACATGAAGCTGGAGCCACCGGCCAGGCCGAGCACCAGGAGCACCACTGCGACGAGGATGAGCAGAAGACTTGCGACTATCACGGCTCACCCCCGCCGCGTCGTACCGTCCAGACAGGGCCGGCGACCGTCACCATGTGCGGAGAACGATCGCCGGCCGGCGCTCAGCGTCCGGCTTCGAGGGCGCCGGAACGCCCACTGCCGTACGAACCGGCGAGGCCCGCAGCGGCCAGCCCGTTGCCGCCGGCGACCCGGCCTGCCTCGGAGCGGGTCATCTCGGCTTCCAGTCCCTGGCCGCGACCGTCGAGGTCACGCAGCTGGCTCTCCAGGTACGCCTTGAGCCGGGTGCGGTACTCGCGCTCGAACTGCTTGAGCTCCTCGATGTGCTTCTGCAGGGCCGTGCGCTTGGCGTCCAGGCCGCCCATGGCCTCCTGGTGCCGCTGGCGGGCGTCCCGCTCCAGGGCGTCGGCCTTCGCGCGAGCCTCGCGGGTCACCTCCTCGGCCTTGCCACGAGCCTCGGACAGCAGCTGGTCGGCCTCGCGGCGCGCGTCGGACACGTGGTCGTCGGCGGTGCGCTGGGCCATCATCAGCACGCGCAGGGCCTGCTGCTCACCGTCACCGGTGACGCCGCCGGCCGGGCCGCCGGTCGCGCGGACCTGCTCCAGCTCGGCCTGCATCGCGCGGGCAGCCTGCTCGGCCGCCGACTTGTCGCGCTGCACCCGGTCCAGTTGGGCCTTGACGTCGTTGAGCTCCGCCGCCAGTCGGGCGTCGCCGCCGGGGCCCGCGGGGGCACCGCCACGGCCGCCGCGCTCCACCTGGGCGCGCAGCTCGTTGTTTTCCTCGATGAGACGGGCGAGCTCGCGCTCGACCTCGTCCAGGAAGGCGTCGACCTCCTCCTCGTCATACCCCCGCTTGCCGATCGGCGGCTTTTTGAAGGCGACGTTGTGGACGTCGGCCGGGGTCAGCGGCATCGAAACTCCTCGGGTCAGTTGCGGCCGCGAAAGCGCGTCGGTCATCAGGCAGATGCCCTGATCGACGGCCCTAACACGAACTCCATCAGCACGAACAGGATAACCAGGAGCACAAGGGAGGCCAGGTCGATGCTCACGGTACCAATTCGCAGCGGAGGGATCACACGCCTCAACGCGTTGAGAGGGGGATCAGTGACGCTCCACACGGATTCCAATCCTGCCGATGCGCCACGGCCCGGTTGCCAGCGTCGGCCGTACTGCAGGACGGCGCTCAACACGAACCGGGACAGAAGCAAAAGCAGGAAGACATAAAGGATCAGGTACAGCACTTGCAGTAAGATCGACAACACGGTCAGCGACGTCCCTCGGGTCGGGCGGGGGTCAACTCAAACTGAAAAAGCCGCCCTCAGCGATCTTGGCCTTGTCCTCAGCGGTGACCTGGACGTTAGCCGGTGAGAGCAGGAACACCCGATTGGTCACGCGCTCGATCGTACCGCGCAGGCCGAACGCCAGTCCGGCCGCGAAGTCAACCAGACGGCGGGCATCCGCCTCATCCATCTCGGTGAGATTGATGATCACCGGGACGCCGTCGCGGAAGTGCTCACCGATGGTGCGCGCCTCCCGGTACGTGGTCGGGTGCAGCGTGGTGATCTGGTATCGCTGCTCCTCCTCGGGCAGCGCCCGCTCCCGCGACGTGACCTGCGGCGCCAGGGCCAGGTTGTCCCGGGTGTGGTACGTCAGCGCGCCGGACGTCTCGCCCGCCGACGACCTGGTGATCGACCGTACGCTGGACCGCTCGACCCGCTCCGGGCGCTCACTGTCACCACGCTCGGACTCGCTCAACCGCCCGCTCGTCCGCTCGGAGAGTCGACCCCGCTCACTGGCGCGCGACCGGGGAGCCGGCGGCTCCTCGGCGTCGTCCTCGTCCTCGTCGGCGAACTCCTCGGCGTACCGGCTCTGCCGGTACCGCGAGTCGCGGTAGCCACCCTTGTCGTAGCCACCGTCGTCGTAGGCCCGCTCGTCGTCTTCTTCGACCAGACCGAGCCAGACCCCCGCCTTGCGCAGTGCACCCATCCCGCGCCCTTCCGTCCGCCGTGCGGCACGCGCCCCCGTGCCATGTCGCCCGTCGCGAGTGGACAACCATGCCCATCGGACCGGAACCGCAATCCCCCAAGCACGCGATTCGCGTCGCGCGCACGACCCCGACCAGGAGACGCCGCCCCTGAAACAACACTGATGTAATTTGCTTGTCTCGCGGTCAGGCTACCGCAGCGTGGGACGCATTCCGAGCAACGCGCTACCGACGCGGACATGTGTCGCGCCGTATCGGATCGCGATGTCGAAATCTCCACTCATACCCGCGGACAATCCGGTGGCTCCCGGATGGACCGTCCGAAACGCACTGGCGACCTCCGCGAGGCGGGCGAAGGCCCGGTCCGGCTCCCAACCCAGCGGAGCCACCGCCATCAGACCGACCAGACGCATCCCCGGCGCGTCGGCGATCGCCTCGGCCACCGGTTCCAACCCGGCCCCCGGATCGGCCGAACCGGGCAGCGCTCCGCCCCGGGCCGCGTCGCCGTCGATGCTCACCTGGACCATGGCGTCCAGCGGCACCTCCCGGTCGGCCGTCGCGGCCGCCAACGCCCGGGCCAGCCGGACGCTGTCCACGGAGTGCACCGCGTCGGCGTAGCGGACCACCGAGCGGGCCTTGTTGCGCTGCAGTTGGCCGATGAAGTGCCACCGTGGACGTACTCCGGCGGCGGCCACCTCGGCGGCCTTACCGGCCGCCTCCTGGTCGCGGTTCTCCCCCATGTCGGTCACCCCGAGCCCGGCCAACGCCACCACGTCGCTGGCCGGGTAGGTCTTCGTCACGGCGATCATCGTGACCTCGGCGCGGTCCCGACCGACAGACGCGCAGGCGTCGGCGATACGGGACCGGATCTGGGCCAGGCCGGCCGCCAGTTCGGCGTGCCGGTCCGGTCGTACCGTGGCTGAGCTGTCGGTCATCGGCGGTGCTCAGGACCCGTTCTTGAGGAAGTCGGGGACGTCCACGTCGTCGAAGAGCACGCGACGCGGCGACTGGGCCGGTGTCGGGTTGCTGACCGGCGCCGGCACCGGGGTGCTCTGCGGCGCCGGCTGGTTGGTGTTGGTCTTGCGGGTCGGCTCGGCCGCCTTGTACGCCGGAGTGCCGCCGTCGAAGCCCGCCGCGATGACCGTCACCCGCACCTCGTCGCCGAGCGCGTCGTCGATGACCGCGCCGAAGATGATGTTGGCGTCCGGGTGGGCCGCGTCGGTGACCAGCTGGGCCGCGTCGTTGATCTCGAACAGGCCCAGGTCGGAACCGCCGGCGATGGAGAGCAGCACGCCTCGCGCGCCGTCCATGCTCTGCTCCAGCAGCGGGCTGGAGATGGCCGCCTCGGCCGCCTCGACCGCGCGGTTCTCCCCGCGGGCGCTGCCGATGCCCATCAACGCGCTGCCGGCGCCGCTCATCACGCTCTTGACGTCGGCGAAGTCCAGGTTGATCAGACCGGGGGTGGTGATCAGGTCGGTGATGCCCTGCACACCGGAGAGCAGCACCTGGTCCGCCGTGCGGAACGCGTCCATCATGCTGATGTTGCGGTCGCCCAGGGCCAGCAGCCGGTCGTTCGGGATCACGATGAGCGTGTCGCACTGGTTGCGCAGCTCGTCTATCCCCGTCTCGGCCTGCACCTGGCGGCGCTTGCCCTCGAAGGAGAACGGCCGGGTCACCACGCCGATGGTCAGCGCGCCGAGCTTGCGGGCGATGTTGGCCACCACGGGCGCGCCACCGGTGCCGGTGCCGCCGCCCTCGCCGCAGGTCACGAAGACCATGTCGGCGCCCTTGAGCACCTCCTCGATCTCGTCGCGGTGGTCCTCGGCGGCGTTCTTGCCGACGTCGGGGTTGGCGCCGGCGCCCAGGCCGCGGGTCAGCTCCCGGCCCACGTCGAGCTTGACGTCGGCGTCGCTCATCAGCAGCGCCTGGGCATCCGTGTTGATCGCGATGAACTCGACGCCCTTGAGCCCAACCTCGATCATCCGGTTGACGGCGTTGACCCCGCCGCCCCCGATGCCGACGACCTTGATGACCGCCAGGTAGTTGTGCGGAGGTGTCATCTCCGGTCCTTTCCTTCGAGATTGGCTTCGGCCGACCGGTTACGGCGTGGCCAGACCAGCGGCCGACGACAGCTGTCACCAGCGAGGCTCAGAGGTGAACCCTCACCCTCTACTAGAGGCTTACAGTTATGTCAACCACTGTTCCTCTTCGGGGCAACGTAAGCGCCACCGCGCGATGAGCCAAGGACCCGACCGGCGTGTCGCCGAGCCGAGCGGGACGAGTCACCTCCGGTGGCGCTCCCCGGTCAGCGAAAGGTCACCACATCGGGCGCGCTCACGTCGATCCGGTTGGCGTCCTCACCCAGCAGGGCGGTGGCCACCCGGGCCTTGTCCGTCCCCCGGGTCGCGTCGCCCCAGACCACCGTCCGATCCCCCCGCAACCGCAGGCTGATCCGGGCCAACCCCTCCACCTTCAGGTCCACCAACTGCGCGCGGAGCTGCGGGGTCAGCGCGGCCAGGACCTCCAGCGCGGCCCGGGTGCCCGGGTCGTCGGCGGCCGGCTGGCCCACCGTCACCTGCGGCAGATCGGCGGGACGCCGGTCCACCGTCCGGAACGCGACACCGCTCCGGTCGATCAGGGCGAACGCCGCCCCCTGCGGCACCACCGCCACCGGAGTCCGCTCGGTCACCCGCACCACGAGCACGTCGGGCCAGTCCCGGGAGACAGTGGCCCGCTCCACCGCCGGCAGCGCACCGACCCGGCGGGCGGCGGCGGCCAGGTCCACCCGGGCCAGCGGCACCCCGTCCGGCACGCGGACCGCGTCGTGCACCTGGACCGGGGTGACCAGCCCGGCACCCTCCACCCGCACCTCCCGGACCCCGAACAACCCGGTGCCGAGCACCGTCCAGGCGACCAGCCCGGCCAACGCCAGCACCCCGGCCGCCACCGCCCACGGCAGCGCCGCACGCATGCGACGCTGCCGGGCACGAGCCATGAACCGGCGGGTCGAGGGCGGTACCGCGTCGCGACCCGCCCGGACGAGCTGCCACCGCCGCGCCGGGCCACGGCGCGGGGCGCCACCGTCGGCGGCGCTGGTCCGCCCCCGGGCCGGGCCGGGACTCATCCGGCCAGGGGCGCCGCGCCGCCGGGCGCGGCGGTGCCACCGAGAGCCGCTCCGTCGCCGCCGGCCGTGGTCCCACCCCGCACCGAGTCGGTGATCGCCGGGGACGTGGCCGCCGGGTCGACGGTCGCGGTCCGCGCCGGGCCGTCCGTGCGCTCGCCCAGGGCCGCCAGCAACTCGTCGCCCATCAGCGAGATCGGCGGGGCGCCCATGGTGACCACCACGTCCCCGGAACGGGCCCGGCGGGCCACCTCGACCGGCGCCTGCTCCCACGACTCCACGAAGATCTTGCGGTCGGCGGGCAGGTCCACCGCCGCGATCAGCGCCGCCGAACCCTCGCCGGGCTGCCGCAGCTCTCCCGGCCCGAAGACCTCCAGCAGCACCACCTCGTCGGCGATGGCCAGCGCCTCGGCGATCTCCGCCTGGTTGTCACGGGTGCGGTACAGCCGGTAGGGCTGGAAGACGACGATCAACCGTCCGTCCCCGGCCACCTCGCGCAGCGTCTGCATCGCGAGGGTCATCGAGGTCGGGTGGTAGGCGTACTCGTCGTAGACCAGCACGCCGTCCGCGAGACCCTTGCGCTCGAAGCGCCGTCGCACGCCGGGAAAGACCGCGAGCGCCGTCTCGGCCGCCTCCAGCGGCAGATCCAGCAGGTACGCGGCCAGCACGGCGGCGGCGCTGTTCAACCCCATGTGCCGCCCCGGCACCGGCAGGCGGAACTCGCCGAGCGACCGGCCGTCGATCGCGGCCAGGTAGCGAACCCCGCGCGCGGAGGAGACGATCTCGGTCAACCGCAGGTCGGCGTCGGCGGCCTCGCCGTAGGTGAACACCCGCCGCCCCTCGGCGCGCAGGCTCTCGGCCAGCCGCCGACCGCCCGGGTCGTCGGCGCAGGTGATGATGAACCCGTCCGGGTCGGTGAGGCGGGCGAACTCCACGAACGCCGCCTCCAGCGTCGCGTAGTCGCCGTAGGTGTTCAGGTGGTCGGCCTCGACGTTCGTGATGATCGAGACGTACGGGCGGTAGATGAGGAACGAGCGGTCGCTCTCGTCCGCCTCGACCACGAAGTGCTCGCCGGTGCCGTGGTGGGCGCCCGAGCCGACCTCGGAGATCTCCCCGCCGATCACGAAGGACGGGTCCACACCGGCCTGCTGGAGCACCATCGTCACCATCGAGGTGGTGGTGGTCTTGCCGTGGGTGCCGGCGACCGCCACCGCCCGACGGCCGGTCATCGCCGCGGCCAGGGCCTCCGAGCGGTGCAGCACCCGCAGGCCGCGCCGACGCGCCTCGACCAGCTCCAGGTGGTCCTGCGGAATGGCCGACGAGTAGACGACGGTGTCCACGCCGTCGAGGTTGCTCGCCTCGTGGCTGAGGTGGATGGTGCCGCCGAGCGCCCGCAGCCCCTCCAGCGAGGGCCACTCCCGCAGGTCGCTGCCGGACACCCGGATGCCCCGGGTGAGCAGCAGCCGGGCCACGCCGAGCATGCCCACCCCACCCACCCCGATCAGGTGGACGGCCCCCAGGTCCTCGGCGGTGAGCGTGCCGGCCGGGGTGAACTGCGCCGTCATCGGGCCACCGCCGCGATGACGAAGGAGCGCAACGCCTCGTCACCGTCGCGCCGCCCGTACGCCGCCGCGGCGGCGCCCATCGCGTACAACCGCTGGGGGTCGCGGATGAGGGGGATCACGGTGCGCTCCAACCAGTCCGGTGTGAGCTCCGCGTCGTCGACGAGCAGCCCGCCGCCGGCCTCCACCACGGGCAGCGCGTTGCGCCGCTGCTCCTGGTTGCTGTGCGGGTACGGCACGTAGATCGTGGGCTGCCCGATCGCGGCCACCTCGGCGACTGTCATCGCCCCGCCCCGGGCCAGCATCAGGTCGGCGGCGGCGTAGCCCAGCTCCATCTCGGACAGGTAGGGCAACGTCACGTACGGCACCGGCAGGTCGGTGGGGATCGGCACCGGCTCGTTGCGGGCGCCCATCACGTGCAGCACCTGCACGCCGTTGCGGGCCAGCTCCTTGGCCGCCCCGGAGACCGCCAGGTTGATCGAACGGGCACCCGACGAGCCGCCGGAGACGAAGAGCACCGGCAGGTCCGGGCGGAGCCCGAAGTGGGCGCGGGCGGCGTTGCGCAGCGCGTACCGGTCCAGCCCCGCGATGCTGCGGCGCAGCGGCACCCCGACGATCGTGGCGTCGCGCAGCGACTCGGCCTGGCTCGGCTGGTGTGGGAAACCGACGGCGATGTTCTTGGTGAACTTCATGCCCAGCCGGTTGGCCACACCCGGTGGCACGTTCACCTCGTGGATCACCATGGGCAGCTCCCGGCGCCAGGCGGCGAGGTAGGCCGGCACCGAGACGTACCCACCGAAGCCGACGACCACGTCGGCCTTCACCTCGTCGATCACCTTGCCCGCGGCGCGCGCCGCGGTCCACATCCGCCCCGGGGTACGGACCAGGTTCATGTTGACCGACCGGGGCAGTTGGTACGCGGGGATCTGCCGCAGGTCGTAGCCCTGCGGCGGGATCAGGTCGTTCTCCATGCCCTTGGGTGTGCCGAGGCAGGTGATCCGGACGCCCGGGTCGTGTCGGCGCAGGCAGTCGGCGAAGGCGAGCAACGGGTAGATGTGCCCCCCGGTGCCACCTCCCGCGAGCACCACCGAACGCAGCGGACCCATCAGCGTCTCCTCTCGCTCGCCGTACCCCCGCGGCTGCGGTCCTGGCGGACCCCGCGCGGCGCGGCCTGGTCGTCGTGGCGCCGCTCGCGGGACCGGGGCACGGACCCTCGGCCAGCCGGCGGCGGCGTCGCCGGTCGGCGGCGCCGGCCGGGAAGCGGCGGCAACGGGGCCCAGAGTAGTCGGACCCACCGGGCCGGCGGACGGGCATGCAGTGCTCTGGCCGCATCGGGTTCGGCGCGGGCGAAGGACGCCAGCATGCCGATCGCGGCCAACGTCACGACCAGGGCACTTCCACCGTCGGAGATGAACGGCAGCGGCAGGCCGGTGATCGGCAGCAGCTCCACCACCCCACCGATGTTGATCACCGCCTGGCTGACCAGCCAGGTGGTCACGGCGGCGGCGGCGAGCCGGCGGAACGGATCGTCGACCCGCCTGGCGATCCGCAACCCGGTGTACGTGAGGACCGCGAACAGGCTGAGGATGACGACGCACCCGATCACGCCCAGCTCCTCGGCGATGATCGCGAAGATGAAGTCGTTGTGCGCCTCGGGCAGCCAGTCCCACTTCGCGCTGCCCTTGCCCAGCCCGACGCCGAACCAACCGCCGTGCTCGATGGCCAGTCGACCCTGGTAGACCTGGTAACACGGGTCTCCGCACTTGTCCGGCGGCGGTGGGTTGAGAAAGAGCGTCAGTCGCGCCAGGCGGTAGTTGTCCGCGCCCTTCTCGCCGGAGCCGGCGCCCAGCGAGGCCACCGCGATGAGCAGCCCGACGCCGAGCAGACCGACCACGGTCAGGGTGCCGAAGACCCGCATCCGTACGCCGGCGGCCCAGAGCAGACCGACCACCAGGGCCAGCAGGCAGAGCATGGTGCCCGTGTCGTTGTAGCCGACCAGGACGAAGAGCAGGCCCAGCACCGGGAAGAGCGGGGTGGCCAGCTCCCGCCACCAGCCCAGCGCCGCCCCCTTGCGGGCGATCACGTGCGCGCCCCAGAGCACGAGCGCGAACTTGGCCAGCTCGGAGGGCTGCACCTGGATTCCGCCGATGAACAGCCAGTTCAGCCGCGCCTCGATCGGCCCGATCTGCCCGGACTTCTGGCTCGTCAGGCGCGCGTAGGCCAGCAGCAGGTTGAGCACCAGCAGCAACGCGATCGAGGTGAACAGCAGGGGCCGGCCCAGCGAGCGGTAGGTGCTGGCGGGCAGGCGCTGACAGGCCCAGAACGCCCCGATGCCGATCACCGCGAAGATGGCCTGCTTGGTCACCGAGGCCGAGGCGTTGCCGTCCTGGGCGTAGTCCTTCACGCTTGTCGCCGAGAAGACCATGGTCAGCCCGATCAGCAGCAGCAGGCCGGCGCTGGACAACAGCAGGTAGTAGGACGCCAGCGGCCGGTCCAGCAGGCCACGCAGCGCGGCGAGCCCGCCGGCCGCGTCCCACCCGCGCAGCGGCACGGGCGTCGCCGGTTCCGTCGCGCGCGGTGTGGCATTCGGTTCCGGGCCGCGCGTGTCGTCCGGCGGCGCGCCGGCCTCCGCGGTACGCGTCGCGCCCGGTGACCGTCGCGGCCGGCCGGCTGTCCTGTCGTCGGTGCCTGGATCCTCCCCCACCCCGACATCATCACCGCTGAACGCGCCCGAGCGGCCCACAACGACACACCGGGCGTGTCGTCGCGCGGATCAGGTCATGTTGGCGAGGAACTCGCTGTAGAACAGGCCCAGGGCGATGGCCACCCCGATGCCGGCGATGATCCAGAAGCGCACCACGATGTTGACCTCACTCCAGCCGGCCAGCTCGAAGTGGTGCTGTAGTGGCGACATCCGGAACACCCGTTTGCCGGTGGTCTTGAAGGAGATGATCTGGATCACCACGGACATCGTGATGATCACGAAGAGCCCGCCGATGATCGGCAGCAGCAGGATGGTGCGGGTCGACATCGCCATGCCGGCGATCAGACCGCCCAACCCCAGCGCCCCGGTGTCGCCCATGAAGATCCGCGCCGGGGACGTGTTCCACCAGAGGAAGCCCACACAGGCCCCGGCCGCCGCCCCGGCGATGAGCGCGATCTCCAACGGGTCGCGGACCTCGTAGCAGTACGGCTGCGTGTAGTTCGGGTCGGCGCACCAGTGCCGGTACTGCCAGAACGCGATGAGCGCGTACGAGGCCAGCACCATCACCGACGCGCCGGTGGCCAGACCGTCCAGACCGTCGGTGAGGTTCACGCCGTTCGTCGCGGCCATCACCACGAAGATGAAGATGATCACCGCGCCGACCTTGCTGACCTCCAGGAAGTCGATGTCCCGGATGAAGCTCAGCGTCGTGCTGCCCACCGTCTCGGTGTTCGTCGCCACGCCCGAACCGTCGGTCATCGTGCTCGGGAACCACAGCGCGATCACCCCGAAGACCGCACCGACCAGGATCTGCCCGAGCAACTTGCCGCGCTTGTTCAGACCGGCGCTGTTGCGCTTGCGCACCTTGAGGAAGTCGTCGAGGAAACCGACCGCGCCGGAGAAGACCATCAGCCCCAGCAGCACCAGCGCGGTGATGGTCGGCTCCACCTGGGCGATCTGCTTGTCCGGCAGGGTGGTCAGGGCCAGGTGCCCGGCCACGTACGCGATCACCGTGGCCAGGATGAAGACCACGCCACCCATCGTGGGCGTGCCCTTCTTGCCCTGGTGCATGGCGGGGCCGTCGGACCGGATCGGCTGACCGGCCTTGAGCCGGGTGAACACCTTGATCGCGATGGGGGTGCAGAAGAGCGAGACGATGAAGGCCACCCCGATGGCGACGATGACCGCCCTCATCGGGTCGACTCCCCACCGGTGTCGGCGCGCAGGGCGTCGGCCACCTCCCAGGTCCGGTACCGGGAGCCCTTGACCAGGACGACATCGCCCGGTCGTAGCTCGCCTCGCAGCACCTCGACGGCCGCCGCCTGATCGGTGAGCAGCACCGACTCTCCTCCCCAGTTCGCTACCGCTGTCGCGCCTTCGTGGATCGGCGCGGCCGGCTCGCCCACCACGAGCAGCCGGTCGACGCCCAGCTCGGCCGCGAGTCGACCGACCTCGGCGTGGCCGTCGTACTCGAACGGACCCAGCTCGGCCATGTAACCAAGCACCGCGACGGTACGCCGTCCGTGACCCATGCTGGCCAGCGCCCGCACCGCCACCGCCATCGAGGCCGGGTTGGCGTTGTACGAGTCGTCGATGACCGTCACCCCGTCGGGGCGGTCGAAGACGTCCATCCGGCGGGTCGACACCAGCCCCAACTCGCCGAGGGCCGTCGCCAGCTCCGTGAGCAGCATGCCCAGCTCCCGGGCCACCGCCGCCGCGGCGAGGGTGTTGCCGACCTGGTGCCGGCCGGCCAGCCCGAGCCGTACCGGCGCGCGCCCCTCCGGGGTGACGAGTGTGTACGACGGGTGTCCCCGCTCGTCGAGCGTGACGTCCTCGGCGCGCACGTCGGCGTCCGACGCCTCGCCGTAGCGGACCACCCGGGCCCGCGTCCGGCTCGCCATCGCGTCCACCCGCGGGTCGTCGGCGTTCAGCACGGCCAGCCCGTCCGGCGGCAGGGCCTCGACCAGCTCGCCCTTCGCCTGCGCGATGGCCTCCTGCGAGCCGAACTCGCCGATGTGCGACGTGCCGACGTTGAGCACCACGGAGATCCGGGGCGGCACCAGCTCACACAGGTAACGGACGTGCCCGATCCCGCGCGCGCCCTTCTCCATCACCAGGTAGCGGGTGTCCGGCCCGGCCCGCAACGCGGTGTACGGGTGCCCCAGCTCGTTGTTGAACGACCCGGGCGGCGCCACCGTGGCCCCGAGCCGGGTGGTGAGCTGACCGATCAGATCCTTGGTGGTGGTCTTGCCCGACGAGCCGGTCACGCCGATCACGGTCAACCCGGGCAGCCGGTCCACCGCCGCGCGGGCCAGCCGGCCCATCGCGGTCAGGGCGTCGTCGACGAGCACCATCGGCACCCCGGGCACCTCGCGGCTGCCGAGCACCGCCACCGCCCCGGCCCGGACCGCCGTCACCGCGTAGTCGTGCCCGTCGACCTTCTCGCCCGGAAAGGCCACGAAGAGCGAACCGGGCCCCACCTTGCGCGAGTCGAACTCCACCGAACCAGTCACGGTGGCGGCCGGATCGGCGCCCACCAGCCGCCCGTCGACCGCCGCGGCCACCTCGGCCAGGCTCAGCGCGATCATCGCCGACCCGCCAGGTCTCCGAAGCGGGCCCGCAGCGCGTCGGCCAGCTCGACGCTGTCGTCGAACGGAAACACCTCGCCCGCCACCTCCTGGCCGCGCTCGTGCCCCTTGCCGAGCAGCGCGATCACGTCGCCCGGCTCGGCCAACCGAACCGCCTCGTCGATCGCGGCCCGCCGACCGGACACCTCGATGATCCGGGCGGCCGTGCCGGCCCGGTACGCCCCGGCGAGCACCTCGGCGCGGATCTCCGCCGGATCCTCGGTACGCGGGTTGTCGTCGGTCACCAACACCACGTCGGCGCCCTCGGCGGCGGCAGCGCCCATCACCGGCCGCTTGCCCCGGTCCCGGTCCCCGCCGGCGCCGAGCACACAGATCAACCGGCCGACGCTCAGCTCCCGCAGCGCGGCCAGCACGGCCACGATCGCGTCCGACTTGTGCGCGTAGTCGACCACCCCACGCACCGGCCCGACGCTGTCGACCAGCTCCAACCGGCCGGGTACGCCACCGCAGGCGGCCACGCCGGCCGCCGCGGTCACCGGGTCCACCCCGGCGCCCACCAGGGCGGCGATGGCCAACAGCGCGTTTGCCACGTTGTGCCGGCCGGGCAGCGCCACCCCGGTGGAGAGGACCACACCGTCCGGGCCGTGCGCGGTGAACCGCTGGGCGTACCCCTCGCCGCCCACGCCGTCGGCCCACCAGGTCGCGCCCCGGTCACCGGCCGCCGAGTAGGTGACGGTGGCCGGCTTGTGCAGCGGCTGCAACGCCGGGTCGTCGTGGTTGAGCACCTCGACCGCGCAGCGCCCGTCGAAGAGCTGGGCCTTCGCGGCGAAGTAGTCGTCGCTGTCGGCGTGGAAGTCCAGATGGTCGGAGCCGAAGTTGGTGTAGCCCCCCACGGCGAACCGGACACCGCCCACCCGGCCCATGGCCAGCGCGTGGCTGGAGACCTCCATGACCACGGCGGTGACCCCACGCTCGCGGGCGGTGGCCAGCATCGCGTGCAGGTCGGTCGCCTCGGGGGTGGTGCGCACGCTGTCGATCACCAGGTCACCGAGGCGGGTCTCCACGGTGCCGATCAGCCCGGTGGTGTGTCCGGCGGCCCGCAGCCCCGACTCGACCAGGTACGCGGTGGAGGTCTTGCCGGCGGTGCCGGTCACGCCGATCACGGTGAGCGCGGCGGTCGGGTCGCCGTAGACCGCCGAGGCCAGCTCGCCGAGGACCGCGCGGGGGTCGGGCACCACCAGGGCGGGCAGACCGCTCGCCGCCGCCAGCTCGGCGCCGGCCGGGTCGGTCAACAGGGCCACCGCGCCGGCCTCGGCCGCGCCGGCGGCGAACTCCGCGCCGTGTCGACGGGCGCCGGGCAGCGCCGCGTACAGGTCGCCGGGGCGGACCTCCTGGCTGGCGTGGGTCGCCCCGGTGACGGTCACCGTGGCGGCGTCCGCCGGGAGGTCGACGGCGAGCCGGACGGCGAGGTCACCGAGCCGGACTCCGGTCACGGTACGTGGACGTGGATTGCCAGGCACGGCGTCAGACCCTACCCGGTCGTCCGGTTCCGGCCGTACAGCCGCCCCGGTGGTTCGTCGGCACCCACCGATGATGTCCCGCCACCGCTGCTCAGCGCGGATAGACCACGAACTTGGGTGCCGAACCTGTGGACGGCGGCACGCGATAGTGACGCAGGGTGAACTGCATCATGTCGCGAAACGCCGGATTGGCGACCGCCGCGCCCCCGTAGTTGGGCGCGTACACGAAGACGGCGATCACGTACCGGGGGTTCTCGGCGGGGGCCATGCCGATGAAGGAGGACACCTCGCCGGGCTGCTGCTTGCCGTCGACGAACCGCAGGCCGGTGCCGGTCTTGCCGGCGACCCGGTAACTGGGGACCGCGGCGGTGAGCCCGGTGGCGTGGTCGACTGTGGTGACCGCCTCCAGCATGGTGCGCAGGGCCGCCGCGTTCTGCGGGCTGAGCACCGACCGGGTCACCGGAGCGGGCGCCGGGGTGCGCTTGCCGTCCGGGCCGATCACCTCCTTGACCAGGTGCGGCTGCACGTAGGTGCCGTTGTTGGCGATCGCGGCGTACGCGGCGGCCATCTGCAACGGGGTGGCGTCGACGCTGTGCCCGATCGGCACCGACCCGGCCGACGATCCGCTCCACTCCTCGGCCGGCAGCAGTCGCCCGCCGGCCTCCCCCGGCATCCCCTCACCGGTCGGCCTGCCCAGCCCGAACCGCTTCTGGTAGTCGATCAACCGGTCCCGGCCGAGCTTGTCGGCGACGGTGATGGCCCCGACGTTCGACGAGTAGGCGAGCATCCCGGGGATGCTCATCCGCTTGCCACCGGCCGGGTGCGTGTCGGAGAACCAGGTGTCGCCCATCTTGATGCGGTTGGCGATGGGCAGGGTGGTGTCCGGGGTGATCACCCCCTCCTGCAGCGCCGCGCCGTAGGTGATCGCCTTGTGCACCGAACCGGGATCGACGATGAAGCTGGTGGCCGCGTCCTCCCGCTCGACCGGGGTGCTGTCCGTCGGCTTCGCCGCGCTGTAGGTGGGATTGCTGGCCTGGGCCAGCACCGCGCCGGAGGGGATCTCCATGATCACGGCCGCGCCGGTGCCGCCCCGCAGCTGGGCCATGCCCGCGCTGAGGATCTGCTGCGTCCGGTACTGCAGATCACGATCGATGGTGAGGCACAGCGAGCTGCCCGGCTTGGCGAGGGTGGTCTGGCTGTAGCCGCCCGGGATCGCCGCGTCGAGGTCACCGAGGCCGGCCTCGTACCGCCGCTGGCCGTCCTGCCCGGCGAGCACGTCGTCGTAGCGAGCCTCCAGCCCCTCCAGCCCGACCATGTCCTGGCTGGTGAAGCCGATCAGGTTGGCCGCCAGGTCACCCCCGGGCACCTCGCGACGCTCGTCGCGGTGCACCCCGATGCCGGGCAGTTCCAGAGCCTGCACCCGCTTGGCGGTCGCGATCTCCACCCCCCGGGCCAGGTAGGCGAACGTGGACTCCTTGCCGTTGTCCAGCTTGCGCGGCTTCATCAGCGCGACGAGCTTCGACGCCGGGATGGCGAGCAGCGGTGAGAGCGCCTTGGCGGTGGCCGCCTGGTCCTCGACCTTCGTGGGGTCGGCGAACACGTACCGCGCCTCGACGCTGCGCGCCAGCGGCTCGCCCCGGTAGTCGTAGATCGCGCCCCGCGGCGCCGGCAGTTCGACGGTGCGGGTGCGGTCGACGACGCCACCGCCGGCGTACGCCGGTGCGTCGACGGTCTGGAGGAAGATCAGCCGGATCCCGATGGTCACGAACAACGTCAGGGCGAGGGCGGTGCCCAGCCGCAGCCGCAGCCGCGAGTCGGCAAGCTTCGGCGGGCGCGGTGGCTTGCGGGACGGCCGCCGGGCCGCCGGGCGCTCGGCGCGGCGTGGCGCGCGCGGTGTGGTCCGTCGGCGCGGCGGCGGCTCGTCGACGCCCGGCCCACGGGGGGTACGCGGCGCGACGGTGCGCACCACGCCGCCCCGCCCGGCGGCCGGGGCGTCGCGGCGACCGGCCCGGGCGGCGGCCCGGCCGCCGTCGAGCACCTGCAACGCCGGCCGGAACGGATCGCCGGAGCGGGTGCTGCGCGGGGTACGCCGTTGCTCGCCGCCCACACCGCGCGGCGGCGTGCCGCGCTCGTCGCGGACGGTCCGACCCCGTGGCGTGTACGCGCGGGCGCCGGAGATGCCCCCGATGCCCGGCTCGCCGGTGCGCGGCTCGGGGTCGGTGGGGCTGCCGTCACGCGAAGAACCGCGCCGGGACCCCGTGGGGTCCCGGCGCGGCTCGTCCGACCTTCGTGGCACCGGTCAGCCTCCCGCACCCTGGCTGGTCACCGACGGCTTACCGGTGGCCGGCTGCGGCACGCCGATGGTCTTGCCGTCCGGCAGCCGGATGTAGCCCGGCTCGCCGGCGTCCACCAGGCCCAGCCGCCGCGCCTCGGCGGTCAGGTTGCCCGGCGCCTCGTACTCGGCGATCTGCTTGTCCAACTGCTGCTTCTCCAGGTCCAGTCGAGCCTGCTGCTGCTGCAGCCGCTCCAACCGGAACGCGTTCTCATTGATCTTGGTGTTGACCGCCAGGATGCCCAGCACCCCACCGACCACAAGCACCACGATCAGCGCCGCGAACGGCGCACGCGGCACCGAGATCGGCGGCGGCGGCGCCACCCGCAGCCGCGGCGACCGGGCGCCGGTGGCGCCGGCGGCCTTCTCGACCGGCCGCAGCGCGGCGGCGCCCTCGGTCGGGAACTCGCGCGCCCCCCGGGCGCGAGTCTCCCCCTGCTGGTTCACTCGATCGATGCGTGGCGTACCGTTTCCGAGGCGCGGAGCCCGCTCCGCCGCGGTCCGGCCCCCCGACCGCGGTGCGCGCTGCCCGCCGCCGGTGACGTCCCGGCGGCCGCGCTTGTCAATGTTCATGTCCCTCCCCCTCAACGTCCGTCCCTCTGCCGTCCCGGTGCCCCTGACCCCCCACGGATCAGGCGGACCCCGTGCCCGGTTGGTGCATTCCCTTCACCCGTCGGCGAGACCGTTCGCGGTCGGTCCGCCCCTGCTCTGTCGCGTTCGGGTCGAGTCGCTCCGCGGCCCGCAGCCGCACCGAGGCGGCGCGCGGGTTCGCGGCGACCTCCGCCTCCCCGGGCAGTTCGGCGCCCCGGCTGAGCAGCCGGAACGTCGGACCCGACCCGGGAAGCTCGACCGGGAGGTCGACCGGGCCCTTACTGCGGACCCGGTCCGCGAGCGCCACCTTGGTGAGCCTGTCCTCCAGGGAGTGGTAGGACAGGACCACCATGCGACCGCCCACGGTCAGTGCGTCGAGCGCGGATGGCAGCGCTGACTCCAGCGCTGCCAGCTCTCTGTTTACCTCGATCCGTAAAGCCTGAAACGTTCTCTTTGCCGGGTGCCCACCCGTTCGTCGGGCTGGTGCCGGAATGGACTCCCGGACCAGCTCCGCCAACCGCGCGGACGAGGTGATCCGGCCGCGTTCCCGCTCCCGCAGGATCGCCGAGGCGATCCGGCCGGCGAACTTCTCCTCGCCGTAGACCCGCAGCACCCGGGCCAGGTCCGGATGCGCGTAGGTGTTGACCACCTCTTCGGCGGTCACCCCCCGGGTCTGGTCCATCCGCATGTCCAGTGGCGCGTCCTGGGCGTACGCGAACCCGCGGTCGGGCGCGTCCAACTGCAACGACGACACACCCAGGTCGAACAGGATGCCGTCGATGCCCGGATAGCCCAGCCGGTCCAGCACCTCGGGCAACTCGTCGTAGACGGCGTGCTCCAGATGCACCCGATCGGCGAACCGGGCCAGCCGGACCCGCGCGTGAGCGAGCGCCTCGGTGTCCCGGTCGAGCCCGATCAGGACCGTCTCCGGGTGCGCCTCGAGCACCGCCTCGGCGTGCCCGGCCAGGCCGAGCGTCGCGTCGACGTGGACCGTCCGGCCGCCTCGACCCAGCGCGGGGGCCAGCAGCTCAAGACACCGCTCGAGCAGCACCGGCACGTGCGTGCCGCGCAACTCCCCCATGTTGACCCCCACTGGTTGAAACGTCCGTTCTCCTCGTGCGCCTGTCGTCGGACGGCGCTGCCGTCGTACCGCCAGATCCCCATCCGCTCCCGCCGGACACCGGACCGTCGCCCGATGACTGGATCGTGCGCCTGGCACCGGGGAAGGGGTGCCAGGAACTCGAAAGCGGCTGGAGATCTCGCAGTACGTCGGGCGCCGTTCCGCCCTACAGACCGCCGGGCAGCACCCCCTCCGAGATGTCGGCGAAGTCGTCCTCGCTGTCGGCGAGGTAGGTCTCCCAGGCTGTCTTGTCCCAGATCTCCACCCGCGTGCTCGCGCCGATCACCACCAGGTCGCGGTCCAGCGCGGCGTACGTCCGCAGGTGGGCCGGGATGGTTACCCGACCCTGCTTGTCCGGAACCTCGTCGTGCGCGCTGGCGAAGAAGACCCGGCTGTAGGCCCGGGCCGCCTTGTGCGTCATCGGCTGCGCGCGCAACTGGTCCGCGATCCGCTGGAACTCAGGGGTCGGGAAGACGTAGAGGCAGCGCTCCTGCCCTTTGGTGACCACGACACCCCCCGCCAGCTCATCCCGAAACTTGGCCGGAAGGATCAACCGGCCCTTTTCGTCCAGGCGTGGAGTGTGGGTGCCGAGAAACACCGGCCCAACCCCCTCGCCCCTGAGCGGCGTTCGCGGCGCCGCTGACCCCCCGGGCCGGTGAGCCCTCCCGGCCTCACCATTGGTCCCCACTCTACTCCACTTCCCTCCACCTGCAACCAGATTGGCCCGCGTGGCGTGTCCGATCCGGCGGCAAAACAGCACGTCACAAGGGGTGGAGCGGAGTGGAGGGCCACGCCGGCCCGCCGGCGTGGTCCGCTTTCCGACATAGATCGACTCCGTCCGGTGGAGGTCCTCCCGGCCGCCCGCGCCGCCACCACGGCCGAACGGTTCACCGTCGGCGGCGATCTGGCGGGGCTGGCGGTCCGGTAACCTCGCTCGCGTGACGGACGCGAAAATGCCCCTACGGGCCAAGGTGGCCAGCTCCGTGTCACGGACCGCCGCGGCGCTCTCCCGGGCGGCCGGCCGTGGCGACGGTTCGGTGATCGGCGGGTGGATCGGCCTGAAGATCGACCCGGACCTGCTGGCCCACCTGTCGGCCGGGCGTGCGATCGCGCTCGTCTCCGGCACCAACGGCAAGACCACCACCACCCGGTTGACCTCCGCCGCGGTCGGCGTGCTCGGCCGGGTCGCCACCAACTCGTTCGGCGCCAACATGCCCAGCGGGCACACCTCGGCACTGGCCAAGGCCGGTAGCACCCCGTACGCGGTGCTGGAGGTGGACGAGCACTACCTCGCCCAGGTCCTCGAGGCGACCGAGCCGCACGTGGTCGCGCTGCTCAACCTCTCCCGCGACCAGCTCGACCGCGCCAAGGAGGTCGCCATGATGGCGCAGCTCTGGCGTGCGGCGCTGGTCCGGCACACGAACGTCCGGGTGGTGGCGAACGCCGACGACCCGCTCGTGGTCTGGGCGGCCACCCCGCCCGGCGACCCCGCCCAGGGCATCAACCCGCCGCACGTGACCTGGTTCAGTGCCGGTCAGCGCTGGCACGACGACTCCTGGGTCTGCCCGGAGTGCGGCTCCACCATCCAGCGCTCCGGCGAGCAGTGGTGGTGCACCGGCTGCCCACTGCGCCGACCCGAGCCGCACTGGGTCGTCGAGGACGAGGGGGTGCTCGACCCCACCGGCGCCTGGCACAAGGTCTCCCTCCAACTGCCCGGCAAGGTCAACCTCGGCAACGCGGCGACCGCGCTGGCGGTGGCCGCCGAGTTCGGCGTACGCCCGGTCGACGCGGTGTCCCGCCTCGGCATCGTCACCTCGGTGGCCGGCCGCTACGCACAGGTCGACAAGGACGGGCGCAACATCCGGCTGCTGCTGGCGAAGAACCCGGCCAGCTGGCTGGAGGCGTTCGACATGGCCGACGACGCACCGACCCTGCTCTCCATAAACGCGCGCGACCCCGACGGCCTCGACACCTCCTGGCTCTACGACGTCGACTTCGCCCCGCTCCGCGGCCGGCAGGTGTTGATCACCGGTGACCGGGCATACGACCTGGCGGTCCGACTGGACGTCAACGACGTGCCGTTCCAGCACGTCCGCACGTTCGACGACGCGCTCCGGTCGGTCCCGCCCGGGCGGCTGGAGGTCATCGCGAACTACACCGCGTTCCAGGACATCCGAGCGGAGTTGGACCGTGTCATCTGAGAGTCTGCGCATCGTCTGGATCTACCCCGACCTGCTCTCCACCTACGGAGACCGGGGCAACGCCCTGATCCTCGCCCGTCGGGCCCGTCAGCGCGGGATGCCTGTCGAGGTGCTGGAGGTCCGCTCCGACCAGCGGCTGCCCGCGACCGCCGACATCTACCTGGTCGGCGGCGGCGAGGACGGCCCGCAGGCGCTCGGCGCCCAGCGGCTCCTCGCCGACGGCGGCCTGCACCGCGCCGTCGCGCAGGGCTCGGTGGTGTTCGGGGTCTGCGCCGGCTACCAACTGCTCGGCGCCTCGTTCTTCGCCAAGGGCGTGCAGTGCCGCGGCCTGGAGCTGCTCGACCTGCAGTCGGACCGGGGCGAGAGCCGGGCCGTGGGCGAGCTGGCCGGCGAGATCGACCCCCGGCTGGGGCTGCCCCCGCTCACCGGTTTCGAGAACCACGGCGGCCGGACCCACCTCGGCCCGGAGGTCTCGCCGCTGGCCCGGGTCACCGCCGGGGTGGGCAACAACGGCGCCACCGAGGGCGCGTGGCGCGGCAAGCTGCTGGGCACCTACTCACACGGGCCGGCGCTGGCCCGCAACCCCGCCCTGGCCGACCTGCTGCTGCGCTGGGCCACCGGAGCTCACCAACTCCCGCCGTTGGACGACACCTGGTCGGACCGGCTCCGCAACGAGCGCCGCTCCGCGGTGGCCGTCGCCCGGGCATGATCCGTGCCGTCCGGCGGCTGCTCCGGCAGCCGTCGGCCGCCCGGTTCGCCCTGCTCGTGCTGCTGATCGGCGGCTGCGGGCTGCTGCTGCTCCTGGCGCCCCGACCCGATCCGGAGCAACTGCCGCTGCTGGCCGACCGGCTGGGCGACCTCGCCCCGGTGGCGGCCGTCCTCGGCGGCGCGCTGCTGCTGGTCGCCCTGGTCCCCCGGACCTTCGTCACCCTCGCCGCGGGCGCGATCTTCGGCCCGTTGGAGGGCGCCGCGTACGCCCTCGGCGCCGCGCTGGTGGCCGCGGCGATCGGGTTCACGGTCGGCCGGCTGCTCGGGCGAGAGTTCGTGGCCGAAAGGGTCCGTGGCCGCCTGGCCCGCCTCGACGGCTGGTTCGCCCGGCAGAGCGTGGTCGGTGTGGTCACCGTCCGGCTGCTGCCGATCGCCGGCTTCGGGCTGGTCAGCTACGGCTACGGCACGACCGGCGCCCGGGTGCTGCCGTTCCTGGCCGGGAGCGTGATCGCCTCCGCGCCGACCGCCTTCGGCTACGCGGCGATCGGCGCGTCGGTCAGCTCACCGGGCCACATCAACTGGTACGCCGCCGCCCCGGCCAGCCTCGGCCTCATCGCCAGCGGGGTGCTGATCTACCGGTGGTGGCGTGCCGAGCGAGCCCGCCGCTCCATGCCGGTCTGACCGTGCCCGAGCCAACCGTCAGCCCGGCCGAGGAGCCCCTGTGCGGCGGGTTCGTCGCCGACGTGGTCCGGATCGGCGACACGGTACGACGTACCCCGCCCGCCAACCTGGACTTCGTCGGTGCGCTGCTGCGCCACCTGGCCGAGGTGGGCGCCGACCTCGCGCCCCGCCACCTGGGCGTGGACGCCCACGGTCGGCAGATGCTCAGCTACGTCGCGGGTCGGGTGCCCTGGCGGGACCGGGAGGATCCGGCGTTCTTCGCCGACGCGGCGCTGGTGCGGCTGGCCGAGCTGATCCGGCGGCTGCACGACGCGTGTGCGGGCACCGGGCTGGCGGGCAACGCCGAGACGGTGTGCCATCGCGATCTGTCGCCGAAGAACACGGTGTACCGGGACTTCCCGGCCGGGCCGTTGCCCGTGTCCTTCATCGACTGGGATCTGGCCAGGCCGGGACGACGGATCGAGGATGTGGCGTTCGCCGGCTGGCACTGGGCCCCGCTGGGCGAGGGCGCCGACCCGGCCGAGCTGGGCCGGCGTTGTCGCGTCCTCTGCGACGCCTACGATTCGGCCGGCCCGGGGGTGCTGCCCCGGACGGAGCTGGTGGATCTGATGCTCGACCAGATCGGGAGCACCTGGCGCACCATCGACGCGAGCACCGACCCGGCAATGCACCGCCTCCGCGAGGCAGGCGTCAGCACGTCGATAGCCCACTGGCACGAGTGGCTACAAACCCACAGCGCCGTGGTCCAGGCGGCGCTGACCCTCTGATCCCCGCGATCTTGCAGTTTCTGTCCCGACATACCGCCCACGAAAGGGCAAAACAGGGACCGAAAGTGCAAGATCGCGGGGGCGCGGGGGCGAGTTACGCCACTACTGAGACCATTCGGCCCTTGACCACGATGACCTTGCGGGGTTCCTTGCCGGCCAGGGTTGCGGCCACCGCCTCCAGGGCCGCCGCGCGGACGACCTCCTCGGCGGCGTCGGCGGGCACCTCGACGCGGCCACGGACCTTGCCGTTGACCTGCACCGGATAGGTCACCGTGTCGGCCACCAGCAGCGCCGGGTCGGCGGTCGGGAAGTCCGCGTACGTCAGCGAGGTGTCGTGGCCCAGCTTGCGCCACAGCTCCTCGGCCAGGTGCGGGGCGAACGGGGCCACCATCAGCACCAGCGGCTCGGCCACCTCGCGCGGCGTCGCCGACAGCCCGGTCAGCCCGTTGGTCAGCTGGATCAGCTTGGCGATCGCGGTGTTGAACCGGATGCCGTCCATGTCGCCACGGACCCCGTCGATCACCCTGTGCAGCAGCCGGCGGGTCGCCTCGTCGGCCGGGTCCTCGGTGATCCGCAGGGCACCGGTCTGCTCGTCGACGACGGCCCGCCAGACCCGCTGCAGGAACCGGTACGAGCCGACCACCGCCCGGGTCTCCCAGGGTCGGGACACCTCCAGCGGGCCCATCGACATCTCGTACACCCGGAAGGTGTCGGCGCCGTACGCGGCGCACATGTCGTCGGGGGTCACCACGTTCTTCAGCGACTTGCCCATCTTGCCGTACTCACGGTTGACCGCCAGGTCGCCCAGGTAGTAGGCGCCGTCGCGCTCCATGACGTCCTCGGCCTGCACGTAGCTGCCGCGCGAGTCGGTGTACGCGTACGCCTGGATCATGCCCTGGTTGAACAGCTTGCGGAACGGCTCGAACGATGACACGTGACCCAGGTCGAACAGCACCTTGTGCCAGAACCGCGCGTACAGCAGGTGCAGCACGGCGTGCTCGGCGCCGCCGACGTACAGGTCGGTGCCGCCGCAGTCACCCTCGCGCTGCGGGCCCATCCAGTAGCGCTCGTTCTCCGCGTCGACGAACCGCCCGCTGTTCGTCGGGTCCAGGTAGCGCAGCTCGTACCAGCAGGAGCCGGCCCACTGCGGCATCACGTTGGTTTCCCGGGTGTAGCGCTTCGGCCCGTCACCCAGGTCCAGCTCGACCTCGACCCAGTCGCGCCGGCGCGACAGCGGGGTCTCCGGGTTGCTGTTCGCGTCGTCGGCGGCGAACGTCTTCGGGGAGAAGTCGTCCACCTCCGGCAGCTCGACCGGCAGCATCTCCTCCGGCAGGGCGATGGCCGCGCCGGTGGAGTCGTAGACGATCGGGAACGGCTCACCCCAGTAACGCTGGCGGGAGAACAGCCAGTCGCGCAGCCGGTAGGTCACCGCGCCGGTGCCGTGCCCGTTCGCCTCCAGCCAGGCGATGATCGCGGCCTTGGCGTCGGCGACCCCCAGGCCGTTCAGGTCCAGGCCGCGTTCGGGCGCGGCGCTGTTGATCGCCGGGCCGTCCCCGGTGTACGCCTTGCCGTCGAAGCCCTCCGCCGGCTGCACGGTACGCACGATGGGCAGCTCGAAGACCTCCGCGAACGCCCAGTCCCGTTCGTCCTGGGCCGGCACCGCCATGATCGCGCCGGTGCCGTAGCCGGCCAGCACGTAGTCGGCGATGAAGATCGGGATCTGCGCGCCGGTGACCGGGTTGGTGGCGTACGCGCCGATGAAGACGCCTGTCTTCTCCTTGGTGTCGGACTGCCGCTCGACGTCGGTCTTGGCCGCCGCCGCCTTCCGGTACGCCTCGACGGCGGCCCGGGGGTTGGCGTGCCCGCCGGTCCAGGCGTCCCTCGCGTCGTCCGGCCACGCGTCCGGAGTCAGCGCGTCGACCAGCTCGTGCTCGGGCGCCAGCACCATGTAGGTGGCGCCGAAGACGGTGTCCGGCCGGGTCGTGAACACCCGCACCGGCGCCTGCTCGGTCGGGAAGTCGATGTGGGCGCCGGTGGAGCGGCCGATCCAGTTGCGCTGCATCAGCTTGATCGGCTCGGGCCAGTCCAGGGTGTCCAGGTCGTCCAGCAGCCGGTCACCGTACGCGGTGATCCGCATCTTCCACTGCTTCAGGTTACGCTTGAAGACCGGGAAGTTGCCCCGGTCGGAGCGACCGTCGGCGGTGACCTCCTCGTTGGCCAGCACGGTGCCCAGCCCGGGGCACCAGTTGACCGGGGCCTCGGAGACGTACGCCAGGCGGTGGTCGTCGACGACCTGGCGGCGCTCGGCGACGCTCAGCTCGGCCCAGGCGCGGCCGTCCGGGGTGGGTCGGTTACCGCCCTCGAACTCGGCGATCAGCTCGGCGATCGGGCGGGCCCGGCCGGCGTCGCCGTCGTACCAGGAGTTGAAGATCTGCAGGAAGATCCACTGGGTCCAGCGGTAGAAGTCGGTGTCGATGGTGGCCACCGAGCGGCGCTCGTCGTGTGCCAGCCCCAGCCGGCGCAGCTGCGTCTTGTACCGCTCGATGTTCGCCACGGTGGTGGTCCGGGGGTGGGTGCCGGTCTGCACCGCGTACTGCTCGGCGGGCAGGCCGAACGCGTCGAAGCCCATCGCGTGCAGCACGTTGCGGCCGGCCATCCGCTGGTAGCGGGCGTAGCAGTCGGTGCCGATGTAGCCCAGCGGGTGGCCGACGTGCAGGCCGGCGCCGGACGGGTACGGGAACATGTCCAGCACGTACAGCTTCTCCGCGCCGGCGCGGGGGTGGGTCGGGTCGGCCAGCGGGCCGGTCGGGTTCGGTGCGTGGAAGGTGCCCTCGCGCGCCCAGGTGTCCTGCCAACGGATCTCGATCTCGTCGGCCAGGGCCGCGGTGTACCGGAACGGGGGAATGTCGCCCGCCGGTGCGGCTGCCTCACTCATCGTCTCTCCTCGCTTCGCTTCGCTTCGTCTCGGCGGCGCCGGGCCGGGCCGGCGGCGGGCACAAAAATGCCCCTCGCACAGGAGGGGCCGCCGTGCTGTCGCGCCTTCAGCGCATCAGCACGGCCCGGTAAGAAGCAGGAAGACTCCGGCCATGTTCGGCAGTGTACCGCGTCGGCGGCCCGCCCCGCCGGCCGCAGGGGTACGCCGGGCCGGGTCCCCCGAGGTGGCGAATATCGGGGCGCAACCGACGGACTACCTGCGGGGGTCGGCGATAACGACAAACATGGTTAGCCTGAGAGGCTAGTGAGAATCCTGCGGCAAACGAGGCTCGACGTCGCGAACCCAACGGCGGGTCTAGGTGCTCTCTACAGAGCTGCCGTGACGGCGACGAGGAGGAGGCCCGTGACACAACAGACCTGGGACGAGGTTGGCGGCCTACTGCCGCACGACGAGTTCCGCGCCGCAAGCGAGGCCATCGTGGCCAACATCGAGCAGGTCATCGAGGGTAAGACCGCCACCGTGCGGCTCGCCCTGGCCGTGTTGCTCGCCGAGGGTCACCTCCTGATCGAAGACGTTCCCGGTGTCGGCAAGACCAAGCTGGCCAAGGCCCTCGCGCGGTCCATCGACTGCACGGTACGACGGATCCAGTTCACCCCCGACCTGCTGCCCAGCGACGTCACCGGGGTCAGCGTCTACAACCAGGAGACGCACGACTTCGAGTTCCGCCCGGGTGCCGTCTTCGCCAACCTGGTGGTCGGCGACGAGATCAACCGGGCCTCGCCGAAGACCCAGTCGGCGCTGCTGGAGTGCATGGAGGAGCGTCAGGTCACCGTCGACGGGGTGACGTACCAGCTCCAGACCCCGTTCATGGTCATCGCCACCCAGAACCCGATCGAGATGGAGGGGACCTACCCGCTGCCCGAGGCGCAGCGCGACAGGTTCACCGCCCGCATCGCGATGGGCTACCCGGACGCCAACGCCGAGCTGGCCATGCTCGACGGCCACGGTGCCACCGACCCGCTGAACGAGCTGCGCGCGGTCTCCGACGCGGACATCGTCCGGCAGCTCATCGCCACCGTCCGGCAGGTGCACGTCGCGGACGCGGTCAAGCAGTACGCGATCGACCTGGTCACCGCCACCCGCGAGGCCCCCGACCTGCGGCTCGGCGCCTCCCCCCGAGCCACCCTGCAGCTACTGCGCACCGCCCGCGCGGTCGCCGCCCTGGAGGGCCGCGACTACGTCCTCCCCGACGACCTCCAGGCCCTGGCGGTGCCGGTGCTCGCCCACCGGATCATCCCGACCGCCGACGCGCAGCTCGCCCGGCGCACCACCGACGCGATCGTCTCGGAGCTGGTGCACCGCCTGCCGCTGCCGCACGACCGGCAGCGCAACCAGTACGACACCCGGCCCGCTTCCGGCAACGGCCGCGCGCCCTACGAGCCGCGGAGGCCATGACGTGCGTGCCGGGCTGCGCGGGCTGACCACCCGCGGGCGCTCCTTCCTCGCCGCCGCGGTCGCGGCGGCGCTCTCGTCCGGCATCCTCGGCGAGAAGGACCTGCTCCGGGTGGCGGTGCTGTTGGCCGTCCTGCCGTTGCTGGCCGCGGCCTACGTCGGGCGCAGCCGTTACAAGCTGGCCTGCAACCGGTCCCTGGACCCGCACCGGGTTCCGGTCGGCGCCAACTCCCGCGTGGTGCTGCGTCTACAAAACCTGTCCCGGCTACCGACAGGCACCCTCCTGCTGGAGGACCGGTTGCCCTACGCGCTGGGCAGCCGGCCCCGGGTGGTGCTGGAGCGGCTCGGCGCGCACCAGGCCAGTTCCGTGGCGTACACCGTGCGGGCCGACGTGCGGGGCCGGTACGACGTGGGTCCGCTCGTGGTCCGGATAACCGACCCGTTCGGCCTCTGCGAGCTCACCCGGTCCTTCCCCAGCACCGACCACCTGACGGTCATCCCGCAGGTCGCTCCCCTGCCGTCGGTCCGGCTCCCCGGGGAGTACGCGGGCAGCGGCGACAGCCGGGCCCGGTCGGTGGCGGTGCACGGCGAGGACGACGCGGCGACCCGGGAGTACCGGCGCGGCGACGACCTGCGGCGGGTGCACTGGAAGTCCACCGCGCGCACGGGCGAGCTGATGGTGCGCCGCGAGGAGCAGCCGTGGGAGAGCCGCGCGACAGTCGTCCTGGACACCCGGGCGTACGGCCACCGCGGCGAGGGGCCGACCGCCAGTTTCGAGTGGGCCGTCTCCGCCGCCGCGAGCGTCGCCGTCCACCTCCGCCAGGCCGGCTACAAGCTGCGCCTGGTCAGCGGCTCGGGCGTCGACGTGGACGCGTCGGAGGCCGGCGGTGACGGGGCGTTGCTCGATCACCTCGCGGAGGTGCGCCTGGATCAGCGCGCCGACGTGGCAGGTCTCGTGCAGCGGGTCCGCCAGCGCGCCGACGGCGGGTTGATCATCGGGCTGTTCGGCACGGTGAGCGTGGCCGAGGCCGAGCTGCTGGCCGGGCTGCGGGGCAACGGCGCCACCTGCATCGGTTTCCTCCTGAACAGCTCCACCTGGCTCAGCCTGCCGGAGAAGGCCCGGGCCGAGGCCGAACACGCGCACGCTGCCGCCGTCCTCGCCATGTTGCAGAGTGGCTGGCGCGTCGTCGGCGTCGACCACGGCGCCCGACTGCCGGCGCTGTGGCCGCAGACCGGCCGGGGCTCCCAGGGCTTCGCCCTGCGCGCCGCGCTGGCGGAGACGGTCGCCGGCGGCGTGCGATGAACGGAAGGGTCCCCTCATGATCGCCAGTCGGAACATCGGCCTGGTGGCGGCCACGGCCACGCTGCTGGCCGCCGCGCCGCTGTCGGCCATCTTCCAGAGCTGGACGTGGCTCGTCCAGTCGGTCATCGCGGTCGCCGTGGTGGCCGGGGCGGCCGCGCTGACCAGGCTCGTCCGGGCACCACTGTGGGGTCAGGTGCTGGGCATGCTGGCCGGGTTGGTCCTCGCCCTGACCTGGTTGTTCCCCAGCAACCAGGAACTGTTCACAGTCCTGCCCACGCCGGGCACGTTCGCGCACTTCAACGACCTGCTCAGCAGCTCCATGCAGGACATGCGCTCGTACGGGGTCGAGGTCCCGGACACCGACCCGCTGCTGTTCATCGCCGTGCTCGGCGTCGGCGCGGTCGCCGTACTCGTGGATGTCCTCGCGGTGGGGCTGCGCCGGCCCGCGCTGGCGGGGCTGCCGATGCTCGCCATCTACTCGGTGCCGGTCGCCGTCTATGTGAACAGCGTCCCCGCGACGCCGTTCGTGGTGGGCGCCGCCGGTTACCTCTGGCTGCTGGTCACCGACAACGTCGACCGGGTCCGCAGGTTCGGGCGCCGGTTCACCGGTGACGGCCGCGACGTCGACGTGTGGGAGGCCTCGCCGCTGGCGTCGGCCGGCCGTCGGCTCGCGGTGATCGGGGTGGTGCTGGCCGTGGCGCTGCCGCTGGCGGTGCCCGGCATGAGCGGCGGGCTCCTCGACTCCCTCAGCCGAGGTCCGGGCAACGGCACCGGCAACGGGCCCGGTTCGGGCGGCACGTCGGGTCGGATCGACCTGTTCGCCTCGCTCGCCGGTCAGCTCAACCAGTCCCAGGTGGCCGAGCTGGTAAAGGTCACCACATCCGAACCCGACCCGTTCTACCTGCGCTACGCGGTCGCCGACGAGCTGCGCCCGACCGGTTTCCAGGCACGCAACCCGGCCGGCCGAGCGGTCAACCGGGACCTGCCCAACCCGGCCGAGCGGGCCCGCCCCGGTGTGCAGCACACCACCTACCGGGCGACCGTCGAGGTCACCAAGAGCCTGAGCATGTCGCTCATGCCGGTGTACGCCGAGCCGATCCGCGCCGAGGACCTCAGCGGCAACTGGCTCTACGACCCCAACCAGCAGGTCGTCTTCTCCAACCGGGAAAACTCCCGGGGCCGGAAGTACTCCTTCGACTACGTCCGCTCGACGTACACGCCGACGACGCTGCGGGCCACCCAATCGCTGCCGACCGACCACCCGTTACGACGGCAGATGACCGCCACCCCTGGGCCGGTGCCCGAGGTGGAGGAGCTGGTCAAGGGACTGATCCAGGACAAGCGCACCGACTACGACCGGGTGTTGGCGATCTACAAGCACTTCTCGGCGGACAACGGGTTCAGCTACCGGTTGAGCACCGAGAGCGGCAGCAGCGGGCAGGACATCGTCAACTTCCTCACCAACAAGGTCGGCTACTGCCAGCAGTACGCCGCCGCGATGGCGTGGCTGGTCCGTTCGGCGGGCATCCCGGCGCGGGTGGCGTTCGGGTTCACCAACGGCAGCAAGCGCGACGGTGACACGTTCACGCTGACAAACCTCAACCTGCACGCCTGGACCGAGGTCTACTTCAACGAGGTCGGTTGGGTGCCGTTCGACGCCACCCCGACGTACGGGGTGCCGGGGTCCACCCGCTCGGCCTGGGCACCGGACACGGACGCGCCGGAACCGACCACACCGGGCACCGGCGTCACGGACACCCCGACGGGCCCCGAGGCGTCGGCCGGTCCGGCCGGTCCGGACAACGCCGACCGGGACGTCGACGACGGGCTGTCCCTGGGCGGCACCACGCCGGCCGAGCAGCCACCGGTCTGGCCCTGGTGGACGGCGGGCCTGCTGGCCCTGCTGGCGCTGCTCGCCATTCCCGCGCTGCGCCGGCTGGCGCTGCGCCGCCGACGGGGTGGCCAGCCGGCGAGCGCCGCGGTGGCCCCCACGGCGGCCGTCGGCGACGGTGTCGATCCGGGGGCGCGGGTGGTGGTGGTCGGCGTGGACGCCGACCGGGCCCGCGCTGACGCACACGCCGCCTGGGCGGAACTGCTCGACACCATGGTGGACTTCCGGGTCCCGGTCGACCTGACCGAGACGCCCCGAGCGACCGCGGACCGGCTGGTCCGGGACACCCTCGGCGACGACACGGCCGCGACCGGGTCGGCGCGACTGCTCGGCCAGGCGGAGGAGCGGGCCCGTTACGCACGGGACCCGCTCACCGGTGAGCGCTTGCCGCCTGCGCTGCGCGCGGTCCGCGGGGCGCTCGCCGCACGGGCCGACCGCCGCACCCGCCTGGTCGCCGCCGTGTTGCCGCCGTCGGTGCTGCTGCGGTGGCGGACCTCCATGGCGGACGCGTCCGGCCGGATGGTGGCGCTGACCGGGCGAGCCCGGTACCGGTTGCTGCGCTGGAACCCTCGACGGCTGTTGGCGGACCGAGCGGCCCGCTGACCTGGGCCGGCTGAGCGACGCCCGTTCGGAGCCGGGGTGGCGGTCCACCAACCGCCACCCCGCCCGAGAGTCCGCCCCGCGCCGCCCCGCGCCGCGCCGCCCCGCGCCGCCCCGCCCCGCGCCGCGCCGCTCGAACCGCCACCCCACCGGACACAGCCCGGCCCACCCCGCCGCTCGATCCGACGGGCGGCCCCGCCCGAGCCGACGACGGGCGGCCCCGCCCGAGCCGACAGTCCGCCCCGCACGGCGGCCAGGCCCGCCACATCAGGCGCGCCGCCGCCTCCGGGTCCCTCACCGCATCCGGGCCCCCGCCGGCTCCTTGATCAGGTGATGAAAAGTAGGGCTCAGAGGCTCGCCAGACCTACTTTTCATCACCTGATCTTGGCCAGGCAGGTCCCGACGCTTGAGAAGGCCATGCAGGTCCCGACGCTTGGGCAAGGCCAGGCAGGTACCCACGCTTCAGCAAGGCCAGGCAGGTCCCGACGCTTGGGCAAGCCACGCGGGTTCTGACGGCTGAGCGGGGCGCTGCGCTTGAGTAAGGCCACGCGGGTTCGCGGCACGCGCGAGGCGCTGCGGGCAGCGGTGGAGAAGGGCGCGCGGATATGACGGAGGTCGCCGGGGCTCTGCCCGGCGACCCGCTCGTCGCGGCGTTCGGCCCGCCTCAGCGGCGGGACCGACTCAGCGGTGCCCCTCCGGGCGCTGCCGCCACCTGTCCTCCATGCGGTCCAGGATCGACGACCGGCGACCGGACCGGCCACCGCGGGGACGACGACGACTTGTCGTGCCGCCCACCACGTGCAGGTCGGGTGACTGCGCTCGCCGGTGCGACTGCACCGCATAGGCGGCCGAGGCCAGCATGACGACAAAGCCCGCCACCGCCAGCGGTGGAGTCTTGATCACCGCCCCGTAGACCAGTAGAGCCAGGCCAGCGATGATGACGCCGGCGGCGACGAGCAGGCGACGCCGCGCATGGAAGCGCGGATCGCTGGCGCGCACGGCCGAGGCGAATTTGGGGTCCTCGGCAAGCGACCGCTCGATCTGCTCGAACAGCCGCTGCTCGTGCTCCGAGAGCGGCACGGCACTCCTCCCCGGTCACGTTGGTCGGGCCCACTCGGGCCGACAGACCGTGGCAGCCATCCGGCTGCTTACCCGCAAGTCTACGAGGGGGCTCGCGCGTCGGAAAGCGGGACGACCTACGGGTGGGGTGGATTTTCCTTCCGGTGAGCGTCACGGTCGCCCATCAGACTGGCCGGACCTATGACGGACCGCCCGAATCGGGCAGCGGCGGCGTCGGCGGCAGCTTCCGCTTCCCGCCAACCGCGCTCGGGCGCGCCGAGGGTGAGCTGCCGGGGCGCACCCCGCGCCGCGGCGAGCCCCTCCACCCGGACACCGACGAGCCGGATCCGCTCGCCCGGGTCCAGTGCGGTGTAGAGCGCCCAGACCGTGTCGAACATCTCGCGAGCGGTGTCGGTGGGCACGTCGAGGGTGCGGGAACGGCTGACGGTCCGGAAGTCGGCCAACCGCACCTTGAGGGCGACGGTGCGCCCGACCTGCCCGGAGCCGCGTAACCGGACGCCGACCTTGGCGCTGAGCGCGAGCAACGCGCGGCGGATCTCCAGTGGGTCGGCCACGTCGACGTCGAAGGTCACCTCGGCGCCGATGGACTTGTCGACGTGCTCCGGGGTGACCCGGCGTGCGTCGCGTCCCCAGGCCAGCTCGTGCAGGTGGGCCGCCGACGCCGCGCCCACCGCCTTGCGGAGCATGCCCAGCGGGGCCTCGGCGAGGTCGCCGACGGTGGTCAGGCCCAGCCTGCGCAGCGACTCGGCGGCGCGCTCCCCCACCCCCCAGAGCGCGTCCACGGGCAGCGGGTGCAGGAAGTCGAGCACCTGCCCCGAGGGCACCACCAGCAGGCCGTCGGGCTTGGCCCGGGTGGAGCCGAGCTTGGCCACGAACTTGCTCGGCGCCACCCCGACCGAACAGGTGAGCGCCTGCTCCTCGGCGACCCGCCGGCGGATCCGCCGGGCGATGGCGGCCGGGGAGCCGAAGAGTCGGCGGGCGCCGCTCACGTCGAGGAACGCCTCGTCGAGGGAGAGCGGCTCGACGAGCGGGGTGACGTCCCGGAAGATCTGCATCACCGCCCGGGAGGCGGCCGTGTAGGCGCTGAACTCCGGTGGCAGGTAGACCGCGTGCGGGCAGCGCGCCCGAGCCTGGCTGGTCGGCATCGCGCTGCGGACGCCGTAACGGCGGGCCTCGTAGCTGGCCGAGCTGACCACCCCGCGCGGCCCCACACCGCCGACGATGACCGGCCGGCCGCGCAGCTCCGGGCGGCGGCGCACCTCGACGGCGGCGAAGAAGGCGTCCATGTCGACGTGCAGGATCGGGCTGCCGGAGTCGTCGGCATCCGGCCCGAAGCGCGGATCCCCGCCCCGGGGCAACGACTGACTGCGGCCCATCCCGGCAGGTTAACCCGGAGGTACGACACCACCAGCCGCCGGCGGGCCGGACCATACCCCGGCAGGTTAACCCGAAGGTACGACACCACCAGCCGCCGGCGGGCCGCCCCGTACGCCGGTCAGCCGCGGACGACCAGCAGCGGCACGGTCAGCTCGGCGGCGGTGTCCGACCCGTGGTACGCCACCAGCTTCGACGCCATCGGCCGCTCGGTGCGGCTGGCCATGACCGCGTAGGTGTCGTTGCAGGTCACCACCACGTCGCCGATCCGGGCGAGGTGTTCCTCGGGCACCGGCCCGAACCAGCCGGTGGCCACCACCTCGTCGCGGGTCTGTACCCGCGCGGCGTCGCCGAGCACCGTCGACCAGGCGGCCACCACGTCGTCGAGCGCGCCCGGCGCGACGTGCAGGTACCGCACCCGGGCCTCACCGGTGACCACCCGGATCCCGTCACGCAGCCGGGGGTCGGTGTCCAGGTCGAAACGGTGCGCGGCGGGAATGTCGAGCTGGCCGTGGTCGGCGGTCACCAGCAGCGCCGCGTCCGGCGGGAGTCCGTCGACAAGTCGGGCGACAAGCGCGTCCACCTCGGTGGCGGCGACCCGCCAGGGCGCCGAGTCGACGCCGCTGAGGTGGCCGTGCCGGTCCAGGTCGGCGTGGTAGCCGGAGACCAGCGTCGGCCCGACGCCTGCGGCCAGCGCGGCCAGCATGGCGGCGGCCACCGCGTCCCCGCCGGCGGCGCCCCGGAAGTCGCCACCCCGGTTGGCGGCCAGGGTCAGCCCGCTGCCGCCGAACTCGGGCCGACTCACCACCGTCGTCGTCACGCCGGCGGCGCGGGCGCGCTCCAACTGGGTGGTCACCGGCTGCCAGCTCAGCGGCGACGGATCTCCGGCCCAGTCGGTGTGGGTGAGCACCCGGTCGGTGCCGGGCACCCGCACGGTGAAGCCGAGCACCCCGTGCGCGCCGGGCGGCACGCCGGTGCCCAGCGACACCAGGCTGGTCGGGGTGGTGGACGGGAAACCGGCGAGGAGCGGCCGGCCCGCCGTCGCGGCGAGTCCGGCGAGCGTCGGCGCGTACGGTGCGGCGGTCGGCAGCTGGTACCAGCCGAGCCCGTCGACGAGCAGCACGGCGATCCGGCGTACCCCGGCCAGCGTGGGGGCCAACCCGAGCGGGTCGGCCGCGCCGGGCACGCCCAGCACGGCGAGCGCGCTGGGCAGCACGTCGGCGAGACGGCCGCCGCCGTGGTCCGGCCCGAGGACCGCCAGCGGCGCCGGCGTGCCGTCCGCTTCGGCGATCATGCGGGGCGGCGGGCGAACAGGTGCAGTTGGGCGGCCAGATCCCGGTACGGCGGTTGGGCGGCCAACGCGCGTTCCAGCTCGACCACCGCGGCGGACTGCCCGTCGGCGACCGCGGCCGGCAGCAGGTCGGCCAGCACGCGTACCCCGTGGATCTCCTCGACGACCAGCCCGGCGGCGCCGAGCAGCGCGGCGGCGCCGGGGGCGTCGTAACGCCGGCGCAGCGTGTCGCGCGGCCCGGCGGTGCCGGCCGGATCGGCGGCCAGGGCGGTCGCCACGTCCAGGTGCCCGTTCATCGCCCGGCCCAGCACGGCGGCGGCCCGGCCGGCCACCAGGACACTTGCCGCGCCGCCGGGACGCAGCGCGGTGGCCAGCGCGGACACCACGGGCGTCGGGTCGTCGACCACCTCGAGCACGGCGTGGCAGAGCACCAGGTCGACGCCGGCCGGCTCGACCAGCCCGGCGAGAGCGTCACCGTCGCCCTGCACGGCGGCGATCCGGTCGGCCACCCCGGCCTCGGCGGCCCGACGGGTGAGCGCCGCGAGGGCGTCGGGGCTGGCGTCGACAACTGTGACCCGGTGTCCGGCGCGGGCCAGCGGGACGGCGAAACCGCCGGTGCCGCCGCCCACGTCGAGCACTGTCAGCTCGGCGTCGCCGCGCCGGTCCAGCTCGGCGCGGAGCACCGACCAGATCACGGCGGTACGGGGTGTCAGCGGCGGCCCGGCGAACCGGCCTCGGGTCTGCTCCACCCGGTCGAGCCTAGTGGGTCAGGAGTCGGTGCCCTCGGCCTCGTCCTCGGCCCGGGACCGGCGCTCGTTGGCCACCGGCCCGTTTGTCACCTCGTACTCGCGGGGGTCGGCGAGGTGCGCCGGCACCCAGCCGGTGCCCAGCCGGGTCCGCCGGGCGTTGGCGATTCCACCGGTGTACGCGTGATTTCCCGTCACTGTCGTTCTCCCTCACGGATCGCGGGCCGCTCTGCCCGCTCAGGACGAGTCTCCCGCTCGACGGCGCGGGAAACCGTAATGTGGATCACTGAATCAGCGGAAATCACGGGAGGCGGGGCTGACCGGTGGCTCGATGGCGTCCAGTCGGTCGGCGACCAGGTTTGTCACCCCCTCGTGGCGCTGCAACCGCCCCCGGACCACGAGCGCGGCGCTGGTCCGGGCCACCCGCCGGTAGCGCTGCCACAACCCCGGCGAGCAGGTGACGTTGAGCATTCCCGTCTCGTCCTCCAGGTTGAGGAAGGTGACCCCGCCCGCGGTCGCCGGACGTTGCCGGTGGGTGACGATGCCGCCGACCCGGATCCGTTGCCCCGGCTCCACCCGGCCCAGCCGGGCGATCGGCACCGCGCCGAGCACGTCGAGCTGACCCCTGATGAACCGGGCCGGATGGCTCTCCGGGGACAGCCCGGTGGCCCACACGTCGGCGACCAGCCGGTCCACCGCCTCCATCCCGGGCAACGTGGGCGCCGCCGCGCCGGTCACCGTGCCGGGCAGCCGGCCCGGCCGGTCCTGGGCCGCCGCGCCGGCGGCCCAGAGCGCCTCCCGCCGGGTCAGCCCGAAACAGGCGAAGGCGTCCGCGGTGGCAAGCGCCTCCAGCTGCGCCGCGGTGAGACCGACCCGCCGGGCCAGATCCGGCATGTCCCGGTACGGCCCACCGGCGTCCCGCTCCGCCACGATCCGCTCGGCCACGTCGGCGCCGAGGGTCCGTACGCTGGACAGGCCGAGCCGGACGGCCGGGCCGCCCAGCCCCCAGGCGTGTGGCGGCTCCCCCGGCCCGCTGCCCCACCGGGTGTCCGGGGTGGACTCCAGCACCGCCGCGGCACCGCTGGCGTTGATGTCCGGGCGACGGACCTCCACCCCGTGCCGGCGGGCGTCGTCGACGAGGGTCTGCGGGGAGTAGAAGCCCATCGGCTGGGCGTTGAGCAGCGCGGCCAGGAACGGCGCCGGGTGGTAGCGCTTGAGCCAGGAGCTGGCGTAGACCAGGTAGGCGAAGCTCATCGCGTGGCTCTCCGGGAAGCCGTAGCTGGCGAACGCGGTGAGCTTGCGGTAGACGTCGTCGGCCAGTTCGCCGGTGATGCCCCGCTCGGCCATCCCGGCGTAGAGCCGGTCGGCGATGCGGGTCATCCGCTCGACCGACCGTTTGGCGCCCATCGCCCGGCGCAACTGGTCGGCCTCGGCCGCGTCGAAGCCGGCCAGGTCGATGGCGAGCTGCATCAGCTGCTCCTGGAACAGCGGCACACCGAGGGTCTTCTCCAGGGCGTTGCGCATCAACGGGTGCGCGAACGTCACCGGCTCCTGGCCGTTCTTGCGCCTGATGAACGGGTGCACCGAACCGCCCTGGATCGGGCCGGGGCGGATCAGGGCCACCTCGACCACCAGGTCGTAGAACTCGCGGGGCTTGAGCCGGGGCAGGGTGGCCATCTGGGCGCGGCTCTCCACCTGGAACACCCCGACCGAGTCGGCCCGGCAGAGCATGTCGTAGACCTCCGGGTCGTCCAGGGTCATGTCACCCAGGTCGAGGCTCTCGCCGATCATGTCGTAGCCGTAGTGCAGGGCGGAGAGCATGCCGAGCCCGAGCAGGTCGAACTTCACCAGGCCGACCGCGGCGCAGTCGTCCTTGTCCCACTGCAGGACGCTGCGGCCGGGCATCCGCCCCCACTCCACCGGGCAGACCTCGATCACCGGCCGGTCGCAGATCACCATGCCGCCGGAGTGGATGCCCAGGTGCCGGGGGAACGTCTGCAACTCGTTGGCGTACTCCACCACCTGCTCGGGGATGTTCTCGACGTCGACCGTGGCCACCGAGCCCCACCTGTCGATCTGCTTGCTCCAGGCGTCCTGCTGCCCGGGTGAGAAGCCGAACGCCTTGGCCACGTCCCGCACCGCCGACCGGGGCCGGTAGGAGATGACGTTGGCGACCTGGGCGGCGTGTTCCCGGCCGTAGCGGGTGTAGACGTGCTGGATCACCTCCTCCCGACGGTCGGACTCGATGTCCACGTCGATGTCCGGTGGGCCGTCCCGCTCCGGGGCGAGGAAACGCTCGAAGAGCAGCCGGTGCCGGACCGCGTCCACATTCGTGATCCGCAGCGCGTAGCAGACCGCCGAGTTGGCCGCCGACCCCCGGCCCTGGCAGTAGATGTCCTGGTCCCGGCAGAACGTGACGATGTCGTAGACCACCAGGAAGTAGCCGGGGAAGCCCAGCTCCTCGATCATGTTGAGCTCGTGGTCGAGCTGCGCGTACGCCGCCGGGTGCGCCTGCGGCGGCCCGTAGCGTTCGTGCGCGCCGTCGGCGGTCAGCTTGCGCAGCCAGCTCATCTCGGTGTGCCCCGGAGGCACCGGGTACGCCGGCAACTGCGGCGCGACAAGTTGCAGGTCGAAGGCCAACTCGGCGCCGAACTCGGCGGCCCGCGCCACCGCACCCGGGTACGCGGCGAACCGGGCCGCCATCTCCGCGCCACTGCGCAGGTGGGCGGTGGCCGCCGCGGGCAGCCAGCCGTCGATCTCGTCCAGGCTGCGGCGGGCCCGGACCGCGGCGACGGTGGTGGCCAGCCGACGCCGGCCGGGGCTGGCGTAGTGCACGTTGTTGCTGGCCACCGTCGGCAGCCCGGCCGCGGCGGCCAGCTCGGCGAGCGCGTCGTTGCGGTCGGCGTCGATCGGATGACCGTGGTCGGTCAGCTCCACCGCCACCGTCTCCGCGCCGAAGAGCGCGGTCAGCCGGTCCAACTCGCGGGCCGCCGCGTCCACCCCCTCGGTGAGCAGCGCCCCCGGCACGTGTCCCTTGCGGCAGCCGGTCAACACCAGCACGTGGTCACGCAGTTCCTCGGCGACCTGCTCCAGCTCCCCGTAGACCGGGCGGCCCTTCTCCCCGCCGCGGAGCTGGGCGCGGGCGATGGTGGTGGCCAGCCGGGCGTACCCCTCGTGGCCGTGCGCGAGCACCAGCAGGTGCGCGCCGTGCGGGTCGGGTTCGCCGTTCTGCGGGCCGGGCAGTCCGAGGGACAGCTCCGCGCCGAAGATGGTCGGCAGGCCCAGCGTACGAGCCGCCTCGGCGAAGCGGACCACCCCGTAGAAGCCGTCGTGGTCGGTGACGGCGAGCGCGGTGAGCCCCAGCCGGGCCGCCTCCTCGGCCAGCTCCTCCGGGTGGCTGGCGCCGTCGAGGAAGCTGAAGTTGGTGTGCGCGTGCAGCTCGGCGTAGGGCACCACGCCGTCCGGGCGGGTCAGCTCCGGTGGCTGGTACTGCTCGCGGCGGCGACTCCAGGCCGGGGAGTCGCCACCGTCGGCGTCCACGGCGAGCGGGTCCACCACGTGCAGGTGCCGCTCCTCGCGCGACCGCCCGCCGCCGGAACCGCCCGACCTGCCATCGGTCCGCCCGGAGAGCACCCGCTCCAACTCCGACCAGGGCATCTTCGGGTTGTGGAAGCTCATCGAGCACCCGCCTCCGACCTGGGAAGCAGCGGCTCAGTCATAGATCGCCTCCACCAGCCACTGCCCGGCCTCGACGGCCAGCAGCAGGGCGGCACCGTCGGCCAGGCTGACCTGGAAGCGGGCCCGGCGGCGGGCCTCGACCGGCGCCCACCACCGCTCGTCCACCGGCCACGGCCCGGCCCAGCCCACGATCTCCGCCGGCCGGCCGTTGCCGACCACCAGCCGAGCCGGTGGGGCGCTCACCGCCAACCGCGCGCTGATCACCACCGGCTCGCCGGCGGCGTCGTGCACAGTCGCCGCGAGCGGACTGGGCAGCACCACCGCCGGCGCGGGCGCCGGCAGCCGGCCGGGCCACGGCGGGGCCCCGCCTCCACCCCGGCCGGTGGCCGGGTCGGTGCCGGCAGCGGTCGGCGGGCCGGGACGGGCGGGGACGCGTTCGTCGCCCCACGGCACCAGTCGCACCTGGTCGGACGGGGAGCGACCACCGCCGAGCACCGCGGTGACCACCGCCTCCGGGCCGAGGATGCCCTGCACGCGGCTCAACGCCCGGTGTGCCCGTTCCCGCTCCGCACCGGCCTCGCCCCACAGGCCGACCTGCAGACCGGCCTGGGCGATCACCCCGTCCGGGACCAGCCGCAACCGGATGATGCCGGCCGTCGGCCGGGCCGGTCGGGCGCCGGTACGGCCGTTGCTGCCGGAGAGCCAACCGTCGAGCTGCCAGCGCACCCGGTCGGCGATGGCCGTGGCGGTGAGCAGGCCATCGTGCCGCCAGACCCGGTGCAGCTCCTGACCGTGCTCGGTGACCGCCTCGATGCCGAGCCGGGTGCAGGCCAGCCCGTGCCCGGCCAGCCCCTCGTGCAACTGCTCGGCCAACGCGCGGGCCGCGAACGCCGCCGCGTCGACCCGGTCGATCGGCTCGTCGTACCCGGCGGTCACCGTCAGGTCGGCCGGTGGCTGCCGGACGGCGAGCGGGCGGTGGTCGCGCCCGGCCGCGAGCCGGTGGGCCAACGCCCCGTCGAACCCGAACCGGGCCAACACGTCGCCGGCCGGCAACGCGGCGAATTCTCCGAGGGTACGCACCCCCAGCCGGCGCAGCAGGTCGGCCAACGCCGACCGGCCGAGCGCCTCGACCGGCAACCCGGCCAGGAACTCCGGTGTCCCGCCCGGTGCCACCACCCGGCCGGCGCGGGCGGCCAACCCGGCCGCGAACACCCCGTCGGCGATGCCGACCTGGCTCTCCACCAGGCACGACTGGGCGACGTGCTCGATGATCCGCTCGGCGGCCGCCTCCTCGCCGCCGAGGTAACGGCCCGGCCCCCGGGCGGCCACCGCGCAGGCGCCCGGACGGACCACCTCCACGCCGGCGACCAACTCCTCCACCGCGGCGACCACCGGCTCGAACGCCCGGGCGTCCCGGCCCGGGTCGTGTTCCACGACTGTGAGTTGCGGGCAACGACCCTGCGCCTCCCGCTTGCGCAGACCTCGGCGGACCCCCTCGGCGCGGGCCCGCTCGGAGCAGGCGACCACCCGGTTGGCGTGCAGCACGGCGACCGGGCCGGTCGCCGGCACCCCGTCGACGATCTCGGCGGCGAGCACCGGCCAGTCCGGGCACCACAACAGCAGGGTGCGGGGCGGAGAACCGGTCACCCCCGACCGACCAGGGCAAGCGGCGCGGCCGGTCGGCCCACGGTCGACGAGACCGTGCGGGGGATGACCCGGGTCAGCTCGTCACCCGGGAGCCAGACCTTGATCTCCTTGGGTCGGGCGGCCGCCCCGCGCCCGCGCGCCGAGACGGTGACCTCCCGGCGGCGCAGCCGCCCCCGGCCCTGCCCGAGCCCTTCCCACACCCCACGGACCACCTGCAGTGTCACGTCCGCGCCGTCCCACCGGCCGTACGGGACGAGCACGCTGCCGCGCTGCCGGGCCCGGGCGGCCAACCGGGTGGCGACCGAGGCGGAGACCGATGCCGGCACGGTGGTCACCACGACGTCCACCCCGTCGATCAGCGCGGCGATCACGGTGGCCCACTCCGGGCCGGGATTCGGCACCAGGGCCAACCGGTCCAGGGAGATGCCCAGCTCAGCGGCCGCGCCCGCACCGAACGTCGGCACCCCGACCACGGCGCACCACGAGCCGGCCCGGGACGCCTCAGCAAGCAGGGCCAGCATCAGCGAGGTGCCGCCACTGCGCTGGGGCTGGCCGGCGGCGACCGCGATGGTGCTCCCCCGGCGCAGACCTCGATTGGGCAGCAGACCGGTCAGCTCGGGTGCCACCGGCAGCACACGGTGGCCACCGACCGGGTCGGGTGCGCTCGCCGGGCGCACCAGATCGGCAAGTGCGGCGGAACCGACCACCATGCGGCCCGCCATTGGACCAACCCCCCGTCGTTGCTGCTGTGGATCACATTCAGGACCGGCACGCCGTGCCACCGGCCGCCCGGCTCCCCCCGCGGGGCGGTCGGTGACACGGCGGGATCAGGCGGCGAGGCCGTCCAGGGCCGGTTGGTGGGCCACGCCGAGCGCGGTCTCCACCACCGTGACGAACTGTTCGGCGGCGCGGAGCAGGTCGTCGGCCTCCCGGGCGCTGACCACCCGGGGGATGCCGGCCTCGGCGGCGGCGCGCTTGCTGGCTCCGGCGGCGAAGAATCGGGACCACTCGTCGAGCTCCGGAGCGACGGCGCAGAGGAGGACCCAGACGCTGGTGATCCGGTTGCGCCGACTCGGCGCGGGCCGGGCCCGGGCGGCGAGCAGGGCAGCCGCCGCACGCAGCGCCGCCAGGTGGGCAGCCGCGTAGCGCAGGCCGTCGGGTCGGGTCTGGCCGGCCTCGACCAGCCCGCGCCGAGCCAACGTGAGGAGTTGGGCGGGGGTGCGGTGCGGCAGCACGTGCGCCGGCACCGTCGGTGCCTGAGCCGGGTTGGTCGGCATGGGGTGTCTCCTCCACGTGGCCGGGTGTCGCCTCGGCGCGTTGGTGCCGCCGACGAGACGCCGAGGTCGGGTGGTGCGGAGGAAGACGCACCGGGTGTGGCCGGCCGGGTGTGGACGCTTCCCCACACCACACCCGGCCGGCGTACCGGCGGGTGCGTCGCCCGCTGCCCGGGGGTCGTGGGCGGCGGACGACGCTCCTGCCTGTCGGGACCAGGCTCGCGACTGCCCGGAAACCCAGGTGCGGCCCGCGGAGCCGCACCGGCCGGAGTTGGCGCCGCGAAACGCCGCACTCCGGCTGGTTGGAACGGGCGTTCGAGGCAATCGAACACTCGTTCTAACTGCTGCTGACAGTACACCTCCCCACCGACGAAAATGCAACGTGTGACGCGCCGGCCGCGCCGGCCGCTTGAACCGGCCCCCAGCGGACCGGGAAGAATGGCGGGATGCAGCCACACCCGAACGTACGGGCGGTGCAGGACGCGCTCACCGCCGCCGGCACGCTCGACGGCGCCGGTGAGCCCAGCACGATCCGCCTGCTGCCCGACGCGGTGCCCACCGCCGCAGCCGCCGCCGAGGCGCTCGACGTCGAGGTCGGCCAGATCGCCAACTCGTTGGTCTTCGACGCGGACGACGCGCCGCTGCTCGTGCTCACCTCCGGCGCACACCGGGTGGACACCGCCGGCCTGGCCGCGTCGATCGGGGTCACCCGGCTGCGCCGGGCCACCCCGGAGTTCGTCCGGACGCACACCGGGCAACCGATCGGCGGGGTCGCCCCGCTCGGGCACCCGCACCCGCTGCGCACACTTGTGGACACGGCGCTGGCGACGTACCCCGAGATCTGGGCGGCGGGCGGCGTACCGCAGGCGGTCTTCCCGACCACCTACGCCGAGTTGTTGCGGGTCACCTCCGGCAGCCCGGCCGAGGTGGCGTGAGCGAGCGGAGCGAGCGAACCGGCAAGCACAGCAGCGACGCGCTCGCGACGCCGCGAAGCGGCGGCGTGAGCGAGCGGAGCGAGCGAACCGGCAAGCACAGCGGCGACGCGCTCGCGACGTCGCGAAGCGGCGGCGTGAACGAGCGGAGCGAGCGAACCGGCAAGCACAGCGGCGTGAGCACTGCTCCGGAGCTGGTCACCCTGCACGTGTGGCGGACCTCCTCCGGCGCGCTGCCCCGGGCGCTGACCCGGATGGCGGTGGACCCGCGCCGGCTGCGGGCCCTCCCGGGCGTCCGGTTCGGCAAGCTGCTGGGCACCGGGACCGGCACCGGCTTCGGGCCCGGCGACGCCGATCTGACCCGGTGGGCGGCGCTGACCGTCTGGGACTCCCCCGCCGCGGCGGCCGGCTTCGACGACTCGCCGGTCGGCCGCGCCTGGGCCCGCATCGCCCGCGCCGAGGCCCGGATCGACATGCGTCCGCTGACCAGCCGGGGCGAGTGGTCCGGCCGACGACCGTTCGGCGAGCCCACCGGCGGTCGGGTCACCGGCCCGGTGCTGGCGCTGACCCGGGCCCGGTTGCGGGTCCGCCGGGCGGCCACCTTCTGGCGGGCGATCCCTCCGGTGGCCGCCGCCCTGCGCGACGCGCCCGGCCTGCTGGCCCGGTTCGGGGTCGGGGAGGCACCGCTGGGTTGGCAGGGCACGGTGAGCGTGTGGCGCGACCCGACAGACCTGGTGGCGTTCGCGTACCGTCACCCGGAGCACCGGGCGGCGATCATGCGAACCCCCACCGCGGGCTGGTACGCCGAGGAACTGTTCGCCCGGTTCGAGGTGCGCGACGTGGTCGGCGACCGGACGGTGCTCGGGTGGGTCGCCGACGGTGGCCCCGAAACGGTGAAGGGTGGACGGGCATGAGGTTGGTGCGCTGGACGCCGGACGATCTCGTCCGGCGGCTGGACGACGTGGTGGCCGTCTACGGCGAGGCGATGGGATACCGCACCGACCTGCTGGAGGCCCGGCGCGGCTACATCGCCACCCACGTCCGCCGGCCGGGTTTCCGGGCGGTCGCCAGCCTGACCAGCGAGGGGCACCTCGCCGGCTTCGGCTACGGCTACCTGGGCGCCTCCGGTCAGTGGTGGCACGACCAGGTGCACCGGGCACTGGACGCCCCGACCCGCCAGCGTTGGCTCACCCACTGCTTCGAGGTGGTCGAGCTGCACGTCCGGCCACCGGCACAGGGACACGGCCTGGGCACCGGCCAACTGCGCGCGCTGCTCGGCATGGCCGAGGGCGACACCGTGCTGTTGTCCACCCCGGAGGCCGACGAGCAGACCTCGCGGGCCTGGCGGCTGTACCGGCGCTTCGGCTTCGTCGACGTGCTGCGCAACTTCCACTTCCCCGGTGACGAACGACCGTTCGGCGTACTCGGTCGGGATCTGCCGCTCGAGCCACCGGCGTCATGACCCGGCGGATCTCCTGGACACTGCTCGCCGTCCTGGTGCTCGCCCAGATCTGCTACCCACTCACCACCGGCGCCACCAGGGCCGGGCTCACCGTGGCCACCGTCGTGCTCGGGTGGCTGCTCTCGGTGGGCCACGCGCTGCTCAGCCGGGGCCCGCGGGTCGCGGCGGCGCTGGTCGCGGTGGCCACCGGCGGCGGGTTCGCGATCGAGGCGATCGGCGTGGCCACCGGTGTGCCGTTCGGCAGCTACGACTACTCCGGCGAGTTGGGTCCCAAGCTGGCCGGAGTGCCGCTGATCATTCCGCTGGCCTGGACCTGGATGGCCTGGCCGGCCTGGCTGGCGGCGGTCCGGCTGACCGGCGGCAGCGCGTCACGGGTCAGCAGCAGCGGCGCAACCGGAACCAGCGGCAGCGGCGCACCGGGCGGCAGCGGCGCAACGGGCAGCAGCGGCGCAACGGGCAGCAGCGGCGCGACAGCCGGCAGCGGCGCGGCGGCCGGTCTGTGGGTACGGCGGATCGCGCTGGCCACCGTGGGGCTGGCCGCCTGGGACCTCTTCCTCGACCCGCAGATGGTGGCCGAGGGCTACTGGCGGTGGCGCGACGCCACACCGGCCCTGCCCGGCCTGGCCGGCATCCCGGTCAGCAACTACCTGGGCTGGCTGCTCTTCGCGGTGCTGCTGATGAGCGCGCTGCGTCCGCTGGCCGGGCCGAGCGCGGCGCACACCGATCGGCGGGACCACCCGATGATCGCGCTCTACCTGTGGACGTACTTCTCCAGCATCCTGGCCCACGCCGTCTTCCTCGACCTGCCCGCGTCGGCGCTCTGGGGGGCCGCCGGCATGGCGGTGACCGCCGTCCCGCTGGCGGTGACCCTGCTGCGGGCCCGCCGGGGCCGGGACACCCGCCGGGAGGACCACCAGCCGCACCGCCCCGGCGTCGACGCGACCCGATGACCGTCCTGCTCGCCCTGCTGGCCGCCGTCGCCGCGCTGACCGGGCACACCTGGCTCAACGCCGCCCGGTGGTTGCGCCGGCCCACCGACCGACCCGACGCCCTCCAGGAGCCGGTCGCCGTCCTGCTGCCGCTGCGCGACGAGGCCACCCGGGTCACCGGATGCCTACGCGCGCTGCTCGCCCAACGCGGTGTGCCGGGGCTGCGCGTCGTGGTCCTCGACGACGGGTCCACCGACGGCACCGCCGACGTGGTCCGCGCGGTGGCCGGCGACGACCCCCGCGTCACGCTGCTCACCGGGGTCGCCCCGCCGCCGGGCTGGCTGGGCAAGCCGCACGCGTGCTGGCAGTTGGCCACCCGGGCCGACCCGGACGCCACCGCGCTGGTCTTCGTCGACGCCGACGTGGTGCTCGCCCCGCACGCCGTCGCGGCGGCCGTCACCGAGTTGCGCGCCGCCCGCGTGACGCTGCTGTCGCCGTACCCCCGGATCGTGGTGGCGACGGCGGCCGACCGGCTGGTGCAGCCGCTGCTGCAGTGGCTCTGGTTGACGTTCCTGCCGCTGCGCGCGATGGAACGCTCGCGGCGGCCGTCGCTGGCCGCTGCGGGCGGGCAGTTCCTGGTGCTGGACCGGGCCGGCTACACCGCCGCCGGCGGGCACGCCGCGGTCGCCGACAAGATCCTGGAGGACGTCGAGCTGGCCCGGGCGGTCAAGCGGGCCGGTGGGCGGATCGCCCTGGCCGACGGTTCCCGGCTGGCCACCTGTCGGATGTACGACGACTGGCCGCAACTGCGCGACGGGTACTCGAAGTCGCTCTGGGCGTCGTTCGGGCACCCGGGCGCGGCGGCGGTCGTGGTGGCGCTGCTGCTCCTGCTCTACACCGCCCCGCCACTGGTCGCGGTCAGCGCGCTGCTCGCCGGCGCGCCGGGGGTGGCCGCCGTGGCGCTGGCCGGCTACCTGCTGGGGGTGGCCGGACGGGTGCTCACCGCGCGGGCGACCGGAGGCCGGTGGTGGCCCGACGCGCTCGCACACCCCGTGTCGGTCGTGGTCCTCGGTTGGTTGACCCTACGGTCGTACCATCTGCGAAAGCGACGCCGCCTGACCTGGCGGGGCCGCCCGGTCAGCTAGGAGGGCGCGGCATGGCGCGGATCGTGGTCGTCGGCGCCGGGGTGGGTGGCCTCGCCACCGCCGCCCGGCTGGCCGCCACCGGGCACCAGGTGACCGTCTTCGAGGCCGCCGACGCGGTCGGTGGCAAGCTCGGCCGGTACGCGCACGACACCCCGGCCGGGTCGTTCCACTTCGACACCGGGCCGAGCCTGCTCACCCTGCCCCAGGTCTTCCACGACCTGTTCGAGGCGACCGGGGCGAAGCTCGACGAATACCTGGACCTGGTCCCGTTGGACCCGATCGTCCGGCACGTCTTCGGAGACGGTGGCCCGACCCTGGACTCGTGCGCCGACCCGGTGGAGTTCGCCACCCGGATCGGGGCCGCCCTCGGTGACCGGGCGGCGGCCGACTGGCAGCGGCTGTGGCGTCGCGCCGAACGGGTGTGGCGGGCCTCCGAGCGCGACATCCTGCGCCGTACCGTCGACTCCCCCCGCGATCTCGCGTCGCTGGCCTGGCGGCTCGGCGACCTGGCCGCCATCGCCCCGGGCCGCACCCTGCGCGGGCTGGGCCGGGGGCACCTGTCCGACCCGCGGCTGCGGATGCTGCTGGACCGGTACGCCACCTACACCGGCGCCGACCCGCGCCGGGCGCCGGCGGCGTTGGTCGCGGTCCCCTACGCCGAGTTGGCCTTCGGCGGCTGGTACCTGCGCGGTGGGCTGGGCACGCTCGCCGACGCGCTGCTGACGCGTTGCCTGGACCTCGGCGTGGTCGTGCAGACCGACGCCACGGTCACCCGGATCGACGCCACCGGCGGCCGGGTGCACGGGGTACGCCTCGCCGGCGTCACCGCGCCGGTGCCCGCCGACGTGGTGGTGGCGAACGTGGACGCGTTGACCGTCTACCGTGACCTGCTGCCGCACCCGCGTCGGCTGGCCGGGCTGACCGACCGCAGCCTCGCCGGCTTCGTGCTGCTGCTCGGTGTCTCCGGCAGCACCGGGCTGGCCCACCACACAGTCTTCTTCCCGGACGACTACGACGCGGAGTTCGACGCGATCTTCGGAAACCCGGGACGCGGCGTACGGGCCCGGCCGGCCGTCGACCCGACGGTGTTCGTCACCGTGGCCGACGACCCGATGGTCCGCCCAGCCGGACACGAGGCGTGGTTCGTGCTCGTCAACGCCCCCCGCCACGGCAGCGCGGCGGGCGCCGTCGACTGGCGACGCCCGGGGCTTGCCGACGCGTACGCCGACCGGATCCTGGAGGTGCTGGCGCGGCGCGGCGTGGACGTGCGCGACCGGCTGCTGTTCCGGGAGATCCGTACCCCCGCCGACCTGGGCGCGGCGACCGGCGCGCCAGGTGGCTCGATCTACGGCACCGCCGGCGGGCTGCTCCGGCCCGCCAACCGGGGGCCGGCGAACGGGCTGTGGCTGGTGGGCGGCTCCACCCACCCGGGCGGCGGGTTGCCGATGGTGACCCTCTCCGCGCAGATCGTCGCCGACGAGATCGGCCCCGCCTGGTAGGCGGCGGGCGGTGGCGCGCCGGGTAGGCGGCGGCGCCGTTCAGCCGGCGTCGAGCAGGGCGCGGCGGATGCTGGAGAGCAGTTGCCCGAGGCCGAAGCCGGCCAGCAGCACCCACACCGCGGTCGCCATGGTGATGGTGCCGGCGGCCAGGTCCGGCTCGATCAGCCCGGCCAGCCCGGCGACCACCAGGCCGGCCAGGGCCACCGAGACCCGGGTGGGGCGTTCCCCGACGGTGACCGCGCCGATGTCGCGCATGCCGGCAGCGACCGCCCGGGCCCGGACGTACTCGTGCAGCCAGGACAGCGCGCCACCCGCGACGACGAGCGCACCCGGCGCGCCGACCAGCCAGAACGCCAGCAGCCAGGCCACCTCACCGAGTCGGTCGGCGACCGAGTCGTAGACGTAGCCGAGTCGGGTGGTGCGGCCGGTGGCGACCGCCACCGCGCCGTCCACGCTGTCCGCCACGGCGGCGAGCAGCACGAACAACGCGCCCAGGAACGGCCCGTCACCCGGCCTGGTGACAAGCAACGGTACGCAGAAACAGAGCAGCACCCCGGCCACGGTGACCGCGGTGGGGCTGACCCGCAGCCGCCCCAGCACGTACCCGACGTGGTAGGCGAACCGCAGCCACGCGCGCACCACAGGCGCCGCGACCCGAGGGTCGAACCCACCGTGCAACCGCGCCCACGCCGTGGCGTACTGGTCCCAGTTCAGCTGTGTGCCCACCACGGATCAACCGTCGTGCCGGGCATCAGGTGTCGCAGACCGGGCCTTCACACCCGTGCGCCGGCCTTCAGGTTCTGCCAGACCTCGCGGGTCGCGGTGGACCGGTTGAGGGTGATGAAGTGGATGCCCGGCACGCCCTCGTCCAGCAGCCGGCGGCTCATCTCGCTGGCCTGCTCGACACCGAGCCGGCGGACGGCCTCCGGATCGTCGGCGACCCGCTCGAAGCGGGCCGCCAGCGCCGGCGGGAAGGGTGCGCCGGACAACTGCACGGACCGCTCGATGGTGCCGATCTGGGTCACCGGCATCACCCCGGCCAGGATCGGGGTGTCGCAGCCGGCGGCGGCCACCCGGTCGCGCAACCGCAGGTAGTCGTCGGCGTCGAAGAACATCTGCGTGATCGCGAACTCGGCGCCGGCCCGGCACTTGCGGACGAAGTGCGCGGTGTCGCTTGCCACGTCGGGTGAGCGGGGGTGCTTGTACGGGAAGGCCGCCACGCCCACGCTGAAGTCACCGGCGTCGCGGACCAGGCGGACCAGATCCTCGGCGTAGTCGACGCCCTCGGCGTGGCGGACCCACTCCCCGCCGGGGTTGCCCGGCGGGTCGCCGCGCACCGCCAGCACGTTGCGCACCCCCACCCCGGCGAGCCGGCCGATCACGTGCCGCAGCTCGGCGACGGAGTGGTTGACGGCGGTCAGGTGGGCCATCGGCAGCAGGGTGGTGTCGGTGGCGATCCGTTCGGTCACCGCCACGGTGGTGTCCCGGGTCGAACCGCCCGCACCGTAGGTGATCGACACGAACGAGGGGCGCAGCGACTCCAGCTCGCGGATGGCCTGCCAGAGCAGCGTCTCCCCCGCCGGTGTCTTGGGCGGGAAGAACTCGAACGAGAAGGTCGGTTGGCGCTCGCGAATGAGCTCCCCGATCGCCGGCTGCGGATTGGGGAGTACCGAGGGAAGACCGAGCGCCACGACCCGACTCTAGCGGGCGACGCCACCACGGCCCAGGCGCTTTCCACCTCGCGGTCCCCTACCGCGCCGTTCGCCGGGTCCGACGGGACCGCTCGCCGGGTCCGGCGGCGGAAGGCGTCGTACCCCGGGGGTAGGAATGGGTGGCGTGGGAGGGGCGGCGGGGGCGGCGCCCGGGTCCCGCGCGGGGGTCAGCAACACGCGGTGACGCCGGTCCCGTCCGGTCGGGGCGGGTGGTCGTCACCGCGCCGACGCCCGCCAGGAGGACCCATGACCCCGCCCCGTTCGCCGCGCCCGGCGCAGCTCGGCCCGCTGCTGGCCCGGTACCGACTGGCCCGTGGCTGGAGCCAGCAGCGCGCCGCCGCCGAGTTGTGCGCCGCCGCCGGGGTGCCGACGTTGAGCCGGCACGAGGTGTCGAGGTGGGAACGGCAGCGTCGTGTGCCGGGCGGGTTCTGGCTCGGCTGGCTCGCCGTCGTCCTGGACGTGCCGCTGGTGACGCTCACCGAGGCCGCCGCGGGCACCCGCCGGGCCGGCGCGACGCGAGCCCCTGGAGCGGGCCGTACGGCGGGGGCCGGCACGCGACCGGCGGGGCGTACCGGTCCCGGCCGCACCGACGGGACCAGGGCCCGTGTCACAGTCCTGGGTCGAGCCGAGGCGGAGGCCAGACGGCGGTCCGGTAGGGCGGAAGTTGGCCCGGATCCCGGTGTCGTATCCGGGCCAATCTCCAACGCGGCCGGTCGTCGTCCGGCCCCGCCGCAGGCCGGCCAGGGGCTTTGACCCAGGCCCTACGCGTGGCGGTACGGCGCGGGTTACGGCGACCCGCTAGCGTCGGTGCGTGACCCACGCTGCCCCCGTCTCTCCCGTCGACCGTGCTGGCCTACGGCAGCGGGTCGACAAAGCCCTCAGCGAGTTCCTGACCGGCCAGCGGGTTCGGCTCGCCGCCGTGGACGACGCCCTGGCCCCGGTGGCGGAGGCGATCGAGGCTTTCGTGCTCGGTGGCGGCAAGCGGCTCCGCCCGGCATTCGCGTACTGGGGGTTCCGGGGCGCGGGTGGGCTCGACAGCGACCAGGTGCTCACCGCCCTGGCCGCGCTGGAGTTCGTCCAGGCCAGCGCCCTGATCCACGACGACCTGATGGACCGCTCCGACACCCGACGCGGCGAGCCCGCGGTGCACCGGCGGTTCGCCGCACGGCATCGGGAGGCCGGCTGGGGCGGTGACCCGGACGGCTTCGGCGACGCCGCCGCCATCCTGCTCGGCGACCTGTGCCTGGTCTGGTCCGACGAGCTGCTGCACTCCGCGGGGCTGGACCTGTGGTCGTTGGCGCGGGCCCGACCGGTCTTCGACGAGATGCGCACCGAGGTCACCGTCGGGCAGTACCTCGACGTGCTGACGCAGGTCACCGGCGACACCTCGGTGGAACGGGCCAGCAAGGTCGCCCGGTACAAGTCGGCGAAATACACGGTCGAGCGGCCGCTGCTGCTCGGCGCCGCACTGGCCGACGCGACGGCCGACGTACGGGCGGCCTACTCGGCGTACGGGCTGCCGCTGGGTGAGGCGTTCCAACTCCGCGACGACGTGCTGGGTGTCTTCGGTGACCCGGCGCTGACCGGCAAGCCGGCCGGGGACGACCTGCGCGAGGGCAAGCGCACCTACCTGGTGGCGGCGGCCGTGGAGACCACCGACGACGCCGGCCGCGAGCTGCTGCTCAGCCAACTCGGCGACCCTGGGCTGGACGAGCAGGGGGTGGCTCGGCTCCGCGAGCTGATCACCGCGAGCGGGGCGCTGGCCCGCACCGAGCAGCGGATCGTCACGCTCACCGACGCCGCGCTGGCGGCACTGACCGCCGCCGACCTCGACACCGAGGCCCGCCAAGCCCTGGTGGACCTAGCCATCGCCGCAACCCGCCGAGCCGACTAACCCACGCCCCCGCCCCCGCCCCGGCGTTGGCCCTCGCCCCGGCGTTGGCCCCGCCCCCGGCGTTGGCCCTCGCCCCGGCGTTGATCATGAGGTTATTGTCAACGCGCTCGGCGTGTCGTGACAATAACCTCATGATCAACGGGGGCGCAGGAGGGCCGGGGGCAGGAGGGCCGGAGGCGGGAGGGCGGGCCGGGGGCAGGGGGGTTAGTCGCTCCGCTCCGCTGCGCGAAGCGGCCCTAATCGGGAGGAAGTAGGTCTACTTCCGAGTTAGAAGCCCAGGGCTTGGGCTCTTCGTTTCACCTCGCGGGCCTGGTCGCCGGAGAGGGCGGTGGCCGGGGTGCCACCGGGGAGGATGTCGTCCGGCTCGTACAGCCAGCGCAGGGCGGCCTCGTCGTCGTAACCGTTGTCGGTGAGCAGGTTGAGCACGCCGGGCAGGTGCTTGAGCACGGTCTGGTTGGCGACCAGGTCCGCCGGGATGCGGCGGACGCCGTCGCGGCGAACCGCCAGCAACTCCCGGTCACGGATCATCTGGTGCACCTTGCTGATCGACACGTCGAGGCGCTCGGCGACGTCGGGCAGGGTCAGCCAGCCGGCCGGGTCGGCGGGTCCGGCGAGCTCCAGGCTGGGCACGGCCTGGTCGGGTACGGGTTCGGTCACCCGACCACCCTGCCACGCCACCGTCGCGGCGGGCCACCGGCACCCCGGACGACCGCTCCTGTGGTGCCGCTGACCTGCGGCAGAGGAAACGAGCAACACAACGGGACGGACCCGTTCGGCGTCCGGCTGTAGCATCCTGTTCATCCTTCACCCCCTGGACACATAGACTCCCTGCCGATGGACACTCAGGTCGCCGACACGTTGCTGGGCTCGCTGATCGACGGGCGCTACCGCATTCGCGGTCGCGTGGCCCGTGGTGGCATGGCGACCGTGTACACCGCCACCGACGAACGCCTCGAGCGCACCGTCGCTGTCAAGATCATCCACCCGACCCAGGCCCCCGAGGCCCGGGCCCGGATCACCAACTTCGTGGCGCGGTTCACCGACGAGGCGAAGACCATCGCCCGGCTGACCCACCCGAACGTGGTGGCGGTCTACGACCAGGGCACGCACGCCGGTCTGCCGTACCTGGTGATGGAGTACGTGCGCGGCCGCACGCTGCGCGACGTGCTGGCCGAGCGACGCCGGCTCAACCCCGACGAGGCACTGGCCATCGTCGAGCAGATGCTCGCCGCGATCGCCGCCGCGCACCGCTCCGGGCTGGTGCACCGCGACGTCAAGCCGGAGAACGTGCTGGTCGCCGAGGCCCCGACCGGCGGTGTCGCCAATCTGGTCGACAGCGTCGTCAAGGTGGCCGACTTCGGGCTGGCCCGGGCGGTCGAGGCGAGCGCCGACGAGGACCAGGGCAACCAGCTGATGGCCACCGTGGCGTACGTCGCACCGGAGCTGGTCACCGAGGGCCGCGCCGATCCCCGCACCGACGTCTACTCGGCCGGCATCGTGCTGTTCGAGATGCTCGCCGGCCGGGTCCCGTACGACGGGGACCGCCCGGTGGATGTCGCCTGGCAGCACGTCGACCGGGACGTGCCGGCACCCTCGACGCTGGTGCCCGGTCTGCCGCCGATCCTCGACGAGTTGGTGCAGCGCGCCACTCGGCGTGATCCGGCCGCGCGGCCCGCCGACGCCGGCGCGCTGCTGGCCGAGGTGCAGGTCGCCAAGGATCGCCTGGGTGACGCCAACAGCCACACCGCCGTGCTCCGCCCGGTGAGCGGCGAGCCGCTCTCCCAGCCGACCATGGTGGTCGCGGCGATCCGCCCGACCGACCGCCCGTCCTGGGCGCGGCTGCCCGAGGGGGCCAGCCAGGGGCCGGGTCGGCGGCGGGCCGCTCCGGAACCCGCGGAGGGCCTGGGGTCCCGACTCGCGGCGCTGCGCGGCACGCTGCTGGCGAGCCCGCGCGGCCGGCTGGCCGTCGCGGCGGTGGTGGTGACGCTGGGCCTGGTGGCCGCGCTCGGGGGTTGGTGGTTCGGCGTCGGCCGCTACACGGACGCCCCGCAACTGGTGAGCCTGAGCAAGGCCGAGGCACAGGCGCAGGCCGACAGCGCCGGGCTCACCCTGAAGTACGGTGAGCCGCGCTTCGACGAACAGGCCCCGAAGGACAGCGTGCTGGGGCAGAGCCCGGCGTCCGCTACCAAGATCGTCAAGGGTGGCACGATCACCCTCACCCTCTCCCTCGGCCCGGAACGCTTCCCCGTGCCGGACGTGATCGGCAAGGAGTTCGATCTCGCCGAGGCGGACCTGGTCAACGTGAAGCTGGTGGTGGCCAAGGGAGCCCCCCGCTACGACGACAGCCTGCCGGCCGGGGTCGTGCTGGAAACCGCCCCCCCGGTGGGCACCGAGGTCAAACCCGGCGCGAAGATCACCCTCATTCTGAGCCGGGGCAGGGCGCCGGTGACGGTGCCGAACCTGGTCGGTAAGAACCTCAACGACGCTCGCGCCGCCCTGGCCCAGCTCAACCTGGTGCTCGTGGAGACCTACAAGGACTCCGACAAGCCCCGGGACGAGATCCTCGGGCAGAGCCCGGCCGACGGTGCCGGCGTGGAGAAGGGCACCCAGGTAAAGGTGGACGTCAGCAAGGGCCCGGCCGCGGTCGCCGTGCCCCGGGTGGTCGACCTGCCGTGCCAGCAGGCCAAGCAGGTGTTGGAGAGCCAGGGCTTCCCGGTGACGGTCGCGGTCAACCCGAACGCCGTGGTCCGGATCCAGCTCCCGGGTGAGAATTCGCAGGTGCCGCCGGGCACCCCGGTCACCCTCACGTGCTTCTGATGCCGGCGGTCACCTCGCGTCCGGTGGGCGCGCACACGCCGACCTCGGGTGGGCTGGCCAAGGCCGCCCTGCCGTACGCCGACGCGACCGGCGCCCAGGTGGTGCAGGTCTACGTCTCCAACTCACGGGGCTGGGCGCTGCCCGACGGCGACCCGGGCCAGGACGCCCTGTTCCGCGAGGGTTGCGCCGAGCGGGGCATTCCGGCGTTCATCCACGCCTCACTGCTCGTCAACCTCGGCTCGCCCACCCCGGCCACGGTCGAGAAGTCGGCGCAGACCCTGGCCCACGCGCTTCGTCGGGGCGTGGCGATCGGCGCGCGGGCGGTGGTGTTCCACGCGGGAAGTTCGGTGGACGAGGGGTACGCCGAGACGGCGATGCGGCAGGTCCGCCGGGAGTTGCTGCCGCTGCTCGACTGGGCCGCCGACGTCGGCGGGCCGATGCTGCTCGTCGAGCCGAGCGCCGGCGGTGGCCGGTCCCTGGCCTCCCGGGTGGAGCAGCTCGGCCCCTACCTGGACGCGGTGGACGGGCACCCCATGCTCGGGGTCTGCTTCGATACCTGCCACGCCTGGGCCGCCGGCCATGACCTGGCGGCCGAGGGCGGCATGACGGCGACCCTGGACACGCTTGTGGCCACTGTCGGCGCGGACCGGCTGCGGCTGGTCCACGCCAACGACTCGAAGGATCTGTGCGGCTCCACCCGGGACCGGCACGAGAACATCGGCAAGGGCACCATCGGCGAGCCCGCCTTCGCCGAGCTGATGGCCCACCCGGCCACCGCCGGCATCCCGATCGTGGTGGAAACCCCGAGCGAGAAGCAGCTCGGCCACGCCGCCGACATAACAACCCTCACCCGCCTAACCCGCTAACCCCAACCCCCTCCCCAGGCGCCCCCACCCGCCTCGCCCGCGCGGTGATCATGGAGTTATAGCCACGACACGCCGATCCGAGCGGCAATAACCCCATGATCAACAGCGGTAAGGCCCGGGGGCGGGGGTGGGGGTGGGGTTAGGACTTGGCGAGGATGCGGGGTAGGGCTGCGACCGCTCGGTCGATGTCCGCGTCGTCGAGGCCGAGGTGGGTGACCAGGCGGGCGGTGCGGGGGCCGAGCACCGAGACGAGTACGCCCTCGGCCCGCGCGGCGGCGGCCAGGGCACGCGCGTCGAGTGCGTGCTTCGTCAGGTCGAGTGCGACCAGGTTGGTGCGGGCCGTGGTGGCCAGCACCCCGAACGGCGCGACGGTCTCGGCGAGCCGGGCCGCCCTCGCGTGATCGTCGGCCAGCCGGTCGATGTGGTGCGCGAGCGCGTACCGGCCGGCGGCGGCGAGGATGCCGGCCTGACGCATGCCGCCGCCCATCCGCTTACGGATCATCCGGGCCCGCTCGATCTTCTCCGCGCTGCCCACCACCAGCGAGCCGACCGGGGCGCCGAGGCCCTTGGACAGACACACCGACAGCGTGTCGAAGAGCCGCCCGTACTCGATCAGGGGCACCCCGTCGGCGACGTGCGCGTGCCAGATCCGGGCGCCGTCGCAGTGCAACGCGACGGCGGCGTCGTCGGCGACGCCGCGCAGGTCCCGCAGGGTGGCCAGCGGGATCACCCCGCCACCGCCGCGGTTGTGGGTCTGTTCGACGGCGATCGCGCGGGTGGGGACGGCGAAGTAGCCGTCCGGCCGGATCATCGCGGCCACCCTCTCCGGGTCGATGTCCGCGCCGACCGCGGGCCAGGTCCGCGAGGAAATCCCGCCGTACGCGGCAGCGGCGCCGATCTCGTACGTGACCACGTGCGCGTCGGCGTCGCAGAGCAGCTCGTCGCCGGGCGACACCAGCAGTTGCAGGGCGATCTGGTTGGCCATCGACCCGCTCGGGGCGAACAGCGCCGCCTCGTGCCCGAACAGCGCGGCGACCTCGGCCTCCAGCGCGTTGACTGTCGGGTCCTCGCCGTAGACGTCGTCACCGACCTCGGCGGTGGCCATCGCCTCCCGCATCCCGGCCGTGGGCCGGGTCACCGTGTCGGAGCGCAGGTCCACGAACAGATCAGCCACGGTCATCCCTTCGGCTGCCGACCGCGGGGCTCGCAAGCTCACTCCGCGCGTCAGCCACTGTTGTCCCTTCGGCTGCCGACTGCGGGGCTCGCAAGCTCACTCCTCGCGTCAGCCACGGAGCATCTCCGCGACCAGGAACGCCAACTCCAACGACTGCTGGGTGTTGAGTCGGGGGTCGCAGGCGGTCTCGTACCGGTCGGGCAGGTCGAGGTCCTCGATGCCCTGGGCGCCGCCGAGGCACTCGGTGACGTCCTCGCCGGTCAGCTCGACGTGCAGGCCACCGGGGTGGGTGTCCAGCCCCCGGTGCACCTCGAAGTAGCCGAGCACCTCGTCGACGATGCGGTCGAAGTGCCGGGTCTTGTAGCCGTTCGACGACTCGTGCGTGTTGCCGTGCATCGGGTCGCACTGCCAGACCACCTTCGCGCCGGCGGCGGTGACCTTGGCGACGATCGGCGGCAGGGCGTCGCGTACCCGGTGGTTGCCCATCCGGCTGATCAGGGTGAGCCGGCCGGGGATGTTGTCCGGGTTGAGCTTCTCGCACAGCTCGATCGCCTCGTCCGGCGAGGTGGTCGGGCCGAGCTTGACGCCGATCGGGTTGGCGATCCGGGAGATGAAGTCGATGTGCGCGCCGCTGATCTGCCGGGTGCGCTCGCCGATCCAGAGGAAGTGCCCGGAGAGCCCGTACGCCCGGCGGTCGGAGACCCGGGTGAGCGCCCGGTCGTACTCCAGGGCCAGGGCCTCGTGGGAGCAGTAGAGCGTGACCGTCCGCAGCGCGTCGTCCTCGGTCATCCCGCAGGCCCGGATGAAGGCGATCGCCCGGTCGATCTCCCGGGCGATCGCCTCGTAGCGCTCCCCCGCCGGGGAGGTCTTCACGAAGCCCTTGTTCCAGTCGTGCACGGCGTGCAGGTCGGCGAGCCCGCCGGCGAGGTACGCCCGGAGCATGTTCATCGCCGCCGCCGAGTTGGCGTACGCCCGGATCATGCGCTGCGGGTCGGCGACCCGGGCGACCGGATCGGTCTCCAGCGAATTGATCATGTCGCCGCGGTACGCGGGCAGACCCCGGGCGTCGGTGGGCAGTGAGCGGGGCTTGGTGTACTGCCCGGCGACCCGGGCGACCTTGACCACCGGCAGCGACGCGCCGTAGGTGAGCACGATCGCCATCTGGAGCAGGGTGCGGGCGTTGGCCAGCAGGTGGCTCTCGGTGTTGTCGACGAACGTCTCCGCGCAGTCACCGCCCTGGAGCAGGAACGCCTTGCCCTCGCAGACCAGGGCGAGCTTCTGCCGGAGCTGGTCCACCTCGTAGGGCGCGACGACCGACGGCACGGTGTCGAGGACCTTGCAGACCGCCGCGACGGCCGCCGGGTCGGACCACGGCGGGACCTGCTCGCGGGGCAGCTCCCGCCACCGGTCCAGGCCGAGCGCGGCGTCCTCGGCGGAGTCGGCTGTCGGTCGACTGGTCTGCAGGCCCGGGCTGCTTACCGCGGGATGGCTCAGCTGATGCCACTCATGGCGCATGACAGAAAGCGTACGGCGACGGTCGGGGCGCGCGGGGGGCGAGGGGGACGGTTCCGGCAGATGGGAGATCAACCCGCCGGACGATGGTCAGGACGCGCGGGTCGGGACGGCCCCGGTCGGCGTCGGCGTGGCGGCCTCGCCGCCCGGCGACTCCCCGGCGATGCACCAGTCGCTGCCCTGACGGGTCACCGTGAACACCAGCGGCCGGGCGACGGTGACCTTGCCGGCGGTGACCGAGACCGAGACGCTCACCTCCTGGCCGAGCGGACCGGACCGGATGTCGGTGATGGCCGCCTCGGGCACCTGGAAGTGATCGGCGAAGTCGCCGTTGGGGCTGGTGGCGGCCAGGTCGAAGGCGTCGTGCAGGAGGGCGCAGAGCTGACTCCGGCCGGCGGCGACGTCCTTCGCGGTCATCGCGTCGAGGTATGCCTGCACGCGCTCCCGGGAGCGGGTGGTGGCCTCCTCGGCGGGGTTGGGCGCGGGTGCGGCCGGCGGCTTGACCTTGTCGTCGTGGCCGATCCCGCAGCCGACCAGGGCGGCCGGCAGCAGCACCAGCCCGGCGGCGGTTGCCGCGAGCCTGCGGTGGGTCGGGCGCATGACCACCTCCTCGACGGTGAGATCGAGACCTGCCGCGCCGCGAGTCTGTCACATCGAGCTGCCCAGACCCCAACGACGGCGACCCGGCCGACGCTTGGCGTCGACCGGGCCGTCGTCTCACCGGTGGGGAGGAGCGGTGCGGGCTCCTCCCCAGCGTGTGGGTGGTGCGCCGGCCTGCGACTCAGCCGAGACCGCCCTTGATGGCGCCGATGAGTTCGCCGTTGCTCGTGTCACCGGAGAGCTCCCAGAAGAACGCGCCACCGAGGCCCTGGTTGTTCGCGTACGTCATCTTGCCGTTGATCGTCGACGGGGTGTCGTAGCTCCACCAGTTGTTGCCGCACTTGGCGTACGCGGTGCCGGCGACCGTGCCGGTGGCCGGGCAGGTGTTCTTGAGGACCTTGTAGTCCTCGATGCCCGCCTCGTAGGTGCCCGGCGCCGCCCCGGTGGCGCTGCCACCCGGTGCGGCCTGGGTGACACCGGTCCAGCCGCGGCCGTAGAAGCCGATGCCGAGCAGCAGCTTGTTGGCCGGGACGCCCTTGCTCTTGAGCTTCTGGATCGCCGCGTCGGAGTTGAAGCCCTGCTGCGGGATGCCGGTGTACGAGGTGAGCGGGGAGTGCGGGGCGGTGGGGCCCTGGGCGGCGAACGCCCCGAAGTAGTCGTAGGTCATCGGCATCAGCCAGTTGAGATTGCCGATGGCGCCGGCGTAGTCGGTGGCGTCGATCTTGCCGCCGTTGCTGCCGTCCGCGGTGATGGCCGCGGTGACCAGGGCGCTGGACCCGAACTTCGACCGCAGCGCGCCGATCACGTTCTTGAACGCGTTCGGGCCGCTGGTGTCGCAGGTCAGACCGCAGGCGTTCGGGTACTCCCAGTCGACGTCGATGCCGTCGAAGACGTCCGCCCAGCGCGGGTCCTCGACCAGGTTGTAGCAGCTCTCGGCGAACGCGGCCGGGTTCTGTGCGGCCTGGGTGAAGCCGCCGGACCAGGTCCAGCCGCCGAACGACCAGATCACCTTGAGGTGCGGGTTCAGCTGCTTGAGCTTGCGGAGCTGGTTGAAGCTGCCGCGCAGCGGCTGGTCCCACGTGTCGGCGACGCCGTCCACGCTGTCCGCCGCCGTGTACGCCTTCTCGTAGTCGGCGTAGCTGTCACCGATGGCGCAGCGGCCGCCGGTGGTGTTGCCGAAGGCGTACAGGATGTGGGTCAGCTTGGCGGCCGAGCCGCTGGTCTGGATGTTCTTGACGTGGTAGTTGCGCCCGTAGACCCCCCACTCGGCGAAGTAGCCGACGACCTTCTTGCCGCCCGGGTTCGGCGGGGTGGTGGTCGGCGGCGCCGTGGTGGGCGGCGCCGTGGTCGGCGGCGCGGTGGTCGGCGGCGCGGTGGTCGGTGCGCTCGTGGTCGGCGGGCTGGTGGGGGTGCCGCCGCCGCAGGGCGCGCCGTTGACTGTGCAGTTCAGCGGCGCCTTGTAGGCGCCGCTGCCGTTGTAACCCCAGCTGAACGAGGCACCCGGGGCGAGGCCGCCGGCCCAGCTCTTCTTGACCGCGACGTAGTGGTTGCCGCTGCTCGTCACGTCGGCGTCCCAGGCGCTGCTGATGGTGGTGCCCGACGGCAGGTCGAACTCGATGCGCCAGGTGGCGACGGCGGCACTCGACCCGTTGGTGACGGTCACCCTCGTCTCGTGACCGGTCCCCCAGTCCTGTGCTCTGGTGAACGTGGTGGTGACACTGCCGGCGCCGAACGCGGTGGTCATCGGCACCGCTGCGACGGTCACGGCGACCACGGCACCGGCCCAGAGGGCCCGGCGGAGCGATCTTTTCATGAGGCGTCTCCCGAACTGTTAGGAAACTTTCCAAAAGAGATGGTGAGACGGTACTCACGGCGTCATCACTTCGTCAAGATGTGCATGTTTCGATTTGCGGTGATGGGCGGATTACACCCGCTCCGCCCGCCTCCGGGCCACCACACGGTCGGCGCGTAGCCTCGGGCCATGACCGTCTTCGACATCCCGATCGACGCCCTCAACGGCGGCCCCGCCGAGCTGGCCCGCTACCGCGGCAAGGCCCTGCTGGTCGTCAACGTGGCCTCCCGCTGCGGCCTCACCCCGCAGTACGCCGGCCTCCAGACGCTCGCCGACTCCTATGCCGAGCGCGGCCTGGTGGTGCTCGGGGTGCCGTGCAACCAGTTCGCCGGCCAGGAGCCGGGCAGCGCCGCCGAGATCAGCGACTTCTGCCAGGTCAACTACGGGGTGACCTTCCCGCTGACCGAGAAGGTCGACGTCAACGGCCCGAACCGGCACCCGCTCTACACCGCGCTCGTGGACACCCCGGACGCCGACGGGCACACCGGGGACGTCCGGTGGAACTTCGAGAAGTTCCTGGTGGCCCCGGACGGCACGGTCGCCGCCCGCTTCGCCCCCACGGTCACCCCCGACGACGCCGACCTCCAGGCCGCAATCGACAAGGCCCTCCCCGCCTGAAGGCCAGTCGGCCGGACACGCCTGGCCCCACCTTGATCGCGCTCGATCGTGGACGTAATGGCCCCCCACCTTTCGGATGCCACTAGATTCAGGATCGAGCGCGATGTTGCCGGCTCGCGCGGCAACCGGAATTACCCACCGGACTGGTCGGGAATGCGTCGCGGGTGGACGGAGTTGGGAACCAACATGACAACTGTGGGACTGATCGGCAGCGGCAACATCGGCGGCACCCTGGCCCGGCTGGCCGTGGACGCCGGCTACGACGTGGTGCTGAGCAACTCGCGCGGCCCGGAGACGCTCAAGGATCTGGTCGACGAGCTGGGCGAGCACGCCGGCGCCGGCACGGCACAGGACGCGGCGCAGGTCGGCGACCTGGTGGTGGTCACGGTGCCGCTGAAGGCGTACCGCGCGGTGCCCGTGGAACCGCTGGCCGGCAAGGTCGTCATCGACACCAACAACTACTACCCGCAGCGCGACGGGACCTTCCCGGAACTGGACTCGGGCGAGACCACGAGCAGCGAGTTGCTCCAGCGGCACCTGCCGGAGTCCCGGGTCGTCAAGGTCTTCAACAACATCTACTACAAGGGTCTCGCCGCGCTCCCCCGGCCGGCCGGCGCTACCGACCGCAGCGCCCTCGCGATCGCCGGTGACGACGCCGCCGCGAAGGCCGAGGTGACGGCCTTCCTGGACCGGATCGGCTACGACGCGGTGGACGCCGGCCCGCTCGCCGAGGGGTGGCGCTACCAGCCGGACACCCCGGCGTACGGCACGCTCTACTCCGCCAGCCCCACCGACTGGGAGCACCCGGCACCGGGCGACGCGGAGAAGCTGCGCGCCGCCCTGGCCGCCGCGACCCGTTGAGCGACGCCGCCGCCCTCCCCCGTCACCGGGTGGTGGCACGGAGGGCGGCGGCCAACTCCTCGTCGTAGCTGGCGATCGGCCGGCCGTCCGAGGCGTACGCGACCAGCCGGCCCTGCGCCATGCTCGCCGAGCGGAACGAGAACGTGCGGCTTCCCGGGTACGCGTCGAGAAGCGGGATGGCCCGGGGCGCCCCGCCGGGCGCCGAATAGTATTCCAGGCGGCTCACCTGCGGGGAGACCACGCCGTTGACCCGGACCTTCGTCTTCTCGGCGCGGGTGCCGAAGGTGACCGGCGCGCCGGTGCCGTAGGCGGCGCACTCGACCGGGCCACGGCAGACGAAGAAGTAGCGCGGGTTGACCACGTCGTCGAGGGCGTACGCCTTGAAGGTGGGATCCGCCCCGGCGGGCAACGGCTGCACGGCGAAGAACGCGACCGCCACCGTGGCCGTGACGCCCACCCGCAGCCAGCCCACCCGCAGCCAGCCCACCCGCAGCCAGCCCCGCCCGACGGTCGGCCGGCGCGACGTCCGGCGGGCGGCGACCGCGACACCGCCGAAGCCGACCAGGCACAGCAGGCTCACCCCGATCGCGCGGGCGTTCTCGAAGAGGAACTGCACACCCGGCCGTGTCGACACCGGGCTGAGGACCGCGCCCAACGAGACGGCCATGGCGGCGAGCAGCCCCACGCCGGCGGCCCGCTGGGTGACGCCGGACGCGCCGATCAGCAGCATCGCGGCGAGCACCGGCCACACCTGGTGGTGGGTCCAGGACACCGGGGACGCGGCGATGGTGGCGCAACCGACGAGCACGGCCGCGTGACCCGGGCGGCCCCGCGCCGCCAACTGTCGCGCCCGCAGCAGCGCCGCCGCGCACACGAGTGCCACCAGACCGGCCCAGAGCAGGGGCAACGTCGTCTCGTCGACGCCGACGCGCAGCAACATCCCGTGCAGGGACTGGTTGCCCAGCGAGGCGAGGTTGCCGATGCGTGAGGTCTGCCGCACGGCCTCGGTCCAGTACGTCACGCTCTCGGCGGGCAGCACCAGCGCGGCGAGACCCGCGCAGGCCAGGAATGTCGCCACCGCGCGGGCGGCGTCACGATAGCGGCCGGTGGCGAGGAAGTAGACCACGAACAGCAGCGGGGTCAGCTTGATCGCCGCGGCGACCCCCACCAGCATCCCGCGCAGCCGGGGCGGACCGACGCCCATCCCGTCGAGCAGGGCCATCAGCACGATGAAGACGCTCACCTGACCGAAGCGCAGGTTGCTCTGCACCGGCGCGGAGAGCATCAGCACGGTGGCGGCCACCGCCACGACAAGCGGTCGCCGGGACCGCCGGGTGTGCAGCGCGACACCCACCGCCCCGGCGATGGCGACGACCGCCGCGCACGTCGCCACCAGCCAGATCCCCCGGAGTACGCCCTCCGGCACGGCGGTGATCGGACCCAGCACGAGCGCGGCGAACGGCGGGTAGGTGAACGGCCCGCCGTTGGCCGCCCGGAACTCGTACAGCGGGCGGCCAGCGTGCAGGTCGGACAGTGCGCCGTAGTAGATGTGCAGGTCGGAGAGGCGGTCGTCGCGGCGCAGGACGAGCACGCAGGACACCAGTGCGACGACGACGAAGGCCGTCCACACCAGCGCCACCCGGCGATCTCGCATCGACCGAGAATAGGCCAGCGCGACGATGTGCGGCGGCCCGAAGGGCGGCGGCGGACGCGGGCGGCGTGACCTCTGCGGGCCGCCCGGCCTGCGGCTGGTCCGGGTCGCCGAGGAAGGCCCGGGTGGAGTCCCCGACCTGTTCGGCCTCCTCGCCGTCCGGGAGCGGTAGCGAGACGTCGCACGCCTGCGTGCCGACGCGGGCGAGGGTCGGGACGGCGACAGAAAACATCGCGTGGGCAACTTGCGCTGGAGTCCTGTAAACGGGACTCTGTTCTCTGGGTTGCCGCCCGCTCACCAACCGTGCTTCCGGAGGCGAGATGCACACGCTCCGTACCGCCACCCGCCGGCTGCTGGCCGGCTCCGGCGCGCTCCTGCTCGGCACCGCCCTGGCCGCCACCGGCACGCCGACGCCGGCCACCGCCGCGACCGGGGCGGACACCGTCGGATACGTCCGGCTCGCCCACCTCTCCCCCGACACCCCGGCGGTGGACGTCTACCTGACCGCCCCGAACGCCACGAAACCACAGGTCTTCGAAGGGGTCGGGTACGGCGTGGTCTCCGACTACCTGGAACTGGCGCCGGGCCGGTACGCGGTGGCGATGCGGGAGGCCGGCGCTCCCGCCAGCGACCCCCCGGTGCTTACCACCGAGGTCGCGGTCACCAGCGGCGACGCGTACACGGTGGCCGGCGTCGGCCGACACGCGGACCTGGGCCTGCGGGTGCTCAACGACGACCTCAGCGCGCCCACGCAGGGCCGCGCCAAGGTGCGCGTCGTGCAGGCTTCCGTGCGTACCCCGGTGTTGGACGTGGCCGCCGCGAACGGTCCGATGATCGCCAACGACGTGCAGTTCGCCTCCACGACCGAGTACGAGCAGGTCGAGCCGGGCAGTTGGCGGCTGCGGCTGGCGGGCGCCGACGGGCCGAGCACCGACGCCGAGGTGCGGCTCACCGGCGGCGCGGTCTACTCGCTGCTGGTGCTCGACGCGAAGCAGGGCGGGCTCACCGCCGAGTTGCGCCGCGACGCCGAGGGCGGCGCCGTCGTCCCGGCCGGCGGGGTGGACACCGGCGCCGGGGGCACCGCCGCGACCGGGTTCGGCGCGTACCCCCTGGTGGCCGGCGCTCTGGCCGCGCTCGCCGGCGCGGTGGCCCTGCTGCTCTGGCGTCGGCGGCGGCGCACCACCTGGTGAACGCCGGGCCGGACCCGTCGATCCGTCGGCACCGCGACCGCCGGCCACTGGCCGCGCTTGTCGCGGCCGGCGCGGCGGTCTGCCTCGCCGCCGGCACCGGCGTCGGGTTGGCCACCACCGCCTCGCCGCCACCGCCGGCGGCGAGCTGGCACCCCGGCTGCGGTGACCACTGCCCGTCGGTGGCCGCCACGCCCGCGCCGCACGGTCCCGCACCCACCCGGGTACGCATACCGCGCATCGACGTCGACTCCGCGCTCACCGTGTTGGGCCTGGACCGCGCCGGCGCGCTGATTCCGCCCACCGACTTCGACACCGCCGGCTGGTACGGCGGCGGCCCGGCGCCCGGCGACACCGGCCCGGCTGTGCTCGCCGGGCACCTGGACTCGCGACGAGGCCCGGCGGTGTTCGCTCGGCTCGGTGAGCTGCGGCCCGGCGACCGGATCGAGGTGTGGCGTGGCGGGCAGCGGTTGGCGTTCCGGGTGACCGGGTCGCTGCGTACCCGTAAGGACAGCTTCCCGACCGACGCGGTCTACGGTCCGACGCCCGGAGCGGAGTTGCGGCTGGTCACCTGCGGGGGCGACTTCGACCGGCGCAAGGGGCACTACCGGGACAACGTGGTCGTCTTCGCGGTGACCGAGGCCGTCAGCCCGGCGCTGCCGGACTCCGCCGCGGGCTGACCGCACGCCCCGCCGCCCGCCGCACGGCGTGACGCCCCCGGCCCGGCTTGACGCCCCCGCCCCCGGCCCTGCTTGACGCCCCCGGCCCGGCTTGATCCACTCGGGTTCCCGGAAGTCGCGGTGTCCGGCACGGCCTGATGCCGCGACTTCCAAGACCCCGAGTGGATCAAGGGCTCAACCTGACCCTCCGCGCCGCCGGCAAGCGGCGCACGGCGTCAGCACGGCCGGCGGACGGGGCGGGTCAGCGCGGCCGGCGGACGGACGGCGTCAGAGCGGGCGGCGGCCGGCGAAGCCGCACTCGGCACGGTGGTACCAGCGCACGTCGGAGTCGCCCTCCAGCCAGCACCAGAGCACGGCACGGCCGTCGCGCTCGCCGGGAAAGTCGAGCAGGACCGGGGCGATGCCCTTGACCTGGATGTCGTGCTGGTGCAGCTCGTCGACGACGGCGTGCAGTCGGGCTTCCAGCCCCTTGACCTCGGCCAGCCCACCGAGCGCGCTCACACCGTGGTCGGCCAGGTCGACGCGCAGCTCGGTCAGGTCGGCCCGGACGCGGATCAGCTCGTCGATGCGCGGCTGCAGGGTGGCCACCAGGTGCCGGGCCTGGGCAAGTGTGAACACCGGGCCAGTATGCGGCACGCACGGCCCCGCGACGCACCCCAACGGCCACCCGGTTTGCGGCCGTCCCACCCCGAACGGCCAGCGGGTCAGTCGGCCTGGGCGGCCAGCTCCCGGGCACGATCCCGGGCGGCCTCCAGCGCGGCGAGCAGCGCCGCCCGTACGCCGTGCTTCTCCAACTCCCGGATCGCGGAGATGGTGGTGCCGGCCGGCGAGGTGACCGCCTCGCGCAGCTTGACCGGGTGCTCCCCGGAATCCCGCAGCATCACGGCGGAACCGATGGCGGTCTGCACGATGAGCTCGTGCGCCACCTGCCGGGGCAACCCCAGCAGGATTCCCGCGTCGATCATGGCCTCGACCAGCAGGTAGAAGTAGGCGGGCCCGGAGCCGGAAAGCGCCGTGACGGCGTCCTGCTGTGACTCGGGCACCCGGATCGTCTGGCCGAGGGGCTTGAACATCTCCTCGGCGAGCGCCAGGTGCGACCCGGTGGCGTGCGCGCCCGCCGAGATCGCCGTCATCGCCTCGTCGACGAGCGCCGGGGTGTTGGTCATCACCCGGACCACCGGGGTGCCCTCGGGCAGCCGGCGGTTGAAGAAGCTGGTGGGCAGGCCGGCGCAGAGCGAGATGACGAGCTTGTCGGCCGGCACCTTGGGGCCGATCTCGTCGAGCAGCGCGGCGGCGTCCTGCGGCTTCACCGAGACCGCGAGCACCGCCGCCTCGTCCACCGCGGTCAGGTTGTCGACGACCCGTACGCCGTAGCGGGCGGTCAGTTCGTCGGCGCGGGCCGGCCGGCGGGCGGTGGCCAGCAGCCGGTCCACCGGCCATCCCGAGCGCAGCAGCCCGGAGAGCATCAGCTCGCCGATCTTGCCCGCGCCAATGACCGCGACCGTGTGCACCCCGGCGGACATGTCGGCCCGTACCCCCTCGCGTCTGGTCGTGGCACGGCGGGCCCGCGGGCCCGCCGTGCCGCCAACTGTCGATCAGCTGCCGAAGAAGACCTCGGCCTCGACGTACCGCTCCAGCGGCACGGTCTTCAGCTCGCGGGTGGCCTCCGCGAGGGGCACCCGGACGATGTCGGTGCTCTGCATCGCGACCATCTTGCCCCAGTCGCCGTCGTTGACCGCGTCGATGGCCTGCAGGCCCAGGCGGGTGGCGAGCACCCGGTCGAAGGCGGTCGGGGTGCCGCCGCGCTGGATGTGACCCAGCACCACGGTGCGGGCCTCCTTGCCGGTCTTGGCCTCCAGCTGCTCGGCGAGCCACTGGCCGATGCCGCCGAGGCGGACGTGGCCGAACGAGTCCAGCTCCTGGTTGGCGAGGACCATCTGGCCGTCCAGCGGCTGGGCGCCCTCGGCGACCACGACGATCGGGGCGTACTGGTGCTGGAAGCGCTTCTCGACGTAGCCGGCCACCTGGTCGACGTCGAACTGCCGCTCGGGCAGCAGGATCACGTTGGCGCCGCCGGCCAGGCCGGCGTGCAGGGCGATCCAGCCGGCGTGCCGGCCCATCACCTCGACGACCAGGGTGCGGTGGTGGCTCTCCGCGGTCGTGTGCAGGCGGTCGATGGCCTCCATCGCGATGTTGACAGCGGTGTCGAAGCCGAAGGTGTAGTCGGTGGCGCCGAGGTCGTTGTCGATCGTCTTCGGCACGCCGACGACCTGCACACCCAGCTCGTAGAGCTTGGTGGCCACGCCGAGGGTGTCCTCGCCGCCGATCGCGATCAACGCGTCGACACCCTGCTCGGCGAGGTTGTCCTTGATCCGCTCGACGCCGTTCTCGATCTTGAACGGGTTGGTCCGGGACGAGCCGAGGATGGTGCCGCCGCGGGGCAGGATGCCACGGACATCCGCGATGCCGAGGGGCCGGGACAGACCCTCCAGCGGGCCCTTCCAACCGTCCCGGAAGCCCACGAACTCGTGACCGTAGGTGGCGACGCCCTTGCGGACCACCGCCCGGATGACCGCGTTGAGACCTGGGCAGTCGCCGCCGCCGGTGAGCACGCCGATACGCATGATCCGCTCATCCTCCTGGAGCATCAGGTAAAGCCCGAATTGCCCCAGGGTATGTGTCAGATCAGACCATCGGCGCCGTTGCCGGCCCGGGGCGGGCCGTCACTGCGCACTGTAGTCGGCCCGCCGGTGCGACGACAGCGCGCCCCGGGCCGGCGGGCCGACGAGCGCTGCTCAGAACGTCACCTCGTGGTTCTCGCCGGCCTCCGGCGGCCGCCCGGTGACGGCGGCCTTCGCGTAACCGAGCAGGTTGACCACGGCGCTGTTCGCCGAGTCCCAGTACTCGGCGGAGCTGGCGTGCACCTTGATCAGGGTGAGCCCCGGGGTGTCCAGCCCGTCGGGGAACCACGCCTTGAGCAGCGGGTTCCACAGCCGCTCGGCGCGCGCCCGGTCGAGCCCCTCGGTGGCGGTGCCGGAGATCGACACCCAGGCGTTGTGCTTCTGGTCGGAGAAGGCGACGTTCACCTCCGGATTCACCCGGAGCTGACGGACCTTCGCCGAGTCGGCGTGGGCGAAGAACCACAGCTCCCCGTCGAACTCGGCCTCCTGGAGCCCCATCGGTCGGCTCACCTGCCGCCCGTCCAGGGCGGTCGTGGTGAGCATGCAGATCCGCGCGGCCCGGGCCAGCTCGGTGACCCGGGCTCGCGCCTCGGCGGCGCTGGTGGGCTGGTTGCTCATGGCACTCTCCCTCGGCTCGGCTGGTCGAACCGATGCCCGGGACAGAACCGGTCAAACCTACGACGGTACGACCGTCGCTCGGCGGATCGTCATCGCCCGCCGGCCGTCATCGCCCGCCACCGGGCCAGGTTGTGCCGGGCATCGACCAGAGCGTCGTGCCGGGCCGCGTCGGCGTCCGGCAGGGTCGGCCGACCGCTGTCGTCCCAGAGCTGCCGCAGCTCCTTGGTGTAACGGGGAATCTCCCGGGGCAGCGCCGGCATCGCACCCCAGAGCTGGGCGAGCACCACATGGTCGTACGCGGCGTACCAGGCCCACAGCTCCAACTGCTCCCCCGGCCGGTCCCGGACGGGCTCGACCAGGAAGTCGAACAGGTCGTCGCGGATGCGCTCGCGCGACCGCCAGGCCCGGTCCGCCGGGGACGGCAGCTTGTCCAGCACGTTGCGCCGGACCCAGGGCACGGCACGGGAATCGTCGAACTCCGTGGAGACCGCGTAGAACTCGCGGCCGTACTCGTCGACGACACCTATCGAGACGAGGTCGACGGTGGTGCCGTCCTCGATGAACTCGCAGTCGTAGAAATAGCGGTAGACCATTCCGACCATCCTCGCCCACCGCCGCCCGGCCGCGCCCGGCGGGGCCGCCGCACCGCTGGTGACGGGCCGGATCGGCACTTCAACGAGGGTACGCGGCAGCTCGCGACGGTCACGGAAGTGCTTCGAGGGGTGTACAGCAAGCGACCGGACCGTCATGATCTGATGTGTACCGCTACCGGATGCCGAATCGGTGTCAGTTCACCTTGTCAGGGCCATCAGGTTCACCCGGTGAGCGAGTTTGTGGTCCATGACCGGGGAGGGGTTGGGCCGTGGAGATGCGCCTGCCGGAGCCGGGTGACGCGCTCACGGGTGTCGAGATGTTCGCTGGTCTGGAGCCCGAGGTGCGGCAGCGCGTCATCGCCGCCGCCGTTCCGCGCACCTACCGCAAGGGGCAGTTGCTCTTCGTGGAGAACGACCCGGGTGAGTCGCTCATCGTGTTGCGCCGCGGTGCGGTGGCCGTCTTCCGCACCGCACCCACGGGTGAGCGGGCCGTCCTGTCGGTGATCCGTCCCCCGGACGTGCTCGGCGAGGTCTCCCTGCTCGACGCGTCCACCCGGTCCGCCTCGGCCGAGGCCATCGAGGACTGCGCGGCGCTCGCGCTCTCGCGCGGCGCGTTCATGGAGCTGGTGCACTCCAACCCGCGCATCCTGGACGCGGTGATGCGCTCGCTGGGCGGGCTGATCCGCCGGCTGACCGAGCAGAACGCCGACCACGTCTTCCTCGACCTGCCGGGTCGGGTGGCCAAGACGCTCGTCCGGTTGGCGGGCGAGAGCCAGGCGCCGATGATCACGATCGAGCTCAACCAGAGTCAACTGGCCGAGATGGCGGGTGGCTCCCGGCAGAGCGTCAACCAGGCGATCGGTTCGTTCGCCAGCCGTGGCTGGCTGCGTACCGAGGGGCGCCGGATCGTGGTGACCGACGTGGCCGCGCTGCGCCGCCGCGCCGGCATGAACGACCGCTGACCCCTCACCCGAGCAGCACGAAACGGCCGGGCCGCCCCGTGGGCGACCCGGCCGTTTCGGCGTCATCGGCGTGGGGTCACGCCCCGGAGCTGCCCGGCCCGGCCCACTTGTCCGGGCCCTTGCCGTCGCCACCCGGGCCGTGGGTCTGCTCGCTGACGATGCCCTCGGCCTGGAGCGTGGCGAGCGTGGCGGCGTCGACGTCCACCGAGTCGCCCGCGGAGTGGCTGACCCCGTTGCCGTCGGTCCAGTCGCTCTCCAGCTTGACGTACACCATTGACCTGTCCCCCTCTGGTCCCTGATCGATATCTGGCCGCCTGAATCTAGTCGGTCAGCACCCTCGGTGACTGTCCACAAGCCAACAGGCCGGTACCTGACAGCGGCCGACGGGGGCGATAATTCTGGGCAGGGGACGCCATGGGCGTCGACCCGTTCACCTCTGGGGGATGTCATCGCCGCGCAGTGTGGACGCTGTGGCCGCACGGCCGCCGACGGGGACCGCTTCTGCGGCGGCTGCGGCGCCGAGCTGGGCGCCGTGTGCCCGCACTGCCTGCGCCCGCTCGCCTCGGACGTCACCTTCTGCACGTCCTGCGGGTCGCCCCGGCCGGGCGCCGACCGACCGGCCACGGTCACCCCGCAGGAGGACCGCCGCCGGGTGAGCGTGCTCTTCGTGGACCTGATCGACTTCACGCCGTACGTCGAGCGCACCGACCCGGAGCAGGTCCGGGGCATGCAGACCGGGTTCTTCTCCGCCGCCCGCCGGGTGGTCGGTCAGTACGGCGGGGTGGTGGAGAAATACATCGGAGACGCGGTGATGGCGCTCTTCGGCGCCCCGATCGCCACCGAGACCGACGCGCTGCGCTGCGTACGGGCCGGTCTGGAGCTGCAACGGGTGCTCACCCGGTTCGCGCCGACCGGCAGCACCGAGATGCGGTTCCGGGTCGGGGTGGCCACCGGCGAGGCGCTTGTCGACGTGGCCGCCGCGCGCGACGGCGGACAGGCCATCGTGGCCGGTGACGTGGTCAACACGGCCTCCCGGATGCAGTCGGTCGCGCCACCCGGTGGGGTGCTGGTCTGCGGCACCACCCACGCGCTCACCAAGGACGCGATCCGCTACGAGGAGCAGCCCCCGGTCACCCTGCGCGGCCGGTCGTCGCCGACCGAGGTGTGGCTCGCCCTGTCCCCGCTGCGTCGCCAACCCACCGACCGGGAACCGGACACCACGCCGCTCGTCGACCGGGAACACGAGCTGGGGATGCTCGTCAACGCCCTGCACCGGTCGCTGCGCGACAGGCGACCGCAGGTGGTCACCATCTTCGGCCGGGCCGGCATCGGCAAGAGCCGGCTGCTGCGCGAGCTCTACCTGCACACCGGCCGGCTGGTCGACGAGCCGCTGACCTGGCACACCGGGCGCTGCCCGCCGTTCGGGGAGAACGTCACCTTCGCCGCGCTCGCCGACATCGTGAAGTCCGAGGCCGGCATCCTCGACACCGACCCGGCGACAAGCGCCGCGCAACGGCTGACCGCCGCCGTGGGCGAGCTGATCGGCCCGGGTGAACGGGACCGGGTGGCGGACGCGCTGCGCCCGCTGGTCGGGCTGCCCGGCACGCCGCTGCCGGCCGAGGAGGCGGAGTCGGCGTGGCGTCGCTTCCTGCTGGCGCTTGCCGTCCGGCGTCCCACCGTGCTGGTCTTCGAGGACCTGCACTGGGCCGACGACGCGATGCTGCGCTTCGTGGAGCTGCTCGGGGCGGCGGCCCGTGACGTGCCGCTGCTGCTGCTCTGCACCGCCCGCCCGGAGCTCGTCGACCGGGACCCGAGCTGGGCCGGGTCGATCACCGGCTCGGTGACGATCACCCTGCCGCCACTGCGCGACACCGGCATCGCCGCCCTGTACGCGCACCTGTTCGGCCAGGCCGCGTTCTCCGCCGACATGCTGACCCCGTTGATCGAGGTGGCCGGCGGCAACCCGCTCTACGCCCACGAGTACGTCCGGATGCTGATCGAGCAGGGGGCGCTGCGCCAGTCGGGGCGGGGCTGGTCGCTGGACAAGCAGCTTGAGCTGACCATGCCGGAGAGCGTGCACGCGGTGATCGCCAACCGGGTGGACCTGCTGGACGCCAAGGACCGCGCGGTGCTGCTCGCCGCGTCGGTGGTCGGGGTGCAGTTCTGGCCCGGCGCGGTCGCCGCCGCCCTCGGGCAACAGATCGAGTCGGTCGAGCGTTCGCTGCGCCGACTCGAACAGCGCGACTTCGTGCACGAGCAGGCCGCGTCGACGATGGCCGGGCAGGCCGAGTACCGGTTCCGCCACGTGCTGGTCCGTGACGTCTGCTACCAGCGGTTGCCGCGCACCGAGCGGGTGGCCCGCCACGAGCGGGCCGCCGACTGGCTCGACGCGCTGTCGCACTCCCGCGACACCGACCTGGCCGAGGTGCTCGCCCACCACCGCTGGGCCGCGCACGAGATCGCCCGCTCGCTGGGCATGCAGGTGCAGCGCTACGCCGGGCCGGCGCGGCAGGCGCTGCACCGGGCGGCCCGGCGGGCGTACGCGCTGCACGGGTTGGACGCGGCGGCCAGCCACGCGGGCCGGGCACTCGGCCTGGCCGACGACAGCGACCCGGTGGGCCGGCTCCAGTTGGAGCTGCTGAGCACCGAGATCTCGTTCTACCGGGACGGCAACGCGTTCCTCTCCGGCGGTGGTCCGGAGCAGGTGCACACCCTCGCCGACCGGCTGCTGTCGCACGGCGACAACGCCTGCGCCGCCCGGGCGTGGACGCTGCTCGGCCAGGCCGCCTGGCTGCGGGCCGACCGCGGCGACGCGTTGGCCTGCCTGGACCGCGCGGTGCAGTTGTTCGAGCCGCTACCGGACACCCCGCAGAAGGCGGACGCGTACGCCGAGATGGGCCGGCTGCACATGCTCAACTACGAGCGGGACCCGGCCGTGGCGGCGGCGGACACGGCGGCCGAGATCGCCGAGCGGTTGGGCCTGACCGAGACCCGCACCAACGCCCGGATCACCGCGGCCACCGCCCGCTACCAGTCCGGGGACCGGGTCGGCCTGGACGAGCTGCACGCGATCGTCGAGTTCGCCCGCGCCGGTCAACTGCTGGCGCTGCCCCGGGCCACCCAGAACCTCGCCTGGGCGATCCGCGAGGAGGGCGACTGGCTGCGGTCGAACGCCCTGCTCTCGGCCGCGCCGGCGCGGACCGCCAGCGGTCAGACCCTGACCACCAGTTACTCGGCGGAGGCGATGCGCGCCTGGTTCGACGGCGACTTCGGCCGGCTCCTCGCGGCGGCGGAGGCGTTCGTGGACACGCCCACCGGGAGCTGGGACATGCAGGTGCGCGGGTTGCGCTGCTGTCTGCTGGTGCTGCGTGACGACGAGGATCCGGACGACCTGACCGACGCGTTGGACACCGCGCGGCGCAGCGGGTTCCACCGGCTGCTCTGGACGATGCTGAGCATGGCCGCGTTGTGTCGGGCGTTGCAGGGGCGGGACACCGAGGCGGCGGAGCTGATCGAGGAGCTGGACGGGTGCTGGTCGGCGGTGCCGGCCCTGGCCAGCGGTGAGTGGATCGCCGCGGCCGCGTACGCCGCCGCCCTGAGCGGTCGCGACGCGGCCGTGCGGGTCCGCACGATGCTGGGCCGGGTCGGGCACCGCACGCCCTGGTCGGAGGCGGCGCTGCGGACCGTGACGGCGGCCCTGGCCGCGGCGGACGGCGACCACCGGCGCTCCGCCGAGCTGCACCTGGCCGCCGCCGAGACCTACGGGCGGATCCCGGACGTGAGCGACCGGGTGTTGGCGCTCGCGCTCGCGGCGGCGGAGCTGACCCGCGCCGGCGACCCGGCGGGCGCACGGGCGACCCGCGCCGAGGTACGCACCTTCGCGCTGCGCAACGACGCCCCCGGCCTGCTCGCCCTGGCCGGGCGGCCGATCAGCCCGACCGGTCCCGCCGTGGCCTGCTGACGCGGACTCAGGCGTCCGGCCGCTTCGGTTGGGGAGGATGCCGCCGTCGGTGGATACAGCGGCGAGTTCACGCAGGAAGACGCCACGGGACCGGCCAGCCAGCGGATGATGATCAGCGTCAGATCCACCCCGACCCCTCGGTGCACTGCTGGCTACTCGCTCCGCCCCTTCTTCCACTGTAGGTACTCGCGGTACAGCTCCTCTTCCCGCCTTCGCATGCGCCGGTGCGGCACCCGGGCCGCAATGAGGAGCACGGCCGCACCGGTCGCCGGGCTGCACGGGGCCCACGCTGAGCAGCAGACCCAGCAGGGTCGAGCCCAGGCCCAGGCAGAACGCGATCCCGGGTGGCGACTGCCGGTATTCGAGGCGGTGACGGTCGGCGAGAGTCTGGAACTGCGGCGGGATGTCCAGTTCCTCGTACTCCCCAGCGGCCACGTGTGCCCCTCTGCTCTCGATCGTTGGCAGCTCAGCAGCGCGGTGCCCGGCGTGTCGGGTCGCTCCGCCGCCAACGATCACCGAGATGGCGCTGTTCGCGCAAGAACGGACAAAGAACCCCGGTCGCGACCTGCGGCGGCAGCCGTGACTTTGGAAGACGCGACACAACGCACTCCCGGAACCATGCCCTGACGTGTCACGATTCAGAGCACGGCGTGCGGACGGGCGTCGAGGGTCGCGCCGTGAGGCGCTTAAGGGGGATGTCCGGGTGTCAGCGGGTGGTGCCCGCCGGGGACGGCGGGACAACGGGCTCGACGCGAACGAGTACGCCGTCGTCGGCGACGTCGATCCGCGCGTCGGCGAGCACCTGCTCGACGTGCTGGCCGCCGGCGGGATCGCCGCCTACCTGCAGCCCTCGGCCGACCTCAACCCGGTCACCCGCACGACCACCGTGCCGGCCCGGCCGGTCGACCGGCTCTACGTCGACCGCTCGCACCTGACCACCGCACGGGACTATCTGACCCAGCTCGCGGACGAGACCACCCCGGAGCAGCCGCCGGCGCGCGACGAACCGGACATCGACGCCGAGTGGGCGCGGATCGTGGCCGGCTTCCACACCTCGTCCACCGTCGGCGACCACCCGTGGCCGGCCGCGGAGGACGTGGACGAACGGGACGCCCGGGACGAGCCGACCGCCGGTCCGCTGGCCCGCGCGGGCACCGACGAGCCGGGTCCGACCGCCACCGACACCCGCCGGCTGCCCTCCGCCACCGACATCTCCGGGATCTCGGTGGGGCGCGGCACCCGGCCGGACGAGCCGTCGCTGCTCGACGGGCTGGACACCTTCGGGGCCAACCTGCCCGACGACGAGGACGACGAGGGTTACCACCCGCCCCCGCCACCGCCGCTGCCGCGGGTCAGCAAGTACGCGGTGGTCGGTGTGCTCGGCGTGGTCCTCGGTTTCGTGCTCTTCCTCTTCCCGTCGCTGATCCCGGTGGACCGCTCGGCGGTCACCCTGTTCGGGTTCACCGGCATCCTGGCCGGTTTCGTCACGCTGATCTGGCGGTTGCGCCCCGGCGACGAGGACGACGACGACCCGGACAACGGCGCCGTCGTCTGATCCTGGCCCGCATCCCGGGACGGCTCCGACCCGCCCGGGGCGTAACAGTGGTGTAACTTACTGTCAGTAGGAATACCGCTGTACGTCACTTCCCCCGCTGACTGACCGGTTTTCCCTTGCTCGTGGCGGTCAGTCCTCTGCTGATCGGAATGCCCGAGATGCGACAGAGTTCTCTCGTGGTGGTGGCCAACCGCCTCCCCATCGACGACAGTCAGGCGCCCGACGGGGCCTGCGAGTGGCGGCGCAGCCCGGGTGGGTTGGTGAGCGCGCTGCACCCGCTCCTGCGACACACCCCGGCGACCTGGGTCGGTTGGGCCGGCGGCACCGGTCCGGCCCCCGCACTACCGGACGTCGACGGGGTCCGGATGCACACCGTCGCGCTCAGCCCGGAAGATCTGCGCGACCACTACGAGGGGTTCGCCAACGCGACCCTCTGGCCGCTCTACCACGACGCCGTCGAGCAGCCGCAGCACCACCGGCGGTGGTGGGAGGCGTACCAGCGGGTCAACCAACGCTTCGCCGAGGCGACCGCCGAGGTCACCGAGCAGGGCGGGGTGGTCTGGATCCAGGACTACCACCTGCAACTGGTCCCCGGTCTGCTGCGCGCGCTCCGTCCGGACCTGCGCATCGGCTTCTTCCTGCACGTGCCGTTCCCGCCGCCGGAGCTGTTCATGCAGTTGCCGCGCCGGGCCGAACTGCTGCGCGGGATGCTCGGCGCGGACCTGGTCGGCTTCCAGCGGGTGCAGGCGGCGCACAACTTCGCCCAACTGGTGACCAGGGTGCTGGATCTGCCGGCCACCGACCGGCGGATCGGCATCGACGACCGGGTCGTCCGCATCGGCGCGTTCCCGGTCTCCATCGACACCGCCGAGATGGGCGCGCTCGCCGCCCGCCCCGACGTGGCCGCCCGAGCCCGCCGCCTACGTCAGGACCTCGGCGACCCCCGGCAGGTCATCCTCAGCGTGGACCGGATGGACTACACGAAGGGCATCGAGCAGCGCCTCAAGGCGTACAGCGAGTTGCTGGCCAGCGGCGACGTCAAGGTCCGCGACACGGTGTTGGTGCAGGTCGCGATGCCGAGCCGCGAGCGCGTCGGCCAGTACCAGATCCTGCGTGAGCGGATCGAGCGCGAGGTGGGCCGGATCAACGGCGAGTTCGGCCGGGTCGGCGAGCCGGCGATCCACTACCTCACCCAGCCCTTCGACCGGGCCGAGTTGGCCGCGCTCTACCGGGTCGCCGACGTGATGGCGGTGACCCCGCTGCGCGACGGCATGAACCTCGTCGCCAAGGAGTACGTGGCCGCCCGGGTGGACGACACGGGCGCCCTGCTGCTCAGCGAGTTCGCCGGCACGGCCGCCGAACTCTCCCAGGCCTACCTGGTCAATCCGCACGACCTGGAGGGGCTCAAGCAGGGCCTGTGCGCCGCGCTGCGGGCCAGCCCCGCCGACACCACGCACCGGATGCGAGCCATGCGCGCCCACCTGGAGGAGCACGACATCCGGGCCTGGGCCCGCTCCTACCTGCACGCCCTGGACGAGCGCGGCGCCCTGGTCAGCCGCCTGACCAGCACCGACGCCAGTCCCGACGCCGCCGCCCCGGACGCCACCGACGCCGCTCGAGTGCCGCGACCCGCCACCTCCACCGCCAGCTCGGCCACCCACCCGGCGAGCGGCTGAGCAGCCACCCCCAAGATCGTCGCCGCGCGACCCACCCGCCGGGCCGGCTGGCCGCGCGGCAGCGGGCCGGGCCGGCCGGCCGCGCGACCCACCCGCCGGGCGGCCGCGCGGCGGCGGCGAGCACCCCGACCGGCGCGCCCGGGTGCTCAGTGCGCCGTGGGCTCCTTCTCCAGCCAGTCCAGGATCGCGTCGATCGGCTCCGCCCACCGCGCGTCCAGCATCAGGTCGTGGCCCATCCCGGGAAAGAGCAGCGGGGCCGAACCGAAGCGGCGGGCCACCCGGGTCAACGTCGACGCCGGCACCACCCGGTCGTCCGGGCTGCCCAGCACCAGCACCGGTGGGGCGCCCACCGCCGGCTCGGCCTCCGGCTCGCCCAGCAGAGCCCACTGCGCCCGCCGGCCCGCCCGGCCGAGTCGGCCGACGTACCGCCGGGCCTCCTCGTCGGGCAACTCGCGGCTGAACAACTGCCCCCGGTTGAGCCGCAACGGCCCGCCGAACACCGCCGGCAACGTGCCCCCCGGGTTGCGGCGCAACGCCGCACCCAGCACTCCCCAACCGCCGAAGACCGGCGCCACCAACACCGCGGCCCGCGCCGGATAGCGGGCCAACGCGTGCGCCACCACCAGAGCCCCGGCGCCGTGCCCCACCAGCACCGCCTGGCGCGGCAGGCCCGCGGCCACCTGGACCACGTCGTGCGCGTACGCGCGCAGCGTCGCCTCCGGCGCCGGCTCGCTGCCACCGTGCCCGCGCAGGCTCACCGCGTACGCCGGGAAGCCCCGCGCTGCCGCGTGCCCCAGCCAGTGCTCGGCGAACGCCCACGCACCGTGCCCGAAACCGGGGACGAAGAGCAGCGGCACTCGCCCCTCCTCCACCTCGGGGACGGCGCTGAGCACCTCCCGGCGGGCCGGTCGGACCGGACGCGACCACTCCCGGCCCCGCATGATCCGCAGTTCGCTACTCGCGCTCACTTGCCCTCCAGGTCGACCAGGGCGCGTTGGACGGCGCGCAGATAGTCGGCGTGACCGACCTCGAACCAGTGCCGGCTGCTCTCCTTGACCTTCCCGGAGTATCGCTCCCCGGCCCGGTCACGCACCTGGGACGCGAACGCGGCGGCCCGCTCCGGCCGGTCCCGGCGGGCCCGCAGGAGGCGGGCGAAGAGCACCATCTGCCAATGCGACAGGGTGAACAACCCGGAATCCGGCTGCACCAGGCCGGCGACCGCGAGCGTCGGGTGCCCGGGGGTGAACGCGTTGAGCCACAGCGTGGGCCGGCCCGCCCCGGCGCTGTCGGCGAACACCGACGCGTCCAGGAACTCGAAGCGCGGCAGGTAGCCGGTGGCGAAGACGACCACCTCGGGGTCGATCTCGCGGCCGTCGGCCAGTTCCACGGCGTACGGGTGGAACCGGGCGACGTCCGGCACCGGGCCGATGCCGCCGTGGCCCACGTAGTAGACGAGCTGGCTGTTCGCGATCGGGTGCGTCTCGTACACCCGGTGGTCGGGCTTGGGCAGACCGAAGCGGGTCAGGTCGCCGACTGTCAACCGCAGCGTCCAGTGGTAGAGCCACTGCCGCACCCGCAGTGGCACGCGCAGCGCCAGCAGGCTGTCGTTCACCTGGTCGGCGGGGCGGCCGAGCACGTACTTCGGCGCGTACCAGTAGCCGCGCCGGGTGGAGTGCCAGCAGCGCGACGCCTGCTGGGCGGCCTCGACGGCGATGTCGCAGCCGGTGTTGCCCGCGCCGACCACGAGCACCCGCTTGCCGCGCAACTGCGCCGGGTCCTTGTAGGACGAGGCGTGCATGATCTCGCCCCGGAACTGCTCCAGGCCCTCGTAGCGGGGCAGCTTCGGCGACCAGTTGTGACCGTTGGCGATCACCACGGCGGCGTAGCGGGAGGTGCGCTCCGGGCCGTACCCGCCGGTGGAGCGGGTGGTCACGTCCCACCGGTCGCCCTCGGCGGGTTGGACCCGGATCACCTCGGTGCCGAACCAGATGTGCGAGCGCAGGTCGAAGTGGTCGGCGTACCGCTCGAAGTAGGACAGCAGCTGACTGTGGTGCGGGTAGTCCGGCCAGGAGTCCGGCATCGGGAAGTCCGGGAACTGGGTGAACGGCTTCGACGAGATCAGGTGGGTGCTGGCGTACACCGGGCTGCGGTCGTGCCGCCAGTTCCAGGCGCCGCCGACGCCGGTCTCCCGTTCGTAGCAGTCCACGCCGAACCCGTGCTCGCGCAGGTTCTTGATGGCCGTCAGGCCGCTGGCCCCGGCCCCGATGACGCAGACCGTGTCGCCCCGGTCGGAGACCGGGCGACTCTCGCTGTTCGCCGTGGGCGAGGTCGCCTCCGGGTCGGGCCGGCCGTGGTCGGTGGAGGTGGACACCGGGACATCTCCTTTTGGTACGGCAGGCGTGCCGGTCGCCGCGAAATCCTCTCCACTACCGGGCCGGATGTCCAGTCCTGCGCCGGACGCGTCGACTGTCGCGCCGGGTCGGGGTCAGCCGGTGGCGGGCAGCAGCAGGTCGACGAGGACCGGGAAGTGGTCGCTGGCCCGGCGGGTCTGCGCGGTGTCCACGACGTCGTAGTCCACGACCGTGATCCGCGGGTCGACGAAGAGCGCGTCGATGCGTCGGCGCGGGTCGGCGCAGGAGTAGGTGAGCCGCTCGGCCCGGTCGGCGGCCACCGCGGCGTCGGTCAACCCCCGCGACACGGTGGCCCAGGCGGGCCCGTCCGGACCCTCGTTGAGGTCCGCCCCGGCCAGCACCGGGCTGGTCGCCGCGTCCAGGCCGCGCTTGAACTCGGCGGCCTGGGAGGGTCGCTCGGTCGGGTCGGTGGACAGGTGCGAGCCGGCGAGGGTGAACCGGGCGTCGCCGACCCGGCAGTCGGCGTACGCGGCGCCGCGCAGGTGCCGGCCGGGGGTCAGCGGGAAGCGTTGGCACCGGCTGCCCCGCACCTGCACCCGCAGGCTGGTCAGCAGCAGGTTGCCCAGTGCGGGCAGCCCGCCGGCGGCCACCACCAGGCCGAACGACTCGGCAAGCGTGGCGGACTTCTGCCGCCACCGGAACCGGCGCGGTCCCTCCTGCACGATCACCACGTCCGGCCGCGCGGCCCGGACCACCGCCGCCAGCGCGGCGGTGTCGTCGCGCTGGCTGTGGATGTTGTACGACACCACGCGCAGCGGCACACCCACCTCCGACCGCCTCAGATCCGGCGGGCGAGGTCGGCGGCGCCGATCACTCCGGCGCTGTTGCCCAGCTCGGCGGGGAGCACCTCGGCCACCGGCAGGCGACCGCGCTGGGCGAGCGCGTCGAGGTACGAGCGGCGCGTCGGGCCGAGCAGCAGCTCACCGGCATCGATCACACCGCCGCCGACCACCAGGGTCTGCGGGTCGAGGATCTGCGCCATGTCGGCGAGGCTGGTGCCCAGCCATCGGCCGATCTGCGCGAACGCCTCGGCGGAGACGGGGTCGCCACCCTGCGCGGCGGCGGTCACCATCGGGCCGGTGATCGCCTCGGCCTCACCGCCGGCCAGGTCGAGCAGCGCGGTGGCCCGGTTGGGCTCCTGCCGGGCGCCGGCGCGGGCGAAGCGCACCAGGGCGCTGCCGCTGGCGTACTGCTCGATGCAGCCGAGCCGGCCGCAGCCGCACTGGTGCCCGTCCGGCACGGCCAGCATGTGGCCCAGCTCGGCGGCGACGCCGTGCGCGCCGCGCATCAGGTCACCGCCGAGGACGATGCCGCCCCCCACGCCGGTGCCGATCGTGAACATGATCATGGAGTCGTCGGCGTCGCGGGCCGCGCCGTAGCGGAACTCGGCCCAGGCGGCCACGTTCCCGTCGTTCTCCACGATCACGGGCAGGCCGACGGCCTCGCTGACGTACTCCCGCAGCGGTTCGTCCCGCCAGGCCAGGTTCGGAGCGAAGAGCACGGTCGAGCGGCTGGCGTCGATCCAGCCGGCCGCGCCGATGCCGACGGCCTCGATCGTCCGCCCGGCTGCCAGCTCGCCGACCAGCTCGATGATGACGTCGCGGGTCTTGCCGACGTCATCGGCGGGGGTGTCCCGTCGGGTCTGCACGAGGACCGTGCCGGTGTCGTCCACGACACCGCCGGCCACCTTCGTGCCACCGACGTCGACTCCGATGGTCAGCGTCACCGCTGCCGCTCCCCTCTGCTGTCCGGCCCGTGTCCCGGCGGCATGCCGGTCCGGGTCGGGATGTCCCGCGCTCAGGCGCCGTCGCCCGGAGCCTGCGCCCCGGTGTCGTCCGGCACCCGCGAAGCGGGCACCGCGGGATGAGTGGTCGGTGCCGGTACGGTCGCCGGCCCGGCGTCGTCGACGGGTGGTACGGCGGCCGGGGCGAGTGGGTCCGCCGTCCGGGTGGCGACCGACCAGACATCCCGCTCCGGCGCCGGCTGAGAATCATGCCCGCTGCGGGTGGCATCGCGCCACACGTGTTCGTCGCCGGTCGCGCCGAACCGGTCGGCGGGGGCTGGCTCGGGGGGCACGTCGCCGGTGCTCGCGGCGGGTGCCGACGGTGGCGTGGGGGTCGGCGCGGAGGTCGAACCGGAGGGGCTCGTCGGGGACGGTTGCGGCGGGGAGAAGGCGCGGAGCAGGCTGGCGACACCCGCCGCGAGATCACCGGCGCCGGTCGCGAGGCGTTCGGCGAATTCCGGACTCGGGTCGCGTAACGCGGCGATGCCCCGACAGACCGGGCAGACGCAGCATTCGGCCGATCCGGTGGCGAAAGCACCGCCGGCGCCGGGTCGGCCGCCCGGGTCGGCACTGTGACCGAGGACACCGGCCAGCACCCCGCCCAACGAGCCGAACGCGCCGCCCGCCGAGCCGGCGGAGGCCAGTCGCGCCCCCGCGAGCAGGGTGGCGACCAGCCGCTCTGCCTCTTCCCGGGCCGAACCCGGATCCGTTCCGCCCACCGTCGGCTCCTCTACCGTGCCACCGGACCCGTCACTGCGCCGCACCGGTTGCTTCTACCCGGCGCTTGAGCTGCTTCAACGCGGTGTCCATGATCATTTTCTCGGCCTTGCGCCGAAACATCCCGAGCATGCCGACCGACAGGTCGACCTCAAGCGTGTAGGTCACCGTCGTGCTGCCGTCCGGGTTACCCACCAGGTCGTACGAACCACGCTGGGACTTCTGCATCTTCGAGGGAGCGACCAGGTGCCACTCGATCCGGGAGAGGTCCTCGGCGTAGGAGTAGGCGAGCACGTACTCGTCGGCCATCACCCCGGCGTCGATGGTGAAGCGCACCTGGCTGGCGTAGCCGTCCTCGTACTCCTCCACGACCTCGGCGCGGCGGACCGCGTCGGTCCACTCCGGGTAGGCCGCGAAGTCACAGATGACCGCCGTCACCCGATCCGGTGCGGCGCCGATGATGATCGACTGGGTGGAGGAGTCCGCCATGGGGGGAGGCTACCCGGCGGGCAGCGGCTCCACGCCGCGCCGCCCCCGCGCGCCGCCGGGGCCCGCGGGGGCCGGGACAGCGCAGGCCCTAGCAGTGTGCCCGTGCTCACCGGGTAGGTTTCGACACAGCCACCGTCCGTCGGCGGCGCCCCGACCGGCCAGTGCGAGCACGAAGGAGTGCAGGTGCGCGAGTTCTCCGTCCCGCCGATCGTCACCGTTGGCGACGCGGCCAACCTCACCGATCCGGTCTGGGACAACGCCGAGGTCGCGCCCGACGCCGTCCAGTTCGCCCGCCCCACCCCCGGTGCCACGGGCACCGTCACCACCTGGGCCGAGGTGACCTGCCGGCAGTTCCGCGACGAGGTGGCCGCCGTGGCCCGCGGACTGATCGCCGCCGGCATCGAACCCGGTGCCCGCGTCGGGCTGATGAGCCGCACCCGGTACGAGTGGACGCTGCTGGACTACGCCATCTGGACCGTCGGAGCGGTCACCGTGCCGATCTACGAGACGTCCAGCGCCGAACAGGCCGCGTGGATCATCGAGGATTCCAACGCCGTCGCCGTCGTGGTGGAGACCGACGCGCACGCCGCCCTGATCGCCGGCATCCGACACCGGCTGCCCGAGCTGGACCACGTCTGGCAGATCGACCTCGGCGGGGTCGACCAGCTGGTCAGCAGCGGCGCCACGGTCGAGCTGGCCGAGGTCGAGCGGCGACGCAAGGCGGTCGGCGCCGACGACCTGGCCACCATCATCTACACGAGCGGCACCACCGGCCGACCCAAGGGCTGCGTGCTCACCCACCGCAACATGTACGCCGACATCGCCAACGCGGTGCCGGTGCTGCCGAACCTGTTCCACGCCGGCGCGTCCACCCTGCTCTTCCTCCCGCTGGCGCACGCCTTCGCCCGGCTGATCCAGATCGGCGTCGTGCAGGCGCGGGCCACCATGGCCCACTGCGCCGACACCAAGAACCTGGTCGCCGAGTTGCAGGCGTTCCGGCCGACCTTCGTGCTCTCCGTACCCCGGGTGTTCGAGAAGGTCTACAACGCGGCCAAGCAGAAGGCCGAGGCCGACGGCAAGGGCGGCATCTTCGCCCGTGCCGAGCAGGTCGCCATCGCGTACAGCGAGGCTCTGGAGACCCCGGGCGGCCCCGGCCTGGCGTTGCGCGCCCAGCACGTGGTCTTCGACCGGCTGGTCTACGGCAAACTGCGTGCCGCGCTCGGTGGGCGCTGCCGCGACGCCATCTCCGGCGGCGCGCCGCTCGGCGCCCGGCTCGGTCACTTCTTCCGGGGCATCGGCGTGACGGTCCTGGAGGGCTACGGCCTGACCGAGACCTCCCCCGCCGCCGCGGCGAACCTGCCGACCGGCACCCGGATCGGCACCGTCGGCCGCCCACTGCCCGGCGTGACCGTGCGGATCGAGGACGACGGCGAGATCCTGATCTCCGGCGAGCTGGTCTTCCAGGGTTACTGGCACAACGAGGCGGCGACCGCCGAGACACTCAGCACCGACGGGTGGTTCCGGACCGGCGACCTGGGCCAGCTCGACGCCGACGGCTACCTGAGCATCACCGGGCGCAAGAAGGAGCTGATCGTCACCGCCAGCGGCAAGAACGTCGCCCCGGCGGTGCTGGAGGACCTGGTCCGGGCGCACCCGTTGATCAGTCAGTGTGTCGTCATCGGCGACCGCAAGCCGTTCATCGCGGCGCTGGTCACCGTCGACGAGGAGGCGCTGCCGGCCTGGCTGGAGGGCGCCGGGCTGGCCGCCGACACCCCCGTCGAGCAGCTCCGCGAGCACGAGGCCCTGCGCAGGGAGATCCAGACCGCCATCGACACCGCCAACCAGGCGGTCTCCAAGGCCGAGGCGATCAAGATGTTCCGGGTCCTGCCCCACGACTTCACCGAGGCGACCGGCGAGCTGACCCCGTCGCTCAAGGTCAAGCGCCAGGTCGTCCACAAGACGTACGCGGCGGACATCGCCGACATCTACCGAGGCTGACTACCATCCGTCACGTGCCCGCATCCACAGCCACCGCACCGCACCCGCATCCCCTCGCCGCGGCCGCCCGCCTGGTGATGCTGGCGTTGGTCGCCGTCCTGACCCTCTTCGCCACCCGCCACGTCACCCAACTCTGGTGGATCGCGCTCCTGGCGGTGGCCGGGCTCCCGTCCCTGCTGGCCCCACAGCACCGGCTGATCGCGCCGCTGAGTCGGGTGGCCGAGGTGGTGGTGCTGGGCCTGGCCGCGAGCCAGGTGGCCGCGGTGGCGTCGATCGGCACCGTCGCCGGGCTCGGCGCCTCGGCGGTGCTGCCCTACCTGGCCGTCCCGGTGACCGTCACCGCGCTGCGCCGTCGCTTCCGCGAGGGCGCCGCCCTGCTCGCGGTCACCGCCGCCACCCTGCTGGTCAGCGGTGCGCTCACCACCGTCGGCGGAGAGCTCCAGCTCGGCCAGCCGGGCTACCTCGCGGTCTGCGCGCAGTGGCTGATCCTGGCTGCGCTGGGCCTCTACGCCGCCGGCACCCTGCACCGGGTGCTCGTGGTCCGCGGTGAGGGCAAACCCCAGCCGTACGCCGAGGCGACCCGGCTGCTGACCCAGTTGCGGACGGTGGCCCGACAGCTGCCCGGTGCCACCCTGGACCCGGGTGGCATCTCCGAGCACCTGCTGGAGGAACTGCGCACGGTGGCCAAGGCGGACCGGGGTGCGGTGCTGTCGGCCAGCGGCGGAGGCCGGCTCGTGGTGCTCGCCCAGGCCGGCCTCGACCGGGTGGACTGGGAGACGACGCTGGACGCGGACTCGGCGATCGCCGACGCCTGGGCCAGCCAACAGGCCACGACGGCAGCGCGCTCGCAGTCCCGCTCACACCGGGGCGCGGACGTGTCCGCGCTCATCGTTCCGCTGGTCGCCGGGGTGCGTACGGTCGGGCTCGTGGTGCTGGAGGCGGACACCGCGCACGCGTACCCGCCGCCGGTGGTGTCCCGGGTGACCGCGCTGACCCGCCCGGCCGCGCTGCGGCTGGAGGCGGCGCTGCTCTTCGACGAGGTGCGCTCGCTGGCCACGAACGAGGAACGGCAGCGGCTGGCCCGGGAGATCCACGACGGGGTGGCGCAGGAGCTGGTGATGGTCGGCTACGGCATCGACAACGCCATGGCCACCGTCTTCGACAACGCCGACGAGACCGCCGAGGCCCTTCGTACGCTGCGCGGCGAGGTGACCCGGGTGATCACCGAGCTGCGGCTGAGCCTCTTCGAGCTGCGCAGTGAGGTGGACCGGCAGGGTGGGCTGGCCGCGGCCATCGCCGAGTACGCGCGCACCGTGGGCTCGTCCGGCGGGCTGCGGGTGCACCTCTCGCTCGACGAGTCCACCGCCCGGCTGCCGGCCGCCACCGAGGCCGAGTTGCTGCGCATCGCCCAGGAGGCGGTGACCAACGCGCGCAAGCACGCCGGCGCCTCGAATTTGTGGGTCACGTGCGAGGTCGACCCCCCGTACGCGCAAATAGAAGTGTCGGATGACGGTCAGGGGATGGCTGACCAGCGCCCCGACGGACGGTACGGTCTTGCGATCATGGCCGAGAGGGCGGAACGTATCCGGGGCCGGTTGGAGATCAGGCCGCGGCAACCCACCGGCACGACCGTGGCCGTGGTTGTTGGCACCTCGTCCCGCCGAGATAACGTGCGCGACAGCGCAGCACCAGAAGGGGAGTAACCCGAGGATGACCACAAGTCCGACACCGGCCACCCGCACCAAGGTCCTCCTTGTTGACGATCATGACCTGATTCGTAAGGGCCTGCGCCACGCCTTCGAGCGCGACCGGCAGTTCGAGGTCGTCGGTGAGGCCGCCACGGCGGCAGAGGGGGTACGCCAGGCCGGCGCCCTCCAGCCGGACGTGGTGATCATGGATCTGCGGCTGCCCGACGGCAGCGGCCTGGAGGCCACCCGCGCGCTGCGCAAGTCCAGCGCGTCGATGGGCATCGTGGTGCTGACCATGTACGCCGGCGACGACCAGCTCTTCGGTGCCCTGGAGGCGGGTGCGAGTGCCTTCGTACCGAAGACCGCCCCGGCCGACGAGGTGGTGGCCGCCGCGCGGCACGCCGCCTCCTCCCCCAGCGCGTTCACCGCCGCCGACCTGGCCGAGGCGATGAAGCGCCGGCTCGCGCCGTCCGGCCCGCAGTTGTCCCCCCGCGAGGGGCAGGTGCTGCGGCTGCTCGCCGACGGGATGAGCGTGGCCGGCATCGCCAAGCAACTGTTCGTCAGCGAGTCCACGGCCAAGACGCACATCTCGAAGCTCTACGAGAAGCTCGGCGCGGCCAACCGGGCCCAGGCGCTGATGACCGCTCTGCGGCTCGGCCTGCTCGAAGCACCGGACGCGCCGAAGTTCTGACCTGCCCCCGCTCGCACAGCGGGACCTCACGACCGACGGTCCGCGCCGGCTTCGGCCAGCGCGGACCGTCGCGCATCGACCGACGTCGGCGGACAACCTGACGCACGCTATGGTCTGGCGTGCGTGGCGGGTGCACAATACCCGCGCGGGCGACGACGCCCGCGTCGCGAACCGAGGGGTGAATCGCATGCAGCGGCCGGACTGGGCACCCGACACCATCGACATCGAGCGCCCGAGTGTCGCGCGGATGTACGACTACTACCTCGGTGGCTCGCACAACTTCGCCGCGGACCGTGCCGCGGCGCAGGCGATGGTCGCGGCGGTGCCGGAGGCGCCGCTGATGGCCCAGGCCAACCGGGCGTTCCTGCGCCGGGCCGTGCATCACCTCGCCGAGGCCGGGATACGCCAGTTCCTGGACATCGGCTCGGGCATCCCGACCGTCGGCAACGTGCACGAGATCGCCCAGCGGCTCGACCCGCGATCACGTGTGGTCTATGTGGACGTCGACCCGGTGGCGGTGGCGCACAGCCGCGAGATCCTCGCCGGCAACGAACGGGCGGTGGTGGTGCAGGAGGACCTGCGGCACCCGGAGGCGATCCTGGCCCACCCGGATGTCCGCAAGCAGCTCGACCTGAGCCAACCGGTGGCCGTGATGGTCGTGGCCGTCCTGCACTTCGTCTCGGACGACGACCGACCGGCCGAGCTGTTGCGGACGCTGCGCGACGCCCTGGCCCCCGGCAGCTATCTGGTGCTGTCCCAGGCCAGCGACGACGGGCGCAGCGACGACGAACGCGCCGAGGCGGAGCGGGTCTACCGGCGCACCGACAATCCCCTGTGGGTCCGTAGTCGGGCCGAGTTGACCGCGCTCTTCGACGGGTTCGAGCTGCTCGACCCCGGTGTGGTGTGGGTGCCGCAGTGGCGACCGGACACCCCGGAGAGCGCGGAGGACGCCGAGCGCGCGGTCTTCATGGGCGGCGTCGGGCGACTCGGTGGCTGAGTCGCCCGAGGCGGCCTCCCGTCCGGGCACGTTCGCCCGTGCCTGGGCGAAGGCGGTCACCGGCACCAGCTACCTGCCGATGACCCAGGCCCAGCTGGAAGCCATGCTGGACCGGCTCACCGGGCAACTGGCCGGGGCGTTGCTCACGGAGCCGTTCGACCTGCGTGCCGGGCACCGGGTCGGCGCCGAGTTGGTCGCCGCGCACATCGCCTCGGCAGAGGGGCTGGGTCGTACCGTCGAGGTCATCCAGCTTCGGTTGGTGCGCGACCTCGGGTTGGTGGCCGAGGAGGTCGAAGATCGGATGGCCCGGCTGCTGGCGGCCGTGGCGACCGGCTACGCCCGCGCGCTGCGCGACCGCACCCTCGACGAGCAGGAGTCGATCCGCCGGGCCGCCATGCGGGCCCGGACGCAGGCCGAGCGGGCGCTGCGCGCCAGCGAGGCCCGGTTCCGGCACCAGGCCACCCACGACCCGCTCACCGGTCTGCCCAACCGGACGCTGTTCACCGAGCGGCTCACCGCGGCGCTCAACGAGCCCGGCCGGGGCGCGCAGCGGGTCGGGGTGTGCTTCCTCGACCTGGACCGCTTCAAGGTCGTCAACGACACCCTGGGGCACCAGGTCGGTGACCGGCTGCTGGTCACGGTGGCCGAACGGCTGTCCCAGGCCATGGGTGAGCACCTGGTGGCCCGGCTCGGCGGGGACGAGTTCGTCATCCTCGTGCAAAGCACCGGCGGCACCGACGACATGGTGGCGGTGGCCGAGACGGCGCTGGACGCGGTCCGCACACCGGCGCTCGTCGACGGGCACGAGCTGCAGATCTCGGCGAGCATCGGCATCGTCGAGCGGCAGGTGGCCGGGGCCAACCCCACCGACCTGATGCGGGCCGCGGACAGCACCCTGCACTGGGCGAAGTCCGCCGGCGGCGCGCGCTGGGCGCTCTACGACGCCGAGCGCAACCAACGCGAGCTGGCCCGGTACGCGCTCTCCGCGGCGATCCCCGCCGCGCTGGAGCGGGGTGAGTTCTACCTCGACTACCAGCCACTGACCTCACTGCGCGACGGCAGCCTGGTCGGCGTCGAGGCGCTGGTCCGCTGGCGCCACCCGGAGCTGGGGGTGCTGCGTCCGGACAGCTTCATCGGGTTGGCCGAGGAGACCGGCCTGATCATCCAGTTGGGCGGTTGGGTGCTGGCCGAGGCCTGCCGCGAGGCGGAGGCGTGGGCGGCCGGCAGCGTCGCCGCCCCGTTCGTCAGCGTCAACCTGGCGGTGCGGCAGGTGCACCGACCCGGGCTGGTGCAGGAGGTTCGGGCGCTCCTGCGGCAGACCGGCCTGCCGCCGGAACGGCTGCAACTGGAGATCACCGAAAGCACGATGATGAGCACCGCCGAGGAGCCGGTCCGCGCGTTGCGGGTGCTGGCCGACCTCGGGGTGCGGATCGCCATCGACGACTTCGGCACCGGCTACAGCAACCTGGCCTATCTACGGGACCTGCCGGTGACCGAACTGAAGGTCGCCGGGGAGTTCGTCGCCGGCCTGCGGTCGCCCTCGGTCGGCCGCACCGACGAGCGGATCCTCGCCTCGCTGGTCTCGCTCGCGCACGCGTTGGACCTGACGGTCACCGCCGAGGGTGTGGAGACCGCCGGGCAGGCCGAGCGGCTACGGGCGATCGGCTGCGACGCCGGCCAGGGCTGGCACTTCGGCCGCCCGGCCCCCGCCGATCGGATCCTGGCCCGCATCCGCTGAGCGTCCGGGGCCCCACACCCCTCCCGACGTCACCGGGCCGACCGTCGGCGCCACGCCGCGCGCTCAACCGTCGAGCAGCGCCCGCATCCGTTCCGCCTGCGCCTCCCAGCGCCACTCCCGCTCCACCCAGGCCCGGCCGGCAGCGCCCAGTTGGCGGGCCAGGTCCCGATCGGCGAGCAGTCGGGCCACCCGGTCGGCGAGCTGGGCCACGTCGCGCCCACGTACGACGTAACCGGTCTCCCCCTCACGGACCGCGTCCGGTGCGCCCCCGGAGTCACCGGCCACCACCGGCAGGCCGGTCGCGGACGCCTCCAGGTAGACGATGCCCAGCCCCTCCACGTCGAGGCCCCGGTTGCGGGTGCGACACGGCATCGCGTAGACGTCGCCGGCCGCGTAGTGCGCCGGCAACTCGGCCGACGGCACCGAGCCGGTGAACACCACGTCCCGTTCCACACCCGTCTGGCGGGCCAGCTTCTCCAGCGTCGCCCGGTACGGCCCACCGCCGACGATCAGCAGCGCCGCCTCGGGCACCCGGCGGCGGATCTCCGGGAGCGCCCGGATCAGCATGTCCTGGCCCTTGCGGGGCACCAGCCGGGACACACAGACCACCACCGGGCGGTCGGTCAACCCGAGCCGGGCCCGGACCTGCTCGCCGTCCACGGTCGGGTGGTAGGTGTCCACGTCGACCCCGGGGGCGAGCCGGCGCAGCTCGGTCACCCCGTCCAGCACGCGGGCCAGTCGACTGCGGGTGTACTCGCCGAGATAGGTGGTGACATCCACACCCCGACCGATGCGCCGCAGCGCCGGCCGGGCGGCCGGCAGCGCCGCCCAACCAACCTCGTGGCCGTGGGTCTGCGCCACCACCCGGCGTACGCCGGCCCGCCGACGCAGGCCGGCGGCGAGCAACCCCAACGGGGCCGCCGCGCCGAACCACACCGTGTCGCAGTCGTACGCGCGCGCCAACCGCGCCGCCCTGCGGGCGATCAACGGGGTGGGCAACAGCACCCGGGTGCGCTCCCGGATCACCTCGAACGGCTGGTCGGCGTCGAACTTCTCGGCCCCACGCCAGCTCGACGCATAGACGACCACCGAGCCGGCCGGTTGCCGCACCGCGAGGTTGTGCACGAAGGACTGGATGCCGCCCGGGCGGGGCGGAAAATCGTTTGTGATCAGCAGCGTGCGGCTCATCGGCCGGCCTCCCGGGCGTACGCGCGGGCGGCGGCCATCCGCTCGACTGTGGACGGGTGCGAGGCCGAGTAGAGGTATTCCCAGCGTGGTGGATCGGGGTCGCCGAGGTTGACCGACCCGAGCCGGCGCTGCATCGACTCGAACGCCTGCGGGTCACGGGTCAGCGCGAGCGCGTGCGCGTCGGCCCGAGCCTCCACCCGTCGCGACATCAGCGCCTGCACCGGCGCGGCGACCAGCCCGGCCACCGTGACGAGCGCCAGCAGTAACGGAAAGGCGCGTGGTTGGGCGACCGAGTCGACGCCGGCCAGCCGCAGCAGCGGCGCCCACGAGCCGAGCAGGTAGAGCGCCACCACGGCGGCGGCGGTACCCAGCGCACCGGTCAACGTGCCCACCGTCACGTCGGAGTCCTTCGCGTGCCCCAACTCGTGCGCCACCACGGCGGTCACCTCGGCCGGGGTCGCCTCGCGCAGCAGCGTGTCGTAGACGACGACCCGCCGGGTCGGTCCGAGACCGGAGACGTACGCGTTCACCGCCTTGGTGCGCCGGGACGCGTCGGCGACCAGCACGTCGCGCACCGGCACCCCGTCGCGGGCGGCCATGCTCATCAGCTCGGTACGCAGCGGGCCCTGGTCCATCGGGGTGAACTTGTTGAAGACCGGCTCCACAAGCACCGGCAACACGAACGACAGCAGCACCACGAGCAGAGCGGCACCCGCCGCGCCGAACGCCCACCACCAGCGCGGCGCGAACCGGATCACCGCGTAGAAGCCGACAAGCGCCACCGCCCCGATCACCGCGCTGACCGCGTACGACTTGAGCAGGTCGACCGCCCAGCCACTCCAGCCGTTGGTGCTCAACCCGTAGCGGGTGAGCACGCTCTGGCGCCAGGCGGCGAACGGCAACGTCACCAGGTCGGCGACGAGCATCACGGCCAGCCCGCCGAGCACCGCCTGCGCGATCCAGTGCCCCCCGAACGGCCGGCCCACCAGCTCGACCAGGCGACCGCCCAGCGGGGTCAGCCCGAGCGCGAGAGCGACGAGCAGCCCCACGGCGAGCGCGGTGTAACCGCCGGGGCGCAGCGCGGCCCGGAACTCCCGCCCCTTGGCCACCTGCTCGGCCGGCAGGTCACCCAGCGCGGCGAGCTGGTCGGCCCGCGGGGCCGGCGGTCGGTGCCACGGGATGAACAGCGCGGCGGTCACGACCAGCGCGATGGTCAACCCGGCCAGTGTCAGCAACGCCCACCCGCGCGGGGTCAACGGGACGCCGCCGCGTCGCCGCTACCGCACGCGGAGCCGCCGCACGCGGAGCCGCCCCGCGCGGAGCCGTCCCACGCGGAGCCGTCCCACGCGGAGCCGTCCCACGCGGAGCCGTCCCACGCGGAGCCGCCTGATACAGCGCCGCCGCAGGCCGCGCCGACGAGCGTGGCTCCGACGAGCCCGTCGTCGTTCCGTCGTATCCCGCTCATCGCGCCGCTCCTCCCGCCGTGACCGCTCATCCTATGGTCCGCGAGAAGCCCACTTTCGGGCGCGGTGTGGCGCTCAGGCGATCCGGCGGACGGCACGGGGGCGAGCCGCGCTGGGGCGCGCGGGCGCGGCCAGCACCTCCACGTCGAAGCCGGCCCGGGCGAGCACCTCGATGGCCTCGACCTCGGCGGCGACCAGCCCGGCCGCCGGGGACGTCTCGTCGAACAGGGCGGTCAGCGGGCAGCCGGAACATCCGTCGGCCCGCCTCGCGCACCCGTCACAGTCGATGAGCATCGCGCCTCCTGATCGGCTCGCGGTGCCGGCTCACGTCTTGTCGTCGTCAACCGAGCACCATCGGTGACATCGACGCTAACCACCGGGTACGACAGAAACCACGTCCGACCGTCCGTTTGGGGGAGAGATCGACTCCAGTTCAGCGAAATCGGGCCATCCCGACCGCCCGGACCCCCCCGATCTCGCGTCCATCGGACGGCGGCGCCGTTGCGATGTCCTCCTACCGTGAGGTCGTGACAACGGGGGTGGGTGGGTGACCGACGAAGATGGCCGCCCTTCGCCGGAGCAGCCGGGCGGCGAGGTGCTGCCGCGCCGCCACAGCCGGGCGGCGAAAAGACCGATCATCGCGGTGGTGGGGATCGCCTGCGCGTTCGCCGTGGTGATCGGACTGATCGCGTGGGGGGCGCGTGGTGACACCGTCGGCGCCGTCTCGGGCAAGGAGGAGACCTCCACGTCCGTCTGCAACCGCAAGGGCCAGATGTGCCGCCTGCGGACCTGCTACCGGATCACCTACGTCACCGACAGCGGCCGGAGCAGGAACTCCTGCGTGCCGAAGACCCGGTACGACACGATCCGCATCGGTGACCGCTTCTCGGACTAGCGCGCATATCGCACGCGCGCCACGTCCGCGGCGGTCAGCGGTGATCGGCCGGATCGCCCGTCCCGCCGCCGCGCTCCTGCGCGTCGAGGTCGCGCAGCGCGAAGCGAAGGTGCTGCCACTCCTCGTCGAAGATCACGTGGAGGCAGTGCAGGACTGTCACCTGCTGCTCGGGCCACCAGGCGGCCGGCCGGGGCTCGGCGAGCAGGTCCGGCGTGACGGCCGCGACGAAGTCGCGCACCATCGCCTGCCGCTCGGCCCGCACCGTCAGGGTCTCGGCGAACGTCGGCTGCTCCTTGGCGAAGACCGACATGTCGAAGCCGTCGGTCTCGTACTCGACGTTGGGCTGGCCGAGCGCGTGGAACGGGTGCGGCAGGCGCAGGATCGCCTTGCCCAGCCAGGCGTCGGCGGCGAACGCGAGATGGCGCAGTGTCTGCGCGAACGACCACTCCTCGTCGATCGAGACGTCGGCCGCGCCCGGTGGCATGGACCGGACCCGGTCGACCGCGGACGCCCAGGCCTCCTCGAGCGCCGTCCACGCCAGGCGGAGGCCGTCCGGGTCCGTGGCCTGCCTGAGCTCACGCCCGGGGAACCGCCTGTTGAGCTCCGCCTCGACGAGCGGCGCGACATCGACGCCGTTGATCAGAAGCGTGCCCTCGGCGAGCCACGGCGCATCCATGTCCACACCGTTCACATCGACGCCGCGCATCACCGCGCCGGCCAACGTCGATCTGTTGAACCGGGCACCTCGCAGGTCTCTGTCGACGAAGACCTTGACGTTGTCCGGGGTCATGGCGACCTCCTCCCGTCGGCGACAGCGGCAACGCTAGCCCTCGCGTAGGACAGGAAGGCGGTTCGACCGCTCGGCCAAGGGCGAGATCGACCCGATGTGCATGAAATCGGGCCCTCCCACGTGGTCGGACACCCCGACATCATGGAACCCGTGTCGATCACGACACCCGCGGACGGCGTCAGGAGCGGGCGAGTCGCCGCAGCAGCGAGTCGGCGCCCAGCGGGTAGGCGCCGTGCCGGCGTACCCCGTCGGCGACCTCACGGTCGGACGAGACCACCACCACCGGACGCCCCGCCGGCTCCGCGCGGACCAGCCGCCGGATCAGCTCGTCGGCGGTCTCGCCCTTGCGGGAGAAGAGCACCCGTACGCCGCGCGGCGCGGGCGGCAGCCCGTGCATCCGCTCGGCGCCGTCGAAGACCACGGTGACCTCGTCACCGGTCTGCGCGGCGATCCCGCCCAGCCCGGTGATCAGTCGTTTGCGCTGCTGTTCCAGGGACATCTCGCCGAAGCCGCGCTTGGTGACGTTGTAGCCGTCCACCACCAGGTGCGCCCGGGGCAGGGCGAGCAGCTGGTCGAGTCGAGCCGGGTCGTCGGTGTCGCGGGCACGTGCGGCGGGGCTGGCCGGAGCGGTGCCCGGCTGCTCGGCGAACGCGTCGGCGACGAAGTCGGCGGGCAGTTTGTCGACCGGGTCGAGCGCCAGCTCGCGGCGCAGCCCGACGGCGGCCTGGCCGATGGTTTCCAGCAGCAACCAGAGCCGGGCGTCGTCGACCGAGCGGGACTCCTTGGCGCTGGCCCGGGCCATTCCGGCGGCGGCCTCCGCCTCCGCCAGTCGGGCGCGGGCGCGGCGCAGCTCGGCGTCGACGTCGGCACTGGCGCGCGCGGCCCGGCCGCGCTCGGTGGCCAGCAGCTCGCTGGCCTTGCGCTCGCGGGCCTGGGTCTCGCGGAGGGTACGGGCGACCTGCCGGGACTCCTCCCGGAGCTGACCCAGCTCCTCCCGGACGCGGGCCAGCTCGTCGCGCAGCTTCTCCGCCTCGACCCGGGCCACCGCCCGGTCGTGTTCGGCGCGGGTGGCCCGCTGCTCGGCCTCGCGGACCAGCTCGGCGACGACCGCGCTGTCCGCCTCGGCACGCACGGCGGCACCGCTGGCGTCGATCAGCTCCCGCCAGCCGCGGGGTCGGGCCAGGTAGGCGAGCGCGGCGACCTCGACCGGGTCGGCGGCGGCGGGCGCGGTGCCCTCGACGACGGCGGCCCCGAGGTCGCCGGCGTCGGCCAGGACCCGGGCGGTGACCCGCTGCCGGAACAGCGGGTCGGCGGTGAGCTGGGCGGCGATGGCCGGCGCGCCGAGCCGGGCCCGCCGGTTCGGGGCGAACTTGGCCACCCGACGCAACGGCACCGGCACCTCGTCGGCGGGCAGGGTGGGCAGCACCGCGGCGGTCAGCGCCACGATCCGCTGCCGGACCGGCTCGGGCAGCGTCGGCTCCGGCTCGCCAGCCGCGCCGGCGCCCGCCGCCGTCGGCTCGGATGCGTCGGATGTCGCGCTGACTACGTTGTCGTCCGGGTTGCCCGTCGCACCGTCGAGCGCGACCGGATCCTCCTGCGGGAGGTGGTCGTCGGACGGCTCGGTGAGGGGCATGTGGCAAGTCTCCCACCGCGACCGGGCCCACCGCCCGGTGAGTGAGCCGATCTCTCATCCTAGCCCCATGGCGACTGGTGAGACGGCTGCGACGGGAGTGTCGGACCGGCGCGCTAGCGTGCCGGCGATGGCACAGGCGGAGTACGTCCAGGAGTCACTGGCCGGTCTCGACCCGACGGTGGGCGGGGTGGACCCGGCGCTGCCGCTCTACGCGACCACCTTCGTGGTGGTCGACCTGGAGACCACCGGCGGCGCGCCGGACGGCGGCGGCATCACCGAGATCGGCGCGGTGCGGGTGCGCGGTGGCGAGCAGTTGGGGGTGCTGGCCACCCTGGTCAACCCGGGGCAGCCGATCCCACCGTTCATCACCGTGCTGACCGGCATCACCCAGGCGATGCTGGTGCCCGCGCCGCCGATCGAGCAGGTGCTGCCGAGCTTCCTGGAGTTCATCGCCGACGCGGTGCTGGTGGCCCACAACGCCCCCTACGACGTGGGCTTCCTCAAGGCCGCCTGCGCCAAGCACGGCTACCGCTGGCCCAACCCCCGCGTGTTGGACACGGCGGCGCTCGCCCGCCGGGTGCTGACCCGCGACGAGGTGCCCAACCGCAAGCTCGGCACCCTGGCCGCCTACTTCCGCACCGCCACCCAGCCCACCCACCGCGCCCTGGACGACGCGTTGGCCACCGTCGACGTGCTGCACGGGCTGATCGGTCGGCTCGGCGGGCACCGGGTGGACACGGTCGGCGACGCCATCGAGTTCGCCCGGGCGGTCACCCCGACCCAGCGCCGCAAACGGCACCTGGCCGAGGGGCTGCCCAAGGTCCCCGGCGTCTACATCTTCCGGGCGGCCGACGACCGTCCGCTCTACGTGGGCACCTCCGTCGACATCGCCACCCGGGTGCGCAGCTACTTCACCGCCGGCGAGAAGCGGGCGCGGATCTCCGAGATGCTCGCGGCGGCCGAACGGGTCGAGGCGGTGGAGTGCGCCCACTCGTTGGAGGCGGAGGTCCGCGAGCTGCGCCTGATCGCCGCGCACGCCCCGCCGTACAACAGGCGGTCGAAATACCCGGAGCGGATGGTCTGGCTCAAGCTGACCGACGGTCCCTATCCCCGGCTCTCGATAGTCCGCGACCTCTCCCCCACCGACACCGCGTACCTCGGTCCGTTCACCTCCCGGCGGGCCGCGGAGCTGGCCGCCGCCGGGTTCCACGACGCCGTGCCGCTGCGCCAGTGCACGCACCGGCTCTCGCTGCGCACCGTCACGCCGGCCTGCGCGCTGGCCGAGCTGGGTCGCTGCCCGGCGCCCTGCGAGCACAGGATCACCCCCGAGGAGTACGACGACAGAGCGGCGCAGCCGTTCCGCACCGCCACCACGAGTGATCCACAGCCGGTGGTGGACGCGCTGCTCGCCCGGATCGACGTGCTCTCGGCCGACAAGCGCTACGAGGAGGCCGCGGTGGTGCGGTTCCGGCTGGCGGCGGTGCTGCGGGCCACCGTGCGGATGCAGCGGCTGGCCGCGCTGACCGGGATCGTCGAGTTGGCCGCGGCCCGGCCGGCCGCCCGGGGCGGCTGGGAGTTGGCGCTGGTGCGGCACGGCCGGCTGGCCGGCGCGGGGGTGTCCCCGCCCGGCGTGCACCCGCGACCCACGCTGACCACCATCCGGGCCACTGCCGAAACGGTGGTGGGCGGGCACGGCCCGGTGCCGGCGGCGACCGCCGAGGAGTCCGAGCGGATCCTGTCCTGGTTGGAGCGACCCGAGACCCGACTTCTCGAAATGTCCTCCGGTTGGTCCTCCCCGGCGGGAGGCGCGGGGAGGTTCCGTGACCTGCTGACGAAGGCCGAGAACGCCGCGTCCCACCAACTCTCGACCGAACGCTCATGACCAACTGACCGATCGGACTACGTCGACTCGCTTAGGCTGTTAGAGAAGTGCAGTCCTGCCCGATTCGTGGGCCTGCTCCCGCCGCCGGCTCCCGGCGCCGTGGAGCCGGGGTGAGGAGGTGTCCCTCGTGGACGTCGACGCCGGACACGGCGCCGCCCTGGGGGGCGCCCTGCCGACACAGCCGGGTGAGCTGCCGCTCGCCCGCCGACTGCGCTCGCTGCTCAGCTGGCCGACCACCGACTCCGACCCGGTCACCCAACTGGTGCGCACCCACCGGAGCATCCACGCCGGCACCGATCCCGCGGTGCTGCGACGTGCGTACACGATCGCGGAAAACATGCACCGCGGGCAGTTCCGCAAGAGCGGTGAGCCGTACATCACCCATCCGCTCGCGGTGGCGCAGATCTGCGCCGAGCTGGGGATGGACACCACCACCCTGGTCGCGGCGTTGCTGCACGACACCGTGGAGGACACCCGCTACACCCTCCAGGCGCTCTCCGAGGACTTCGGTGGTGAGGTGGCCCACCTGGTCGACGGGGTGACCAAGTTCGACAAGGCGTTCTACGGCAAGGCCGCCGAGGCGGAGACGATCCGCAAGATGATCGTGGCGGCGGCCAAGGACGTCCGGGTGTTGATCATCAAACTGGCCGACCGGCTGCACAACATGCGCACCCTCGGGGTGCGCTCGGCGTCGTCGCGCGAGCGCATCGCCCGCAAGACCCAGGAGGTGCTGGTCCCGCTCTGCGACCGGCTGGGCATCCAGACGCTCAAGCGCGAGCTGGACGACGTGGTGCTGCTGCACCTGGAGCCCGACGAGCACGCCCGGCTGGCCCGGCACGTGCACGACCGGCCGGGCTGGGACGCGTACCTCGACGCGGTGGTCACCCGCGCCCGGGTCGCGCTGAAGCGCAGCCGGGTCGACGCCCTCGTGAGCCCTCGCCCCCGGCACCTCTACTCGATCTGGAAGGACACCATCGCCGGCGGCCACACCGCCCCGTTCGACCTGCCCCGCATCGTGGTGGTGGTCGACGGCCCGCCCACCGACTGTTACGCCGCGCTGGGCGCGATCCACGGCACCTGGCGACCCATCCCCGGGCGCTTCAAGGACTTCATCGCCTCACCGAAGAACAACCTCTACCGTTCGCTGCACACGAGCATCTGCGGCCCGCAGGACCGCACGGTCGAGGTGTTGATCCGCACCGAGGAGATGCACCGCTCCGCCGAGTACGGCATCGCGGCCGACTTCCGCTTCCCACAGTCGGGGCGCGGCAGCGCGGCGGCCCGCGCCGAGCAGTTGGACTGGCTGCGCCGGGTGCTCGACTGGGAGCCGGACGCCGCCGACCCGGCGCAGTTCCTCGAGTCGTTGCGCTGCGACCTCGCCGAGGGCCAGATCCAGGTCTTCGCCGAGGGGCGGCAGGTCGTGCTGCCGGGTGGCGCCACCCCTGTCGACCTCGCGTACGAGCTGGGCAACGAGCGGGGCGACCACTGTCTCGCGGCGCGGATCAACGGTCGGCTGGCTCCGCTGAGTTCGGAGCTGGACGAGGGCGACGTGGTGGAGATCTTCACCGAGAACGACGGCGACAACGGGTTCGAGGCCGGCGTCGCCTCGCGTGGTCCCCGCCGCGAGTGGTTGAGCTTCGTCAAGTCGCCACACGCGCAGATGCAGATCAACAGGTGGTTCGCCGAGCACACCGAGCCGGGCATCACGATCAGCGACAAGGTCCGTCTCGGTCGGGCCACCATCGGGCTCACCCTGCGTCAGCACAACCGGGGCCTCGCCAGCGACCTGCCGTTGTTGCGTCTCTCCGAGGAGTTGGGCTATCCCGACCTGGAGACCCTGCTGGTCGCGGTCTTCGACCGGGTCATCGAACCGGACACCGTGGTACGCCAGCTCATCGACCTGGTCGACCATCGACAGTGACCGGGCCGCCCCAGCGCGTCCGAAGGGCATTCGCGACCACTAGCCTGGGGTCATGATCCCCCGTTCCCGCGCCACCGGTCGGGCCATCTTCTACCAGGCCTTCTACCGGCTGCCGCTGCCGGTGCGTCGGCGCCTGGTCAAGCTGGCGATGCCGAAGTACATCGTCGGTGCGGTCACCCTGGTCCGCGATTCCGAGGCGCCGGGCGCGGGACGACTGCTGATGCTGCGTCAGCCCCCCGGCAAGGGCTGGTCGCTGCCCGCCGGCCTGCTGGACCGCGGCGAGGCCCCGGTGGTGGGCGCGGCCCGCGAGCTGTTCGAGGAATCCGGCGTCCGGCTTCCCCCGTCCCGGCTACGTCCGGCGGTGCCGAACGCGATCGTGCACGCCAAGGGCTGGGTGGACGTGGTCTTCGAGGCGGAGGTGCCGGCGTCCGGCACCGAGCTGGCGGTCGACGGCGGGGAGGTCCTCGAGGCCGCGTGGCACCCGCTGGACGACCTGCCCAAGCTGACCTGGCCGACCGCCCGGCTGCTCGCCTACTACGACATCGGGCCGCTGGCCGGGCAGTTCCCGCCCCCCATCCCCGACGACCTGCCATGACCGCGACGGCGGCCGTGCCGGCGGAGTTGTGCGCGGTGGTGCTCGCCGCCGGCGAGGGCACCCGGTTGCGCCCGCTCACCGAACGGGTACCCAAGGCGCTCTGCCCGGTGGGCAACGTCCCGCTGCTGGATCGGGCGTTGGCCCGGGTCGCGGGGCTCGGCCTGGTCGGCCCGGCCCGGGTCGCGGTGAACGCCTGCTATCTCGGTGACCAGGTGGTCGCCCACGTCGGTGACCGCGCACACCTGTCCGTCGAGCCCGGCGAGCCGCTGGGCACCGCGGGTGGGGTGGCCAACCTGCGGGACTGGATCGACGGGCGGCCGGTGCTGGTCGGCAACGCCGACGCGTACCTCGCCGACCCGGCCGCGACGCCGGGCCCGGACGTGGCCGCCCTGCTCGACGGGTGGGACGGCCACACCGTACGCCTGCTCGGTCAGCCCGCCGCGGACCCGGCGGCGCCGGGCACCTTCGCCGGGCACAGCTTCACCGGCTTCTCGCTGTTGCCCTGGCGGCTCGTCCGGGACCTGCCGGTCGTCTTCTCGGACCTGGTCCGCGCCGTCTGGCGTCCGGCCGAGGCGGCGGGTGCGCTGGAGGTGGTGCCCTACCCGGGCACCTTCTACGACACCGGCACCCCGGCCGACTACCTGGCAGCCAACCTGCACGCCGCGAACGGCGGCGCCCTCGTCGACAGGTCCGCCACGGTGACCGGTCGCTGCGTGGAGTCGGTGGTCGGCGCGGGCGCGCGGGTGGACGGCGACGTGTTCCGTACGGTGGTGTGGCCGGGTGCTGTCGTGCCGGACGGCGAGCGGCTGCGCGGCGTGATCCGGGCCGGGGACGGAAGCACCGTCGCGGCCACCGCGCCCGGCTGAGCGGCCCGGACGACGGGGGCAGGACGCCGGGCCACCCGGAAACATCTAGCATGGGCGACGACGCCGACGAACGGAGAGATGTCCCGTGATCACCGCCATCGTGCTGATCGACTGTGCCACCGACGCGATCCCCGAGGTGGCGGAGACACTGGCCAGCCTCTCCGGGGTCAGCGAGGTCTACTCGGTGGCCGGGCACGTCGACCTCATCGCCATCGTCCGGGTCCGCGAGTTCGACCAGATCGCCCAGGTCATCGCCGGCAGCATCTCCAAGGTGCCGGGCGTGCTCAACACCGAGTCGCACATCGCGTTCCGGGCGTACTCCCAGCACGACCTGGAGGAGGCGTTCGCGATCGGCCTCTCCAGCGCCGACTGACAAGCACACGCACGGCGGCCGGTCCACCCCTGCGGGTGGACCGGCCGTCTGCTGTCGCTACGTCAGCTCACGCTGGGAGCCGGCGTTTCGGTGCCGCCACCCGGAGCCGGGGCCTCGGTGCTACCACCCGGAGCCGGCGACTCGGTGCCGGTGCCACCCGGAGCCGGGGACTCGGTGCCAGTGCCACCCGGGCTGGGCGTACCGCTGGCGCTGGTCTGCGGAACCGGGATGCCCAGCTTGTTGGCGAGCTGCACCAGCTCGTCATAGTGCGCCTGCAGCGTCGGCAGGGCCGTCTGGGCCAACTGGACCACCGACTGCTCGGAGCCCTGCGAGATCTCCGTCTGGGTGGCCTGGATGGCCTGGACGTGCCCGGCCAGCTCGCTCGTCACCCAGAGCCGGTCGAACTCCGCGCCGCTGGCGTTGTTCAGCTTGGCGATGACCGCCTGCTGATCGGCGCTGGGCTCGTTCGGCAGTTCCACCCCGAGCTGGGACGCGGTCTGCTGCACCGTCTGGTCCAGCTGGGTGTGGTCGGTCTTCAGCATCGCGCCCAGGTCCTTGACCCCCTGGTCCTGACCCTTCTGCTGAGCCAGGTCACCGGCGGTGATCTCGAACAGGTTGACCTGGTGTACCGCCTGCAGGTACTGGGTGTCCTGCGTCGACGGCTGTGCCGCGGCCTGCGCGGCCGCAGCCGGCGCGACCCCGACCAGTACCAGCGCGGCCAACAGGCCGAGGCGTTTGAGACCCAACATGCTTCCCCCCCTTGAGACGTTGGACCGCACGGATACCCGGCTCACCGGGGTTATTCCTGCGATCGCCCGTCGCGCGGGGTCGACCGGTCCCGCCACGGCCGTCCGACTCCTGGCCGGATGGGCGGTGGGGTACCCATACGACGTGGCGCCCGCCGGGATCCGGCGGGCGCCACGTGACAGTGCGTTCGGGCTGGTCAGCGGCGGTTGTCGCCGCTGGTGATCTCCTCGCGTTCCGGCCGGGGTTCGACCGGCGGGTGCCCCGGCGAGACCGGCGCCTCGACCGGCTTCTCGATCGGGTAGAAGAAGCCCCGGATGGCCGGGCCGAGTGCCCCGAGCCGGTTCATCTTCTTCGGTACGACCCAGCCGACGTACTCCAGCTCGCCGTGGCCGTCCGCGTGCCCGTTCGACGCGCTGAGCGGCTGGTGCACCTCGACGAACCGACCGTCCGGCATACGCCGGATGATGCCGGTCTCCACGCCGTGCGCGAGCACCTCCCGGTCGTGCTGCTGCAGGCCCAGGCAGAGGCGGTACGTCACGTAGTACGCCAGCGGCGGGACCACCAGCAGACCGATCCGGCCCGCCCAGGTCATCGCGTTCAAACTGATCTGGAACTTGTCGGCGATCACGTCGTTGCCGCCGGAGAGCGTCAGCACGACGTAGAACGACACGGCCATGGCGCCCACCGCGGTCCGCGCCGGTGCGTCGCGGGGCCGCTGGAGCAGGTTGTGGTTCTTGCGGTCCTTGAGCTGTCGAGCTTCCAGGAACGGGTACATCGTCGACAGGCCCACCAGGATGCCGGGCAGCACGACCGTCGGCCAGAACAGCGGCGGGATCACGTACCCGTCACCGATCGGGATCGGGATCTCCCACGCCGGCATGAGGCGGGTCGACCCGTCGAGGAACATGACGTACCAGTCGGGCTGGCTGGCGGCGGAGACCACCCACGCCTCGTACGGGCCGAACAACCAGATCGGGTTGATCTGGAACAGACCGCCCATCAGCGCGATGACGCCGAAGACGACCATGAAGAAGCCGCCCTGCTTCAGCGCGTAGCGCGGGAACATGCGCTCGCCGACCACGTTGTTGTTGGTCCGGCCGGGGCCGGGCCACTGGGTGTGCTTCTGCTTGAAGACCAGGCCGAGGTGGACGCTGATCAGCGCCACCAGCAGACCGGGGATGAGCAGCACGTGGGCGATGAAGAACCGGCTGATGATGATCGTGCCCGGGAACTCGCCACCGAAGATCGACGAGGTGACCCAGGAACCGATCACCGGGATGGACAGCATGATCGCCGAGGCGATCCGCAGACCGGTGCCGGACAGGCCGTCGTCCGGCAGCGAGTAGCCGGTGAAGCCGGCCAGGAAGCCGACCCAGAACAGCAGCGAACCGATGATCCAGTTGGTCTCGCGCGGCTTGCGGAAGGCGCCGGTGAAGAACACCCGCAGCATGTGCACGACGATCGCGGCCATGAACAGCAGCGCCGCCCAGTGGTGCATCTGCCGCATCACCAGACCACCGCGGACGTCGAACGACAGGTCCAGGCTGGAGGCGTACGCGGCGGACATCGGCGTGCCCTGCAACGGCGCGAAGCTGCCGTCGTAGACCACCTCGGTCATCGCCGGCTCGTAGAAGAACGTGAGGAACACACCGGTCAGCAGCAGCACGACGAACGAGAACAGCGCGATCTCGCCGAGCAGGAAGGACCAGTGGTCCGGGAAGACCTTGTTCAGCAGTTTGCGCAGCGGGGTGGCCACCTGGAAGCGGTCGTCCACTCCCACCGCGGCCTTGCCCGGCGTCGCCGCAAGGTCAAACTTTCGACGCTTCATGGCCGCTCCCAGAAATCAGGCCCGACGGTCTCAGTGTAGTCGGACTTCGCGACGAAGAAGCCCTCGGAGTCCACCTCGATCGGCAGCTGCGGCAGCCGCCGGCTGGCGGGGCCGAAGACGGGCCGGGCGTTATCGGTGATCAGGAACTGGGACTGGTGGCACGGGCAGAGCAGCCGGTTGGTCTGCTGCTCGTAGAGGCTCGCCGGGCAGCCCGCGTGCGTGCACACCTTGGAGAACGCGGCGTAGTTGCCCCACATGTAGTCGCCGTGCTTGATGTCCGGCCGGGAGTTGGCCTCCCGGGACTTCTGGGCGTCGGAGTCGCGCAGGTGGATCAGCAGCGTCGGGGAGTCGGCGTGGATGTTGCTCACCCCGTGCTCGATGCCGGGGAAGACGGTGATCTGGCCACCGACGCTGACGTCCGCCGGGCGTACCGGGCGGCCGTCCTCGCGGACCAGCCGGATCTTCTGCCCGCCCTCGCCCGGGGCGAACCCGGTGGTGAACATCTGGTTGTTCTTGTGCGGCTGGGAGATCAGACCGCCGACCAGCGGCGCCGCCGCGACCGCGGCGACCGGCGCGAGACCGGCCAGCAGCGAGATGCCGAGCAGCGGGCGACGCTTCACACCCAACTCGTCGGCCATGTAGAGCATGGTCTGGCCGGTGATGGTGCGGCCCTCGGAATCGACCTGTCCCTCGTGCCGGTCCTGGATCGAGACCTCCTTGGGCAGCAACTTCTTGCCCCAGGTCAGGATGCCGAAGCCGACGGCGAGCAGCGCGATGCCGAGGGTGGCGCCGAGCAGCGGCGTGTACCACTTGTCGCCGCCACGGCCCGGCTCGTACTGCCAGGGCCACCAGATGTAGATGGCCAGGAACGCGGTCGCGGCCAGGCCGGTGATCAGGAAGAACCCGGCGACCACACGGGTCAGCCGGCGCTCCGCCTTGGTGCCCGGCAGCACCTGTGGCTCGTAGTGGACGATCTCGATGTCGTCCCGACGCGCGCCCTCGCGAACGATGTCGAACCGGGTCAGCTTGGGGTCGTTCACGTCGAGCGGCTCCTGGCCCTGCGGGGCCTGGTGCTCGGTGTGGGTGCTCATGCCGTCACCTCGCTACGGGTGGCGCCGAGCGGCACCACAGCACTGAATCGGACGATCCGCTCGGTCACGACTTGCCCGCAATCCACAGGCTGGCGAAGACGAGCGCCACGATGCCAACCAGGAAGATCGCCAGGCCCTCGGTGGAGGGGCCGTACCGCCCGAGGTTGAACCCGCCCTGGTCCTGGTCGTGCTTCAGCGTCTCCTGGATGTAGGCGATGATGTTCGCCTTCTGCTCCGGAGTGATCTGGTTGTCGCCGAAGACCGGCATGTTCTGCGGGCCGCTCAGCATGGCCGCGTAGATCTGGCGGTCGGTGGCGGGGTGCAGGCTCGGGGCGAACTTGCCCGAGGAGAGCGCGCCGCCGCCGCCGCCGAACGCGTGGCACTGGGAGCAGTTGATCCGGAACAGCTCACCGCCGGCCGCGATGTTGCCGTCCTCGCCGAGCTTCTCGCCCGCGGGGACGACCGGGCCGCCACCGAGCTCCTGGATGTACTCAGCGAGCTGACGGACCTGGTCGTCGGTGAAGACGGGGGGCTTGCGGTGCGCCTGGGCCTCCTGGCGGGCCAGCGGCATCCGCCCGGAGCTGACCTGGAACTCGACCGAGGCCGCGCCGACGCCGATCAGGCTCGGACCGCGACCCTCGACACCCTGGGCGTTGCGGCCGTGACAGGTCACACAGCTCACGTCGAACAGCGCCTTGCCCTCGGCGGCGCTGGCGGTCAGCTGCGGGTTGTCCTGCGCCTGGGCACCGGGCGCGAAGACGGTGTAGGCACCGCCGGCGAGCATCAGCGCGGCGATCAGCCGGACCGCGGCGCCCAGCCGGCGGCGGCCCCTGCTGCGCGCGACGGGCCGCTCACGCAACCGCGCGAGCAGACCGCGTCGGCGGTCGTTGTCAGAAGTCATGAGCGGTGTCCTTAACCGGTTGGACCTGTCTCAGGGGACGGAGCAGCAGCACGGAACGTGACGCGCAAGATCACTGAAGCCAGTAGATCATGCCGTACAGCCCGATCCACACGACGTCGACGAAGTGCCAGTAGTACGACACGACGATCGCCGAGGTCGCCTGCGCCGGAGTGAACCGGCCCATGGTCGTACGGACCATGAAGATGATGAAGGCGATCAGACCGCCGGTCACGTGCAGGCCGTGGAAGCCGGTGGTCAGGTAGAACACCGACCCGTACCCGTCTCCGTTGATCTTGATGCCGTCCTCGACCAGGTGCCGGTACTCGTTCAGCTGGCCGAGCACGAAGATCAGGCCCATCACGAAGGTGACGGTGAACCAGCGCCGAAGCGCGTGCACGTCGCCCTTCTCCGCCGCGAAGACGCCGAGCTGGCACGTCACGGAGGACAGCACCAGGATCACCGTGAAGGTGGTCGCGTACGGAATGTTCAGCGCCTCGGTGTGCTTCTCCCACTGCTCCGGCGCAGCCGCGCGGATCGAGAAGTACATCGCGAAGAGCGCCGCGAAGAACATGAGTTCGCTGGAGAGCCACACGATCGTCCCGACGCTGACCATGTTCGGTCGGGTCAGAGAGTGGATCCGGCTCTTGTCAATGGCTGGGGCCGCAGTCACGCCGTCATTATTGCCCCTGACCGGGGCCGGCGATCAGCGGGGTGGCAAACCTGCGCCTTCCGTGGCCCGACCGTCGGCGTCCGGTTCGCCTGGCCTAGCCTGAAAAGCGTGCTGCACGTCGATCCGATCTTCGCCGCCACCTCGGCCCCGCCGCCGTTCACCGTCGGCGCGGTGCTCACCGAGACCCGGCTGGACAGCTGGCTGGCCCTCGGCCTGGTGCTCGCCGCCGGCCTCTACCTCTACGGGGTGCACCGCCTGCGCGTGCGTGGCGACCGCTGGCCGGTCGTCCGTACCGTGTTCTTCCTCGGCCCCGGCCTGGGCGGCATCGCGCTGGTGACGGTCAGCGGGCTGCACGCGTACGACACGGCGCTGCTGTCCGTGCACATGATCCAGCACATGGTGCTGTCCATGGTGGCGCCGATCTTCCTGGCGCTGGGCGCGCCGATGACCCTGGCCCTGCGCACGCTGCCGGTCGGGCCGCGCAGGCGCCTGCTGGCGATCGTGCACAGCCGCGTCGCCCGGGTCTACAGCTTCCCGCTTGTGGCGTTCGCCATCTTCGTGGTCAACCCGTTCGTGTTGTACTTCAGCGACCTGTACCGCTTCACCCTCGAACACGCCTGGGCGCACGAGCTGGTGCACGCGCACTTCATCATGACCGGCTGCGTGTTCTTCTGGCCGCTGCTCGGCCTCGACCCGCTTCCCGGGCGCTGGCCGTACCCGGCGCGTGCGCTCCTGATGCTGCTGTCGGTGCCGTTCCACACGGTGCTCGGCCTCACGATCATGCAGAGCACCACACTCTTCGGCGGCGACTGGTACCCGTCTCTCAACCTGAGCTGGTCCGACCCCCGGGCGGACCAGGTGGTCGCCGGCGGCATCCTCTGGGCCGGCGGTGAGTTCGTCAGTGTGACGATGCTCGCGGTGCTCGTGGTGCAGTGGGTCAAGCAGTCCGAGCGGGAGGCCCGCCGGGTCGACCGCGAGCTGGACCGCCAGGAGGCCCGCGAACGCGCCGCCGACGCCGCGCCCGCCTGAGCTGCCCGGACGGTACGCCCCGATCGGTGCCGCCGGGCGGGATGTCGGCTACGTCACGCGGACCGGTACGATCGGCGGGCAGCTACGAGGTGGGAGCCAGTCCAGCATGAGTGAGCGCAGCGAACGAATCATCGGGCTCAGTGCGATGGTGCCTCATGACGGCACGGAGCGAAGCGGAGTGCCGGCATGAGCGACCGTCTTTGCACAGTCCTGCTCTACAGCGACGACCCGCAGGTCCGTGACCGGATGCGGATGGCCGTCGGCACCCGACCGGCGCCCGGCCTGAAGATCGAGTTCGTCGACGCGTCGACCTACGCGGAGACCATCCGGCTCGTCGACGACTACGAGATCGACCTGCTGCTGCTCGACGGTGAGGCGAGCCCGGGTGGCGGCATCGGCATCGCCCGGCAGGTCAAGGACGACCGGGACGACGCTCCCCCGACCTGCCTGGTGATCGCCCGCGCCGCCGACCGATGGCTCGCCGCGTACGCCGAGGTCGACGCCACGCTCGTGCACCCGCTCGACCCGGTGACCACCGGCGGCACGGTGGCCGAGCTGCTGCGGGCGCACGCACCCGCCTGACGTCCCCCAGCGATCCGCCACCGTCACGGCGTCGGATCCGCCGACGCCCGTTCCAGCCCACGCGCACCTCGCACGCTCGGGAGGCCCACCATGGGTGATCGGACCTGGCCGCACCTGCTCACCTCGCTGCTCCGGGGCGAGGAGCTGTCCACCGCCGACACCGCCTGGGCGATGGACGAGATCATGACCGGTTCGGCGAGCCCGGCGCGGATCGCGGCCTTCGCCATCGCGCTGCGGGCCAAGGGCGAGACCCCGGCCGAGCTGGCCGGTCTCGTCGAGGCGATGCTGGGGCGCGCGGTGCCGGTGGTGCTTCCCGAGGAGGTACGCCGCACCGCGATCGACGTGGTCGGCACCGGCGGTGACCTCGCCCACACGGTCAACATCTCCACGATGACCGCGCTCGTGGTCGCGGGCACGGGCGTACGCGTGGTCAAGCACGGCAACCGGGCCGCCTCCTCCCTGTGCGGCACGGCCGACCTGCTGGAGTTCCTCGGCATCCCGCTGGACCTCGGCCCCGAACAGGTGGCCCGCTGCGTCGAGGAGGCGGGCATCGGCTTCTGCTTCGCGGCCCGGTTCCACCCCGGCATGCGGCACGGCGGCCCGGTCCGCCGCGAGGTGGGGGTGCCCACCTTCTTCAACTTCCTCGGCCCGCTGACCAACCCGGCCCGCCCCCGTTCCGGCGCGGTCGGCTGCTTCGACGCCCGGATGGCCCCGGTGATGGCCAGCGTGTTCGCCGCCCGCGGCGACTCGGCGATCGTGATGCGCGGCGAGGACGGCCTGGACGAGTTCACCACCGCCGCACCGACCCGCGTCTGGGCGGCCCAGGACGGCACCGTACGCGAGGCCGTGCTGGACGCAACGGACCTGGGGGTACCCCGATCCACCCTCCAGGACCTGCGGGGCGGTGACGCCGCGTACAACGCCGCGGTGGCCCAACGCCTGCTGGCCGGCGAGACGGGTCCGGTCCGGGACGCGGTGCTGGTAAACGCCGCCGCCGCGCTGGCCACCCAGGGTCCGCTCGACGGCGACCTGACCGAGGCGCTGTGCGCGGGCATGAACCGCGCGGCCGAGTCGATCGACTCGGGCGCGGCCGCCGCGACCCTGGACCGCTGGATCAAGACGGCCGTCGCCCTCGGGCCGACGCCCGCCTGACCGACGCGCCGCCACGCCGCCACCCCGACGCGCTCCCGCCCCGACGCGCCCTCACCCCGACGCGCTGACCGCAGGCCTCGGCCGCCGACGCGCCGCCCTCCGACTCACCGCCCGCCGCTCTCCGGTCCTTGATCGACTCGGGGTCCTTGAATCCGTGGTTTCTGACGGCCGCCCGAGCCTTGATCGACTCAAGATCCTTGAACCGGTGGTGTCCGACGGCCCTGGATACCGCGAGCTCAATGGTGTCGAGTGGATCACGCGGTCCAGCTGCGGCCGAGCCCTGCGCCCAGTTCGGGCGTTGGCCTGCGTCCAACCCTGCGGCGGGGGCCTGCCGCGAGGGCGGCGGCGAGCCTGTGCCGGCCTCCGGGGCGGCGCTGGACGGAGATTTGTCGGACCCGCGTGGAAAACTACAGGCGAGTGGTTCTCCGCTTCCGTTGTGCGTCGTTGTCGCATCCGGGGCGGTTCACCTGGAGTGAGAAGGAGACACCCGTGTCGCACCGCGAGCTCTACTGCGATGTCTGCGAGGACGTGACGCCGTTCGAGGTGCCGCTCTGCGTCGACGGCCACGACACCGACTGTCCCGAGCTGATCTGCACCGGCTGCGGCGCCGCCGTGGTGACCGCCACGTTCACCTTCCCGGTCACCCTGCTGGCCGATCACCGACGCCACCGGCCCACCCACCGCCACGCCGCCTGAAGCTCACCGCCCCGCCGGCACCCGCACCGTCCGAAGCACGCCACGACGAGGGCCCGCACCGCCCGAAGCGCACCACGACGAGGGCCCGCATCCCAGTGGGATGCGGGCCCTCGTGGCGTACGGGTCGGTCGCGACGGCGACCGGGTGGATCAGTGCTCGGCGGTGCGCCGGGTGCCGCTGTAGTACTCGAACAGCAGCCCGCAGGCGGAGAAGACGACCGCCAACAGACCGGCGCCGATCAGCCAGTACTGCCAGAACACCATGCCGAGCGCGGCGATCGCGGCGGACAGCGCCAGACCGAACGGCCAGTAGCTGCCCGGGCTGAAGAAGCCGACCTCACCGGCGCCGTCGGCGATCTCGGCGTCCGGACGGTCCTCGGGGCGCAGGTCGATGCGACGGGAGACGAACCAGAAGAAGCCACCGCACATCGAGCAGAGCAGGAACGACAGCAACAGGGCGACGGTGCCCACCCACTCGACGCCGCCGGACGCGCCGTTGGTCCAGGCGCCGTAGAGGATGGTGGCACCGAAGAGGAACCCGGCGATGACCAGGAAGATACGCCACTCGGTCTTCATGCGGCTGCCTCAGCTTCCCGTGCGGGCCGGAACTTTGTCCGGGTTGAAGTTGTCCTGCGTCCGCCGGGTGTCGAACGGCTGCGTGGTCTCCGCGTACGGCTGCTCGCCGATCTGGGTCAGCGCGTCCTGGGTCGACTTGCCGCTCTGCTTGGCAGCGAGGAACTGGTCGTACTTCTCCGGCGAGACGACCCGCAGTTCGAAGTTCATGAACGCGTGGTAGCTGCCGCACAGTTCGGCGCAGCGCCCGACGTATGCGCCCTCGGCGTCCAGACTGGAGACCTCGAACACGTTACGGATCTTGCCCGGCATGACGTCCCGCTTGAACAGCAACTCCGGCACCCAGAACGAGTGGATGACGTCGCGGCTGGTCTCCTCGAAGCGGATGGACCGGCCGGTCGGCAGCACCAGCACCGGGATGACCTCGCTGGTGCCGAGCGTCGACGCGGTGGTGCGGGCCTCCGTGCCCTGGCCGTCGCGGTAGTTGAACTGCCAGTTCCACTTGAAGGCGACGACCTCGACCGTGACGTCCGGGTTCTTCGACAGCTTGTCGACGTCGGTCTGCACGATCGCCGTGTAGTAGAAGAGCACGGAGACGATCAGGATCGGCGCGATGGTGTAGAGGAACTCCATCGGCAGGTTGTAGCGGGTCTGCACCGGCAGCGCGTTGCCACGCTTGCGGTAGCGCACGACGCACCAGAAGATCAGGCCCCACACGAAGACGCCGACCGCGAGCGCGGCGATGCAGGAGGCGATCCACAGGTCGTACATCCGCTTGGACTCCGGCGAGATGCCACCCTGCGGCCAACCGAAGCCGTCAAACGCCTGACCCACATCACAGCCCGTGAGCAGGATCAGCAGCGCGACGCCACTGAGACCGAGCCCGGCCAACCGACCAGCACCACGCCCCCGGCGTCCACCGACCCCTGGCGAAGCGCTGTGCCGTACGGCCGACGGCCGTACCTCCGAACTCCTTGCGACCACCTGGTCCTGCCTCCCTAGCGCGCCGCGGTGCGTCTTTCCTCAGCACCGGCGGCAAAGGCGTCACCGACGGTCGCAGATTACTCGACCATGACGGACTCAACAGTGGTGGGGTCACTGTCCGCCCCCCATTGGGGGGATGATGGGCATACCGCCGCGATAGCCTGTCGATTTGTGAGCGCGAGGAGCGAGCCGGGGTCGCGAGCCCCGCAATCGCGAACAAAAGGCGGATCTGTGAGCGCATCCCCGGTCTACCTGGACGCGGCGACCGCCGCGCCGATGCATCCGGTCGCGCGGCAGGCGCTGCTGGCCGCCTTCGACGACGGCTGGGCCGACCCGGGCAAGCTCTACGCCCAGGCCCGCAGGGCACGACAGCTGCTCGACGCCGCCCGCGAGGCCACCGCGCTGACGCTCGGCGTCCGCCCGGACGAGGTGTCCTTCACCCCCAGCGGTACGACCGCGGCCCACGGTGCGGTGCTCGGCGGCCTGGCGGCCCGGCGCCGGGTCGGGTCGACGCTTGTGCACTCGGCGATCGAACATTCGGCGGTGCTGCACGCGGCGGAGCGGCACGAGGCGGCGGGCGGGACCGCGACCGGCGTGCCGGTCGACCGGTCGGGCCGGCTGGACCTGCCCGCGTGGTCGGCCGCCGTTCGCGCCCCCGGGGTCGCGCTGGCCGCACTGATCACCGCCAGTCACGAGGTGGGGACCGTGCAACCGGTCGCCGAGGCGGCCGCCGCCTGCGCCGAGGTGGGGGTGCCGCTCTACGTGGACGCCGCGCAGTCGGTCGGTCGGGTGCCCCTGCCGACCGGTTGGTCGGTGCTCAGCGCGAGCGCCCACAAGTGGGGCGGTCCTCCCGGGGTGGGGGTGCTGGCGGTGCGCAAGGGCACCCGCTGGGAGTCACCCTGGCCGGCCGACGAGCGGGAGGGTGGGCGTACCCCCGGGGTGGTGAACCTGCCGGCGGTGGTGGCGGCGGCGGCGAGCCTGCGGGCGGCGGCGGCGGACGCGGCGGCCGAGGCGACCCGGCTGGCCGCGCTCGTGGACCGGATCCGGGCGCGGGTCGCGGTGGAGGTGCCCGACGTGGAGGTGGTCGGCGACCCGGTGCGCCGACTCCCCCACCTGGTCACCTTCTCGTGCCTGTACGTCGACGGGGAGGCGCTGCTGCACGCGCTGGACCGGCGGGGCTTCGCCGTGTCGTCCGGTTCGTCCTGCACGTCGTCCACGTTGCGGCCGTCGCACGTGCTGGAGGCGATGGGGGTGCTCTCGCACGGCAACGTGCGGGTCAGCCTGCATCGGGAGACGACCGAGGCGGACGTCGAACGGTTCCTCGGCGAGTTGCCCGGGATCGTCGCCGAGTTGCGCGCCGAGGCTGGGGTGGTGGGGCTGTGACGATGCCGGACGAGGTGATCGACTGTCGGGGGCAGCGTTGCCCGCTGCCCGTGATCGCGGCGGCCCGGCGGCTGCCGCAGGTGCCGGTCGGCACGGTGGTCCGGGTGCTCGCCGACGACCCGGCGGCGGCGGTCGACATCCCCGCCTGGTGCCGGATGCGCGGCCAGGACTTCCTCGGCTCGGTGGACGGACCCGAAGGCCCCGCCTACGACGTCCGCCGCCTCCACTAACCCCACCCCACCCCACGGCCCCAACCCCACCCCGTTCCGCCCCGCCCCGCCCCGCCCCGTTCCGCCCCGCGATCTTGCACTTTCTGTGCCGACAAAAGGCGCAAAAGCCGCGATACGGCAACACAAAGTGCAAGATCGCCGAGGGCGGGGCGGGCGCGGGACGGGCGCGGGTGGGTGGGGCTGTTAGGCCGGGAGGAGGTGGGGGCGGATCTCGTCGGCCGCCTCGTCGCCGTAGGACTCGGCCAGGCGCTTGACGAACAGGTCGCGGCGGACGTCGTACTCCTGGGTCCCGACGGTTTCCAGGACGAGCGTGGCCAGCAGCGAGCCGACCTGGGCGGCCCGCTCCAGGCCGACCCCCCAGGAGAGCGCGGTGAAGAACCCGGCCCGGAAGCCGTCACCGACCCCGGTCGGGTCGACCGCCCGGATCTCCCGCGCGATCGGCACGTGGATCGGGTCGATGCCCCGGCCGGCGATCTCCACACCGTGCTTGCCCAGCGTGGTGACCCGCACCTTGACCAGGTCCAGCAGTTGGTCGTCGCTCAGCTTCGCCTTGCTCTGCAACAGCGACTTCTCGTAGTCGTTGGTCATCAGGTAGTCGGCGCCTTCGATGAGCGCCACCACGTCCTCGCCGGGCATCCGGGCGAGCTGCTGCGACGGGTCGGCGGCGAACGCGTACCCGCGGGTGCGGCACTCGGCCGAGTGCCGCAGCATCGCCTCGGGGTCGTTGGCACCGACCAGCACCAGGTCCAGTCCGCCGACCCGGTCGGCGACCGGAGCGAGCTCGATGTTGCGGGCCTCGCTCATCGCGCCGGCGTAGAACGACGCGATCTGACACATGTCGGTGTCGGTGGTGCAGACGAACCGGGAGGTGTGCGCCACCTCGCTGACGTGCACGGAGTCGCAGTCGACGCCGTGGCGCTCCAGCCAGGAGCGGTAGTCGGCGAAGTCCGCCCCCACCGCGCCGAGCAGCACCGGACGCAGGCCGAGCTGGCCCATGCCGAAGGAGATGTTCGCGGCCACACCGCCGCGACGGAGCACCAGATCGTCAACCAGGAACGAGAGGGACACCTTGTGCAGCTGATCGGCGATGAGCTGGTCGGCGAAGCGACCGGGGAAGCTCATCAGGTGATCGGTGGCGATCGAGCCGGTCACGGCGATCTTCATGTCAACCCTCGGGGTCGGGAGCAGGGCGCGGTCAGCCTACCGGCCCGGCAACCTGACGGTGTCCTGTCGGTCGGACATCGGTAACCGGCACGCCACCGGCTTCGGGACCGCTCCCAGTGACCACGACGGCGGGGCCGCCCCGAAGGACGGCCCCGCCGATGATGCTGTGTGGTGTGACTCAGTTGAACGAGTCACCGCAGGCGCACGAGTTGCCCGCGTTGGGGTTGTCGATGGTGAAGCCCTGGGCGTCGATCCGGTCGGCGAAGTCGATCGTCGCGCCGGACAGGTACGGGGCGCTCATCCGGTCGACGACGACCTCGACACCGCCGAAGTCGGTGACGACATCACCGTCGAGCGAACGCTCGTCGAAGAAGAGCTGGTACCGCAGGCCGGAGCAGCCGCCCGGCTGCACGGCGACGCGAAGCCGCAGGTCGTCGCGGCCCTCCTGCTCGATCAGGGCCTTGACCTTCTGCGCCGCGACGTCGGTGAGGACGACGGAAGTAGGGGCCTGGGCCTCGGTCGACTCGGTCTGCGCTGGCGTGGTCACGTGGAAGTCTCCCTGCGCGGTGTGGGTCCGGACGCACTGGCCAACGCCGTGCGTCGTCCAGTCATTCCCGGTTGTGGTCCGCTTCCGATCGTACGCCGCCTCGGCCGAACCCACCCGCGTGGCGTGATCGCCGCCGCAGGTCCGCCCCGGTGGTGGGTGGTCGGCGGCCTCAGCGGCTCCACTGCCGGGCCAGCCGGACGCCCAGTTCGCGCAGCCCCTCGGCGGGCCGGCTCAGGGCGGCCCCGAGCCCTCCGCGCTCCTCGCCGCCGAAGTGCTCGACCAGGCTGTACGCGTCGGTCACCCCGGCCGAGGCGGCTTCCCGTCGGCCGGTGCTCACCTGCCCGGCCACCACCACGCAGGGGACTCCCCGGTCGCGGGCGGCGCCGGCCACCCCGGCGACGACCTTGCCGCGCAGCGACTGGTGGTCGAACGAACCCTCACCGGTGATCACCAGGTCGACGCTGTCGAGCGCGTCGTCCAGTCGGGTGGCCCGGGTGACCATGCCGATGCCCGACTCGCAGCCGCCGCCCAGGGCGAGGATGGCCGCGCCGATGCCACCGGCGGCCCCGCCCCCGGGCACCGTGCCGAGCCCGGCCGGGCAGCCGGCCAGATCCCGCTCCAGCACCTTCGCGAAACGTGCCAGCGCGGCGTCGAGCAGCAGCACGTCGGCACGGTCGGCGCCCTTCTGCGGACCGAACACGTTGCTCGCGCCGTGCAGGCCGAGCAGCGGGTTGTCCACGTCGGTGGCCGCGACCAGCCGGACGCCACGCAGCCGGGGTACGCCGTCGAGGGCGTCGACCAGGGCCAACGCCGCCCCGCCGTAGGGCAGCGCGGCGCCGCCCGAATCGAGCGGGGTCACGCCCAGCGCGGTGAGCATTCCGGCTCCCGCGTCGTTGGTGGCGGAGCCGCCCAGCCCGATCACCACCGTCCGCGCGCCGCTCTCCACCGCGGCGGCCACCAGCAGACCCAGCCCGTACGAGGTGGTGGTCTTCGGGTCCCGTTCGGCGGTGCCGAGCAGATGCAGCCCGCAGGCCTGTGCGCTCTCCAGGTAGGCGGTCGCGCCGTCGGCGGTGAGCAGGATCTCACCGGCGGCCGGCCGGCCCAGCGGGTCGACGGTCGCCACCGGCACCCGCCGGCCGCCGAGGGCGTCGGCGAGCACCTCCACGAAGCCGGGCCCACCATCGGAGAGGGGCCGGATCAGCAGTTCGTCGCCGTCGGTGACGGTGCGCCACCCGTCGGCCACCGCGGCGGCCACCTCCGGTGCGGACAGGGTGCCGGCGAACTTGTCCGGACAGAGCAGCACGCGCATGCCGAGCAGTGTGGCAGCCCACACCGAGCGGAGCTGCGCCGCGCTCCTGCTGTGGGACCATGGGCTACGTGACTTCGACCTGGCTGGAACCCTCCAACACCGCGACGGCCCTGCTGCTGCTCGGCCGGGGCAGCGACCCCGACACCGAACGCGGCGTCGAGTGTCCGGGCGACCTGCCGGCGCCCAGCGACCCGGACCTGGTGGCCCGCGCCACCGCCGCGAAGGCGAAGCTGGGCAGCAAGGTCTTCGTGCTGGGGCACCACTACCAGCGCGACGAGGTGATCCAGTTCGCCGACGTGACGGGCGACTCGTTCAAGCTGGCCCGGGAGGCCGCGGCCCGTCCGGACGCGGAGTACATCGTCTTCTGCGGCGTGCACTTCATGGCCGAGAGCGCCGACATCCTCACCACCGACGCCCAGCGGGTGATCCTGCCCGACCTGGCGGCGGGCTGCTCGATGGCGGACATGGCGGTCCTGGGCCAGGTCGAGGCCGCCTGGGACACGCTTACCGAGCTGGGGATCGCCGGCGAGACCGTGCCGGTGACGTACATGAACTCGTCGGCCGACATCAAGGGCTTCGTCGGCCGCAACGGCGGCGTGGTCTGCACCTCGTCCAACGCCAAGCGCGCCCTGGACTGGGCGTTCGAGCAGGGGTCGAAGGTGCTCTTCCTGCCCGATCAGCACCTGGGCCGCAACACGGCGGTGCTGGAGATGGGCCTGTCGCTCGACGACTGCGTGCTCTACGACCCGCACAAGCCCGGTGGCGGGCTCACCCCGGAGCAGCTGCGCGACGCCAAGATGATCCTCTGGCGGGGGCACTGCTCGGTGCACGGCCGGTTCACCCTCGACAGCGTCAACGACGTCCGCGAGCGGGTGCCGGGCGTCAACGTGCTGGTCCACCCGGAGTGCCGGCACGAGGTCGTCACCGCCGCCGACTACGTGGGCTCCACCGAATACATCATCAAGGCCGTCGAGGCGGCTCCGGCCGGTTCGGCGTGGGCGCTCGGCACCGAGCTGAACCTGGTGCGCCGGCTCGCGCTGGCCCACCCGGACAAGCAGATCATGTTCCTGGACAAGGCCGTCTGCTACTGCTCGACGATGAACCGGATCGATCTGCCACACCTGGTCTGGGCTCTCGAAGAGCTGGTCGCGGGCCGGGTCGTCAACCAGATCACGGTGGACGCGGACACCGCGCACCACGCCCGGGTCGCGTTGGACCAGATGCTCGCCCTGCCCGGCGCGGACACCCCACCGCCGTCGGCGTCCTGATCACGATCCGTAGTGCTCTTGGTACGCAAAAGCGCCGGATCACCGATTAATGCCACACACGCCGATGTGACCGAGTCCTTTTTCGTCACCGAGGGCTATGCTGCCGGGGCGACGACATACGCGGGCCGTTTCACCTTGGCCGCATCCGGGGTAGCGACAACGTTCAGGCTCCCCACAAACAACACGGCAGCACTGACGCGCTGGAGGTTGCGTTGACCGACGACGTCCTGGTCGTACACGGAGGCACTCCGCTCGAAGGGCGGATCCGCGTGCGCGGCGCGAAGAACCTGGTATCGAAGGCGATGGTCGCCGCGCTGCTCGGCGACAGTCCGAGCCGGCTGTACGACGTGCCGAAGATCCGCGACGTCGAGGTGGTCCGGGGCCTGCTCGGTCTGCACGGTGTCAAGGTCACCGACGGCGCCGAGGACGGCGAGCTCGTCTTCGACCCGGCGAACGTGGAGAGCGCCAGCACCGATCAGATCAACGTGCACGCCGGTTCCAGCCGGATCCCGATCCTGTTCTGCGGCCCGCTGCTGCACCGGCTGGGGCACGCGTTCATCCCGGACCTGGGCGGCTGCCACATCGGCCCGCGCCCGATCGACTTCCACCTGCAGGCGCTGCGCGAGTTCGGCGCCACGGTCGAGAAGCGGCCGGAGGGTCTGCACCTGTCCGCGCCGAACGGCCTGCACGGCACCAAGTTCGCCCTGCCGTACCCGAGCGTCGGCGCCACCGAGCAGGTGCTGCTGACCGCGGTCATGGCCGAGGGCGTCACCGAGCTGCGCAACGCCGCGGTGGAGCCGGAGATCATCGACCTGATCTGCATCCTGCAGAAGATGGGCGCGATCATCAAGGTCCACACCGACCGGGTGATCGAGATCCAGGGTGTGCCGAAGCTGCACGGTTACACCCACCGGCCGATCCCGGACCGGATCGAGGCGGCGAGCTGGGCGGCCGCCGCCCTGGCCACCCGTGGTCACGTCGAGGTGCTCGGCGCGCAGCAGGCCGACATGATGACCTTCCTCAACATCTTCCGCTCGGTCGGTGGCGAGTACGAGGTCACCGACGCGCGTGCGCCGAAGCTGGGCGACCCGGGCCAGGAGGGCGGCATCCGCTTCTGGCACCCAGGCGGTGAGCTGAACGCGGTGGCGCTGGAGACCGACGTGCACCCCGGGTTCATGACCGACTGGCAGCAGCCGCTGGTCGTGGCGCTCACCCAGGCCCGTGGCCTGTCGATCGTCCACGAGACGGTCTACGAGCAGCGGTTGGGCTACACCGAGGCGCTGAACTCGATGGGCGCCAACATCCAGGTCTACCGGGACTGCCTCGGCGGCACCCCGTGCCGCTTCGGCCGGCGCAACTTCAAGCACTCCGCGGTGATCGCCGGGCCGAGCAAGCTGCACGCCGCCGACCTGGTCATCCCTGACCTGCGGGCCGGTTTCAGCCACCTGATCGCGGCGCTCGCGGCCGAGGGCACCTCCCGGGTGTACGGCGTCGACCTGATCAACCGGGGCTACGAGGACTTCGAGGCGAAGCTCGCCGACCTGGGCGCGCACGCCGAGCGTCCGTAACCCGGGTCACCAATCGTTCGGCTACGACGGCTCCAGGTCGCGCTGCGACCTGGAGCCGTCGGCCGCTGTACCGCGATGTGCGGCGGGCGCGGGTCGTTGGCTACCCTTGCCGCGTGCCGTCGCTCTTTCGCCGCAAGTCCACCGACCTCGTCGACGAGGCCGTCTCCTCGGTGACCCCCGAGGAGACCGCCGAGCGTTCCCGGGGTTACACCCCGGCCAAGGGTCGGGAGACGCCGAAACGGCCGACCGTGGGTCGCCGCCCGGCCGGCCCCACTCGCCCCCTCACCAAGGAGGAGGAGCGGGAGCGTCGTCGCCAACTGCGCGCCGAGGCCGCGTCGGAGTTCCGCCGTGAGGGCGGCCCCCGCGACCGCGGCCCGGAGCGGCTGCTGGCCCGTAACGTGGTCGACTCCCGGCGTACCGTCGGCACCTGGTTCTTCGGCGGCGCGCTGATCGTGCTGATCGGGTCGAACGCGGCCATGCCGCCACTGGTTCGGTTGATCTCCAACGTCCTCTGGGGCGCGCTGGCCCTGGGCGTGGTCGTCGACTCGGTGCTGATCTGCCGCAAGATCAGCAAGTTGGTCCGGGAGCGCTTCCCGAAGACCGACCAGCGGATGGGCTCGCTCTACCTCTACGCGGTCATGCGCTCGATCACCTTCCGACGGATGCGCGCCCCGGGCCCGCAGGTCAACCTCGGCGACAAGGTCTGACGCCGACTCCCCCACACCATCGCGAAACCGCTGTCCCCGGCATCCCCGGAGGCAGCGGTTTCGCCGTTGCTGGGCGGGTCGGGGCAAGCACGTCCGAGCAGGCACTGTTCGTTGTACCGTACGCAGGGTTCATGCTGCTGAACGCCGCTGCTGTTCGCGACGACGAACGCCGAACCGAGGGAGCGAACGCGTGCCTCCGGAACCGGCCGCCCCGCTGGCCACCATCGCCGCAGCCCTGCGCCGGGAGCGGGAACGGGTGGGCGTCTCGCTGACCGAGCTCGCCCGCCGGGCGGGAGTCGCCAAGTCCACCCTCTCCCAGCTGGAGTCGGGCACCGGCAACCCGAGCGTGGAGACGCTCTGGGCGCTGGCGGTGGCGCTCGGCGTGCCGCTCAGCCGGCTTGTGGAACCCGCCGACGACGCCGTCCGGGTGATCCGGGCCGGGGACGGACCCCGGGTGCGCTCCGAGCAGGCCGACTTCGCCGGCACGCTGCTCAGCGCCGGGCCGGCACACCTGCGGCGGGACGTCTACCTGATCGAGTTGGAGCCGGGCGCGGCCCGAGCGGCGGACGGGCACAGCCCGCGCAGCGTCGAACACGTGGTGGTGGCCGCCGGCCGGTTACGCGTCGGCCCCGAGACGGCCCCGGTCGAGCTCGGGCCCGGTGACTACGCGGCGTTTCCCGGCGATGCTCCGCACCGCTACGAGGCGCTCGCTCCCGGCACGTTCGCCGTCCTCATCCTGGAGCATCCCTGAGCGGGGGGCGACGATCAGCCCGAGCCAGCCGGCCGTCGAATGCGGTAGGGTCGGGGATCAGATTCGGTTATAGGCCCAAATGTCCGAAACCATGGGGATAACGTTTGCGCCCGTGGGCGGTGCCACAGTGGCGGTGAGCGAGCCCGCGCCGTTACCCTCCATCCGCAGCCACGGCCGGTCGGCGCGGGCGACCTGACCGGCACGCGAGGCCCCAGCACGACAATTTGCAACGAGGTGACAACGCCGTGAGCGAGCGGACGCGAGCCGGCCACCGGGGCGTGGCAGGCGGCGACCGGACGCCCGGCGATCAGCCGGCGACGGCTGCGGACGGCTCACCTCCGGCGAGAATCGGCCGAGTGGCCGGATGCGGCGACGGGCGCGGCCGATGAGCGGCCGATACGCGGACCGGTGGTCCGACCCGAACGAGCCAGCCTGGGTGGTCGAACCGACCACCGAGTGGCACCCCCAGTACCCCGGCCAGCGCTACCCCGGCGACATCGGCGTGGCCCACCAGCCGCCACCGCGCGGCCGGGCGACGGTGACCGGCCGAGCCGAGGTGCCACCGCTCGCGCCCACCCGCCCGGACGGCACCTACCTCGGCCGGTCCTGGGCCGACGAACCGCCAGAGGAGCCGGCGGTCCACAGCCGATCCTGGGCTGACGACGAGCCGATCGAGACACCGAGCTACGGCCGCCCCCGGAGCGACACGCGCCCGGCCGACGCGTCCACCTACGGCCGCACCGACAGCGCCGACCGCCGCACCTACGACCACGAGCCGTACCGTCGGCCACTACCCGAACCGCCCCGCCGCGACGACCGCCGCTCTCCCGAGTCGGACCGGCGTACCGCCTGGTCCGACCGCCGGCCCGGCGACGAGCGGGGACCCGCGCGGGAGGCCGCCTGGCACCGGGACCAGCCCTCCCCCGACCGGTACGACGGCCGACGTCAGCGGCCGGAGCCCACCGAGCGGGACCGTGGTTATCCGGGCGTCCCACCGGTCTCCCCCGCGCCCCGCTCCGATCCCGGCTGGATGCCGGAACCGGACGACGTGCCGCGCCGGCGCGGCACGCACGAGCGACCGGCCGCCGGTTACGACCGCCACCCCGCCGACGGATACGGCGCACGACCCACCCGGAACCACGACGGCCGAACTGCCGACGACCGGGTCGCCGACGACGCCGACCAGCGGGCACCCGTGGACGGCCACACCCGATACCGCGCCGACGGCTACCCGGACCGGACCGCCGACGACGGCCGCCGCCCGGAACGGCGCTACCGCGCGGACGAGGCGGCCGGCGCGATGCCGTCGCCGTCGCCGAACGGTGGACGACGACACCGGCCCGAGCCGGAGACGCCCGACCTTCCCCGCCGCGACGACGACCGGCGTCGGCCCGACAGCGATCCGCACCGGCAGCAGCCCCGCGAGACCGCGGCCCGCGCCGAGGCGTACCCGGACCGGCGTCCCCGCGAGGAGGCCCGACCGGACCGGCGTCCCCGCGAGGAGGCCCGACCGGACGCGTACCGCGAGGACGGACATCGCGAGCACGCGTACCGCGAGGAGCGGCCGCACGACAACACGCACCGGGAGCCTCGGCCGCAGCCCGGCCCAGGGCCGGACGGCACTCTTCCCTGGCCGCCGCCGGGGCCGGTGCGCCAGGACCGCACCCGGGAGCCGGGTCACCGCACCGAACCGCACCGCACCGCGGACCCACACCGCGGCGTCGAGCCGGGCGTCCCGTCGCGGCCGGACTCGCGGCCCGAGCGGCCGGCGGTCACCCCGCCCCGGTACGACGAGCGACACGTACGCCCGGCCGCCACGGCCCCCTCGACAGCCGGCCGTGCCGCGCCGCTGTCCCCGGAGCGGACGGTGCCGCCGTCACCCGTCTCCCCCGCCGCGCCTTACCGGGACCGACCGGTCTCGGCAGCCCCGGTCTCCCCCGCCACGCCCCACCGGGACCAACCGGTCTCGGCAGCCCCGGTCTCCCCCGCCTCCGACGTGCCCGTCTCGGGTCCACCCGCCGCACGCCTTCGGCTGGAGTACCTGCCCGCGCCGGTGGACCCACCCACCTCCGACAGGCGCGCGGAGGTGCCACCTCCGGCGGAGCGCCGGGCGCCCGCCGAACCGCCACCGACAGTCGCCGCGCACCCCACCGCGCCGCCGCGGTACCCCGGCCCGGACACCACGGCCCGCCCGGTGGACCAACGGCGCGGCGAGCCCACCCCGGACCGCCGCCAGTTCGGCGACCCGTCGGGCAGCACCGCCCCGACCGACCACCGCCCGACGCCGCACTCCCCCGACCGAGCGGCCTCAGGCCAGCGCCCGCACTCCCCCGACCGGCCGCACTCCACGGACCCACACCCCACCGACCGGCCGGTCTCGGGGCAACGCCCGCACTCCCCGGAGAGGCCGCACTCTCCCGACCGGCCGCACTCCACCGACCGGCCGCACTCCACCGACCGGCCGGTCTCGGGGCAGCGCCCGGACTCGCCGGATCGGACGGTCCCGACGGCGGACGCGCGCCCGTCTGTCGCACCGCCGCCCACCTGGCAGGCCCCGCACCCGGCGGCGGCCCCGCCCGCACCGCGCCCAGCCGCGCCGACGCCCGCACCGGAGCCTGCCGCCCCGGAGTCCTCGGGGCGGGAGGCCGACGCGGCGGCACTCCCGCTCGCCCCCGGCACACCACGCCGCTACGTGCCGCCGCCGCCCTCGGAGGGGCCGCTCGCCCCCGTTCGGGCCCCGGACGAGGTCACCGGCACCCGCGGGCCGGAGGCGTGGTTCAGCCCCGCTCAGCCCGCCGACTCGGATCCGAGCGAGCCTGCGCCGGACCCGCAGTCCTCCGGGCCGGCCGAGGATGAGTCGACGGCGAGCGATCGTGACCTGTCCACCACGCCGACATCCGTTCCGCCCGCCGCGCCGACCACAGTGGGCCCGGGTCCGTCGGCACCGACCGCGGTGGACCAGGATCCGCTGGCACCGCTGGACCCGGGTCCGTCGGCACCGACCGCCGACGTCCGTCACGATCCGAGTGACGAGCACGGCGACAGGTCGACACCGGCTGACGCTCCCCAGCCCGTGTCCACGCCGCCCGCACGCCCGACCGACGACGCCTGGGCCGATGACGCCTGGGCCGATGACGCTCAGGACGCTGCGCGAACCGCTGTCGGACCCCCACCGGCGCACGACGACCGGCCCGTCTCCGGCGCGCCTGCCACCGCGACGCCGCACCAGCAGGCCGACGTCGCCGCCGAGGCCGACCAGCAGGTGGCCACGGCTCATCCGGTCGAGGACACCGACCCCGTCGCGCACGACCCCACGGACGACGGCGAGCCGTACGCCTGGCAATCCGATGCCGAGGACGATCCGAACACCGCCACCTCGACGGACGACCCGCGAGCAGACGACTGGTCGGACGACCGCGCCCTACCGGCCTCGTCCGCGATGTCTGATGACAACGATTCTCCCGTCTCGGAGGCACAGGTCTCGGCCCCGCCTGACCACAGGCCGGCGAGCCTGCCGCCCATCTCCGCACCGCCCGCACCGTCGGTCGTCGCGGCACCCGTCTCCGCACCGCCCGCCTCCGCGGCACCGGTGTCGGCGCCGCCCTCGTTGGTGCCACCGCCCGTCTCCGGACCGCCGACCACCCCCGCGCCCGTCTCCGCGCCACCCGCGTCGACCGAGCCGACCCACGCGCCACCCGTCTCCGCACCACCCGCCTCGGCAGCAGCGCCCACCCCCGCACCGACCCAGCCGACCCACGCGCCACCCGTCTCCGCACCACCCGCCTCGGCAGCAGCGCCCACCTCCGCACCGCCCGCGCCGACCCAACCGACCTCCGCGCCACCCGTCTCCGCACCGCCCGTCTCCGCACCACCCGCGCCGGCGTATTCGGCCGACGCGGCACCCGCCGGTGTTCCCGGCCCGAGGTCCGGCTCGCGCGGGGAGGACGCGCCTGTCTCCGCGCCACCCGCCGCTCCGCCGGCGGCGACCCGCCCGTCGCTGGCCGACCCGGGTGATCCGGAACAGGTCCTTTCGGCGTACCGGTGGCGGTTGGACCCGGTCACCCTGCGTGAGGAGCTGACGGAGCCGGACGACCTGCGGGCCATCCGGCGGCGGCTGACCGAGAAACTGGGCTCGGCGATCGACAACCGAGCCCGGGCCCGGTTGCTCAGCCTGCGGGCGGTGGCCTCGCGGATCCTCGGCGACCTGGACGACGCGCTGGCCGACGGTCGGCTCGCCCTGACCTACGCCGAGGCCACCGGCGAGCTGCGCCGGACCTCGTTGGCCCAGGCCCGGCTGGCCCACGTCCTGCGCTGGCGTGGCAACTTCGCCGAGGCTGACCAACTCTTCGCCCAGGCCAACTCGGTCGAGCTACCCGACCGGTTGCGGGCCGCACTCCACGAGCACGCCGGCCGGTCGTGTTACGACCAGGGGCGGCTCATGGAGGCCTGCCAGCACTTCGAGCAGGCACTCGACCTGCGCGGCGCCGGCGACGCCGAACTGCTCGACCGGGTCCGGGTTGCCCTCGACGCGGTCGCCGTCCGGGCCACGGCCGACGGCTTCGGGCCGTACCGCCGGGGTCGGGACGAGGTGCTCGACCGGGACCGACCCCCGCTGCTGGAGCGGGACGGACCGTTGTGGGGTTACACCGGCCAGGACGGCGACCTGGTCATCCCCGCCCGGTACGCCGAGGCGCAGCCGTTCCACGACGGGCTGGCCTGGGTTCGCCGGCCGGACACCGACAGGTGGTCGCTGATCAATCTGCTGGGTACGACGGTGATCCCGCCGTCCTTCCGGGCGGCGCACCCCTTCAGCGACGGCCTGGCCTGGGTGGTCGGCGAGGGTGGTTGGACGGCCATCGACGCGACCGGCGCGGTGCAGGTCGCGCCCAACTTCGCCGAGGTACGACAGTTCCGCCGCGGGCTGGCCGCGGTGCGGCGCGAGGGGTGGGGGGCTGTCGACCGGTCCGGCCGGATCGTCGTGCCCACCCGCTACCATGGGTTCGTCACCGAGTTGGCCGACGGCCAGCAGGTCGACGGTTTCACCGACGAGGGGCTCGCCGTGGTCGACGTGGCCGGCCGGCGCGGTGTGGTGGACCGCACCGGCGCGGTGCTGGTCCCGCCGACCCATCCGAGGCTTGTCATCCACCCGGTGGCGTTCCTGGTCGGCAGCGGTGGTCGGTGGGGTGCGCTGGACCGGCGCGGTGAGCCACTCATCGACACGGTGCACCGCGATCGCGCCGAGGTGTTGGCGGAGATCGACCGGCTGCTCACCGACGCCAATCCGGTGCTCTGAGCGGCCGTTCGACGGTGGTGATCCACCGGGCTAGGGTCGGTACATGGAATTCCGACACCTGGGCCGTTCAGGCCTGCTGGTCAGTGAAATCTCGTACGGCAACTGGATCACCCACGGTTCACAGGTCGAGGAGGACGCGGCGAACGCCTGTGTCCGGGCCGCCCTCGACGCGGGAATCACCACCTTCGACACCGCCGACGTGTACGCCGGCACCCGGGCCGAGGACGTGCTCGGCCGGGCGTTGCAGAACGAGCGTCGCGAGGGCCTGGAGATCTTCACGAAGGTCTACTGGCCGACCGGGCCGGGCCGCAACGACCGGGGCCTCTCCCGTAAGCACATCATGGAGTCGATCAACGGCTCGCTGCGTCGGCTGCGCACCGACTACGTGGACCTCTACCAGGCCCACCGGTACGACAGCAGCACCCCGCTGGAAGAGACGATGGAGGCGTTCGCCGACGTCGTCCACTCCGGCAAGGCGCACTACATCGGCGTTTCCGAGTGGACCGCCGAGCAGCTGCGCGCCGCCCACCCGCTCGCCCGGGAGCTGCACATCCCGCTGATCTCCAACCAGCCTCAGTACTCGATGCTCTGGCGGGTCATCGAGGCCGAGGTCGTGCCGGCGAGCGAGGAGCTGGGCATCGGACAGATCGTCTGGTCGCCGATGGCACAGGGTGTGCTCTCCGGCAAGTACCTGCCGGGGCAGCCGCCGCCGGCCGGGTCCCGGGCCACCGACGAGAAGTCGGGTGCGAACTTCATCTCCCGGTTCATGAACGACGACGTGCTCACCCGGGTGCAGCAGCTCAAGCCCCTCGCGGAGCAGGCCGGGCTCAGCATGGCCCAGCTCGCCGTGGCGTGGGTCCTGCAGAACCCGAACGTCTCCTCGGCGATCATCGGCGCGTCCCGCCCCGAGCAGGTGCACGACAACGTCAAGGCGGCCGGGGTCAAGCTCGACTCCGGGCTGCTCAAGGCGATCGACGAGATCGTCGAGCCGGTCACCGAACGGGACCCGGCGAAGACCGAGTCCCCCGCACAGCGTCCCTGACGCCGCCGCGGTCCGGCCGGCGCGAGATGGTCGCGCCGGCCGGATCCGGTCGGCTCAGCGTGGGCCAGCCCAGCCAGCCCAGCCTGTGGCCGGTCAGCCCTGCCAGAAGCGGATCAGGTCGAGGCCTGCGGCGTAGAGCCAGGACGGCAGGCCCAGGGCATCGCCGATCGCGAAGACCGCGTCGAAGAACCAGCCGCCGATGCGCGGGTTCCACAGCAGCGCGAAGAGCAGCAGGAACCCGTACGGGGCGAACAGGTCGTACATCTTGCGCCACTGCGGGTTGAGCCACGGCTGGATCATGTTGCCGCCGTCCAGGCCCGGCACCGGCAGCAGGTTGAGCACGCTCGCGGTGAGTTGCAGGAAGGCGAGCAGGGCCACGCCGGCCCAGAACTCCACCGGGCCGCCCAGCGACTCGGTGCCGATCCGCAACACCGCCACCAGCACCAGCACGAACAGCACGTTCGTCGCCGGGCCGGCGAGGCTGACCAGGCTGTGCCGCAGTCGACCCGGGATGGCGTGCCGGTCCACCCAGACCGCGCCGCCGGGCAGGCCGATGCCGCCGAGCAGCACCACCACCACCGGCAACACGATCGACAGCAACGGGTGGGTGTACTTCAACGGGTTGAGCGTCAGGTAGCCCCGGTGGGCGATGTCCCGGTCACCGGCCCGGTAGGCGACCACCGCGTGGGCGTACTCGTGCAGGCAGAGTGAGACCAGCCAGCCGGACACCACGAACAGGAACACGTCGAACCGGACGTTGCCGTACCCGTTCCAGGCCAGCACCCCGCTGACCGCGAAGAGGGCCACCAGGCCGAGGAAGACCGGGCTGGGCCGAAAAGCCGCCTTGGGTACGCCGAGGACCAGCCCGTCGGCTCCCGGCCGGTCGTAGGCCATCACTCGGCCGTGGGTAGCAGGCTCATCCGGTACTCCACCCGGTCGTCCTCCACGAGCGCGACCGAGGTGACGCCGGACGCCGCGAGCTCCCGCCAGGTCTGACCGATCCAGGATTCGGCGTCGGCCTGGCTGCTGAACGACTCCGCCGGTCCCTCGACCGCCTGGCCGTCCGTGCCCTCGTACCGCCAGCTCCACGCCATGCCGCGTCTCCCCTCGCCGCTGATGTCCCGGTGGGACGAACCCTCGCCAGCGTAGTCGGCCCGGCGCGCGACGGCCGCTCGCTCACCCCGGGCCAGATCATCCCCGAGCAACCTCGCACCACCGCGACCCTTCCGCGATCTTGCACTTTCTGCGCCGACATAGAAGGCATTCCACGCATCTCGGCGACCGAAACTGCAAGATCGGCGCGGCTGGGCGCGGATCGGGCTTTCGATCGTCGGCCGGGTCGGGGCGACGTGCCCAGACTTCGAGCGGGAGAACTAAGGTACGGGCATGTCCGTAGACGGGTGGAACACGGTCCTGGTGCTCGGCGGTATCCGGTCCGGCAAGTCCGAGTTCGCCGAGTCCCTGGTCACCGACGCGCCGGTGGTCCGTTACCTCGCCACCGCGCCCGAGGGCGACCCGGAGGACACCGAGTGGGCGACCCGGCTGGCGGCGCACCGCGCCCGGCGACCGGGTAGCTGGACCACCGAGGAGACCACCGAGGACCCGCGCCGGCTGGCCGACGTCATCGCGTCCGCCGAGCGCAACGAGACGCTCCTCGTCGACGACCTGGGTGGCTGGGTGACGGTGCTGCTCGACCCCGAGCACCAGCCGGCCGACGACGTGGCGACGATCGCGGAGCTGGCCGAGGCCATCCGCACCTGCCCGGCCCGCGTGGTGCTGGTGAGCCCCGAGGTGGGGCTGTCGCTGGTGCCGACCACCCCGCTGGGTCGGGCGTTCACCGACGCGTTGGGCGCGGCCAACCGCTCGGTCGCCGACGCCTGCGACGCGGTGGCCCTGGTGGTCGCCGGCCAGCCGGTCTGGCTGAAGCCGGCCGCCAGCGCGACAACCCCGACCACCCCCGACAGCGCGACAACCCCGACCGTTCTCGGCGGCGCGACAGCCCCGACCACCCCTGGCGGCGCGACGGCCCCCGGCAGCGCGACGGCCTCCAACCGCGCGGCAGCCCCGGCCGCCACCGGCAGCGCGACCGAGCCGGCCGCCACCGGCAGCCTGGCCGACGCCGAGCCCACCCCGGAGGTGCAACTCCCCGAGGTGCTGACCCACACGCCGCCGGCCGTCCCGGCCCAGGAGCCCGGCAACCCCTGGGCCGCCCCGACCATGGCACTGCCGATGGTGGCCACCGGGCTGGTCATCCAGCCGGGCATGGAGCTGCCGATGCCCGACGAGTACGCGGGCCCGCAGGCCGTGGACCGACTGGCCACGCTCGACGTACCGGGCGCCGGGCTGGGCGTGCTGGATCGGGTGGTCGGTTTCGCCGCCGCCACCCAGGGCACCACGACCCCCCAGGCCTGGGGATCGGTGCGGGTGTTGCTGCTGCACGGCGACCACGCCGGCGGGGCGTCGGCCGGCACCGTCGCCGGTGAGTCGTCGCGGCGGGCCGCGCAGGCCCGCGCCGGCCGGGGCGCGTTGGCGCGACTCGCCGCCGAGAGTGGCGCGAGCCTCCAGGTGGTGGACACTCCCGCCGCCGCGCCGATGGAGGACCAGCCGGCGCTCACCCTGGACCAGGTGGACTCGGCGCTGCGCTACGGCTGGCGGCTCGCCGAGCAGGCCGCCGACGCGGGCGTACAGCTGCTGGTGCTGGGGGCGTGCGGAGCCGGCACCGAGGCGGCGGCCGCGGCGGTGCTCGCGGCGACGGCCGGCGCGGAGCCGCCGGCCGTGCTGGGCCGGGTCATCACCGACTCCGGTGAGATCGACGACGCGGCGTGGATGATCCGCTGCGCGGCGGTCCGCGACGCGCTGCACCGCACCCGCCGCTCGTCCCGCGGCGCGAAGGACATCCTGGCCGAGCTGGGCGGCGGTGACGTGGCGGTGGCCAGCGGCGTGCTGCTCGGCGCCACCGCCCGCCGGGTGCCGGTGCTGATCGACGGGCCGGTCGGGGTGGCCGCCGGCATGGTCAGCCGCGATCTGGCCGGGCAGACCCGGCACTGGTGCCTGCTCGCCGACCATGGCGGTCACCCGGCGGTGCGGCTCGCCGCCGACGTGCTCGGCCTCACCCCACTGCTCGACCTGCGGATGGATCTCGGCGAGGGCGCGAACGCGCTTGTCGCCCTCCCGCTGCTGCGCTCGGTGCTCGCCCTGGCCGCCGCCCTGCCGGTCCACCCTTCGCTCGGCGGCGACGAGGACCCGAGCCCCGCCGCCGACGAGCCGGCCTACGCCGACGCGTCCGACTTCGACACGACTCTCGACGAGTCCGACTTCGCCGAGCCGGAGCCGGCCGGTCCGGGCCCGGCCAGCACCGGGGTGGACGAGCAGCCGGCGTCGGGTTGGCGTGCCGGCTGAGTCGCGGTTCCTCGCGGGAACCCGGCTGGCGGTCACCACGTTCACCACGCTGCCGGTGCGGGCCGGGCGGATCGACCGCCCGGTCGCCGGCACCGCGATGGCACTCGCCCCGGCGGTCGGCGCGCTGCTCGGCGTCCCGCTGGCCGGTGTGCTGCTGCTGACCGGCGCGTTCGCTCCCCCGCTGGTGGCCGCCGGTGTGACTGTCGGCGTGGCCGCGCTGCTCACCCGCGGGCTGCACCTGGACGGGCTGGCCGACACCGTGGACGCGCTCGGCTCGTACCGCCGGGGGGCGGCCGCACTGGAGATCATGAAGAAGCCGGACGTCGGCCCGTTCGGGGTGGTCGCCCTCGTGGTCGTACTGCTGGTGCAGGCGGCGGTGCTGGCCGACCTGGCGGGGCGGTCCGGGCCGGCGGCTCTCGCGGCGGTGGTGGCGGCGACCGCCGCCGGACGGTTCGGCGTCACGGTGGCCTGTCGGCGGGGAGTACCGGCGGCCCGACCGGACGGCCTCGGCGCGCTGGTGGCGGGCACGGTCGGCCCGGTGGCACTGGCCCTCGGCGCGGTCGCCGTCGCGCTGCTGGCGGTGCCCGCGGTGCCGGGCCGCCCGTGGCAGGGGCCGCTGGCCGTCGCCGCCGCGCTCGCCGTCGCGCTCGCGCTGCTGACCCACGTGGTACGCCGGCTCGGCGGGATCACCGGCGACGTGCTCGGCGCGACCGTCGAAGTGGTCACCACGCTGGTCTACCTGGGTCTGGTGCTGTCCGCCTGAACCGGACACCGCGGGCCGGGTAGCGTTCGGCTCGACAGCACCGGCACGGCCACCAGGGGACCCAGCATGCTCATCACGGACGACTTCCTGCCCGTACCGGTGCCGGAGTCGCTCAGCGCGACCTACCTGGTGCCGATGGCGGGGCTGCCGAAGGTAAGCGCGAAGACCGCGGTGGCGGCGCTGAGCGGCCGGCTGGCGGAGCCGGTGCACGGGCTGGCCCGGCAGATGCTCGACAGCCCACTGATGAGTGTCGACACCCGGCCGATCGCCGATTTCCCCGAGCTGCCGCCGGACCTGCTCACCGCGTTCGGCGCCACCGAGGAGCAGTTGGCCCGGCTGGCCGCGGCGACCCACCTGGTGGTCGTGCAGGCCGAGTACCGGCCCGGTTGGCCGCCCGCGCACGAGTGGGCGGCCCGCGCGGTCGCGGCCGCGGTGGCGGAATCCGCCGACGGCGACGTGGTGGACGTCTTCGGTCTGCAGTTCCTCGACCCGGCGACCGCGTTGCGCTCACTCCCCGACGAGCAGGGCCGCATCCGACTTGTCGACTGGGTGCTGGTGCCGTACTCCTCGGACACCGAAGGACTGTGGTTCACCACCAAGGGGCTGCGCCGCTTCGGGCTGCTCGAATTGCAGACCCAGGGGGTGCCCGACCACCTCACCCGTGCCTGGGGCGCGGTGATGACCGGGGCGGCCCGTCGACTGCTGCGGGACTGGACCGACGGGCTCACCGGCGAGGAGGTGCCGGCGTTCGTGCAACTGCCGGTGCTGGCCACGGTCACCGGGCACGACATCGCGGTGGCGTACGGCAATCCGGAGCAGCATGGCGCGACGGCCCCGGTGCTGCTGCGCCTGGAGCTGGACCCGGCGACCGACCCGGAGGCCGACTCGTTCCTGAGCCTGCGCCCGCCGGCCGGGCACCCGGGCCCCGACGGGCGCTACTTCGCCGCCGCCTGCGCCACCCTGTTCTCCGGGATCCAGCCGGACGTGCGCTACGCCCGCTCCGGTGACGCGATGAGCCGGGCGGTCGCCACCGCGCGGGCAGCGCTCGGCGACGCGCGGACCCGGTTCGTGGCCGGTCAGTTGCCCGCCGAGTCGCAGTTGGTGGTCAAGTACGGCCTGCCCGGCGACGACGGCCCGGAGTACGTCTGGGCGGGCGTGACCTCGTGGGAGACCCCGGAGCGGATCGTCGGCGTGAGCGCCAGCGACGCCAACACCGATCCAAGCGTACGGATCGGCGCCCCGGTGGTGGTGGAGGCGACCGACGTAGTCGACTGGGCCATCCTGAACGCGACAGGCGTCATCGAGGGCGGCTGGACCCAAGCAGTCCTGGACTCCGGCGAACCCCCCACCCCCACGCGCTAACCCCCACCCCACCCCACTCCCCAGCCCCAGCCCCAGCCCCAGCCCCAGCCCCAGCCCCAGCTGATCATGGAGTTAGCGGGGGGTTTGATCTCGCAGCGTCCCGTCAACCTCATGATCAACGCCGGGAGGGTGCCGGCGAGGAGCAAGGGCGGGGGCGGGGCGGGGGTTACTTCACTGAGGGGGTTACGAAGGGGGGTTTGGTTAGGGTTAGGGGGGCTCGGCGGCCTCGGATGTCGATCTCGACCTCGTCGCCGTCGGACAGGTTGGCGTCGGTGTCCAGCAGGGCCAGGGCGATGCCCTGTTTGCGGGTTGGGGAGAAGGTGCCGCTTGTCACCTCGCCGACCTGCTTGTCGCCCACGTGCAGGGTCATCCCCGGGCGCGGGATGGCGCGGTCGACGGCGACCAGGCCACGCAGCGTACGCCGGGGGCCGGCGGCCTTCTCGGCGAGCAGCGCGTCGCGGCCCCAGAACGCCGGCTTGTCCCAACCGACGGCCCAGCCCGAGCGGGCCTGCACCGGGGTGATGTCCGCCGAGAGGTCCTGCCCGTGCAGCGGGTACCCCATCTCGGTACGCAGCGTGTCCCGGGCGGCCAGCCCGCAGGCCCGCAGCTCGAACGCCTCTCCGGCGGCGAACAGCGCGTCCCAGACGGTCACGGCGTGCTCGGCCGGCACCACCAGCTCGTAGCCCAGCTCGCCCGTGTAGCCGGTGCGGCAGACGGTCAGCTCCACCCCGGCCAGGCTCGCCGCGGAGAAGCTCATGTAGCCGTGCTCGGTGGGCAGGTCGAGGGCGGCCAGCAGCTCGGCCGAGCGAGGGCCCTGCACGGCCAGCACGGCGTACCCCTCGTGCTCGTCGGTGACGGTGACCTGCGCGGGCGCGGCGGCGCGCAACCGGCGCACCACCTCGGCGGTGTTCGCCGCGTTGGGGATGAGGAAGACGTGGTCGTCGGCGTAGAGGTAGGCGATGATGTCGTCCACCACCCCGCCGGTGGCGTCGTCGCAGCAGAGCGTGTACTGCGCCCGGCCCGGACCGATCCGGCCCAGGTCGTTGCTGAGGCAGGAGTTGACGAAGTCGGCCGCGCCGGGGCCACTCACCCGGGCCTTGCCGAGGTGCGACACGTCGAAGACCCCGACCCCGGTACGCACCGCGGTGTGCTCCTTGAGCACTCCGCCGCCGGCGTACTCCAACGGCATCTCCCAGCCCCCGAAGGGGGCGAACTTGGCGCCGGCGGCGATGTGCCGCTCGTGCAGCGGGGAACGGCGCAGCCGGGTCGCGGCGGCGTCGTAGGTCACGTCGGTCATGGGTGGCAACTTACCGGGGGCAACGTCGCTGGTTAGCATCGGCGGGAACCCGCTGGCGCTGTCGGCGGGACAGCCATGACGTTCGGCGGGTAGGTTCCGCCGGAGACCTTCACCGCCGGTACGCGACGCCGCGACCGGCCCGGCCCGCCCGGAGTAGCTTCAGTGACATCACCCCGCACGACCACCCTGAGCCTGGTCGACACCGACCCGGCCGAGCTCGCCGTCGACGCGATCGTGATCGGCGTGCACAGCCAGACCGGAGAGCAGGCCGCCACCAGCGGCCTCGCCGGCACCCTGCTGCTCGCGACCGGCGCGGAGAGCATCGCCGCCGCGTTCGACGGAAAGCTGACCGAGACGCTGGCGCTGCTCGGCGCGACCGGTGGGCCGGGTGAGGTCATCAAGCTCGCCACGCTGGGCACCGTGACCGCCCCGCTGGTCGCGGCGGTGGGGCTCGGTCCAGAGCCGTCGGGCGCCGCCCCCGCCCCGGAGGCGTTGCGCCGGGCCGCGGGTTCGGCGATCCGGGCCCTGGCGGGCGCGCCCCGGGTCGCGTTGGCCATGCCGCTGCCGGACGACACGGACGCGTCGGCTGAGCTGCGCGCGGTCGCCGAGGGGGCGCTGCTCGGTGGGTACCGGTTCGCCGGTTACAAGACCCGCCCGCAGCCGACCCGGCGGGAGCCGGTGACCGAGGTGCTCATCGCGGTGCCGGACGCGGGCGACGCGGGTGCCCAGGCGGAGATCACCCGGGCGCAGGTGGTGGCGGGTGCGGTCCGGCTCACCCGGGACTGGGTCAACACCGCCCCGAACGAGCTGCGTCCGCCGTCGTTCGCCGACGCGGTCGCCGGTGCCGCCCGGGAGGCGGGCCTCGGCGTCGAGGTGCTGGACGAGGCGGAGCTGGCCGCCGGCGGTTACGGCGGCATCGTGGCGGTCGGCCAGGGCTCGGAGGCCCCGCCCCGGCTGGTGAAGCTCACCTACACGCCGACCGACGGCGGCAACGGCAAGCGGGTCGCGCTGGTCGGCAAGGGGATCACCTTCGACACCGGCGGTATCTCGATCAAGCCGGCGCAGGGCATGTGGGAGATGAAGTCCGACATGGGCGGCGCGGCGGCGGTGGGCGCGGCCATGCTGGCGATCGCCGCGCTGAAGCCGGCGGTCGCGGTGAGCGCCTACCTGCCGATGGCGGAGAACATGCCCTCGGGCACCAGCTACCGGCCGGGTGACGTGATCACCATGTTCAACGGCAAGCGGGTCGAGGTGCTCAACACCGACGCCGAGGGCCGGATGATCCTGGGTGACGCGATGGCCCGCGCCTGCGCGGACGGCACCGACTACCTGTTCGAGACCTCCACCCTGACCGGCGGCCAGGTGGTCGCGCTGGGCAAGCGGGTGGCGGGCGTGATGGGCACTCCGGAGCTGTGCGAGCGGGTCCAGGTGGTCGGCGACGCGGTCGGCGAGCCCGCCTGGCCGATGCCGCTGCCCGACGACGTGCGCAAGGGCATGGAGTCCGACGTGGCGGACATCTCGCAGGTCAACGCCGGGATGGACCGGGCCGGTCACATGCTCCAGGGCGGGGTTTTCCTGCGCGAGTTCGTGACCGACGACGTGGCCTGGGCGCACATCGACATCGCCGGGCCGAGCTACCACTCGGGTGAGCCGACCGGCTACTGGACCAAGGGCGGCACCGGCGTACCGGTCCGCATGCTGGTGCAGCTCGTCGAGGACGTCGCCGCCAACGGCTGACGGAGCTTCGGGAGGGGCCGCCTGCCGACGCGGGCGGCCCCTCCGCACGTCTCAGTACCGCTCGGGGCGGCGTTTACGCCGCTCGTTGAAGTCGCGCATCCGCTGCGGGTAGCCCATCAGCCGGACGTCGTACACCGGGATGCCCATCCGGTACGCGAAGCGCCGCGCGCCGTCCGGGCCGTCGATGCGCCGCCGGGTCCACTCCCCGTCGTCAGCGATCAGGATGACGGTGGTCTGGGTCACCGTCGTCCGGGGTTCGATGAACGCCTCGACGCCCCTCCGGCTGCGGATGAAGGTCTCCAGATGGTCCAGGTCGCCACGGTCGGCGACACGGTCACGGCTCGGCACGGCCGCCTGTTTGCGGCGCCGGAACAACCCCACCGGTTCTCTCCCCCAGGGTGCGTCATCGACAACGGTGCCAAGGGTACGTGTCGATGACGTGTCGTTGGGCACCTCAGTACGCACCCTGTGCCCAGTGGTGACAAGATGACCGAGGTGGGGTGTGTCTGTGCTACACCCCTGTGACCCCCCATTGCAGCGACGCGACCTGGGAGTTGGACGTGAGCGAGCCGAACGAAGCGACCTTCGACATTGTCATTCTCGGAGCGGGCAGCGGCGGCTACGCGACCGCGCTGCGCGCCGTCCAGCTGGGCCTGACGGTCGCGCTGGTCGAGAAGGGCAAGCTCGGGGGCACCTGCCTGCACAACGGCTGCATCCCGACCAAGGCGCTGCTGCACGCCGCCGAGATCGCCGACCAGGCCCGCGAGTCGGAGCAGTTCGGCGTGAAGGCCGAGCTGATCGGCATCGACATGGCCGGGGTCAACTCGTACAAGGACGGTGTGATCTCCCGCCTGTACAAGGGCCTGCAGGGCATGTTGAAGAGCAACAAGGCGATCACCATCATCGAGGGTCACGGCAAGCTGGTCGGCAAGAACGTCGTCGAGGTCGACGGCAAGCGCTACACCGGCCGCAACATCGTCCTGGCCTCCGGCTCGTACGCCAAGAGCCTGCCCGGCCTGGATGTCGACGGCGAGCGGATCATCACCAGCGACCACGCGCTCACGATGGACCGGGTGCCGTCGTCGGTGATCGTGCTCGGTGGCGGCGTGATCGGCGTCGAGTTCGCCAGCGTGTGGAAGTCCTTCGGCGTGGACGTGACGATCGTCGAGGCGCTGCCCCGGCTGGTCGCCGCCGAGGACGAGGAGTCGTCGAAGGCGCTGGAGCGGGCGTTCCGCAAGCGGAAGATCAACTTCAAGGTCGGCAAGCCGTTCGAGAAGGTCGAGAAGACCGAGAACGGCGTCAAGCTGACCATCTCCGGTGGCGAGACCGTGGAGGCCGAGCTGCTGCTTGTCGCCGTCGGTCGCGGCCCGAACACCGCCAACCTCGGGTACGAGGAGCAGGGCGTCACCATGGACCGCGGCTACGTGCTGACCGACGAGCGGCTGCGCACGAGCGTGCCGAACGTCTACGCGGTCGGCGACATCGTGCCCGGCCTCCAGCTCGCGCACCGCGGCTTCCAGCAGGGCATCTTCGTCGCCGAGGAGATCGCCGGGCAGACCCCGGCCGTCATCGACGAGGTCGGCATCCCGCGGGTCACCTACTGCGACCCGGAGCTGGCGTCGGTGGGTCTCACCGAGGCCAAGGCCAAGGAGCAGTACGGCGCGGACAAGGTCAAGACGTACAACTACAACCTGGGTGGCAACGGCAAGAGCCAGATCCTCAAGACCACCGGCTTCGTGAAGCTGGTCCGGGTGGAGGACGGCCCCGTGGTCGGCGTACACATGATCGGCGCCCGGGTGGGTGAGCTGATCGGTGAGGCGCAGCTCATTTACAACTGGGAGGCCTACCCGGCCGAGGTCGCCCAGCTCGTGCACGCCCACCCGACCCAGAACGAGGCCCTGGGCGAGGCGCACCTGGCCCTCGCCGGCAAGCCGCTGCACGCGCACGCCTGATCATCCACAACCGCGGCGTCCGGCGACGGGCGAAGATCCCACCAGGGGAATGAAGGAGTCTCAGAAAATGCCGGTATCGGTCACCATGCCCCGGCTCGGCGAGAGCGTCACCGAGGGCACCGTCACTCGCTGGCTCAAGCAGGAGGGCGACACGGTCGAGGTCGACGAGCCCCTGCTCGAGGTCTCGACCGACAAGGTCGACACCGAGATCCCGTCGCCCGCGGCGGGCGTGCTGAGCCGCATCGTGGTCGGCGAGGACGAGACCGCCGAGGTCGGCAGCGAGCTGGCCGTCATCGCCGGCGAGGGCGAGTCGACCGGCGGTGGCGAGGCCGCCCCGCAGGAGCAGGCTCCGGCCGAGTCGGTCGAGCCGGTCACCGAGCCGACGGCCGCCGCCGAGGGCACCGCCGACGAGGTGGCCCAGGACGAGGCGCCGGCTCCGGCCGCCGCCTCCTCGGGCGAGGGCACCGCGGTGAAGATGCCGGCCCTGGGTGAGAGCGTCACCGAGGGTACGGTCACCCGCTGGCTCAAGCAGGTCGGCGAGACCATCGAGGTGGACGAGCCGCTGCTGGAGGTCTCCACCGACAAGGTCGACACCGAGATCCCGTCGCCGGTCGCCGGCACCGTGCTGGAGATCAAGGTCGCCGAGGACGAGACCGCCGCGGTCGGCGCCGACCTGGCGATCATCGGCGCTGCCGGCGGCGCCCCCGCGCAGGCGCAGCCCGAGCCGAAGCCCGAGCCGAAGGCGGAGGCCACGCCGGCGCCGAAGGCCGAGCCGAAGCCGGAGCCGAAGGTCGAGGAGCCGACGCCGGGCATGTCGTACAACGAGCCGGCCGCGGAGACCGAGAGCTCGGCCCAGCCGGCGAAGACCGAGCAGGCCGCCCAGCCCGCCGGACCGACCTCGACGCCGTCGCGCCCGTCCGCCCCGGCGCCGGGCACCGGCGAGGAGGCCGCCGGCTACGTGACCCCGCTGGTCCGCAAGCTGGCAGGTGAGCACGGCGTCGACCTGTCCTCGCTCAACGGCACCGGCGTGGGTGGCCGGATCCGCAAGCAGGACGTGCTGGAGGCCGCCGAGAAGGCGAAGGCCGCCAAGGCCGCTCCCGCCGCCGCACAGCCGGCGGCCGCACCGTCGGCCGCACCTGCCAAGCCGGCCGCGAAGCCGCAGCCGAGCGGCAAGCGGGGCACCACCGAGAAGCTCCCCCGGATCCGCAAGGCGATCGCCAAGCGGATGCAGGAGTCGCTGCACGAGATGGCGCAGCTCACCACAGTGGTCGAGGTGGACGTCACCCGGGTCGCCAAGCTGCGGGCGCAGGCGAAGGACTCGTTCGTGCAGCGGCACGGCGTCAAGCTGTCCTTCCTGCCGTTCTTCGCTCTCGCCGCCGTCGAGGCGCTGCAGACGTACCCGATCGTCAACGCCCAGCTGGACCTGGACGGCGGCACGATCACCTACCCGGCGGCGGAGCACCTCGGCATCGCGGTGGACACCGAGCGGGGCCTCGTGGTGCCGGTCATCCACAACGCCGGTGACCTCAACCTCGGTGGCATCGCCAAGCGGGTCGCCGACCTGGCCGAGCGCACCCGGACCAACAAGATCAGCCCGGACGAGATCGCCGGGGCGACGTTCACGCTCACCAACACGGGCAGCCGGGGCGCGCTCTTCGACACCCCGATCGTGCCGAAGCCGCAGTCGGCGATGCTCGGCACGGGTGCCGTGGTCAAGCGGCCGGTCGTGGTCAACGACCCGGACCTGGGCGAGGTCGTCGCGGTCCGGTCGATGGTCTACCTGGCCATGTCGTACGACCACCGGCTGATCGACGGCGCCGACGCCGCCCGCTTCCTGAGCGCGATCAAGGAGCGGCTGGAGGCCGGCAACTTCGAGCCGGAGCTGGGCCTGTCCTGATCCTGCGCAACGCGTAAAAGGCGCCCCGGTCGTCGACCGGGGCGCCTTTTCGTCGCTCAGTCCTTGAGCAGCGCCGTCGAGACCTTCCAGAGCCGCTCGGCGGCCTCCGGGTCCAGCGCGTAGTCCGCGACGCCCGTCCGCCCGCCGGGCGTGGCGGGGGCGGCCTCCTGACAGTCCTCGAAGTAGCGCCCGCCCACCCCGTCGAGCAGCGGCGACGCGGCGACGAGCACCGAGGTGGCGGCGCCCTGCTCGACGCTCTTCCAGGCTGCCGCGTTGCCCGCGCGGATCCGGTTCAGCTCCTCCTCGCTGACGTAGCGCTGGAGGTTTGTCTGGATCGCGCCGGGCATCAGCGAGTTGGCCGTGATGCCGTCGTCGGCCCAGAGCCGGGACGCCTCCACGGCGAAGAGCACGTTTGCCGTCTTGGACTGCCCGTACGCCTGCCACGGCTCGTACTCCCGCTTGTCGTACTGGATGTCCTCGAAGACCACAGGTGAGCGCAGGTGGGCGGCGGAGCTGACCGAGACGATCCGGGCCCCGCCGTCGGCGGCGAGCGCCGGGCGTAGCCCGGTGGCGAGCGCGAAGTGCCCGAGGTGGTTGGTGGCGAACTGCATCTCCCAGCCCTGCGGGGTTCGGCTCAGAGGCGCGGCCATGATGCCGGCGTTGTTGACCAGGATGTGCAGCGGGCCGTCCCAGTTGGCGACGAAGTCGGCGACGGATCCCTGGTCGGCGAGGTCGAGCGGCGCGACCATGACCCGGTCGTTGCCCGTCGTGCCGGTGATGTCGTCGGCGGCCCGCTGGCCGGCGTCCGGGTTGCGGACGGCGAGGGTGACCTCCGCGCCGGCGCTGGCCAGGGCACGGGCGGTCTCCACGCCGATGCCGGACGAACCGCCGGTGACGATCGCCCGCCGGCGGTTGAGGTCCACGCCCCGGATCACGTCCATGGCCGTGGAGGTATGGGCGAATGACGTGGTGATCGGGTTCTTCGTCGTCATGATCCATCCTTGTCCAGGGCGGGTCGGACCGACCAGCCCGTCTGCCGGAGGCCGTGGCCGGCCAGGATTCGGCCGGCGCGCCAACAGACGGCGCTCCGGACCGTACGGAGGCCGGTCCAGGCGTTTTCCCACAGCCGGCCGGAGGTAACGCCGGACCGCACCGCCATTGCCGTTCGGGCCTTCGACCAGCCCGGACGCTGCCAGAGTGGGACCGTGGGCAGCTACCGGCGGGGTGGGCAACTGGGTCCTGCCGTCCCGATCGCCCCCGGTGCCCGGGTGGACAAGTTCGAGGTCTTCTTCGACCTGGTCTTCGTCTTCTCGTTCTTCATCATCACCAGGGCGACCGCCGCAAACATCTCCGGCCGCCAGTTGCTGCACGCCGGGTTGGTGCTCGCCGTGCTCTGGTGGATCTGGGTGGTGCACAGCCTGGTCGCCACCCGGGTCCGGCTCGGCGAGGGCTACGTACCGGTGCTCATGGTGATCGCCATGGTGGCCCTGTTCGCGTTCGCGCTGGCGCTGCCGCAGGCGTTCAGCGACCCGAAGGGGGGCGCCGGCGGCCCGATGCTGGTGGCCGTCAGCTACGTCGTGGTCCGGGCCGTCCACATGATCCTCTACCAGCACGTGGTGCGGGACAGCCCGCAGGAGCGGCGCCAGCTTCGCCGCTTCGCCCCGGAGCTGGCGGTGAGCATCGTGCTGCTGCTGGCCGCCGCGTTGATCCCGCCGCAGATCACCGACCCGAACCGGGCCGCACTCGTCCGCGACGGACTGTGGATCGCCGTGGTGGTGGTGCAGTACGCCACCGGCTTCATCGTCGGCACCTGGGGCTGGGGGGTGACAAGCGCCGAGCACTGGACGGAGCGTTACGACCTCATTCTGATCATCGCGCTGGGCGAGTCCATCATCTCCACCGGGGTGGGCGGCAATCTGCTCGGCAAGCCGGTGACCTGGCCGGCGGTGACGGCGGCGGCGCTCGGCATCGTGATCACGGCCGCCCTCTGGTGGGCGCACTTCGACTTCATCGGGCCGGCTGCCCGCATCGCCCTGCACGCGGCGGAGGGTGGCCCCCGGGTGGCCATGGCCCGCGACGCGTACGCGTACCTCTACCTGCCGATGATCGCCGGGGTCATCCTCTTCTCGATCGGCAACGAGGAGGTCCTGCACAAGATCACCGATCCGGCCGGTGGGATCGCCGAGCGGGTCGAGGGCCCGGCCGTACCGATGTTGTTCGGCGGGTTGGTCTGCTACTTCGCCGTCAACATGCTGTTCCAGTTGCGCACCCTGCACACCGTCACCTGGACCCGGATCGGCGTCATCGTGGTGCTGACGGCCGCTCTGCCGGTCGGGCAGCACCTGCCGGCGCTGGGGGCGCTCACCCTCGCGACAGTGATCTGCGTGGGGCTGGTGGCCGTCGAGGTGCTGGTGATGTCGGGCTCCCGGCACGCGCTACGGGCCGCCGTCTTCGAGGAGCGCACCAGCCACGAGGCCCACGAGGCCGCCTGGCGCGCCCGCTGGCACGACGTCCGGGAGACCGACGAGCCGACCACCCCGTGACACCGGTACCGGATCCGGGGCAGCGTCGCGGTGCACCCGGCTCGAAGGCCGCCGTGGGCATGGGAGGCGCGGGGCCCCGCCCAGCCGCCGGTCACTCCTGCGGCGCCGGGGCGGGCAGCCGCTCGTAGAAGCGGATCTTCTCCCGGAGGTGGTCGTACTGGCGCTGGAGCAGGCGCATCTGCTCCTCCACCCGCACCGCGTGGTGGTGCAGCAGCGCGCGACGCTCGTCGGCGGTGTGCTCCCCCTCGCGGGCCAACTGCGCGTAGCGGCGCATCTGCGCGATCGGCATCCCGGTGTCGCGCAGGCAGCGGAACAGCACCAACCAGCCGAGGTCGTCGTCGGTGAAGACCCGCTGCCCGCCCGCCGTCCGCTCCACGTCGGCGAGGAGGCCGATCTTCTCGTAGTACCGCAGGGTGTCCAGGCTGAAGCCGCTGCGGCGGGCGGCCTCCGAGGGGGCGTAACCGCTCATGTCGCCAGATCGTAGTGCTTGACCTGGAGTGCGCTCCAGGTTGGAGGCTTGTCACCATGACGACGACACGGACGCTGGGACGCAGCGGCATCACGGTGAGCGCCATCGGGATGGGGTGCTGGGCGATCGGCGGGCCGCTCTGGGGCGACGACGGACAGCCGTTCGGCTGGGGCGAGGTCGACGACGACGAGTCGATCCGCACCATCCACCGGGCGCTCGACCTCGGCGTGACCCTGTTCGACACGGCCAGCAACTACGGCGCCGGGCACAGCGAGCGGATCCTCGGCCGAGCCCTGGCCGGCCGGCGGGACAGCGCGGTGATCGCCACCAAGTTCGGCAACGTCAGCGACGAGGGCACCCGGCGGTGGCTCGGCACCGACGCCAGCCCGGCGTACGCGGTCCGCAGCCTGGACGACTCGCTGCGCCGCCTCGGCACCGACCACGTCGACCTGTACCAACTGCACATCAACGAGCTGCCGGCGCCCGCCGCGCTCGACCTGGTCGACACCCTGGAGGGCCTCGTCGACCAGGGCAAGATCCGGGCGTACGGCTGGAGCACCGACAACCCCACCTCGGCGGAGGCGTTCGCCGCCGCCGGTCCGCACTGCGCCGCCATCCAGCACGACGAGTCGGTGCTGCGCGACAACCCGGCGGTGCTGGCGGTCTGCGACAGCCACGACCTGGCCAGCCTCAACCGTGGGCCGCTGGCGATGGGGCTGCTCACCGGGTCGACCCGGGCGGTCGGGGCGGACGACGTACGCGGACGGGCGCCGGAGTGGCTGGAGTGGTTCACCGACGGCCGGCCGACGCCACGCTGGGCGGCCCGGGTGGAGCAGGTCCGGGCGGCGCTGACCGCCGACGGGCGGACCCTCGCGCAGGGCGCGCTCGGCTGGCTGCTGGCGCGGAGCCCTCGTACCGTCCCGATCCCCGGCCTGCGCACGGTCGCCCAGGCCGAGGAGAACCTGGCCACCCTTGCCCTCGGCCCGCTGGGCGCCGAGGCGTACGCCGAGGTGGAGCGCCTGCTCGCGGACCTGCGACCGGCCCACGCGGCCTGACCACCGGGCCGGTCCGCGCCCCGGGCGCCGTCAGCGGAAGTCGTCCGCGTGCTCGGCGGCCCACTGTCGAAACGTGCGCCCGGGGCGGCCGGTCACCTGCTCGACGTCCGGGGCGACCCAGGCGTTGCCGTCGAGATGGCGCCCCATCTCCAGGAACCACTCGATCACGTCGGTCGGGTAGTGGTCCCTCCAGTGCTCGCGGGCCTGCTCCGGGGTCAGCTCGTCGAAGCGCACCGGACGGCCGATCGCCGCACCGATCATCGAGACCGCGTCCCGGCGGCGGACCGGCTCCGGCCCGGTCGGCTGGTAGACGCGGCCGGCGTGGCCGTCCTCGGTCAGGGCGGCCATGATGACCGCGGCGATGTCCGCCTCGTGGACAAGTGCGCTGTTCCAGTCCCCGAATGGCGCCCGCACCACCCCCTCGGTGCGGATGCCTGCCGCCCAGTCGCGGGTGTTCGCCATGAACTCGCCCGGGAAGACGTGCGTCCACTCCAGGCCCGAGTTCTCGACGGCCCGGTGCAGGGGCCGGTGGGGCGCCTCGATCGGGTCGTCGTCGGCCCGGCTCGGGTCGTTGTGGCCGAGATGGGTGACCCGGCGGACGCCTGCCTGTCGGGCCAACTCCAGGATCTCCGCCCCGGTGGCCAGCGGGCCGTACCCGTCCATCGCGACCAGGTGCATGCGCGTCACGCCGCGCAACGCCGGACCCAGCGTGTGAGGCTTCGCGAAGTCGCCCGCCACCACCTCCACCCCGCCGGGCAGCGCGACAGCCGCCGGTGACGTGGGATCGCGGGTCAACGCGCGTACGTCGTGTCCGGCGGCCACCAGTTGCCGGACCAGGCTGCCGCCGACGGTCCCGGTCGCTCCGGTCACCAGGATCGGCATGATTCCTCCTCGGGGTCGCCCGTCGGCGGGCACGGCGAGCCAACCCCGCCAAACGGGGGCGCTCTCGGATTGGCTCATGGTCGGTCAGGCCGGTGCCGAAAGCAATCGCGAACATTGCATTCACGTTTGCTCTGACCTGCGGAAACGCGCTGACTCCCGAATGCGCCCGACGGCCTTTTTCGGCGCCTGGGACGCCCGTTGACCTGCGCTTTGCGCGCCGCACCGATCCCGGCGCGGATTTCTTCGCCGAAACGCCCCGCGGCCGCGCCCCAGGCATCCGCCGGCGGCGTTCTGGACGAAGATGGGGGTATGCGCATCCTTCTGGCCGGCGCGTCCGGCTTCCTCGGCACCCGGCTGGCCGACCGGCTCACGGCGGACGGGCACCAGATCACCCGACTGGTCCGTCGGCCGCCGCGCGACCCGCAGGAGCGGCAATGGGACCCGGCCGCCGCACAGCTCGACCCGGCCGTGGTCGCCGGGGCGGACGCGGTGGTCAACCTGGCCGGCGCGGGCGTCGGCGACAAGCGCTGGGACGACGACTACCGGCGGTTGATCCGAACCAGCCGGGTGGACAGCACCACCACGCTCGCGACCACGATCGCCGGGCTTCCCGCCGCCGACCGGCCCCGGGCGTTGCTCAACTCCTCGGCCGTGGGCTGGTACGGCAACACCGGCGACCGGGCCGTCGAGGAGGACGCGCCGGCCGGCGAGGGCTTCCTGGCCGACGTCTGCCGGGTGTGGGAGGCCGCGACCCGACCGGCCGAGGACGCCGGGGTACGCGTCATCCGGCTGCGCATCGGCCTGCCGCTGGACCGCCACGGGGGGCTGCTCAAGCCGCAGCTACTGCCGTTCAAGCTCGGCATCGCCGGCCGGCTGGGCAGCGGCCGGCAGTGGCTGCCCTGGATCTCGTTGCCCGACTGGCTGGACGCGACCCTCTTCCTGTTGGACCACGACGAGATCGCCGGCCCGGTCAACGTGGTGGGCCCGAACCCGGTGACGAACGCCGAGTTCACCCGCGAGCTGGCCCGACAACTGCACCGCCCGGCCATCGTCCCGATCCCCGCACTGGCGCTCAAGGTGGTGCTGGGCGGCTTCGCCCACGAGGCCCTGACCAGCACCAGAGTCCTCCCCGGCGTGCTGACCCGCGCAGCCTTCACGTACCAACACCCCACCCTCCCCCAAGCCCTCCAAAAAGCCCTGAACCCCTAAACCCCCACCCCCACCCCCACCCCCACCCCCACCCCCACCCCGCCCTGCCCGCCCCCACCCCCACCGCGTTGATCATGAGGTTATTGCCACTCCCATCGGCGTGTCGTGGCAATAACCTCATGATCAACAGGGGGTAGCGACGGGGGTGGGGGTGGGTGGGGCGGGCGGGGTGGGGGGTTTAGCAGCCGATTACCCAGTGGGCGGGGGCGGTCTGCTTGAGGGTGCTGGTGTAGAAGGTGTTGTAGAGGCCCATGCGCTGGTTGGAGCCGTTCGCGTAGGCGTAGCCACCGGACTGGTACGCCCGGCCGGCTGCCACGTGGGCGTAGTTGCTGGCCGTCACGCAGGTGGGGGGCGTGGTGGGCGTCGGAGTCGGGGTGGGCGTGACCGTCGGGGTCGGGGTCGGGCTCGGGGTCGGGGTGGTCGTGGGCGTCGGGGTGGGGGTGGGGGTGGTGCCGCCGTTCAGGCCGAAGAAGAGCGCGTCGCGGTACGTCGAGCAGATGGTGTCGAGGAGGTACGCCCCGGCGGTGCCGCACTGGTCTGCTCCGGAACCCGGGTCGACCGGAGTGCCGTGGCCCATGCCGGAGACGCGGTAGAGCCGTACCTCGTCGTTGCCGTACACCTCCAGGCTCGTGTTGGCGGGCAGCGACGAGGAGCTGGTCGGAGTCTGCGAGAGGCCGCGCACGTTCGTCCACTGGTCGCGGGACTCGGTGCCGTTGAGCGGGACGACCGTCGGGTCCGAGGTGCCGTGCCAGATGGCCACGCGGGGCCGCGGGCCGGTGTAGCCGGAGTACGCGCCCCGCACCAGGTCGCCCCAGGCGGCCGGGGTCTTGTCCGCGCCCGGATTCATGCAGCTGAAGGCGTTGACCATGCTGGTGGCGCAGCGATACGGGATGCCCGCGATGATCGACCCGGCGGAGAAGACGTCCGGGTACGCGGCGAGCATGACCGCGCTCATCGCCCCGCCGGCGGACAGCCCGCTGACGAAGACCCGGGAGCCGTCCACCCCGTAGTTCGCCTTGGCGTGGTCGACCATCTGCTTGATGGACAGCGCCTCACCCTGACCCCGGGCCGTGTCGCCGGCCTCGAAGAAGTTGAAGCAGGAGTTGGCGTTGTTGCCGGACGGCTGCTGGGCGACGATCAGGGAGAACTTCCACTGGTCGGCGTACTTCTGCCAGCCGGAGCCTGCGAAGTAGCCGGCGGCGGTCTGGGTGCAGCCGTGCAGCAGCACCACGGCCGGGGAGTTGGCCGGCAGGTTGTCCGGCCGGTAGGCGTACATGGCGAGGTTGCCCGGGTTGGAGCCGAACCCGGTGACCTGGGTGAGGGTCGCGGCCTGGGCGGGTGCGGCGATGGCGACCACGCCGGCTGCGGCGAGGACGAGCCCGGCGCCCACGCCGATCAGCCGGGTGAGGATGGACGAGGAGCGGCGCACGGCGGCCTCCTGGAAGGGGCGGACTGTGAACTGGGTCACGGTCGAATTGCCGTGACGTTACGACGATGTGTCGCCGCCAAGACATGGGGCGCGCTCACACATTCACGGCCGCCGAGGTGTACGCCGGACCGTCGAGGCGAGTCCTCCCCAACCCCACGCGACAACAACGGTCCCCTCCTTGCAGGTCTGACCGGCCTGTCCAGGTCCGGTTGGTAACGTCCGCTGCGTGCCGTCCTCCCCGTCGCTGGCCACCGGGCCCGCACCCGCGTCACCGCCGCGCGTCGTCCGGGACCGCCGGGCCGACCTGATCGTCGTGCTGGTGGCGTTCGCGCTCGCCGTCTGGGTGACAAGTGGGCTGTGGCGGGACCCGAACGTCCGCACCATCACCGTCAACTCCAGCGACCAGGCGCTCTTCGAGTGGCTGCTGGCCTTCGGCGGGCACGCGGTCACCCACGGCGACAACCCGCTCTTCACGTACCTGATCAACGTCCCGGACGGCGTGAACCTCGCGGTGAACACCTCGATCACCGTGTACGCGGTGGTCTTCGCGCCGCTCACGTACCTGATCGGGCCGCCGGCCACCTTCCTGGTGATCCTCACCCTCAACCTGGCCGCCACGGCGCTGGTCTGGTACTGGTTGCTCTCCCGGCACCTGGTCCGCAGTCGGCTGGCCGCCGGGGTCGGCGGCCTGTTCATCGCCTACTCCCCCGGCATGGTCTCGCACGCCAACGCCCACCTGAACTGGACGGCCGGCTGGCTGGTGCCTCTGCTGATCTGGCGGCTCTTCGCGCTGCGCCGGGCGGGGCACTGGCTGCGCGACGGGGTGATCCTCGGCGTGCTCGTCGCGGTGGCGTTCTCGATCGCCGCCGAGGGGCTCTTCTTCACGGCGCTGGCGCTCGGGGTGTTCGTCGCCATCTGGGCGCTGCACCCGGCGAACCGGGCCGAGGCGCGCGCCGCGCTGCCCACCTTCCTGCGCGGGCTCGGGGTGACCGCCGTGGTGGCCGGCGTGCTGCTGTCGTACCCCTTGTGGTTGCACTTCGCCGGGCCGCAACGGTTCCACGGCACCGGCTTCGACCCGGCGATCCACTCCGAGGACATCGCCGCGTTCGCCGCGTTCCCGCGCCGCTCGCTGGCCGGCGAAGCGGGCCTGGGCACCTCGCTGGCGCCGAACCCGACCGAGGAGAACTCGTTCTTCGGCATCCCGCTGCTGGTGCTCACCGTCGTCTGCTTCGTCGCGCTCTGGCGGTGGGCCGACCCGAGCCGCCGGGCCACCCTCTGGGCGCTGGGCGTCCTCGCGCTGATCTTCTCGGTGCTCTCCTTCGGCCCGATCGCCAAGGTCGACGGGCACCGCACCGACCTGCCCATGCCGTTCGACCTGCTCGGACAACTGCCGGTGGTGAATGCCGCGCTGCCGGCCCGGCTGGCGCTCGTGGTCGCGCCGGTGATCGGGTTGCTGCTGGCGTACGCCGTCGACCACCTGCGCGCCGCGCCGCCCCGGCACCGCTCCACGGAGTCGGCCTGGCTGATCGGGTTCGCGGTGGCCCTGGTGCCGCTGCTGCCCACCCCACTGCTGACCGACGAGCGGGAGCCCATCCCCCGTTTCATCACCTCCGGCACCTGGCGGGACTACGTCTCACCGGACGGCGTGCTCACGCCGGTGCCGTTGACCGTGGACATCTACCCGGACGGCCAGCGCTGGCAGGCGTACGCGTTGTCGCACCGGCAGGGCGAGTTCGAGATCCCCGGCGGCTTCTTCCTCGGCCCCGGCGGGCCGGACGGGCGCGGCCGGATCGGCCCGGTCCCGCGCACCCTGAGCGCGTTGATGGACCAGGCCGGCCGGACCGGGTTGGTGCCGATCGTCACCGACGGGACCATCCGGGAGGTGCGGTCGGACCTGCGGCACTGGCGGATCGAGACGGTGGTGCTCGCCGACGAGGTGCACGGCGCGAAGTTCGAGGTCGACGAGGAGGCGCTGCTGCGGACCGGCACCGCCCTGTTCGGCGAGCCGCAGCGGGTCGACGACGTCTGGCTCTGGCGCATCCCAGCGACCGACAGGTAGACCCCGCCACGACCGGGCGGGACGTCGGGACGGGCCGTCGTCGCGTCTAATGGACCGATGGGAACGACGGGCCGGCGACTGCGGCGGGGAGCCACGATCGGTGTCGCGCTGGCTCTCGTGGCACTCGGCGCGCCAGCCGCCACGGCCGGGACCGGCGCGGTCGCCGACGGCACGACGGGCGTGGTCCCGACCCGGGTGCACGATCCGTGGCTGTGGCAGGCCACCGTGCGACACCGACCGGCAGGCCGTTCTCGCCGCGCCGCATCCCTGGTGAGACGGCTCACCAGGGACGATCGCCGGGAGCGGGATTAGGCTGGACACCGTGACAACGACGATCTCCGGCCTCACCGCCGTCCGCGCCGGCCTGCTCGACTACCAGGCCGCCTGGGACGAGCAGCGACGCCTGCACGAGTCGGTGGTGGCTGGCGAGCGCGGCGACACCGTGCTGCTGCTGGAGCACCCGAGCGTCTACACCGCGGGCAAGCGCACCGAGCCGTGGGACCGGCCGACGGACGGCACCCCGGTCGTCGACGTGGATCGCGGCGGCAAGATCACCTGGCACGGGCCGGGGCAGCTCGTCGGCTACCCGATCCTGCGGCTGCCCGACCCGGTGGACGTGGTCGCCTACGTCCGCCGCACCGAAGAGCTGCTCATCGACGTGTGCGCCGAGTTCGGGCTGACCGCCGGCCGGGTCGAGGGGCGCAGCGGGGTCTGGGTGCCCGCGGACGACCGGGGGCCGGCCCGCAAGGTGGCCGCCATCGGCATCCGGGTGGCCCGAGGCGTCACCCTGCACGGCTTCTCGATCAACTGCGACTGCGACCTGACGTACTTCGACCGGATCGTGCCGTGCGGCATCCGCGACGCCGGCGTCACCTCGCTCACCGCCGAGCTGGGTCGCCCGATCACCGTCGCCGACGTGCTCCCGGTGGTCGAGCGCCGGCTCTCCACCCTCGTCGCGGTCTGACCACGAGCGCACCCACACCCCTGGGACGTGACATGACCGACGCGGTACGACCACCGACCGGTACCGCGGTCACGGCCCTCGAATGCATTCGGTGCGGTACCCACCATCCGGTCGGCGACTACTCCCTCGGGTGCCCCTCCTGCGCGGCCACGGGCCACGGCTCGAACCTGTTCTGCCGTTACCCCGCGGAGGCGGTACGCCAGGACCAACTGGTGCCGTACCCGGTCGTTCCGGATCTGGGCCAGGGACGCACACCGCTGTTCCCGCTGCCCTGGCTCGACGGGGTGCTCGTCAAGAACGAGGCGGCCAATCCGACCGGATCCCACAAGGACCGGTTCGCGGCGATGGCGGTGACCCACGCGAAGGCCTCGGGCTACGAGCGTGTCGTCGTCGGATCGTCAGGTAACGCGGGGCTGGCCACGGCCGCTTTCGCCGCCGCCGTCGGCCTCCGGGCCGTGGTGGCCGGCTTCACGTGGCTGCCCGAATCGCTCGCGGAGCCGCTGCGCGGGCTCGGAGCGGACCTGCACACCTTCGACACCGACGAGGAACGCATCAGGTTTGTCGGGGAGGCGGCCGACCGTCCCGACACGTTGGCCGTCTCCAACGTCGCCGACATCGTCATCGGAAGTAGCTGTTTCGGGATCGAGGGCTACAAGGCCATCGCCTGGGAGATAGCGGCCGCCGTTCCGGCCGGGGTGGACCACGTCGTGATCCCGTCGAGCCGTGGCGATCTGGCCTGGGGCATCCACCTCGGGTTCGCCCAGTGGTCCGCCCTGACGGGTGGCCCCCTGCCCCGCCTTCATCTGGTCGAACCCTTTCCCAGGTTGTCCGCCGTGCTTGCTGGCCAGGACATCGCCGCACGCTTCTCCGACAGCGCCGGAAGCCTCCGCTCGATCGCCGGGGGCAGCACGACAGTCCAGGCTCAGGCCGCGGTGACCCGTAGTGCGGGCAGCGTCGTCGTGGTGCGGGAAGACCTGGCGACAAGCTGGTACGAGCGGGCGAGCCGACACGGGCACACCTGGGAGATCAGCAGTTGCACCGTGTTGGCCGCCTACGACGTCCTACGGCGACGCGACGTCATCCCCGCCGGCGAGCGAGCAGTCCTGATCACCACCTCCCACCTGTTCAAGGGGCTGTGACAGCCGAGGGAGGCGCGCCAAGACACGGCCCTAGAGAATTTCCGCACCGAGTGTCCCGTGGGACGTCTGATCGATCGTCCCTATGGTGGAGTCGGCGACCGACGTCGGCTCGACAGCCCTGAGGTCGGCGCGTACCGCCCGGCCCGGACGCGAGGAGCGGACATGCCCACCTACATCGCACTTACCTACACCGCGGACGTCGACTGGAGCAGCCCCGAGCAGGCTGCCGAGATGGCGGAGTACCGGGAGTTCGGTGCGGCCGCTCGCGCGGTGATCCGGGGCGGCAGCGCGCTCTATCCGACCGCCACGGCGACCACCGTGCGGGTCTCCGGCGGCAAGGGCGGTGACGTGCTCGCCACCGACGGCCCGTACGCCGAGACCAAGGAAGCCCTGACCGGCTTCTACCTGCTGGAATGCGCGGACCTGGACGAGGCGGTGGCGACCGTCGCACAGATGCCCGCGGCCTGGAACGGCGCGGTCGAGGTCCGTCCCATCATCCCGTTGTGACCCGATGCTGACCGGTGACGCGGAGACCGCCGCCGACACGGCGACCCAACCGCCCGAGGCGACGCGGCGGGCGCGGGCTGCCAGCGCGGCGCAACAGGTGGTCCGGGCCGAGCGGTCCCGGATCCTCGCCACGCTGATCCGCGTCACCGGCAGCGTCGACCTGGCCGAGGACGCCACACAGGACGCGGTGCTACGCGCCCTGCAGACCTGGCCGCGCGACGGCGTGCCGGACAACCCGCGCGGCTGGTTGCTGGTCGTGGCGCGCCGACGGGCGGTCGACCTGATCCGCCGGGAGGCCCGCCGCGCCGGGAAGGAGGCCGAGGCCGTGGCACTGCTCGACCCCGTGTCGGACTCACCCGAGGCGGTTCGGGACGACCTGCTCCGGCTGGTCTTCACCTGCTGCCATCCGGCGCTGTCACTGGACGCGCAGGTGGCCCTGGCGCTGCGTGCCATCGGCGGGCTGACCACCGCCGAGGTGGCCCGCGCCCTGGTGCTGCCGGAGGCGACGATGGCGAAACGCCTCACCCGCGCCAAGCAGAAGATCAGCCGGGCGGGCATCCCGTACCGGATACCGTCGGCCGAGGAGTTGCCGGGACGACTGACAGGCGTCGCCGCCACCGTCTACCTGATCTTCAACGAGGGTTACACGGCCGGCGTCGGCGACGACCTGATCCGGGTCGGGCTGGCGGACGAGGGCCTTCGGCTCGCCCGGCTGCTTGTCGAGCTGATGCCTGACGAACCGACAGTGCTCGGCCTGCTGGCCCTGCTGCTGTTGCAGGACTCCCGGCGGGCCGCGCGGGTAGGCGTCGACCGTCGACCGCTGCTGCTGAGCGAGCAGGACCGCACGCGCTGGGACCGGGCCGCGATCACCGCCGGGGTCGAGCTGGTCGGTCGGGGCCTGCGCCGCACCCCCGACCACCCCGACCGGTACGTCGTCCAGGCCGCCATCGCGGCCTGCCACGCCCTCGCCCCGTCGTACGACCGGACCCCGTGGGACGCGGTCGTCTCCTGGTACGACGTGCTGCTCACCGTGCACGACACCCCGGTGGTGCGGTTGAACCGGGCGGCGGCGGTCGCCGAGCGGGACGGTCCCGCCGCCGGGCTGGCCCTGGTGGCGGCGATCGGCGGGCTGGCCGGCTATCCGTGGTTCCACGCCACCCGTGGCGAGCTGCTGCACCGCCTCGGCCGGGCCGACGAGGCCGCCACGGCGTACCGGGCGGCGCTCGCGCTCGACCTCAACGGCCCGCAGGCGGCCCGGCTGCGCGATCGGCTCGCCGACTGTCGACCCGAGTCGGCGGGGCCGGGCGCGCAGCCGGCGCCGGGTCCTACGGGGTCAGCCGGTGCAGGTCACGCGGGAACGCGGTGACCTCCCGGATGTTTGCCGCGCCGACAAGCCGGGCCACGAAACGTTCCAGGCCGATGGCGAAACCACCGTGCGGCGGCATGCCGTGCCGGAACGCGTCCAGGTAACCGGCGTACGGCTCGACCGGCTCGCCCCGGGCCGCCAACGCCGCCAGGTAGTCGGCGTGCCGGTGCAGCCGCTGCCCGCCGGTGACCAGCTCCAGCCCACGGAAGAGCAGGTCAAACCCGTTCGAGTACGCCGGCCGCGCCGGGTCCGGGTGGGTGTAGAACGGCCGCTTGGCCATCGGGTAGCCGGTGACGAAGAGGAAGTCGGAGCCGTGTTCGCGGCGGGCCCACTCGCCCAGCGCCCGTTCGTGCGCGGGCGCGAGGTCCGGCTCGTCGGCGGGCGCGCCGGCGATCGTCAGCGCCTCGGTGAAGTGCACCGCCGGGATCTCCGCCGGCACCTGCGGTGATGTGACGTCGAGCGTCGCCATGGCCCCGCCGGCCCGCTCGCCCACGGTGCCCAACATCCCGGCCAGGGTGTCGCGCAGGACCCGCATCACGTCCCGGTGGTCGGTGACGAAGCCCAGCTCGGCGTCGAGCGACGTGTACTGCGCGAGGTGCCGGACGGTGTCGTGCGGCTCGGCCCGGAACACCGGCCCGACCTCGTAGACGCGTTCGAAGACGCCGACCATCAACTGCTTGTAGAACTGCGGCGACTGGGCCAGGTACGCGGGCCCGCCGAACCAGTCCAGCGCGAACACGTTCGCCCCGCTCTCCGTGGAGGAGCTGACCACCTTCGGGGTGTGGATCTCCACGAAGTCGTGGGCGTCGAGTGCGGCCCGGAAGCCGGCGACCGCCGCCGCCGAGATCCGCAGGGCGGCCGACCGGGTGGGGTGACGCAGCGCGGTCGGCGCGTTGTCGAGTTGGGTGGGCAGGCTCGCGGTGAGCGCCGGCCGGTACAGGTCGAACGGTGGCGGCACGGCGGGCGGCCCGAGTGGGCGTACCTCCGGGTCGGTCAGCTCGACCCCGGCGGGCGCCGTGTCGTTCGCGGTCACCGTCGCGGTGACCTCGACGACCGTCTCCTCGGGCAGTTTCTCCAGGTCGGCGCGGACGGCCGGGTCGGTCACGACCACCTGGGCCAGGCCGGCGGCGTCGCGCACGATCAGGAAGGCCACCGACTTGAGCAGTCGGCGGCGGTGCACCCACCCGGCGATCCGCACGGTCGTGCCGATCTGGGCGGGCAGGTGGTGGGACAGGGTTCGTTGCATGGCGGGCTGCTCCTCGGTCGATCGCCACGCCGTCGCCCCCTGGGGAAGCGATGCGTGGCATCAGCCCCAGGGAGGTGTGGGCGAGCGGGAACCTCGCGGTGCCACCACACCTTCACCCCCGCGCGAGCGGGGGCCTCGTTCGTCGCCTGATGACCGGGGCCAGCCGGGCGGGCTCTACTGGGCACGGGTGACCCCGTAACCGTTCTTCCCGCAGCTCAGGAGGGTCTTCGCGCACCGGTGCCAGACCGCCTCTCAGCACCGGCGGCTCTCTGCACTGGCGGGTCGGCGCGCTACTCGGCTCCGTCGTCGCTGTTGGCGGTGACCGTAGCACCGGATCCCCACGCGTGTGACGCTCATTTTCGACTATCCGGTGTCCGGCGTCACAACGTTTGGAGCGTGACGCCGGTCGCCTGGCGTACATAGACACCTGCCGTCCGGCGTAGGCTCGTTTTCGTGACGATCGAGCACTCCGCGCCGACGACCGGCCAGGCAGCGCGCACCGCGACGGCAGCCCCCGAGGGGCGGCGTCTGCTGCGCATCGAGGCGCGCAACGCCGAGACGCCGATCGAGCGTAAACCGCCGTGGATCAAGGTCAAGGCCAAGATGGGTCCGGAGTACACCCAGCTGCGCGGGCTCGTCTCGCGCGAGGGGCTGCACACCGTCTGCCAGGAGGCCGGCTGCCCCAACATCTACGAGTGTTGGGAGGACCGGGAGGCCACCTTCCTCATCGGTGGTGACCAGTGCACCCGGCGCTGCGACTTCTGCCAGATCGACACCGGCAAGCCGGCCGAGTTCGACGCCGACGAGCCGCGTCGCGTCGCCGAGTCGGTGGTCGCCATGGGGCTGCGCTACGCCACCATCACCGGTGTCGCCCGGGACGACCTGCCCGACGGCGGCGCCTGGCTGTACGCCGAGACCGTCCGACAGATCCACGCGCTCCAGCCCGGCTGCGGCGTCGAGCTGCTGATCCCGGACTTCAACGCCGTGCCCGAGCAGTTGGCCGAGGTCTTCGGCTCCCGCCCCGAGGTGCTGGCGCACAACGTGGAGACCGTGCCGCGCATCTTCAAGCGCATCCGGCCGGCGTTCCGCTACGACCGTTCCCTGGACGTGATCCGGCAGGCTCGCGCCGACGGCCTGGTCACCAAGAGCAACCTCATCCTGGGCATGGGCGAGGAGCGGGCCGAGGTCTCCCAGGCGCTGCGCGACCTGCACGACGCCGGCTGCGAGCTGATCACCATCACGCAGTACCTGCGGCCCACCCCCCGGCACCACCCGGTGACCCGCTGGGTCAAGCCGGAGGAGTTCGTGGAGCTGCGCGAGGAGGCCGAGGAGATCGGCTTCGCCGGGGTGATGAGCGGGCCGCTGGTGCGTTCGTCGTACCGGGCGGGCCGGCTCTACAAGCAGGCGCTCGACGCCCGCGCCGCCGTCCCGGTCGTCACCGCGGGCTGACCCGGTCCTGGCGGGCGGGGCGGCTTCCGGCTGCCCCGCCCCCATCGGCGTTCACTCCTCGGTCGCACCATTCGCTCGCGGCCAGCCGTTCACCCTACGGGCCGCCTCGGGTTCGCCACGACCGCTCGCGCCGCCACGCGGCCGTCGGGCGTCCGGATGTCATGATCGTGCGATGACCGTCGGCGTACGCGAGCAGCCGCGCGACGCGGGGCCCCCGCACCCTCGGCCGGGCCCGCGTCTCGGGTTGGTCGGCTGGCTGACCGGGTTGGCCGTGCTCGTCGGGGTGGGTTACCGACTCTGGCTGCTGGGTCACGCCGCGCCGCCCACGAACAGCGACGAGGCCGCCATGGGGTTGGCCGCGCTGCACATCTCCCGAGCCGAGGACTTCCCGGTCTGGTTCTACGGCCAGCAGTACATGGGCCCGCTGGAGGCGTACCTGGCCGCGCCGGTGTTCGCCCTGGCCGGGGGGCCGTCGCTGCTCGGTCTGCGGTTGCCCACGCTCGCGCTGTACGTGCTGTTCCTGCTGCTGGCCTGGCGCCTGACGCTGCGCCTGACCGGGGACCTGTGGTTCGGGCTGCTGGTGGTGGCGCTGCTGGCGTTGGGCTCCGACCGGGTGGTGAAGAACCAGCTGATCGCCGGTGGTGGCTATCCGGAGATGAACGCGGCCGGGATGGCGCTGGCCGTGCTCGCGGTGGATCTGGCGAGCGGGCGACCGGGGTGGCGGCTGGCGCGCTGGGCGGTGTGGGGGTTCCTGGCCGGCCTGATGGTCTGGGTCGACCCGCTGGTGCTGCCGTACGTCGTGGCGCTCGGCGCGGTGCTCGTCGGATTCTGCCGCCGGGAGCTGTGGGGCGCGGCCGGGGCGCTGTTCGGGGCCGCCGCCGTGCTGGGCGCGGCCCCGCTGCTGCTGGACAGCCTGCTGAGCGGCCGGAACCCACTCAACGCGGTGCTCGCTGCCAGCGGTGCGAACGCCAGCGCGGGATGGGCGGACCGGTTGCACGGCGGCCTGCTGCTCGGCCCGGCGCTGGGCATGGGATTCTGCGGTCCCGGGCGGTGCGCCACCTGGCAACTGTGGTGGGCGCTCGCCCTGCCGCTGCTGCTGGCCCTCGCCGCCGCGACCGCCTGGCACACCCTGCGCCGAGCGCCCGCCCTCTCGACCGACCCCGCCCTCCCGACCGATCCCGCCCTCCCGACCGACTCCGCGGTCCCTGCCGCTGGCGGCGCTGGGGGCGTTGCCGAGGTGCCGGCTCGGGTGGCGGCGGCGGTCTGGCTGGCGCTCGTACTGGCCGCGGTCGGCACCCTCGGCGCGTACACCGTGAGCAGTGCCGCCGGGCTCACCCCGGTGGAGAGTTCCCGCTATCTGTCCTGTCTGCTCGTCTCCCTGCCGGCACTGCTGTGGCCGGTCTGGGCGACGGCCCGTGGCGGTCCGCGACGGCCGGTGGGCGACCGTCGCGGCCCCGGGTCGGCGCTGGCCCGCCCGGTCGCGCTGGCGTTGCTCGTGGCCACCCTGGGCACCGCCGGCCACGCCACCTGGCAGGCAGCGCGGACCGCACCCGCGACGCGGACCGCCGAGGCCCGGCACACCGAGTTGGTGAGGACCCTGCGGCAGCTCGGTGTACGACACGTACGCGCCGGTTACTGGACCTGCAACCGGCTCACCTTCGCCACGGCGGAGCAGGTGGTCTGCGCGGTCGTCGACGACGCGCTGCGCCCCGGCTTCGACCGTTACCCCGCGTACCGGCGGGAGGTCGACGGCGCGACCGCGCCCGCCTGGGTCGCACCGACCGGCTCCCCGTTGGCGCACACGCTCGACGAGCGGCTGCGCACCGCCCCGGGCAGCCTGAACCTGGTCACGATCGACGGCTGGCGGATCTACCTGCCGTCGGCCTGACGACGCGCCCGGCCCGCACCGGCGAGGCGACGTAAGGTACTCAGTCGGCCGGCACCCGGACGCGGATCAACGGGGCGGGCGGCGACCACTAGACTCTGCGGCATGGCAAAGCCCCAGGAGAAGGTCTCGTTCGGCCAACGGCTGAAGCAGATCGGGATGGTGTTCCAGTTCACCGCCAAGCAGGACCGGTGGTTCGCGCCGCTGGTCGCCGCCGCGGTGCTCATCCCGCTCGCCCTCACCGTGGTCGCGGTCATCCTCTGGAGCTGGATCTGGCTGCCGATCGGCATCCTGTTCGTCCTGCTCGCGGTGCTGATCGTGCTCAACCTGCGGTCCAACAGGGCGATGATGAACGCCGCCGAGGGGCAGCCCGGTGCGGCGGCGCAGATCATGGAGAACATGCGCGGCGACTGGCGGGTGACCCCGGCGGTCAGCTCGACCACCCAGATGGACATGATCCACCTGGTGATCGGCCGGCCGGGCGTGATCCTGCTGGCCGAGGGCAACCCCCAGCGGGTGCGCGGCCTGCTCGGGCAGGAAAAGCGGCGGCTGTCGAAGGTGATCGGCTCCGCTCCCCTGCACGACTACGTGATCGGGCAGCAGGAGGGCGAGCTGCCGATCCGCAAGCTCCGCACGACGCTGCTGCGTCTGCCCCGGGCACTCTCCGGCAAGGACGTCAACTCGCTGGACAAGCGGCTCAAGGCCCTCACCGCCCGTCCGCAGATGCCCAAGGGCGCGATCCCGAAGAACATGCGGCCGCCAGGCGCGTCCCGCCAGGCGCGGGGCCGCTGACCCCCCAGCTGTACGCGAAGGAGCCGGACCCGTGTGGGTCCGGCTCTTTCCCGTCCGTGCCCCGGCACCCCGCACCCGCACCCGCACCCGCACCCGCACCCGCACAACATCCCCGAAGTTGCTGCCTCAGACGCGCCGCAGGCAGCAACTTCCCCGAAGTTGCTGCGATCTTGCCCAGATGCGGACGCATGGGCCGCGGAAAGCGAGCCCTGCGATCCCGGCAGGGTCAAGATCGTGCTCGATCCTGGATGTAGTGGCCTCGAACTGCGGGGATACCACTACATCCTGCATCGAGCACGATCTTGGGCGGCACGGACGGACAGGCGCGGCACGGACGGGGCGGACGGGCGGGGCGGAAGCCGGCGGGCGGGGCAGCGGACGGCGGGCCGGGGGCGCGGCGGCGGGCCGGGGGCGCGAGCGCAGCCGGGCCGCGAGCGCGGCGGGAGCCCGGGAGCGCAGCGGGAGCGCGGGAGCGTGGCGGGAGCGCGGGAGCGTGGCGGGAGCGCGGGAGCGTGGCGGGAGCGCGGGAGCGTGGCGCGGCGGCGCGACGGGAGCGCGACGACACGACGGGAGCGCGACGACACGACGGGGGCGCGACGACGCGACGGCGCGACGGGGGCGCAGCGGCGCGGCGGCAGGCCGGGGGCGCGAGCGCAGCGGCGCGACGGCGCGGCGGGAGCGCGGCGACGCGGCGGGAGCGCGACGGCGCGACGGGAGCGCGACGGGAGCGCGGCGGCGAGGGCTCAGCCTCGGGGGGCGTCGACGATGACCGCGTTCGCGAACCGGTCGTGCAGGCCACGACGGTGCTCGTCCATGATCAGCGCGGGGACGACGAGGGCCAGCAGCAGGCCCCGGATCAACCCTCGGAGCACCCCGATCCGGCCACCGTCGTGCCAGTTCACGCAGCGGATCTTCGTGATGTACATGCCCGGCGTCTGGGCGAACAGGCCGAGGAAGAAGCCGTACACCAGCACCAGCACCAGCACCGGCGCCCAACTGTCGCGGATCGGGTCGGCGAAGAAGTTGGACACCAGCACACAGAGCAGCCAGTCGATGATCAGCGCCCCGAACCGCTTGCCGAGGCTGGGCGGGGTGAAGCTGGGGTCGGTTGCCGGCGCTGCCGGGACGTGCGGATTGGTCACAGCGGTCAAGGGTATCCGCGCCGGGATGAGGGCCTGCCGGGTGTGGCCGCCACGGTGTGCCGATTCGGGCCAAAGGCATCAGATGTCATTACACTGGCACAGTCGGACGGCGTTCGCGGCGGGCCGGAGGCGTGGACCGGAGCATCGCTGACGCTCCGCACGGGACGTAACACGGCAGAAACAACGGAGACACGGCCGGGCAACCGCCCGGCCCTAGCGTCGCCAGAAGCCTAGCCACCCCGTGGACGTGCCAGGAGGATGTGTGTTCGCCAATCCCGAGGAACTGCTGCGATACCTCAAGAACGAGGACGTGAAGTTCGTCGACGTTCGTTTCTGTGACCTGCCCGGCGTGATGCAGCACTTCAACCTGCCGGTCGAGTCCGTCAACGACGACCTTTTCACCGACGGCCTCGCGTTCGACGGTTCGTCGATCCGCGGTTTCCAGGCGATCCACGAGTCGGACATGCTCCTGCTCCCGGACGTCGCCACCGCGTTCATCGACCCGTTCCGCGCGCAGAAGACTCTCGCGCTGAACTTCTTCATCCATGACCCGTTCACCCGCGAGGCCTACAGCCGCGACCCGCGCAACGTCGCGAAGAAGGCCGAGGCGTACCTGGCGGCCAGCGGCATCGCCGACACCGCCTACTTCGGCGCCGAGGCGGAGTTCTACATCTTCGACTCGATCCGCCACGAGACCTCTGCGCACCAGTCGTTCTACTACATCGACTCGGTCGAGGGCGCGTGGAACACCGGCCGCGAGGAGCAGGGCGGCAACCTCGGTTACAAGACCGCGTACAAGGGCGGCTACTTCCCGGTGCCGCCGGTCGACCACTACGCCGATCTGCGTGACTCGATCGTGCGCCGCCTCGTCGACACCGGCTTCAACGTGGAGCGCTCGCACCACGAGGTGGGCACCGCCGGCCAGTCCGAGATCAACTACCGGTTCTCCACCCTGCTGCACGCCGGTGACCAGCTTCAGCTCTTCAAGTACATCGTGAAGAACGAGGCCTGGGCCAACGGCAAGACCGCGACCTTCATGCCCAAGCCGCTCTTCGGTGACAACGGCTCCGGCATGCACACCCACCAGAGCCTCTGGCTCAACGGTGAGCCGCTGTTCTACGACGAGACCGGCTACGCCGGCCTGTCCGACATGGCCCGCTGGTACATCGGTGGTCTGCTGCACCACGCGCCGTCGCTGCTGGCCTTCACCAACCCGACTGTCAACTCGTACCGTCGCCTGGTGCCGGGCTACGAGGCGCCGGTCAACCTGGTCTACTCGCAGCGCAACCGCTCCGCCTGCACCCGCATCCCGGTGACCGGCAGCAACGCGAAGGCCAAGCGCGTCGAGTTCCGCGTGCCGGACCCGTCGGCAAACGTCTACCTGGCCTTCTCGGCCATGATGATGGCCGGCCTGGACGGCATCAAGAGCAAGATGGAGCCGCCGACGCCGATCGACAAGGACCTCTACGACCTCCCGCCGGAGGAGTGGGGCGACGTCAAGCAGGTGCCCGGCTCGCTGCCGGCCGTGCTCGACTCGCTCGAGGCCGACCACGACTACCTGCTCGACGGTGGGGTCTTCACCCCGGACCTGATCTCCACCTGGGTGGACTGGAAGCGCGCCAACGAGGTCGACCCGGTGCGTCTGCGCCCGACCCCGCACGAGTTCGCCATGTACTACGACTGCTGAGCAGTAGCTGAACCGCCGGCCGGGGGGGGGCCCCGGGGCGCGGGGGCGGCCCCGGGGCGGGTGTACCCCCCCCCCCGCTAGCGCCGCACCCGCGAAAAGGTGG